>CAWCFR010000007.1:0-14992 GCA_963794725.1 uncultured Actinomycetota bacterium
CCCATCAGCCGACGGCACCTTCCATCTGCAGCTCGATGAGCCGGTTGAGCTCGAGGGCGTACTCCATCGGCAGCTCCTTCGCGATCGGCTCGACGAAGCCGCGCACGATCATCGCCATCGCCTCGTCCTCCTGCATGCCGCGAGACATCAGGTAGAAGAGCTGGTCGTCGGAGACCTTGGAGACGCTCGCCTCGTGGCCCATCGAGACGTCGTCCTCACGGATGTCGACGTAGGGATAGGTGTCGGAGCGGCTGATCTGGTCGACCAGCAGGGCGTCGCACAGCACGTTGCTCTTCGAGCCGTGGGCGCCCTCGTTGATCTGGATCAGGCCGCGGTACGACGTCCGGCCGCCACCACGGGCCACCGACTTCGAGAGGATGCTCGAGGAGGTGTTCGGGGCGGCGTGCACCATCTTGGCGCCGGCGTCCTGGTGCTGGCCCTCACCCGCGAACGCGATCGAGAGCGTCTCGCCCTTGGCGTGCTCGCCCATCAGGTAGATGGCCGGGTACTTCATCGTCACCTTGGAGCCGATGTTGCCGTCGACCCACTCCATGGTCGCGCCGGCCTCGCAGGTCGCGCGCTTGGTGACCAGGTTGTAGACGTTGTTCGACCAGTTCTGGATGGTCGTGTAGCGGCAGCGGCCGCCCTTCTTGACGATGATCTCGACGACCGCGGAGTGCAGCGAGTCCGAGCTGTAGATCGGCGCGGTGCAGCCCTCGACGTAGTGCACGTAGGCGTCCTCGTCGACGATGATCAGCGTGCGCTCGAACTGGCCCATGTTCTCGGTGTTGATCCGGAAGTAGGCCTGCAGCGGGATCTCGACGTGGACGCCCTTGGGCACGTAGATGAACGAGCCGCCCGACCAGACCGAGGTGTTCAGCGCGGCGAACTTGTTGTCGCCGACCGGGATCACCGTGCCGAAGTACTCCTGGAAGATCTCCGGGTGCTCCTTGAGCGCGGTGTCGGTGTCGAGGAAGAGCACGCCCTGGCGCTCGAGCTCCTCGTTGATCTTGTGGTAGACGACCTCGGACTCGTACTGCGCCGCGACGCCGGACACGAGGCGGGCCTTCTCGGCCTCGGGGATGCCGAGCTTGTCGTAGGTGTTCTTGATGTCCTCGGGGAGGTCCTCCCACGTGGCCGCCTGCTTCTCGGTGGAGCGGACGAAGTACTTGATGTTGTCGAAGTCGATGCCCGACAGGTCCGAGCCCCACGTGGGCATCGGCTTGCGGCCGAAGAGCTTGAGGCCCTTCAGGCGCAGGTCGAGCATCCACTGCGGCTCGCTCTTCTTCGAGGAGATGTCGCGGACGACGGCCTCGTTGAGCCCACGTTGCGCTCCGGCGCCGGCGTCGGTCTTGTCGGACCAGCCGAACTCGTAGCGACCGATGCCCTTGAGCGTCGGGTTGAGCTCTTCGATGGAAGTCATCGAGTGACCCTCTCCTTGGTGATGTTCGGGATGCAGGTGGTGCAGACACCGTCGCCGTGGGCGATGGTGGCCAGGCGTTGGACGTGGCGGCCGAGCATGCGGCTGATGGCGGCCGTCTCGGCCTCGCACAGCTCGGGGAACTCGTGGGCGACGTGGGCGACCGGGCAGTGCTGCTGGCACAGCTGCTCACCCGATCGGGAGCTCGCGCACCGCGGCGGCGTACCCCTCGTCGGTGAAGACCTGGGCCAGCGCGTGGGCCGGCTCGAGGTCGGGCTGGGCCGCGACCACGGCGTGGAAGCGCTGCTCGATCTTGTCGGCGCGACGGTCGGCGAACGCGCGCACGGCCTCCTGCCCGCCCGTCTCGGCGAGGAAGCGGATGGCCTGCACGGCGAGGTCGTCGTAGGCCTGGTCGAAACCGTCGCGGCCCGCCTCGGTGAGCGCGAAGACCTTCGCCGGCCGACCGCGTCCGCGGTGGGCGGTGGTGCGGGGCTCGCGCGCCTCGAGGATGCCTTCCTCGAGCAGCTGGTCGAGGTGGCGGCGTACGGCGGCGGGGGTCAGCTGCAGCCGCTCGGCGAGCGCTGCGGCCGTCGAGGGACCGTTGACCAGCACCGACCGCGCGACGCGCTCACGCGTCGGCTGGTCGTGCCCGGTCGGGTGGTCCATGATTTCCACAACAACAGTGTGCTCTTAATGCGCCCGGCCTTTCAAATAAGGCTGGCCTAACCTGAGGCCATGACGCCCGCAGAGCTGATGACCGACCACTTCGAGCGGATCCACGAGCTGTTCGCCGACGTGGTGGACGGGCTTCCCGTCGAGGACGCCCATGCGCGCCCCGGCGGGGCGGAACTCGATCACCTGGCTGCTGTGGCACGCGGCCCGCATCCAGGACGACCACGTCGCCGGGCTCTCCGGCGAGGAGCAGTCCTGGGCGGCGTGGCGGGAGCGCTTCGACCTCCCCCTCGACGACTGGGACCACGGCTACGGGCACTCCTCGGACCAGGTCGACAGCGTGCGGGTCGACGACCTCTCCCTGCTGGTCGAGTACCAGGACGCCGTGCACGAGCAGACGCTGGCGTACCTCCGGGGTGCCGACGAGGCCGAGCTCGACCGGGTCGTCGACGAGCACTGGGATCCGCCCGTCACCGCCGGTGCGCGGCTGGTCAGCATCGTCGGCGACGAGCTGCAGCACCTCGGCCAGGCGCAGTACGCCAAGGGTCTCGCCTGAGCCCTGCGGTCCGCGGTGACCGACGGGCGGACTGATTCGGGCGAACCGCCCGGTAGTACGGGGTATGTCTGATTCACTGCGCGCCAGGGGACGCTTCAGCTCGAAGGACTTCCATGAATCTGCGCGCGATGCTGCACTCGCGCGTCCTGCTCGCTGTGGGCATCGCCGTGAGCGTCGTCGTCCCGGCGCTCACCCTCCCCCGCCTTCCGCAGGTCAGCCTGTGGCCGGTGCTGCTGGGGCTGGCGCCGTGGGTCGTGGGCAAGTACGTCCTGTGCCCGTTGCGGTGGCGCGTCCTGACACCACCCGGGCGGAGCCGCACCTGGCACCTGCGCGCGTACGCCGAGGCCGAGCTGCTGGGTCTGCTGACTCCCGGGCACGTGGGTGCCGACCTGTGGCGCCTGCGCCGGCTCACCCGCACCGGTCTGGGTCGGGGCGATGCCCTGCTGAGCGTCGGTACCGACCGCTTCGTGGGCGCGATCGGCCTGGCGCTGTTCGTGGGCTTCGCCGGGACCGCCCTGCCCCTGCGGATGCTGGTCGTCGCGGTGGCCGTGGGCGTGGTCGCGGTGGGCGTCGCGCTGGCCGTGCGGCAGGTTCCGACCCGGGCTGCTTCCCGGTGGACCCCTGCCTCGGCCGCGGCAGCTGCTCCTGGCACTCGTGCTCTCCGCGGGCTACCAGCTCACCATCGCCGGGCTGCTGCTGGGCACCGTTGCCGCCACGGGTCACGCGGTCGGCCCCTGGGCGGCCCTCGGTGCGTTCGGCGCGAGCCAGCTCGCGGGTGCGGTGCCGGGACCGAACGGCGCGAGTCCCCGTGACGCCGCCCTGGTGGTCGCCCTGGTCGCCCTCGGTGTCCCGTGGGGAGCGGCCGTGGGCGCGGTGGCGCTCAAGGCCGCGGTCGCCTGGGTGCCGGCGCTCGCCCTGGGCGGCGTCAGCCTGGTGCTCACCCGCCGGGCGCTGCGGCGGCACGCCGCGCTTGTCACCGCCTGAGGACACGATGGACCCGAGACGTCCGGGTGCTGATCGGCGTGCCGGGAAGACCCGCGGGGCAAATTGAGTTGCACGATCGGAGCCTGAAGAGGTTGTCTCGCACAACCAGGAGGCACGAGCATGTACGCACCGCGGACCGCGACGCTGGTTCGCTCACGGTTGCCCTGGCTGCTCGGGCAGGCGGGTCTGATCGCTCTGGGGCTGGTCGCCTACTTCGGGATCCGCGGTCTCACCCAGGGCTCCCCCGGCCTCGCCGTGCGGCACGCCCACCACGTCGTGGCGTTCGAGCGGACTCTCGGGATCTACGTCGAGCCGACCGTCCAGTCGTGGATCGCGCCGCACGCAGGTGCTGGCGAACATCGCCAACTGGATCTACGTCTGGGGCCACTGGCCGGTGATCATCGCCGCGATGATCTGGCTCGGCTGGCAGCACCGGGAGGTCTTCCTCCGGCTGCGCGACGGCATGCTCATCTCCGGAGCGCTGGGGATGGTCGTCTTCCTCGGCTATCCGGTCGCACCACCACGGCTGGCCGGGTCTGGGCATGGTGGACACCGTCACCGAGCACTCCCGCTCCTACTACGTGTTCCAGTCGCCCATGTTCGTCAACCAGTACGCCGCCGTGCCGAGCCTGCACGTCGGCTGGGACCTGCTCGTCGGCATCGCCATCTTCACCGCGGCCACCTCTGTGCCGCTCAAGGCGGTGGGCGTCGTGATGCCGGTGCTGATGATCTACTCGGTGGTCGCCACGGCCAACCACTACTTCGTCGACGTGGTGGTCGGGATCGCCTTCGTGCTGCTCGCCCATGCCGCTGGCGCTGGTCCTCGAACGGCGACGGCGCTCGAGCGTCTCCTGGACCGACCGGGAGCGCCTGAGTGACGGTGCTCGCCATCGCCCACCGAGCGGGCAACTCCCTCGACGGGCTGCTGGCCGCCCACGACCTCGGTGTCGACGTCATCGAGTGCGACGTCCACCACCATCGCGACCGCCTGGAGGTGCGCCACCTGAAGACGGCGGGGCCGCTCCCGTTCCTGTGGGACCGGTGGGAGCTGGCGTCGGCGTACGCACCCCGCCTCGGCCTGGACGAGCTGTTCGGGCCGACGAGCACGGGGCGACGTTCATGCTCGACGTCAAGGGTGCCCGGGCCTCGACCGCCCGGGCGCTCGTCCGGGCCCTCCAGGAGCGAGGGATCGACCGTCCGCTGCTCGTCTGCGGGCGGTGGTGGCCCTCGGTCGAGACCGTGGCGGAGCTCCCGTTCGTGCGTCCGGTGCTCTCCGCGCGCAACCGCGTCGAGCTGGCCCGGCTGCGACGCCGAGTGGACGAGTGGCCCAGCGCGTACGGGGTGTCGGTCCACATGTCCCTGCTCGACGCCGCGATCGTCGCCGAGCTCCACCGCCACGTCGAGGTCGTGATGACCTGGCCCGTCAACGATCTCGCGTCGCTGGACGCCATGCTCCGGATCGGGGTCACCGGCATCATCAGCGACGAGCCGAGCCGTCCTGGTCGAGCTGGTCCGGCGCGAGGGAGGCCGTGGCTGACGCAGGGTGCCGCCTGCGGCCGGGGGGCTCTCCGTAGAATCCACAGGTGCCCGCCTCCCCCACCGCCGCAGTCGCGGTGTCGGGCCTGGTGATGCGGTACGGCGACAAGGTGGCCGTCGACGGGCTCGACCTGGTCGTCGAGCGCGGCACGATCACCGCCGTGCTCGGTCCCAACGGCGCCGGGAAGACCACCACGCTGGAGACCTGCGAGGGCTACCGCAAGCCGCAGGACGGCACCGTGCGGGTGCTGGGCCTGGACCCGCAGCGCCAGCGCCGTGCCCTGCTCCCCCGCATCGGCGTGATGCTGCAGGACGGCGGCGCCTGGTCGGGCGTGCGGGCGATGGAGATGCTGGGCCACATCGCGAAGCTGCACGCCCACCCCCTCGACGTCGAGGAGATCGGCGAGACGCTCGGGCTCGGCGACTGCGGCCGGACGCCGTACCGACGGCTCTCCGGTGGCCAGCAGCAGCGGCTCAAGCTGGCGATGGCCGTGGTGGGCCGTCCCGAGCTCGTCTTCGTCGACGAGCCGACGGCCGGGATGGACCCTGCGGGGCGTCGTACGACGTGGGGGGTGCTGGAGAAGCTGCGCAGCGACGGCGTCACGGTCGTGCTGACCACGCACCACATGGACGAGGCCGAGCGGCTGGCCGACCTCATCCACATCATCGACCGCGGGCGCACGATCGCCACGGGCACGCCGCTGGAGCTGACCCGGGGCGGCACGGCGACGATCCGGCTGGTGGTGACCAAGCCGTTCCCGCCGGGCGCACCGGACTCGCTGCAGGAGGCACTCGGCCAGCGGCTCGAGGTCAGCACGATCAACGAGGTCAGCCTGCTGATCACCGGGCCGGCCGACAGCACGACCCTGGGCGTGGTCTCGCGGTGGTGCGAGGAGCAGGGCGTGCTCCCGGAGTCGCTGAACCTGGGCCAGCGCAACCTCGAGGACGTCTTCCTGGAGCTGACCGGCCGCGAGCTGACCGGGCAGGAGGTGGCCTCGTGAGCACCACCGACTTCTCGCCGCGCCCCGGAGCCGCGCCCCTGTCCCGGCAGGTGCTGGCGCAGGCCTCGATGGAGGCGCGGCTGATGCTGCGCAACGGCGAGCAGCTGCTCCTGGCCGTGGTGATCCCGGTGATCGTGCTCGTCGGCGCGGTGGAGGGTGCCGGCCACCTCGACCTGGCCATCTCGCACCGCCCCGTCGACGAGTTCACCCCGGGCGTGCTGGCGCTGGCCATCATGTCGACCGCGTTCACGTCCCTGGCGATCGCGACCGGCTTCGAGCGCCGCTACGGGGTGATCAAGCGGCTCGGCGCCTCACCGCTCCCCCGGTCGGGTCTCCTGCTCGGCAAGGTGGGTGCCCTGCTGCTCGTCGAGACGATGCAGGTGGCCGTGATCTCCGCGGTGGCCTTCGCGCTGGGCTGGGATCCGCACGCCTCGATCCCGGCCGTCGTGGTCACGATCGTGCTCGGGACGGCGGCGTTCGCTGCGCTCGGCCTGTTCGTGGCCGGCGTGCTGCGCGCCGAGGCCACCCTGGCGGCGGCCAACCTCGTCTACCTCCTGCTGCTGGCCGGCGGTGCCGTCGTGCTCCCCGCGTCGGCGTACGGCGCCTTCGGCGGGATCACCCAGCTGCTGCCCTCCGGTGCGCTCGGCGAGGCGATGCGCAGCGCGCTGTGGTCCGGGGACTGGTCCTGGGGCGCCCTGGGGGTGCTGGCGGTCTGGGCGATCGTCGGGGCAGCGCTGACCGCGCGGACGTTCCAGTGGGAGTGACCGTGCTGGTGCAGCCGGATCGCCGGTGTGGCTGCGCCGCCTGGGGTGGGCGTCGCTGGTCGCCAACGTCGGCATCGTGCTCACCGGCGGCGCCGTCCGGCTGACCTCGTCGGGCCTCGGCTGCCCGACCTGGCCGCGCTGCACCGGCCGCTCGTTCACCCCGCACGGCGCGCTGAGCTACCACCAGTACATCGAGTTCGGGAACCGCACCCTCACCTTCGTGCTGACGGTGGTCGCGATCGCCACCCTGGTGAGCGCCTGGCAGTCGCGCGCGGCGCGAGCTGCGCCGCCTCGCGATCGTCCTGGCGCTCTCGATCCCGGCCCAGGCGGTCATCGGCGGGATCACGGTGCTCACCGACCTGAACCCCTGGGTGGTCTCGCTGCACCTGCTGGTCTCGCTGGCGATCATCAGCCACGGCGGTGCTGTACCTGTGGCGGATCGACCGGCCGGCGGGGACCGCCACCGGTCCTCCCCCTTCCTGCCCCTGGCCTGGCTGACGTACGCCGCCGCCTGGGCGGTGCTCTACCTCGGCACGGTGGTGACCGGCTCCGGCCCGCACGCGGGCGACCTGAAGGCGCCGCGCAACGGGCTCGACCCGCAGCAGCTCTCCCAGCTGCACGCCGACCTGGTCTTCGTGTTCGTCGGGCTGACCGTGGGGCTGCTGGTCGCGCTCCGCGCCTCGGGCGGCACGCCCGGCCAGCAGCGAGCCGTCGCCGTGCTGCTCGGCGTGGAGCTCGCCCAGGGGCTGATCGGCTTCGTCCAGTACGTCACCGACCTGCCGGTCGCGCTCGTCGAGCTGCACCTGCTCGGCGCCACCCTGATCATCTCCACGGTCACCTGGGTGCTGCTGGAGGTGCGGGAAGGAGCGCCATGACCGGGAGCTCGTCGCGTCGTGATGAGCGCGGCCGACGTGCTGGAGCTGCTCGACGACCTGTCCTCCCGGGGCGTCACCGCGTGGCTGGACGGAGGCTGGGGCGTGGACGCCCTGCTCGGGGAGCAGACGCGGGAGCACGACGACGTCGACCTCGTGGTCGTCCGCGAGGACCTCGGCACGGTGCGGGCTCTGCTCGACGAGCAGGGCTTCGCGGTCGAGCGCGACTGGCTCCCGACGGCCATCGCGCTGCGCCACCCGGACGGACGGGCCGTGGACCTGCACCCGGTCGATCCCACCGCCGACGGCGGCGGTGACCAGGTGGTGCTCCCGGAGGGCAGCTATCACTACGGCCCACCCGTCACCGGGACCATCGAGGGCCGCTCGGTGCCGTGCTGCTCGGTCGAGACCCAGGTGGAGATCCACCTCGGCTACGAGCCCGACGAGCACGACCGCGCCGACATGGCTCACCTGTCCGAGCGCTTCGGGATCAGCTGGCCAGGGTGAACGACCTCCGACACCGAGGTGCGAGCCGCGTGTCGGATTCCGCGCGTGCGCGCCACCTCCCTGTGGTGGAATGACTCTCGGTCCAGGCGGAGATCCACAGGAGGCCAAGGCATGTCCCGGACGGCACTGGCAACAGCGCTCGCGGCAGCCACCCTCCTGCTCTCCGCATGCGGCGCCGAACCGCAGCCGCTGACGGCGATGCAGCCGGACGCCCCCGCCGACCTGTGCTCGCTGGTGCCGGAGACGGCGAAGGCCGGCCTGCAGACCTCCTCGGACACCGACACCACCGGCGACCCGACCGCCGCCTGCTCGCTGCGTACGGCGCCCGGAGCCCGGCCCGAGGAGCGCGCCGTGGTGACCTGGACCAAGCTGGACGACGACGGCACCGCCGACGGCGTGCTGTCCAGCCAGTGCCGCTCGATCGACACGGCCACCTACCGCGTCCAGTCCGGGCTTCACCGCGCAGGGAGCCGACAAGGCCTGCGCCGGCAGCCGGCATGCTCGGTGCCGCCGGGTCGGCCACCCTGGCGGGCGTCACCGGGACCGAGGTGGTCACGGTGCGATGGAGCTCGGCGCCGGGAGTTCCCGCGCCGACGCTGGCCCGTTCCAAGCAGGTGCTCGAGAGCGTGCTCTCGGCCGTCGCGCCGCCCAGCGGCTCCTGAGCCCGTCCCGCCGTACGGCGGTCGAGAGGTCAGCGCTTGAGCAGGGGGTCCAGCGCGACCGCCACGAACAGCAGCGACAGGTACATGTTCGACCAGTGGAACAGCCGCATCGGCCGGACCACGCTGAGCTCGTTGCTCTCCTTGGCGCGCTGCCACATCAGGTGGGCCTCCAGCAGGAACCCGGCGCCGAGAACCGCCGCGACGACGGGGTAGATGAGGCCGGTGTCGGCCACCGGCCACAGCACGAGCGAGGTGGCCACCATCACCCACGAGTAGGCGACGATCTGCCGGGCCACGCCCTCGGCGTCCTTGACGACGGGGAGCATCGGGACGTCGACGCGCGCGTAGTCGTCGCGGTAGCGCATCGCCAGCGCCCAGGTGTGCGGCGGCGTCCAGAAGAACACCACGAGGAACAGCACCACCGGCGCCCAGTCGAGACGGTCGGTCACGGCCGTCCAGCCGATCAGCGTCGGGAAGCAGCCGGCCAGGCCGCCCCACACGATGTTCTGCGTCGTACGGCGCTTGAGCACCATCGTGTAGCCGAACAGGTAGAACGCACTCGCCGCGAGCGCCAGCCCGGACGACAGCCAGTTGACGAAGAAGCCGAGGACGAGCGTCGAGACGACCATCAGCGAGATGCCGAAGACGAACGCGGCACGCGGCGTGACCATGTGGCGCGGCAGCGCCCGGCGGCGGGTGCGGCGCATCTGCTCGTCGATGTCGCGGTCGTAGACGCAGTTCAGGGCGTTGGCGCTGCCGGCGGACAGCGTCCCGCCGAGGACCGTCCAGATGACGAGCTCCAGCGGGGGCACGCCGCCCTCGGCGAAGAACATCACCGGGACCGTGGTGAGGAGCAGCAGCTCGATCACCCGGGGCTTGGTCAGCCCGACGTACGCGCCGACCACGTCACGCACCGATGCCCGCTCCGTGTTGCGCCCGGAGACGGACACCTCGGAGTGGAGCGCGGTCATGGTGGGGGTGTCTCGCCTTCGGCGGTGGGTACGGGCCGCGGTGAGTCTATCGCCGGGACGTCGTCGTCCCGTCATCAGCCGGACGTGACCTGCGTCCACGCTGCGGTCTAGGCTCGAAGCGTTGCTGCTCCCAGCGGAAGGACTCCGACCAACGTGGCCATCAAGTCGAACCTCGAGTGGACCGACATCGACGAGAAGGCGGTCGACACCGTCCGGGTGCTGGCGATGGATGCGGTGCAGAAGGTGGGCAACGGTCATCCCGGCACGGCGATGAGCCTGGCCCCCGCGGCGTACCTGCTGTTCCAGAAGGTGATGCGGCACGACCCGGCCGCTCCGGACTGGATCGCGCGCGACCGCTTCGTGCTCTCCTGCGGCCACACCAGCCTCACCCTCTACATCCAGCTCTACCTCGGCGGCTGGGGCCTCGAGCTCGAGGACCTCAAGTCGCTGCGCACCTGGGGCAGCAAGACCCCGGGCCACCCGGAGTACGGCCACACGGCCGGCGTCGAGACCACCACCGGCCCGCTGGGCCAGGGCATCGGCAACGCCGTCGGGATGGCGATGGCCGCTCGCAAGGAGCGCGGGCTGTTCGACCCCGAGCCTGCCGTGGGCGAGTCGCTGTTCGACCACCACATCTACGCGCTGTGCTCCGACGGCGACATCGAGGAGGGCGTCAGCGCGGAGGCCTCGGCCATCGCCGGCGTGCAGCGGCTCGGCAACCTGACCCTGATCTACGACGACAACCAGATCTCCATCGAGGACGACACCAACATCGCCCTCAGCGAGGACGTCGCCGCGCGCTACGAGGCCTACGGCTGGCACGTCCAGACCGTCGACTGGACCAACGACGGGCGGACCTACAAGGAGGACGTCCCCGCGCTGTACGACGCGATCCGCAAGGCCGAGGCGGTCACCGACCGGCCCAGCTTCATCCGGCTGAAGACGATCATCGCCTGGCCCGCGCCCAACAAGCAGGGTCACGGCACCTCCCACGGCTCCGCCCTCGGCGAGGACGAGGTCGCCGCGACCAAGAAGATCCTGGGCTTCGACCCCGACCAGACCTTCGAGGTGCCGCCGGCGGTCATCGAGCACACCCGCAAGCTGCGCGAGCGCGGCGCCGCCGACGGCGAGGCGTGGGACGAGCAGTACCGGGCGTGGGCCTCGCGCTACGCCGTGCGCAACCAGCTGCTGCACCGCATGAAGGAGCGCCAGCTGCCCGAGGGATGGGCCGACGACCTGCCCACCTTCCCGGCGGACGAGAAGGGCGTGGCCACCCGCAAGGCCTCCGGCGCCGCGATCCAGGCGATCGCGAAGACGGTGCCGGAGCTCTGGGGCGGCTCGGCCGACCTCGCGGAGTCCAACAACACCACCATCGAGGGTGCCCCGTCCTTCCTGCCGCCCGACCGCGCCACGAAGATGTGGAAGGCCGACCCGCTCGAGGGCCGCGTGCTGCACTTCGGCATCCGCGAGCACGGCATGGGCTCGGTGATGAACGGCATCGCCGTCCACGGCGGCACCCGCGTCTTCGGCGGCACCTTCCTGACCTTCTCCGACTACATGCGACCCGCCGTGCGGCTCGCGGCCCTGATGGGGCTGCCGGTCACCTACGTCTGGACGCACGACTCCATCGGCCTCGGCGAGGACGGGCCGACCCACCAGCCGATCGAGCACTTCGCCGCCCTGCGCACCATCCCGGGCCTGGACGTCGTACGGCCCGCCGACGCCAACGAGACGGTGGCCTGCTGGAAGGCGGTCATGGAGAACACCGACCGACCCGCCGGGCTGATCCTGTCGCGGCAGAACCTGCCGGTCGTCCCCCGCGGGACCGGACGGGTTCGCGCACCACCGACGACGTCGCCAAGGGCGGCTACGTCCTGGTCGACGCCGAGGACGGCGACCCCGACGTCATCCTGGTCGGCACCGGGTCGGAGGTGCAGCTGGCGGTCCAGGCGCGCGAGCTGCTGGCCGAGAAGGGCGTGAAGGCGCGAGTGGTCTCGATGCCGTGCCGGGAGTGGTTCGACGAGCAGACCTCCGCCTACCGCGAGAGCGTGATCCCGCCGAACATCAAGGCGCGGGTCTCGGTCGAGGCCGGCGTGGCCCAGGGCTGGCGCGAGATCGTCGGCGACCACGGCCGCATCGTGTCGCTCGAGCACTACGGCGCTTCCGCCGAGTACTCGCGGATCTTCCGCGAGTTCGGCATCACCGCGCAGGCCGTCGCCGACGCGGCCGAGGACAGCCTCAGGGTCGCCACCGGCTGAGCGAGCGGACCGCCGCCGAAGCACTCGCAACCACGTTCGAACATCAAGAAGCGAGGACATCCCATGACTGACCATCTGCAGGAGCTCACCGAGGCCGGCGTCTCCATCTGGCTCGACGACCTGTCCCGCGAGCGGATCGAGAGCGGCAACCTCGCCGACCTGATCAAGAACGACCACGTCGTCGGGGTCACCACGAACCCGTCGATCTTCGCGGCCGCACTCGCCGACGGCGAGCGCTACGACGAGCAGGTGAAGAAGCTCGCCTCGGAGGGCGCCGACGTCGACAAGACCGTCTTCGCGCTCACCACCACCGACGTCCGCAACGCCTGCGACGTCCTCAAGCCGGTCTTCGACGCCACCAACGGCGTCGACGGCCGCGTCTCCATCGAGGTCGCTCCGGACCTGGCGCACGACGCGCGAGGCGACGTTCGCGTCCGCCAAGGAGCTGTGGGCCGAGGTCGACCGGGAGAACCTGTTCATCAAGATCCCGGCCACCACCGAGGGCGGCGAGGCCATCTCCGACACCCTCGGCGAGGGCATCAGCGTGAACGTCACCCTGATCTTCGGCCTCGACCGCTACACCTCGGTGATGGAGGCCTACCTGACCGGCCTGGAGAAGGCCGCGGAGAACGGCCACGACCTCTCCGCGATCCACTCCGTGGCCTCGTTCTTCGTCAGCCGGGTCGACACCGAGATCGACAACCGGCTGAACAAGACCGGCGCCTCCGACGACCTGCTCGGCAAGGCCGGGATCGCGAACGCCCGGCTCGCCTACGAGCTCTACGAGAAGTTCTTCAGCGGGGAGCGCTGGGAGAAGCTCGCGTCAGCCGGGGCCAACACCCAGCGGCCGCTGTGGGCCTCGACCGGCGTGAAGAACCCCGACTACAAGGACACGATGTACGTCGACGACCTGGTCGTCGAGCGCACCGTGAACACGATGCCGGAGAAGACCCTCGACGCCGTCCGCGACCACAGCGAGATCATCGGTGACCAGGTCCGGCCGAACTACGAGTCGGCGCACCAGGTGATGAAGGACCTCGCCGACGCCGGCATCGACTACGACGACGTGATCCGCGTGCTCGAGGAGGAGGGCGTCGAGAAGTTCGAGAAGTCCTGGAACGAGCTGCTCGAGACCGTGAAGGCCAACCTGGAGGCCCAGAAGTCGTGAGCGGCGCTCCCCGGGACGCCACGGCCACCGAGGCGTGGGCACGGCTCCAGAACCTGGCCGACAAGCTCGAGCCCGACCTGCGTGGCTGGTTCGCCGAGGACCCGAACCGGGTCGAGCGACTGACCTTCGACGCGGGCGACCTGCACGTCGACCTGTCCAAGGCGCTCGTGCAGGACGACGTCCTCGAGGCGCTGCTCGACCTCGCCGCGGAGGTGGGGCTGCAGGAGCGTCGCGACGCGATGTTCTCCGGGGGGCACATCAACCCCACCGAGGACCGCGCCGTGCTGCACACCGCGCTGCGGCGACCGGCCCGCGACCACCTCGAGGTCGACGGGACCGACGTCGTGCCCGAGGTGCACGAGGTGCTGCAGCGCGGATCTACGAGTTCGCCGAGCAAGGTGCGCGACGGGAGCTGGACCGGCGCCACCGGCGAGCGCATCCGCACGGTGGTGAACATCGGGATCGGCGGCTCGGACCTCGGCCCGGTGATGGCCTACGAGGCCCTGGCGCCGTACCGGCAGGAGGGTCTGGAGTGCCGGTTCATCAGCAACATCGACCCGACGGACGCGGCGACCAAGCTCGCGGGGCTCGACCCGGCCAGCACCCTGTTCATCGTCTCCAGCAAGACCTTCGGCACCCTGGAGACGCTGACCAACGCCCGGCTGTGCAAGGCGTGGCTGCTCGACGGGCTCGCCGGGCTCCGACGAGAAGGAGGCCGTCGCCAAGCACTTCGTGGCCGTCTCCACCGCGCTGGACAAGGTCGCCGACTTCGGCATCGACACCGACAACGCCTTCGGGTTCTGGGACTGGGTCGGTGGGCGCTACTCCCTCGACTCGGCCATCGGCACCTCCCTGGTGGTGGCGATCGGCCCGGAGCGGTTCGAGGAGTTCCTGCGCGGCTTCCACAAGATCGACGAGCACTTCCGCACCACCGCGCTCGGCCGCAACGTGCCGGCGATCATGGGGATGCTCAACGTCTGGTACACCAACTTCCTCGGCGCGCAGACCCATGCGGTGCTGCCGTACTCCCAGCTGCTGCACCGCTTCCCGGCGTACCTCCAGCAGCTGACGATGGAGTCCAACGGCAAGGGCGTGCGCTGGGACGGCAGCAAGGTCACGACGGACACCGGTGAGGTCTTCTGGGGCGAGCCCGGCACCAACGGGCAGCACGCCTTCTACCAGCTGATCCACCAGGGCACCCGGTTGATCCCGGCCGACTTCATCGCGTTCGCCAACCCGGCGTACCCGCTGAAGGACGGCGAGACCGACGTCCACGAGCTGTTCCTCGCCAACTTCCTCGCCCAGACCCGTGCGCTGGCGTTCGGCAAGACGGCCGACGAGGTGCGCGAGGAAGGGCACCCGCGAGGAGATCGTGCCTGCGCGGGTCTTCACCGGCAACCGGCCGACCGCCTCGGTCATCGCGCCGGCCCTCACCCCGTCGGTGCTCGGCCAGCTGGTCGCCCTCTACGAGCACATCACCTTCACGCAGGGAGTGGTGTGGGGGATCGACAGCTTCGACCAGTGGGGGGTCGAGCTCGGCAAGCAGCTGGCCCAGCAGGTGGGCCCGGCCATCGACGGTGACGCCGAGGCGCTGGCCGGCCAGGACGCCTCCACCCAGGCA
>CAWCFR010000008.1:0-22049 GCA_963794725.1 uncultured Actinomycetota bacterium
CTTCCTGCAGACCCCGGGCTGGGCGGCGGTGAAGCCCGAGTGGACCGCCGAGTCGATCGGCTGGTTCCCTGACGCCGGCGGCGAGCTCGTGGGCGCCGCCCTGGTGCTCTACCGCCAGCTCCCGCGGTTGAAGCGCTTCCTGGCCTACCTGCCGGAGGGCCCCGTCATCGACTGGGAGACCGACGACCTCGGCGCGTGGCTGGGTCCCCTGCGCGCCCACCTGCAGTCACGGCGGGCGTTCGGCATCCGGATCGGGCCACCCGTCGTGACCAGCCGGTGGAGCGCCGCCCAGGTCAAGGAGGGGATCGCCGACGATGACGATCACGTCGCTGACCGAGCTGCCGCCGTCCGAGCGCAGCCAGGCCGGCGCCCGCGTGCTCTCCCAGCTGCACGAGCTCGGCTGGCGCCTCCAGGGCGCCGAGGGCGGGTTCAGCGCCGGGCAGCCGCGGTACAACTTCCAGATCCCGCTCGTCGACGGCGACGGCGCACGACGCAGCGAGGACGACCTGCTGGCGGGGATGAACCAGCAGTGGCGGCGCAACATCAAGAAGGCCGCCAAGGCCGGCGTCGAGGTCGAGACGGGCACGGCCGCCGACCTCAAGGCCTTCCACGAGCTCTACGTGCACACCGCGGGGCGCGACCACTTCACCCCGCGTCCGCTGGCCTACTTCGAGACCATGTTCGAGGCGCTCGGGGCCGAGGACCCCGACCGGATCCGCCTCTACCTCGCCCGCCACGAGGGCGACCTCGTGGCCAGCACCATCGGGATCCGGGTCGGTCCGCACGCCTGGTACTCCTACGGCGCGTCGTCGACCGAGAAGCGCGAGGTCCGCGGGTCCAACGCCGTCCAGTGGCAGATGATCCGCGACGCCTCGGCGGCCGGCGCCCACGTCTACGACCTGCGCGGCATCACCGACACCCTCGACGCGGACGACGACCACGTCGGCCTCGTCCAGTTCAAGGTCGGCACCGGCGGCGAGGCCGTGCAGTACGCCGGCGAGTGGGACCTCCCGCTCAACCGCCCGCTCTACGCCGCCTTCGACCTCTACATGAGGCGCGATGACCACCACCCCACGAAACCGCGAGATGGGCTCGCTGCGCTCGCATCGTCCACGCTTTCGCGGGGACCCCGGATGAGCCTGGTCCTGCGCGTCGACGGCGACCGCTGGCGGGCGCACCTGCGCAGCACCCTCGCCAGCCACCCGGGGCTGGTCCCGGTCGCCAAGGGCAACGGCTACGGGCTGGGCCTGGGCCGTCTGGCCCGCAAGGCCGAGTGGCTGGGTGTCGACACCCTGGCGATCGGCACCTACGAGGAGCTGCCCGAGGTCGAGCGACGGTTCGCCGGCTCCCTGCTCGTGCTGACGCCGTGGCGCCCCGGCAACGCGTTGCCCGACGACCCCCGCGTCGTGCACACCGTCGGGCGGCTCGAGGACCTCGCGGCCCTGGGCGCGCACGGTCACGACACCGGTCGGAAGCCCCGCATCGTCGTGGAGCGGCTCACCTCGATGCTGCGGCACGGCTTCAGCGGGCCGGGCCTGCGCGAGGCAGCCGCGCTCGTGGCGGAGCAGGGCGGGGTCGGGGTGGAGGGCGTCGCGCTGCACCTGCCACTCGCCCGCAAGCAGGCGGCCGACACCGAGCGGGGCGAGGTCGAGCGCCTGATGACCGACATCGTGGGCTCCGGGCTGGAGACCCGCACCGTCTTCGTCTCGCACATCTCCGAGGAGGAGCTCGCCGCCCTCGGCACCCGCTACCCCGACTTCACCTTCCGGCCCCGGATCGGCACGGCCCTGTGGCTGGGCGACCGCGGCGCCCTGCAGGTGAAGGCGACGGTGCTGGACTCCCACGTCGTCGAACGCGGCGACACCTTCGGCTACCGGGGACGGTCGGCCCCGCGCAGCGGCACCATCCTGGTCGTCTCCGGCGGTACGGCGCACGGCATCGGGCTCGAGGCGCCGACGGGTGACGCGTCGCTGAAGTCGCGGGCGGCGTCCATCGCGCGCGGTGGCCTCGACGCGGCCGGGTTCGTCCGCTCGCCGTACACCGTGGACGGCAAGCAGCGGCTCTTCGCCGAGCCCCCGCACATGCAGGCCTCGATGCTGTTCCTGCCGCAGGGCTCAGCGGTGCCGGAGATCGGCGACGAGATCGACGTCCGCGTCCGCTTCACCGCGACCGACGTCGACCGGGTCGTGGTCAGCTGACAGCACGTCGCGCACGATGACCACGGCCAGGTAGATCTCCGCCGCCATCCGCGCCACGATCGCCCAGTTGTAGGCGATCGGGTTCTCACCGACCGAGCCGGTCAGCCACCCGCCGAAGTTCAGCCAGATCGCGGCGATGTAGAGCATCTCGCCGGCCTGCCAGATCAGCAGGTCGCGCCACCGGGGCCGGGCCAGGACCGCCAGCGGGAGCAGCCACAGGACGAACTGCGGCGAGTAGACCTTGTTCACCAGGAGGAAGCCGGCCACGACGAGGTAGCCGAGCTGCGCCAGTCGGGGCGGGCGCTCGGCGACGAGTCCGAGGACGAGCACGCCGACGCAGACCGCGCCGAACAGGATCCAGGACCAGAGGTTGATGGTCTCGACCGTGGCCGGATGACCGTGCCGCGACAGCCACAGCCACAGGGAGCCCCAGTCGGCGCCACGCTGCTGGTTGAACGTCCAGAAGTGCTTCCACTGGTCGAACCCGGTCAACCAGGCCGGCAGGTTGGCCAGCACCCAGGCCGCTGCGGCACCACCGACGGCCCACGCCGCCTCGCCGGAGCCCACCGTCGCGCCGCCGGCGCCAGGCCAGGATCAGCACCGGCCCGAGCAGGAGCAGCGGGTAGAGCTTGGTGGCGGTGCCCAGCCCGATCATCACTCCGGTCAGGCCCGGCCGGCCCCGCGACCAGGCCCAGAGCGCCCCGGTCACGAACAGCAGCGGCAGCAGGTCCCAGTTGACCAGGGCGGTGGCCAGGAGCACCGGGGACAGCACGAACGGCAACGCGTCCCAGGGCCGCCGTCGATGGGTGCCGGCCACGAACCAGGTCGCGCCGAGCAGGCAGGCCGCCAGCAGCACGGCGGTCATCAGGAAGTAGGTGTTGACCTCGGTGACGATGCCCGGCAGCCCGTAGACCATGGGCGAGGGGACCGACCGGCGCTCGGACACGGGTGGCCCGGCGCGCGTCAGCGGCGTCGCCTGGGTGATCTTCGCGACCCCCCAGGCGAAGTAGGAGATGCCGACCGGGTACTCCATCACCTGGTAGCGCCCGTGCGGGTCGGCGTAGGGCCAGCGACCCTCGACGAAGCCCCGGTCCGTGTAGAGGTACGGGGTGTCGGAGTAGCACATCTTCCCGTAGCGGGCCTCGTCGTTGGCCCAGTGCGTCTTCAGGCAGGGCTGGCTGTGCACGATGGCGAGACCGAGGACGACCGCGGCCAGCACCAGCAGCACGCGCACCGGCGTCCACCACCGGTGCGGACGTGCGTGCCGGCCGACGGGGCCCCCGATCGCCTCGCTGAACGACGGCGGCGACCGGGTCGCTGCGCGTCGGCGCGACCACCGGCCCCTCGGTGCGACTCACGGGACGCAGGTGGGGTCCGCGGGGTCGCAACCTGGGCTGGGTGGGGTCTGGCTCGGCCGGGCGGATTCGGGTCGGGTTCGGCAGCCGGGTTGTTGCTGGGTGGGGCCTGGGTCGGGGTGGTGGTCGTCGGCGTGGCTTCGGCGTCGGCTTCTTGGTGTTCTTCGGCTTCGGCGGCGGCGGGACGTACGGCGCATGGCCGGTGGACGGCGCCTCACCGTCGACGTTGGCCGCCGGCGGGAAGGTCTCCGAGGGCTGGCCCTCGAGCACGGCGGACATGATCGCGCGCCAGGTGTAGGTCGGGTAGTTCGCGCCGAAGTACGTGGGCAGGAACCCGTTGAGCGCCTCGTTGCCCTTGCCGCGCACGTACATCACCGCGGTGGCGACCTGCGGGGTGTAGCCGACGAACCAGGAGGAGGAGACGTCACCGTCGGCGTTGGTGGCCGTGCCGGTCTTGCCGGCGGCCGGGCGGTTGAGCGCCTGCGCGTTCTGGCCGGTCCCGGACTTCACGACCTGCTGCATGGCGTAGCTGACGTCGCGGGAGATGTCGTCGGGCAGCGCCCGGTCGGTCTTGCGGGGCGCCTTGTAGAGCACCTTGTTGTCGGAGGCGCGGGTGACCTTCTTGATCACGAACCAGTCGTGGTGGCGACCGCCGTTGGCGATGGTCGCGTAGGCGTTGGCCATGTTGATCGGGCTGATCGTCGCCGAGCCGAGCGCGATCGCGCGGTTGGGCTCGAGGCCGGGGGTGCTGCGCGGGATGCCCAGCGCGACCGCCATGTTCAGGATCTTGGTCGGACCGTCGGGGATCGAGTCGGTCAGGTTCGCGTAGGCGGTGTTGATCGAGTCCTCGGTGGCCTTGGTCAGGCTCACGTGGGAGCCGTAGCCGATGCCGTTGCCCCCGCCCTCGTTCACGACCTGCCCGCCACCGGTCTTGTACTTGTACGGGGAGTTGCCGTCGAAGGTGTCCTTGAGGGCGAAGCCGGCCTTGATCCCGGCCGAGAGCGCGAACGGCTTGAAGGCCGAGCCCGGGGAGCCGCCCAGCCTGGCCCAGTTGAGCTGGCTGTCGAGGTAGTTCTGCCCGGCGTAGAAGCCGATCAGGGCGCCTGTCTTGACGTCGACCGACGCCGTCGCCACGTGCAGCTTCTTCAGCCCCGGCGGACGCTGCGCGAGCACGCCGTCCTCGGCCGCGCGCATGGCCTTGCGGGTGAAGGTGGTCTCCACGCGCAGCCCGCCCGTGTCGATGGCGGTGTCGTCGAAGCCCTTCTCGCGCAGCTCCTGCTTGACCATCGAGAGCATGAAGCCCCGCTGGCCGCCGTACTGGTTGGGGTTCCTCTGCTTGGCGACCGCCGGCAGCTTGCCGTAGTAGCGGTCGGCCTCCGTGGAGTCCAGCTGGCCCATCGAGACCATGCCCCGCAGCACGTAGTCGTAGCGCTCCTGGAGCGCCTGGTGGCCGGCGGCACCCTTGTCCGGGGAGAGGTAGTTCGGCGAGTTCAGCACCGCGGCGAGCATGGCGGCCTCGGGAACGGTCAGCTTCTTGGCCGGCTTGTCGAAGTAGGCGTCCGCGGCGGCCTGCACGCCGTACGCACCTCGACCGAAGTAGATGGTGTTCAGGTAGCCCTCGAGGATCGCGTCCTTGGACTTCTCCTGCTGCACCTTCAGCGAGAGGAGGGCCTCCTTGACCTTGCGCGAGAGCGTGCGCTCCTGGCTGAGGTAGAGGATCTTCACGTACTGCTGGGTGATCGTCGAGGCACCCTGCGTCGCGTTGCCCTTCGCGTTGGAGAAGGCGGCCCGGATGATGCCCTTGGGGTCGATGCCGCTGTTGGTGTAGAACGTGCGGTCCTCGGCTGCGATCGCGGCGTTCTGCATCGACTGCGGGATGTCGGCCAGCGGGATGGACTCGCGGTTCTGGTCGGCGAACTGGCCGATCCGGGTGTGCCCGCCGGAGTAGTAGACGTACGTCGACTGCGCCTCGAAGGCGGAGTTGGGGTCGGGGATCTGGGTCTTCTTGTAGGTGAAGTAGAAGATCCCCATCAGCGCCAGGATCATCGCGAGGCCGACGACCAGGATCCAGCCGAGCACGCGCTTCCAGCGGCCCGGGCGACGCTTCTTCTCGCTCCGGCCCTTGGGGGGTCGTTCCTTGCCGCTCACGGCACGCTCTCTTCGGACACTCGGGTCATCTGACTGGCTGAACACCGGGGGTCACACCGGCCTGCAGGGAGGATACGGGGAGTACCCGTGCCCCGAGGACGCTCTGAGCGTGCAGCGTGGCGATTCACACCCCAACGAGCCACTCGCTGCGCTCCCGGCTCGCCGGGGGCCCCGAGGATTCGCACACGATATATCGATGCGATAGGTTGTGTTGATAGGCGGATCGACCGACGACCGCCCGACACCCGAGCGGGGGCAGACAGCAGTGGCGAGCAAGGGCGCGACGCTCGAGCTGGCAGTTCTCGGATTGCTGCAGGACTCACCCCTGCACGGCTACGAGCTGCGCAAGCGGCTCAACCTGCTCCTCGGCTGGACCCGTCTGCTCAGCTACGGCTCGCTGTACCCGGCCCTCAAGCGCATGCTCCGCGCCGGCCTGGTCACCGAGGTCGCCACGGCCCCGGTCGGGGTGTCCCGGCGGCAGCGGATCGTCTACCAGATCACCCCGGCGGGCCAGGAGTACTTCGGCCAGCAGATGACCGACGTCGGCCCCTCCGCGTGGGAGGACGAGGACTTCAACATGAGGTTCGCCTTCTTCTCGCGCACCGACACCGAGGTCCGGATGCGGATCCTCGAGGGTCGCCGTACCCGCCTCCAGGAGCGGCTCGACCGGGCGCAGCGCAGCCGCGGACCCGCAGGCGACGACCGCTACGTCACCGAGCTGCAGCGCCACTCCATCGAGTCGGTCGAGCGTGAGCTGCGCTGGCTGACCGACCTGATCGACGCCGAGCGCAACGCAGTCCCCGGGCACGCCCTCGGGCACGGTGGCGCCCGGCCGCACGACACCACCAGCACGCAAGCCCGCGAGCAAGAGCACGCCCGGGCCCAAGAAGAAGAGCACCGGTCACCCCGCGTGACCAGGCACACACGGAACGACGAAGGAGAAGCCATGGGATCGGTTCGCGTAGCGATCGTGGGAGTGGGCAACTGCGCCAGCTCCCTCGTCCAGGGCGTCACGTACTACAAGGACGCCGACCCGGCCGAAGCCGTGCCGGGTCTGATGCACGTCAGCTTCGGGGAGTACCACGTCTCCGACGTCGAGTTCGTCCTCGCCTTCGACGTCGACGACAAGAAGGTCGGCAAGGACCTCTCCGAGGCCATCAACGCCTCGGAGAACAACACCATCAAGATCGCGGAGGTCCCCACGCTCGGCGTGGAGGTCCAGCGCGGCCCCACCCTCGACGGGCTCGGCAAGTACTACCGCCAGACCATCGAGGAGTCCGGCGCGGAACCGGTCGACGTGGTGCGCGCGCTGCGCGAGTCCGAGGCCGACGTGCTGGTCTCCTACCTGCCGGTGGGCTCGGAGCAGGCCGACAAGTTCTACGCCCAGTGCGCCATCGACGCCGGCGTGGCCTTCGTCAACGCGCTGCCCGTCTTCATCGCCTCCGACCCCGTGTGGGCCAAGAAGTTCGAGGACGCCGGCGTGCCGATCGTCGGCGACGACATCAAGTCGCAGGTCGGCGCCACCATCACCCACCGGGTGATGGCCAAGCTGTTCGAGGACCGCGGCGTGGTGCTGGACCGCACCTACCAGCTCAACGTCGGCGGCAACATGGACTTCAAGAACATGCTCGAGCGCGAGCGCCTGGAGTCCAAGAAGATCTCCAAGACGCAGGCCGTGACCTCGAACATGACCGGTCACCTCTCCGACCGCAACGTGCACATCGGCCCGTCGGACTACGTCCAGTGGCTCGACGACCGCAAGTGGGCCTACGTGCGGCTCGAGGGTCGCGCGTTCGGCGACGTCCCGCTGAACCTGGAGTACAAGCTCGAGGTCTGGGACTCCCCCAACTCCGCCGGCATCATCATCGACGCGATCCGCGCCGCGAAGATCGCCAAGGACCGCGGCATCGGTGGCCCGCTGCTCTCCGCGTCGTCGTACCTGATGAAGAGCCCGCCCGTGCAGCGCCCCGACGACCAGGGCCGCGCCTCGGTCGAGGCGTTCATCGCCGGCGAGGTCGAGCGCTAGACACCGTTCGCATACCTCCACAAGCGGCTCCCCGACAAGCTCGGGGGGCCGCTTGTGCGTTTGCGACACGGGACTAGTTGGCCGGCTCGGGTCATCGACACGGGGTTCAGGTGTTTCTAAGGTTCGGGCATGAGCGAAGGCACACCTCCTCCTCCGGAGAACCCAGGCGCAGACCCCGGAGGCACCCCGCCACCTCCGCCACCACCTCCCTCGGCTCCCCGCCCCCACCCTCGGACTACCCGCCCGCACCCTCGGATTCCCCGACGTCGCAGCCTCCGCCCCCGCAGGCTCCGCCGCCCGCCCAAGGTGGGTACGGCGCCGCTCCGCCGCCGCCTCCCGCGGCACCACCCGGCGGTGGCGCTGCCTACAGCGCGCCCGACTCCTTCAGCTACGGCTGGAACAGGTTCAAGAGCAAGCCCGGCGAGCTGCTGGTGCCCGTGCTGGTCGTGGTCGTGGTGCTCATCGTGGTCGAGGTGATCGTCCAGATCCTCCTCCGCGCGACGCTCCTCGGCACCCACGACTGCACCCAGACGGTCTTCGGCCAGTCCGTGCAGACCCAGTGCGGCCCGAGCTTCTTCGTCTCCATCCTCGGCGCCGGCCTCGCCGGCCTGTTCGTCAGCCTGGTCTCGCAGGCGCTGGGCGCCGGTCTGATCAAGAACGCCCTCAACATCGTCGACGGCAAGCCGGCCTCGATGGGCGAGATCGGTGCCTGGGCCACCAAGGGACCGGTGATCGTCACCGCGCTCATCGTGGCGGTGGCCACCGCGATCGGCACGATCCTGTGCTACATCCCGGGGATCATCATCGGCTTCCTGCTCAACTGGGCGATGTTCTACGTCGTCGACCAGGGCATGGCTCCGATGGACGCGATCAAGGCGAGCGTCAGCTTCGCGACCTCGAACCTGGGCAACACGATCGTGTTCTACCTGCTCGGCATCGTCGTGATCATCGTCGGCGCCGTGCTGTGCCTGGTCGGCCTGCTCGTGGCGGTCCCGGTGCTGCTGATCGCGGCGGCGTTCACCTTCCGTGTGCTCAACGGTCAGCAGGTCACCCAGCCGGTCGCCTGACCTCCCATCACACCGCACGTCGAGCACTGGCCCGTCCCGGATCCGGGGCGGGCCAGTGGTCTGCCAGTGATGTGATGGGCGCATGAGCCTGCACTGCCCGGCCACCCTGGTGCTGGCCCGGCACGCCCGGGCCGCGTTCGTGGAGGACTGGTTCTCCGACGAGGGCGGGTCACTGACGCGCGAGGGACGCGCCCAGGCCCACGCGCTCGGCACCGCGCTGGCCGACCGGCGGGTCGCCGCCGTCCACACCAGCGACGTCTCCCGCTCGGTGCAGACCGGGGAGATCGCCGCCGCCCTGCTGGGCGTCTCGGTCACGGCCCGCAAGGCGCTGCGCGAGGTCTTCATCGGCGACCTGCTCGGCCAGCCCTTCGACGTACGCCGGATCCACGAGGTGAGCGACCGCTGGTACGACGGCGACCTGGCCGCGCGCTTCCCGGGTGGTGAGTCCGGCACGGAGGTGGTCGAGCGGCACCGCGCCGCTCTCGACGAGATCGCCGACCAGCACAACGGCGAGACGGTGCTGGTGGTCGGTCACCAGACCGCCCTGGGGATCGTGGTGCCCACCCTGACCGGTCGTGCGTGACCACGGGTGGTCCGATCGGCACGGTCCGGACAACTGCGGCCGGGTCGAGCTGCTCCGCGGCGCCGAGGGCTGGGGCACGGCCTAGCCCGAGCTAGCCCTGACCCCGGTCGGCGGCCCAGGCCAGCAGGGCCTGCGTGGCCTCCTCCTGCGACATCGGGCCGTTGTCGAGGCGCAGCTCGAGCAGGTGCCGGTAGGCCTCGCCGACCTCACGGCCCGGGCCCGACCCCGAGGATCTCCATGATCTGGTTGCCGTCGAGGTCCGGCCGGATCGCGGCGAGCTCCTCCTCGGAGGAGAGCCGCTCGATGCGCGACTCGAGGTCGTCGTAGGTGCGGCGCAGGCGATCCGCCTTGCGCTGGTTGCGGGTGGTGCAGTCGGCGCGGGTCAGCACGTGCAGCCGCTCGAGCTGGTCGCCGGCGTCGCGGACGTAGCGCCGCACCGCCGAGTCGGTCCACTCCCCCGTGCCGTAGCCGTGGAAGCGCAGGTGCTGCTCGACCAGCTGCGCGACCGCGTCGATCTGCTCCTTGGGGAAGCGCAGGGCCTGCATCCGCTTGCGGGTGAGCTTCGCGCCGACCACGTCGTGGTGGTGGAAGGTGACGGCGCCGCCCGCGGCGAAGCGCCTGGTCATCGGCTTGCCCACGTCGTGCATCAGCGCGGCGAACCGGGAGACGAAGTCGGGTCCGTCGAGCCGGTCCTCGAGGTCGATCGACTGGAGCAGCACCGTGAGGGTGTGCTCGTAGACGTCCTTGTGCCGGTGGTGCTCGTCGCGCTCGAGGGCGAGCGCCGGCAGCTCGGGCAGGACGTAGCCGGCCAGCCCGGTCTCGACCAGCAGCCGCAGCCCCGGCACCGGGTCGGGGGACATCAGCAGCTTCACCAGCTCGTCGCGGACTCGCTCGGCCGAGACGATCGTGATCCGCTCGGCCATGTCGCGCATCGCCGCGACGACCTCGGGGGCGACCTCGAAGCCGAGCTGGGCGGCGAACCGGGCGGCGCGCATCATCCGCAGCGGGTCGTCGGAGAACGAGTCCTCGGGACGGCCCGGCGTGCGCAGCAGCCGGTGGGCGAGGTCGACGATGCCGTGGAAGGGGTCCTCGAGCCGTTGCTCGGGCAGCACCAGCGCCATCGCGTTGACGGTGAAGTCACGCCGGGTCAGGTCGCCGTCGAGCGTGTCGCCGTACTGCACCTCGGGCTTGCGGCTGGCCGGGTCGTACGCCTCGGAGCGGTACGTCGTGATCTCGATCTGCCACTCGCCCCGGCGGGCACCGATGGTGCCGAAGGCGCGGCCGATGTCCCAGGTCGCCTCGGCCCAGCCCTTGAGCAGCCGCTCGGTCACCTCGGGCCGTGCCGAGGTGGTGAAGTCGAGGTCCTGGTGCAGCCGGCCGAGCATCGCGTCGCGCACCGGGCCACCGACCAGCGCGATCTCCTCCCCGGCCGCCGAGAACCGGGATCCCAGCTCCTCGGTCACCGGGGAGATCCGCGCCAGCTCCGCCACCACGCGCGCCTGGACGTCGCTGATCAGCAGGGGCTCCTCGGACACAACCGACGAGTCTAGGAGTTGGCCCGGCCGGTGCGTCGTGCCGGGCCGCCCGAGGACCACCCCTCATCTAGCCTGACCGCGTGCCACGGTCCCGTCTGCTCCCGCGCGCGCTGGTGGCGGCGGCGCTGGTCGCCGGCTCGGCGGCGGGACCGCTGCTCGTCGGCGCAGGCCCGGCGCAGGCGCGGGTGCGCGCCGCCGACCAGCCCGCCGAGCAGGCCACCCCGCTCGCCGTGCAGCTGACCGGCATGACCCCGGCCGTCATCCCGGCCAAGGGCGCGCTGCTCCTGCGCGGCGTGGTCAGCAACGTCTCCGACGAGGAGTGGACCGACATCAACGTCGCCCCGTTCCTCTCCGCCGAGCCGATCACCAGCCGCGACGACCTCGCCGAGGCCGACCTCACCGACGCCGATGCGACCGTGGGCACCCGGCTCAGCGACCCGTCCACCTACGTCAAGATCGGCGACCTGCCCGCCGGTCAGCTCGACCACCTTCGCCATCCGGGTGCCGCGCGACTCGATGGGCATCACCGGCGAGCCCGGCGTCTACTGGATCGGCGTGCACGCCCTCGGCAGCAACGCAGACGGCCGCGACCTCGTGGCCGACGGCCGCGCCCGTACCTTCATCCCGCTCGTGACGAAGGACCAGGCCCGGCGCCACGTCGACGTCTCCCTGCTGCTGCCCATGCGCGAGCGCGCCCGACGCTCGGGCGACGGCAGCCTGAACGGGCCCAGCCGCTGGGTCGCACTGACCGGCCCCGAGGGCCGCCTGACCCGGCTGGCCGAGTTCGCGGCCTCAGCCGGGTCGAACCCGGTGACGTGGGAGGTCGACCCCGCGGTGCTCGACGCGCTCGACGACTTCGCCCGGGGCAACCCACCGCTCTCCCTGGGCCCACGCCAGCGCACCGAGAAGCCGGGCAAGACGCCCTCCCCGTCCGAGAGCTCCTCGAGCAGCGCGTCGGCGACCGCCACGCCGTCGGAGACCTCCGAGAGCGCCAGTGGTCCCGACCCGGGCGCCGTGCCCGACGAGGAGGAGCGGGCCCGTTCCGCGCTGGTGCTGCAGACCTTCCTCGACGCCGTGCGCGGCCAGACCCTGCTGTCGATGCCGTACGGCGACCTGGACGTGCAGTCGGTGGTGCGCAGCCGACCCAGCCTCCTCACGCGCGCGCAGTCGCTGTCGGCCCGCCGGATGAAGGCGCGAGCGCTGCCGGCCACGGCGGCGGTGGCGCCACCGGACGGCTTGTTCGACCCCTCCCTGCTCGGCGGCGTCGACGCCGAGACCCTGTTCGTCCTCGGCGACCACGGCAGCACCACCGGCCCCCCGTTCGCCCGGCTGGCCACCGGCCAGCCCCTGGTGCTCAGCGACGAGCGCGCGTCGGCGGGGGGACCACTTCCCTCTCCGTCGGCCGACCCGCTCGCGATGCGCCAGCGGATCCTGTCCGAGGCCGCCCTCGACCTCGACCAACGTCGCCCGATCGTGGTCCGCTTCCCGATGCGCTGGGACCCGGGCGCCCACTGGCGAGACGCCGACTTCTTCGGCGGCCTCTCCCAGAAGTGGCTCCACCTCGTGCCGATCCAGCAGGGTGGGCCGACGACGTACGACGGCAAGCTCAGCTACGGCAGGGCACAGCGCGCGGCCGAGATCGGTCCGTTCAACATCGCCACCACCCGATCGCTGGTGCGCACCGGTGACGCCCTCGGCGACCTGCTGGCCAACCTCAACGACGTGCGCGACCGGCTGACCGGCGCGGCGATGCAGGGCTCGGCCTACAGCGCCAGGCCCACACCTCGCCTGGCCGCCGACCAGGTCCGCGACCTCGACAGCAACGTGCGCGCGCGGATGAACCGGGTGCAGGTCACCGGGACCGACTTCGTCACGCTCTCCGCCGGCTCGGGCACGCTCGTCGTCACCCTCGTCAACGGTCTCGCGCAGCCCATCCGCGTGGGGTTGCGCACCCGCACCGACAGCGGCGACGTCACGGTGGAGTCCGCGGACCCCGTGGAGCTGGGCCCTGGCCAGCGGACGACGGTCCCGCTCGCCGTGCACAGCCCCGCCGGGGTGCACGAGGTCACGATGGTCCCGGTCACCGAGGGGGGTCAGGTGGCGGGTGCACCGTTCACCTTCAGCCTGCGCTCGAGCCAGGTGGGCCAGGTGCTCTGGTACGTCATCGCCGCCGGCTGCCTGCTGCTGGCCGTGATGGTGGTACGCCGCATCGTCATCCGCATCCGCAGCCGCCGCTGGCGTCGTGAGGGGCAGGCATGAGCGGCCCCGTGAGCGGGCCGGAGGAGAGCGCCCAGGAGCAGGCCAGGCAGGAGCGGGCCCAGGACGCCGCCGCCTCGAAGTCGCTGCTGACCTCCAGCGCGGTGATGGCGGCCGGGACGGTCGTCTCGCGGATGAGCGGCTTCGTCCGCACCATCCTGTTGGCCGCTGCCCTCGGGGTCGGCCTGCACGCCGACGTGTTCAACATCGCGAACACGGTGCCGAACATGCTCTACATCCTGCTCGCCGGCGGCGTCGTCAACGCCGTGCTCGTGCCGCAGCTGGTCCGGGCCGGCCGCAACGACCCGGACGGCGGGGCGGCGTACACCTCCCGGATCATCACGCTGGCCGGTGTCTTCCTGGTCGTGGTGACGATCCTGCTGGTGATCTTCGCGCCGTCACTGATGGCGCTGTTCCTCGACCGGGGCTTCTTCGATCCCTCGCGGGCCGACCAGCTGGACTCGGTGATCGCCTTCGCGCGCTACTGCCTGCCGCAGGTGTTCTTCTACGGGATGTTCGTGCTCGTCGGCCAGGTGCTGAACGCGCGCGGTCGCTTCGGTCCGATGATGTGGGCGCCGATCGCCAACAACGTCGTGTCCGTGGCCGTCCTGGTGGTCTACCTGATCACCTACGGCTCCGCCGAGGGGAGCCAGAAGCAGGCCGGGTTCAGCTCGGGTCAGGAGCTGCTCCTGGGCCTGGGCTCGACGGTCGGGATCGTGGTGCAGTTCCTGGTGCTGGTGCCGTACCTGCGCTCCACCGGGTACCGCTACCGGCCGCGGTTCGACTTCCGCGGCAGCGGCCTCGGGCACACGCTGCGCCTCGGCGTGTGGACCGTGCTGTTCGTGGTGGTGAACCAGGTCGCCTACACCGTGGTGGTGCGGCTGGCCAGCCACGGCACCGTGGGCGGCGACTCCGGCGGGGCCGGTTACACGATCTACGCCAACGCGTTCCTGCTGACGATGGTCCCCCACGCGATCATCACCGTCTCCCTGGCCACGGCGATGCTGCCCCTGCTCTCGTCGTACGCCGCCCGCGGCGACCTGCCTGCCGTGGGCCGCGCGGTCTCCTCGACGCTGCGCTCGGCCTACGCCCTGATCGTGCCGGCGGCCGCGTTCCTGGCGGTGATGGCGCTCGACACGGCCCACATCGTCTGGGCCTACGGCAGCGCCAAGGACGACTTCGGCACGTTCGCGCCGTCGCTGGCCCTCTTCGGGCTCGGCCTGGTGCTCTTCACGATGCACTACCTGTTGCTGCGCGGGTTCTACGCCCTGGAGCAGAACCGGCTGGTCTTCTTCATCCAGTGCGGCATCGCGGCGACCAACATCGTCGCCGCCCTCGTGCTGACCCATCACGCCCCGGTGGCGCAGGTGGCCCCTCGGCTGGTCGGTGCCTACGCCTGCTCCTACGCCGTCGGGGCAGCGCTCTCCTACACGCTGCTCTCGCGCCGGGTCGGCGGGCTGGCCGGGCGCGTGCTCCTGCGCTTCCTGGTCCGGCTCGCCCTCGCCGTGCTGGTCTCGGCAGCCCTGGCCTGGGCGGCGCGGGTGCTGCTGGTCGACGTCGTGCCGGGGTCCGGCCGGCTGCACGCGTTGCTGGACCTCGTGGTGGTGGGGGCGATCTTCACGGCGGCGTACCTCGGGCTGGCCCGGCTGCTGCGCCTCACCGAGGTGACCGACGTCGTGGCCCTGCTCAGGCAGCGCCTCCCGGGCAGGCGGTGACCTCCCGGCCGACCCCCGGTCCGACGCATGGCCGGGCCCTACGATGGGCACGGGGTTGCCCAGCAGCAGAGGGAGTTTCGTGACGAGCTCGATCGGACCCGGCACCGTGCTGGCCGACCGCTACCGGCTCGAGGACCTGCTCGCGGAGAGCGAGGGGGCCCGGTTCTGGCGTGCCACCGACACCGTGCTCGCGCGCAGCGTCGCCATCCACGCGGTGAGCAGCGAGGACCCCCGGTCCGCGGCGCTCCTCGAGGCCGCCCGCGTCTCGGCCACGGTCACCGACCCGCACCTGCTGCGCGTGCTCGACTGCGACGACTCCGGCGGCATCACCTGGGTGGTCAACGAGTGGGGCGACGGCGTCTCGCTCGACCTGATGCTGCAGCAGGACACCCTGCCGCCCTCCCGGGCCGCCTGGCTGGCCCGCGAGGTGGCCGACGCGATCGCCGTCGGGCACGCCCAGGGCGTGGCACACGGACGCCTGAACCCCGAGTCCGTGCTCGTCACCACCTCCGGCACGGTCAAGCTGATCGGGTACGTCGTCGACGCCAGCCTGGAGCCGCCCAGGGGGCCGGACCCGCTCTACGGCGAGCTCGACGACCGCGAGGCCGACGTCATCGACGTGGCCGGCATCCTCTACGCGGCCCTGACCGGTCGCTGGCCGGGCGTGTCTCGATCGGCCGTCCCGCGCGCCCCGCGCGAGGGTCGCCGGCCGCTGCGCCCGCGTCAGGTCCGCGCCGGGGTGCCCCGGACCCTGGACGCCATCTGCGAGCGGGTGCTGCACAAGGAGGCCTCCCAGCACGCGCTGCCGATCGAGACGGCGCAGGAGATCGCTGCCGCCCTCGCGGACTACGTCGGGGACCCCACCCAGGCGGCGCCCATCGATCCCCAGGCGATGCACGCCGAGCCCACCGTCTCGATCCCACGAGGCCAACCGACCCCCGAGGCCACCGCGGCTCAGCCGCTGGCCGACGCCGAACCCACCGAAGCCGAACCGGTCGACGCCGAGCCGGCCGACGCCGAGCCGGCCGCGGGCTTCGACGACGGGCTCGAGTCCACCCAGCTCTCGGTCGCGGTACCCGACGACCTCGAGTCACACCAGGCGTCGCTCGAGGCCACGCAGGCCCACGAGGCCCTGTCCCCGCTGCGTGCGCCGACCGACAGGGCCACTCCGCCCCCGCCGTTCGAGGACCTCCCGGAGCGTCCCCTCTTCGCCGGCACCGAGCGGCGAGCACCGCGCGAGCGACCTGCGTCCGCCGCCGGCACCAGCCTCGGCGGTGGCGCGGCCACCGGCGAGACCGCCCTCGGGGTCGACGAGCTGGGCCCCGAACCGGCCGGGACGGACGGCACCGGGTTCTGGCCCTTCGTCGACGAGAACGACGACCGCAACGACGTCCACACGGGCACCGAGGGCCGAGGGTGGCTGCGGACGGCGGTGATCATCGCGGTCCTGCTGGTGGTGGTGGTGGCGATGGCCTACGCCTTCAACCGCGGCCGGCAGGACGGCGGCAACACCCCGTCGGCGACGAGCCCCACCAGCTCGGCGCAGGCTGCGGGGGGCACCAAGATCGCGGTCGCACGCGCCACCGACTTCGACCCCCTGGGCGACGACACCGAGAATCCCGGCGAGGTCGGGAACGTGATCGACGGCGATCCCTCGACCACCTGGACGACCAGCACCTACTACAACAACCCGGCGCTCGGCGGCCTCAAGGGCGGCGTCGGGGTCATGCTCGACCTGGGCCGCGACCGGACGGCGAAGTCGATCTCGATCCAGCTGAAGGGGCAGCCCACCGACATCGAGATGTACGCCGCCCCGGCCGGTGTGACCCGGGCGCCCGACCAGCTGAGCCAGCTCGACCGGGTCGGCTCCAGCGTCGCCGCGCCCACGAGCACCACGATCCGGCTCGACAACGGCACCCGCACGCGTTACCTGCTCGTCTGGTTGACCAAGCTGCCGCCGGTCTCGGGTGGTTTCCGCGGAGAGATCGCCGACGTCACCGTCCGGTCGTGAGCCGGGAGCCCGGCCCCGGCGCCAGCACGGACCGGGACCTCCTCGACGCGCACCTGGCCGGTGACCCCGACGCGTTCGGCGTCCTGTTCACCCGCCACCGCGACCGGCTGTGGGCGGTGGCGTTGCGCACCACGGGCAACACCGAGGACGCCGCCGACGCCCTGCAGGACGCGATGATCTCGGCGTTCCGCAAGGCGGGGTCGTTCCGCGGGGACGCCGCCGTGACCACGTGGCTGCACCGGATCGTGGTGAACGCGTGCCTGGACCGGCTGCGGCGACGCACGGTGCGCTCGGCCGACCCGCTGCCCGACGACCTCGAGGAGAGAGCTGCGCGCGGCGACGTGCTCGCCGGCCCGGCCGCCGCCGACCCGGCCGTCGAGGTGGTCGCCGGGGAGCGGAGGCGGGTGGTCCTCGCCGCCCTCGAGCAGCTGCCCCCGGACCAGAGGGCGGCGCTGGTCCTGGTCGACATGGAGGGCTATCCCGTGGCCGAGGCCGCGGCGATCCTCGAGACCGCGCCCGGCACCGTGAAGAGCCGGTGCTCACGGGGACGCGCCCGGCTCGCGACCCTGCTCCGTGACCTGCTCGACGACCCCGCGGGAACCTCCGGCCCCGCCGATGCGTCCCACCGAGGTCCCCCCGCACACCCCGACCACGAGGATGCCCACGAGCGCGAGACACCCCGAGGAGGTGAGCAGGCATGAGCGAGCACGACCCGGAGAACAACGCGGAGCTGGACCCGGAGCAGGAGCAGCGCGTGCGCGACCTGCTCGCCGGCCTCGGCTCCAGCGGGAGCGACAGCGAGCCACTGCCCCCCGACGTCGCCCTGCGCCTCGACGACACGCTGGCCGGGCTCGTGGCCGAGCGCGAGGCCGCGAAGATCTCCGAGGAGCACAACGCCACGGGCAAGGTCGTCCCCCTGCGGCCGCGGTGGATGCCGCGCATCGCCGCAGCGGCCGCCGCAGTCGTCGTGCTCGGTCTCGGTGGGCTGACCGCGGTCAACCTTGCCGGCTCCGGCGGCGGCGACACCGCGAAGTCGTCCGACGCCGGCGCCGGCACGGCCGGTCTGGCGCCGACGCCGCTGGAGGGCACCAGCGGGAGCAAGTCCGAGATCGCGCCGCAGTCGGCGCCCGACCTCAGCGTCACCACCTTCGCCCGGGACGTACGCGGCCTGCTGGTGCGGGCACCGGCGCTGCGCGCCCCCGCACCCCTCAAGAGCCAGAGCCAGGACAACGGTGCGACCGCCGCAGTGCCGGCGACCTGCCCCGGTCCGGCCGTCACCGACGGCTCGAGCCTGTCGCTGGTCTCCCTCGACGGGAAGCCGGCCGCGCTGGTCGTCCACCCCCCACGGAAGGGCAAGCGACTCGTCGAGGCGTGGAGCTGCGACGGCGCCCACCGATTGGCCAGCACCACCGTCGCTCCGTGAGACTGGGGCGATGACCACCACGCGCCGGGTGAGCGCCGAGATCGAGCTCGACGTCCGCGAGCCGGCCGACCTGGTCTGGTCGGTGGCGGTCGCCGACGGCCCCGCCCTCGCCTCGGAACGGCTGGCGGTCACCGTGGACGGCGCGCCCCTGGCCACCGAGGAGGTCCGGGTCGACGACGGAGGCCGGCTGCACGTGTGCCGGGCCGGGGTCGGACGCCTCCGGCTCGAGTACGCCGCCGAGGTCTCCGGAACCGCGCCCCCGGCGAAGGTGAACCCCGTCGACGAGATCGTCTACCGCCGACCCAGTCGCTACGCCGAGTCCGACGAGCTCGGCCCGACGGCCTGGGCGGAGTTCTCGAACCTGGAGGGCAAGGCCCTGCTGGACGCCGTCAGCTCGTGGGTCGGCACGCAGCTCTACTACGTCAGCGGCTCCAGCCGGCACACCGACGGCGCCACCCAGACCCTGCTGGCGCGCCAGGGCGTCTGCCGCGACTACGCCCACCTGGTGATCGCGATGCTGCGGGCCCGCAACGTCTCGGCCCGGCTGGTCTCGGTCTACGCGCCGGGGCTCGACCCGATGGACTTCCACGCCGTGGTCGAGGCGGCGATCGACGGGCAGTGGCGCGTCGTCGACGCGACCGCACTGGCACCGCGCTCGTCCCTGGTGCGGATCGCGACCGGCCGCGACGCCTCGGACACCGCCTTCCTGACCGTCCAGTCCGGGCGTGCCGACCTGCGCAGCATGAGCGTCGACGCGACGGCCTCGCCGCAGCTGCCCACCGACGACCTCACCAGCCTCGTCTCCCTCACCTGACGCACCCGTCACCGTCCCATGCGCCGTGCCCGGCACCGGAACAACGGGTGCCTAGGATCTGTTGAGCCGACGTACCGATGGAGGAGAAGCAGTGAGCGACACTCAGTCGAATTCCGGGGCCGAGATCCGCGACGTGATCATCGTGGGGTCCGGACCCGCCGGCTACACCGCCGCGGTGTACGCCGCCCGCGCCAGCCTGAACCCCCTCGTCTTCGAGGGCTCGGTGACGGCCGGTGGGGCGTTGATGAACACCACCGAGGTCGAGAACTTCCCGGGCTTCCGCGACGGGATCCAGGGCCCGGCGCTGATGGACGAGATGCGCGCGCAGGCCGAGCGCTTCGGCGCCGAGATCGTCTCCGACGACGTCACCGCGCTGGACCTGACCGGCGAGACCAAGGTCGTCACCACCGCGGAAGGCACCTTCAGCGCCCGAGCGGTGATCCTGGCGATGGGCTCGGGCTACCGCAAGCTCGGCCTGCCCGACGAGGACCGTCTCTCCGGGCACGGCGTCAGCTGGTGTGCGACCTGCGACGGGTTCTTCTTCCGCGACCAGCACATCGCCGTCGTGGGCGGTGGCGACTCCGCGATCGAGGAGGCGACCTTCCTCTCGCGCTTCGGCACCAAGGTCACGCTGATCCACCGCCGCGGCGAGCTGCGCGCCTCCAAGATCATGCAGGAGCGTGCGTACGCCGACCCGAAGATCGACTTCGCGTGGAACTCCGAGGTCGTCGGCATCCACGGTGACGACAAGCTCACCGGGCTGACCCTGCGCGACACCGAGACCGGCGAGGAGCGCGAGCTCGGCGCGACCGGGCTGTTCATCGCCATCGGCCACGACCCGCGCTCGGAGCTGCTGCCCGGCCAGGTCCGGCTCGACGACGAGGGCTACGTGCTGGTCGACGCTCCCTCCACGCGTACCAACCTGACCGGCGTGTTCGCCTGCGGCGACCTCGTCGACCACCACTACCGCCAGGCGATCACCGCGGCCGGCACCGGTTGCGCGGCCGCCCTGGACGCCGAGCGCTACCTCGCCGACCTCGACTTCGCCCTGACCACCTCCGCCGGCGCGGCCACGGTCGGCGCCATCGCCTGAGCCTCCCGCCCGGGAACAACCGCAGGTGGCAGGCTGTTGACCAGATACATCCGAGGTCAGTCCTTGTGATCAACCCCAGAGGAGAACAGATGTCCAACCTGCAGGCAGTCACCGACGACACCTTCGAGGCCGACGTACTCAAGTCCGAGAAGCCCGTACTCGTCGACTTCTGGGCCGAGTGGTGTGGCCCGTGCCGCCAGGTCGGCCCCATCCTCGACGAGCTCAGCGCCGAGCACGGCGACAAGGTCACCTTCGTCAAGCTGAACGTCGACGAGAACCCGGTCACCCCCTCGACGTACCGCGTCAACGGCATCCCGACGCTCAACCTGTACAAGGGCGGCGAGGTCGTCAAGCAGATCGTGGGCGCGCGCCCCAAGGCCGCGCTGCTCAAGGAGCTCGCCGACTACATCGGCTGACGCGACGCAGCGACCACTACAGTCGCCTGCGTGTCCAGCACACATCCGGGGGTCATCCAGCACGGAGACTCGGGTCCCCCAGTCGCCCAGATCACCGGTCTGCTCGAGCGGATCGGTCTTCTGGGCGATGCTGCTTTCGAGGGTGAGCCGCCGCTCGGCGCCTTCTTCGACGACCGGGTCGAGCTGGCGGTGCGCACCTTCCAGCAGCAGCGCGGCCTGACCGTCGACGGCGTGGTCGGTCCGCTGACCTTCCGGCGCCTCGACGAGGCCCGGTGGCGGCTCGGCGACCGCATCCTGACCCACCTGCCCGGCAACCTGGTGGCCGGCGACGACGTCTACGCGCTGCAGCGCCGGCTGCTCGACCTCGGCTTCACCGTCGGCCGGGTCGACGGCTACTTCGGCCCCGAGACCGAGGCGGGGCTGCGCGAGTTCCAGCGCAACTTCGGCGTCCCGCCCGACGGCACCTGCGGGCCGGCCACCTTCAAGGCGCTGCGCCGCCTCTCCCCGATGGTCAAGGGCGGAGCCCCCAACACCCTGCGTGCCGAGGAGCACATCCGCGACGCCGGACCGCACCTGGGCGGCAAGATCGTGGTGATCGACGTCGGCCGCGGCCACCACCTGCCCGAGCGGTACGCCGAGTCGTCCGACGCGATCCTGCACGACCTCGCCGGGCGGGTGGAGGGTCGCCTGGTCGCGACGGGCGTGCAGGCGTTCCTGGCCACGCCCCGGTGGGCTGCCGCGCCGGGCGAGGAGCACGAGCGCGCCGACTTCGCCAACCGGACCGGAGCCGACCTGTTCTGCTCGCTGGCCGTCGACGCCGCCACGAACCCCGACGCCTCCGGCGTCTCCGCGTACTTCTTCGGCGACGCCGACCCCGCGACCTGGTCCTCGGCCGGCGAGCGCTTCGCGGGCCTGGTGCAGCGCGAGATCGTGGCCCGGACCGACCTCGTCGACCTGCGCACCCACCCCAAGACCTGGGAGCTGCTGCGCAACACCCGGATGCCGGCCGTGCGCCTCGACGCCGGCTACCTCAGCAACGCCGCCGATGCCCAGCGGCTGGAGGATCCCGCCTTTCGCGACCTGCTGGCCGAGGCGATCGTGGTCGCCGTGCAGCGCTTCTACCTCTCCCCCGACCTCGACGCCCACACCGGCGTGCTCCGGTTCGACGAGATCCGCGAGGGCTTCCGCCGCTGACCTCTAGCTGCCGTGCGGGTGGATCCGCCGGCTGACCCGGGGGTGACCCGGTGGGTGACTTGGGTCACTCGTTGCGGCACCGGCGGGGTGGCACGTTTGCCGACGGGCGCGAGCAGCCGCTCGAGGCCCTTCTCGAGCTCCTCGCGCAGGGAGATCGTGGTGCGCAGGTCCATCCGCATCCGCGGGTTGACGGCATGTGCCCGCACGGTGGAGAA
>CAWCFR010000009.1:0-17866 GCA_963794725.1 uncultured Actinomycetota bacterium
ATGATCGGGATCGCCAGGCAGATCCCGGCGAGCACCAGCAGGGTCTTGTTGGTGGGCGGCACGCCGTCGCCGGCTGAGGCCCCGCCCGAGGAGTCCACATGAGCCATGGCACGGCACTCTAGCGGGATGTGACCTGCGTCTCACCCCACCCGATACCGTCGGTGGGATGAACCAGGAACAGCGCGACCACGACTTCACCGGACTCTCCGCAGTGTTCGTCAACTGCACCCTCAAGCGCTCACCCGAGGTGAGCAACACCCAGGGTCTCGTCGAGGCCAGCGCCGAGATCATGCGCAAGCACGGCGTCGAGGTGGAGACCCTGCGCGCCGTCGACCACGACATCGCCACCGGCGTCTACCCGGACATGCGGGAGCACGGCTGGGAGAGCGATGCGTGGCCGGAGATCTCACCCCGCGTCCTGGCCGCGGACATCCTCGTGATCGCCGGCCCGATCTGGCTCGGTGACAACTCCAGCATCACCAAGCAGGTCATCGAGCGGCTCTACGCCCACTCGGGAATCCTCAACGACGACGGGCAGTACGCCTTCTACGGGAAGGTGGCCGGCTGCCTGATCACCGGCAACGAGGACGGCATCAAGCACTGCGCGCAGAACATCCTCTACTCGCTGCAGCACATCGGCTACAGCATCCCGCCGCAGGCCGACGCCGGCTGGATCGGCGAGGCCGGCCCCGGGCCGTCGTACCTGGACGAGGGCAGTGGCGGCCCGGAGAACGACTTCACCAACCGCAACACGACGTTCATGACCTGGAACCTGATGCACCTCGCCGCGATGCTGAAGCAGGCCGGCGGCATCCCGGCGTACGGCAACCAGCGCTCGGCGTGGGACGCCGGCGCGCGGTTCGACTACGCCAACCCCGAGTACCGCTGATCAGAGCAGCGCGGCGCCCGCCTCCGGGCTGGAGTCGGCCAGGAACTGCGCGCAGCGGTCGCGCTCGGCGTCCTCGCCGATCAGTCCGGCCGCCGTGGACAGGGCCGCGAGGGCGCGCAGGAAACCGCGGTTGGGCTCGTGCGACCAGGGCACCGGGCCGTGCCCCTTCCAGCCGTTGCGGCGCAGCAGGTCGAGGCTGCGGTGGTAGCCGACCCGGGCGTACGCGTAGGCCGTGACGTCGTCGGTCCCCTCCCCCAGCGCCTGCCTCGGCAAGGGTCGCCCAGGCGAGCGGCGACTCCGGGTGGCGACGTACGACGTCGTGCGCGGAGGTCCCGGACGCCAGCTCGGCAGCGGCCGGGTCCTCCGGGAGCAAGGTGGGAGGCGGGCCGGCGATCAGGTCGCGGCCGATCCCGGGGCTGTCTGGGGTGGAGGGGTTCATGGACTAATTGTCACCCCTCGGGTGTTGAGTGCTGCCATGGCCCAGACGACCGAGACGCAGCCTGCCCAGCCGCCGGGTGTGACGCCCCCTGCCGGCGACTCTGAGGTCAGGCCCTGGCCCGCCCTCTTCGCGCTGTGCCTCGGGTTCTTCATGATCCTGGTCGACCTCACGATCGTGACGGTGGCGACGCCGACCATCATCGACGAGCTCGGCGCGAGCGTGAACGACGTCGTCTGGGTCACCAGCGCCTACATGCTCGCCTACGCGGTGCCGGTGCTCATCATGGGCCGCCTCGGTGACCGCTACGGCTCCAAGCGCCTCTACCTCGCCGGCCTCACCGTCTTCACGGCGGCCTCCCTGTGGTGCGGCCTGACCAACACGATCGAGATGCTCATCCTCGCCCGGGTGGTGCAGGGCTTCGGCGCGTCGATGATGACCCCGCAGACGATGGCGATCATCACCCGGATCTTCCCCGCCGCGGAGCGCGGGAAGGCGATGGCCGTCTGGGGTGCCACTGCCGGCATCGCCATGGTCGTCGGCCCGATCCTGGGCGGTGTGCTGACCGACGGCCTCGGCTGGGAGTGGATCTTCTTCGTCAACGTGCCGGTCGGCATCCTGGCGTTCGTGATGGCCGTGCGGCTGGTGCCGAACCTGCCCACGCACTCGCACCACTTCGACTGGCTGGGCGTCGCGCTGTCCGGCATCGGGCTGTTCCTGCTCGCGTTCGGCGTCCAGGAGGGCCACCAGAAGCACTGGGCCGACTGGATCATCGCGATGATCGTCGGAGGCGTGGCCTTCCTCGTCGCCTTCGTGTTCTGGCAGTCGCGGAACAAGCAGGAGCCGCTGGTGCCGCTGAGCCTCTTCACGGACCGCAACTTCTCGGTGTCCAACGTCGCGATCACCGTGATGGGCTTCGTCGCCTCGTCGATGGGCTTCCCGCTGATGCTCTGGGCACAGGCGGTCCGCGGCTTCTCCCCACTCCAGGCGGCCCTGCTGTTCCTGCCGATGGCCGCGATGTCGATCGTGCTGGCCCGCCCGGTGGGCAACCTGACCGACCGGGTGCACCCCCGGATCGTGGTCGGCACCGGCTTCGCGCTGAGCCTGATCGGGATGGTGCTGCTCACGACCCAGTTCAAGGTGGACTCGCCGATCTGGCTGATCTGCGTCTTCCAGGTGGTGCTCGGCAGCGGCAACGCCTTCATCTGGGCGCCGACCGCCGCCACCGCCAACCGCAACCTGCCGCTGCGGCTCGCCGGCGCCGGCGCCGGTGTCTACAACGCGACCCGCCAGGTCGGCTCCGTCATGGGCGCCGCGGCGATCGCCGTGGTGATGGACAGCCGGATCGCCCACTACCTCCCCGGGGCGTCGGCCAACGGCGACGCGGGCGCGGGCCACATCACCGACCCGGCCGTGGCCGACCTCTTCTCGAAGGCGATGCAGCAGGCGTTCCTGCTGCCCACCGCCGTCTACGTGATCGGCCTCGTCGCCGTGATGGCCTACGAGCGCCCGCACCACGAGGGGTACGGCGGCCGCCCGCCGCCCCGGCGGCGCCCGAGGCGGCCCCTGCCTGACGCCCGGGCCCCGCTGACGCCGGGCCCCACATGTAACGCGGAGTTATTGACGCTGAACAAGTGGTGTACGGCGTGCAGAGCGTCAAGAACACCGCGTTACATGAAGAGGGTCGCGGCTCAGGCCGACCGGCGGCGACGCCCTCGCATGCGGGCAGCGAACTCGGCGAGGTGCGGGGGCAACGTGTCGCCGTAGCGACGTGCGGTCTCGACGTACTCGGCACGCAGCCGCGCCCTCAGCCGATCGCGAGCGGTGCCGAACAGCTCGTTCCAGATCACCCGCGACATGCCCAGGCCCTCGCCGAGGATCTCGCGCTCCCGGTTGCGCTCGTCCCACACGATGTCCTCGGCGGGCCGGTCCGCCACACCACCCTTGTCGCGGCGTTGGTACTTCAGCCGTCCGTCGAACTCGAACACGTGGCAACCGACGCGCAGGTCTGTCCACGCCACGCCCTCACGCAGCCGGATCGGGAACTGCGTCTCCACGTCTCCGAGCCCCAGCTCGATCACCACGAGACGCAGCAAGGACTCACCGATCGACTCGGCACCCGCGTCGGCGAGCTCGACCGAGGCACGGGCCCGGGTGATGTGCGGCCAGGACCACATGCCCTCGAGCTCGGTGACCAGCCCGGCCCGGGGCACACCCGAGGCGAGCACGTGGTCGCAGGCCGCGACTCCCGAGGGCAGACCGTGTTCACGGGCGAGATCGACGGCCGTTCGAACCGGAGTGGTGACCGGTATGCCGTCGATGGTCTGGATTCCGGGCAGGACGACCCTGGTCAGGTGGTGCTTCACAGCACGCTCGGTCCGGGTTCCGCCGACTCCCTCCCGCGTGAGGTGGCTCAGCTCGCGGGCAGGTCTCAGCATCGGGATGCGCAGCGCGCGCGCCGCGGAGTCGTGGCTCATGACGTGCTCCGTCACGGCCGTGAGGTGAACTGCTCGATCGACGAGCCGCATCCGGTCGTCGTACGACGTCATCGCCTCGATCAGCTCTCGCTCGCAGTACACGCCTCGACGTACGACGACCCACGGGCCGTGCACGGCAGTCATGGTGCGCAGCTCGCGCTCGGTGCACCCCGCCTCGATGGCCTGCATTCGGGTGAACAGGCCGCCCTGACGAGAAGCCATGGCACGCAGCAAAGGACGCATGGCACGACCTTCGACGACCGGACGGGCCGGCGCGAGACCCGTCAAGCGATCTGTGGAGAACGTGCCGCGACGCATGTAACGCGGTGTTGTTGACGCTGATCGCGCGGAGTACCACTTGTTCAGCGTCGATAACTCCGCGTTACATGGGAGCTCGGCGCCGCGACCTACCCGATCGAGTGGCCGGTGCTGGAGAGGTTCTCGCAGGCCTCGACGACCCGGGCGGCCATGCCGGCCTCGGCGGCCTTGCCCCAGGCGCGGGGGTCGTAGGCCTTCTTGTTGCCGACCTCGCCGTCGATCTTGAGGACGCCGTCGTAGTTGCTGAACATGTGGGCCGCGACGGGGCGGGTGAAGGCGTACTGGGTGTCGGTGTCGACGTTCATCTTGACCACCCCGAACTTCACCGCGTCGGCGATCTCCTGGGCGGTCGAGCCGGAGCCGCCGTGGAAGACCAGGTCGAACGGCCTGGCGTCCTCGCCGAGGCCGAGCTTCTCCGCGACCACCTGCTGGGCCTTCTGCAGGATCTCCGGACGCAGCTTGACGTTGCCCGGCTTGTAGACGCCGTGCACGTTGCCGAAGGTGAGCGCGGTCAGGTACCGGCCCTTGTCGCCGGTGCCGAGCGCCTCGACCGTGGCGAGCGCGTCCTCCGGGGTGCTGTAGAGCTTGTCGCCGGAGCCGCCCTCGACGCCGTCCTCCTCGCCGCCGACGACGCCGATCTCGACCTCGAGCACGATCTTGGCGGAGGCGGCCTGCGCGAGCAGCTCCTGCGCGATCTGCAGGTTCTCCTCCAGCGGTACGGCGGAGCCGTCCCACATGTGCGACTGGAACAGCGGGTCCTGGCCGTTCTTGACCCGCTCGACGGAGATGGCCAGCAGCGGCCGCACGAAGCCGTCGAGCTTGTCCTTGGGGCAGTGGTCGGTGTGCAGGGCGACGTTCACGGGGTACTTCGCCGCGACCTCGGCGGCGAACGCCGCGAACGCGACCGAGCCGGTGACCATGTCCTTGATGGTCGGGCCGGAGAGGTACTCCGCCCCGCCGGTGGAGATCTGGATGATCCCGTCGCTCCCGGCCTCCGCGAAGCCGGCGAGGGCCGCGTTCAGCGACTGCGAGGACGAGACGTTGATGGCCGGGAAGGCGAACCGCTTGTCCTTGGCGGCGTCGAGCATCTCGGCGTACTTCTCGGGGGTGGCGATCGGCATGGTGGATCCTTCTCGAGCGTGCATGGGACGTATCCACCACACTAGTGCCGTGCCTCCCCGCCCGCCCGCTCACCTCCTTGCCGTGCTCGTGGTGCTGCTGGCGCTCCTCGCCGGGTGCGGAGGTCACTCGAGCAAGGGGTCGAAGGACACCAGCTCGCCGAGCAGCAGCCCGAGCGCGAGCGAGAGCGCCAAGGCCGCTCTCGACCCCGGATTCGGCGTGGCCAAGGTCGGCCAGTGCTTCCGGATGACCGCGGCACAGACGCGGGCGAGCGTCGCCGGACCGGCCCGGGTCAACTGCCGCCAGCCGCACACCACGGTCGTCGCCTACGTCGGCTACGTCCCGCAGCCGATCACCCCGGTCACGGCGTTGGCCACCCGGCGCGCGACGGCCCGCAAGGTGTGCGCGCCGGCCTTCCGCGCCCTCGCCGGCGGGACCCTCGCCGACCGGGCCCAGTCGATCCTGACGTGGACGTTCTTCACGCCGGGGCAGGCCCAGCTGGAGCGCGGCGCCCGTTGGGTGCGGTGCGACGTCGTCGCCCGCAGCGGCAACGGGCTGGTCCCGCTGCCGCAGGCCACGCCGTTCCTGGCCAGCGCGGTGCCCGAGCAGCTGCGCGTGTGCGAGACGCAGACCGGTGTCGAGGTCGGGTGCACGCAACAGCACGCCTTCCGGGTCGCGGGCGTCTTCCGGGCTCCCGGGGCGACGTACCCCGGGGTCAGCACCGCGGTCGCCCGCGACCGCTGCCACGAGCTGCTGAAGGGCTACGGCGGGTTCTTCCAGCTGCCCAGCCGCGAGGGCTGGGCGACCGACGACCGGTTCGTCCGCTGCCTGGGCCCGATCCCGCCGCAGCCGACGCCCAGCCCCTGAGTCCCGCCGGTCGAGCGGAGTCGAGGCCGCTCAGCCCCGCCAGGCCCGGCCGAGGTCGGCGTGCCGTGCCACCCAGGCGTGCATCGCGACCGCGGCGGCCGCCGAGGCGTTGATCGAGCGCGTGGAGCCGAACTGCGCGATCGAGAAGGTGCCGTCGCACCGCTCCCGCGCCGTGGCCGAGAGGCCCGGCCCCTCCTGCCCGAACAGGAAGCAGACCTCGCGCGGCATCTCCCAGGTCTCCAGGTGCTCGGAGCCGGGAAGGTTGTCCACCCCCATCAGCGGCACACCCCGCTCGTGGAGGTACGTCGCCAGCGACGTCGACGTCCGGGTGGTGGCGGACGTGCTGGTAGCGGTCGGTGACCATCGCCCCGCGACGGTTCCAGCGGCGGTTGCCCACGATGTGCACCTCGCGGGCGAGGAAGGCGTTGGCGGTGCGCACGATCGTGCCGATGTTGAAGTCGTGCTGCCAGTTCTCGATCGCCACGTGGAAGGCGTGGCGACGGGTGTCGAGGTCGGCCACGATCGCCTCGAGCGTCCAGTAGCGGTAGCGGTCGACCACGTTGCGCCGGTCGCCCTCGGCGAGAAGCTGCTCGTCGTACTGCGGCCCGCTCGGCCACTCCCCCGGCCAGGGGCCCACCCCGACCTCCGGCTCCCCGTGCGGCATCGGGTCGTACGGCGCCCGCTGATCGCCCTCGCCCAGCCCGTCGCCCTGCACCACAGCGCACAGGGTAGGTGCTGACAGCGTCCGGTCAGGCGCCGCGGATACGCTCGCCCGGTGATCGGCCCCTTCCCCTTCCTGTTCGGGATCAACTGGATGGACCCGAACTGGCTGCTGGACCAGTTCGGGCCCTGGTTCCTGTGGGTGTGCCTGCTGATCGTGCTGATCGAGTGCGGCCTGTTCTTCCCCTTCCTCCCGGGTGACACGCTCCTCTTCGCCGTCGGGCTGTTCATCGCCAGCCGCGACGACATCGTCCCGGGCCCCCATGCCCTCGACCTGCCGCTGGCGCTGCTCCTGCTGAGCGTCGCCGCGTTCGTGGGCAACGTCGTGGGCTACGAGATCGGCCGGGCACTCGGGCCACCGCTGTACGAGCGCGACGGCCGGATCCTCAAGCAGAGGTACTTCGACCAGACCCGCGCCTTCTTCGACCGGCACGGCAACAAGGCGCTGGTGATCGGCCGGTTCGCGCCGTTCGTGCGGACCTACATCACCATGGTCGCGGGCGTGACCCGGATGAGCCGGCGACGCTTCTTCGTGTGGAGCGCGGTCGGTGCGGTGATGTGGGTCCTGATCGTGACGCTGCTCGGCTACTTCCTCGGGTCCGCGTTCCCGGCGCTGGGCGACAACATCGACAAGGCGATCCTGGTGATCCTGGCCTTCTCGCTCGTGCCCTTCATCTACGAGTTCTGGAAGCACCGCCGGCGCGAGAGTGTCGATCCGGGCTGAGCCCTCAGGAACCGCCCCGGGCAGCGTCGAGCTGCGCCTTGGTCAGCACCGGCCGCACCTCCAGGCCGACGTCGTCCAGCGGGTTGGTGCCCTCGGGACTGCGGTCGATCGCGCAGACGACGGTCTCGACGACGGCGCCGGCCTCGCGCAGCGCCCGGGTGGCGTCGCGGACCGCGCCACCGGTGGTGATCACGTCCTCGACCAGGGTCACCCGGCGACCCGCCACGTCCGCGCCCTCGGCGAGCTTGCAGGTGCCGTACTCCTTCGCCTGCTTGCGCACGAACAGGCTCGGCAGCGCCGTGCGGGCGGACAGCACGGTGGCGATCGGGACGCCGCCGAGCTCGAGGCCGCCGAGCAGCTCGGTGTCCGGCAGGCACCAGCTCGACCATCTGCTCGACCACCCGGGCCAGCAGCGCCGGGTCGGACTCGAAGAGGTACTTGTCGAAGTACTCGGAGGCCACCTGGCCGGACCGGAGCGTGAACTCGCCGGTCAGCCGGCAGCAGGCGTCGATGTCGCGGGCAAGGTCTGGATCGAGAGCCATAGCGGGACGCTACCGGCAGCCCGCAGCCCTACTTGGGGGTGGCCTTGACCAGGTGGCCGAAGGCGATCATCCGGTTGTCGGTGTGGAACAGCTCCGAGCAGGTGGTCAGCGTGATCAGCCGCTGGCCGGGGCGCTGCGCGGGCTGCGGCCCGCCCTTGTCGGGGTTCTTCGGGACCGAGCTCGAGGACCCACACCCCGGTGAACGGGACGACCAGCGAGTTCGGGTTGGTGTCGAGCCGGTAGGTGTAGGTGTCGGAGACGGTCTCCACGATCACCCGGTCGCCGGGTCGCAGCTCGGGCATCCGGCGCAACGGCTCCCCGTGGGTGACCCGGTGGGCGGCGAGCGCGTAGTTGCCGACCTCGCCGGGGTGGGCGGTGCCGGGGAAGTGGCCGTAGCCGCGCGCGAGCACGTCGGTCGAGGTGCCCTCCAGCACCGGCACGACGTACTTCTTGCCGAACTTCGGGATCCTGATCAGCGCCGAGGCCTTGCCCTTGGGGACGTACTGCGGCTCGAGCTTCTTCAGCGCCGGGCCGGGGTTGGTCCACTCCTGCTGCAGGTCGCTGGTGACCTGGCGCTGCTCGCGGTGCGAGGTCCAGTTGGTGCCCCAGAACTGCCAGCCGACGTAGCCGAGCAGGACCAGCCCGGCCAGCACCATCACCAGACCGAGCCAGTACGCCGCACGACGCGCGCGTCCCCCGGATCCGGCCATGCCCTCATTGTGTCGGCCCGGGCCTGACCGCGTGGCGTTGCGGTTAGGTTGCCGGGGTGAGCATCCCCACGTCCGGAATCGACACCGGCCCGGTGACCGCGGCGCCGGGCAGCCGAGCCGCGCGCCGCCTCGACGGGGTGGGCAGCACGATCTTCGCGGAGATGTCGGCGCTCGCCGTGCGCACCGGCTCGGTCAACCTCGGCCAGGGCTTCCCGGACCTCAGCGGTCCCGGAGCGGTGATCGAGCAGGTGCACGAGGCGATGCTCGCCGGTCGCAACCAGTACCCGCCCGGCCACGGGTCGCCGGAGCTCGTCGAGGCGATCATCGGCCACCAGCGCCGTCACTACGGGCTGGAGCTGGAGCCCGAGCAGGTGGTGGTGACCACCGGCGCGACCGAGGCGATCGCCGCCGCGATGCTGGGCCTGGTCGATCCCGGTGACGAGGTCCTCGTCTGCGAGCCCTTCTACGACTCCTACCGGGCGATGATCCAGTTCTGTGGCGGCGTACGGCGCCCGCTGACCCTGCGCGCCCCCGACTACCGGCTCGACCTCGACCAGCTCGAGGCGTCGGTGACCGAGCGGTCGAAGGTGATCCTGCTCAACTCCCCGCACAACCCCACCGGGCGGGTGCTCGACGAGGACGAGCTGGCCGGCGTCGCGCGCATCGCGCAGGAGCACGACCTGGTGGTGGTCACCGACGAGGTCTACGAGCACCTGACCTTCGGGGACCACCGGCACGTGCCGATCGCCACGCTGCCGGGCATGTTCGAGCGCACCGTGACCATCTCGAGCTCGGGCAAGACGTTCTCCTTCACCGGCTGGAAGATCGGCTGGGCCAGCGGGCCGGCCGAGCTGGTGGCGGCCGTGGAAGGGGCCAAGAACTGGTTGTCGTACTCCTCGGGGGCCCCGTTCCAGCCGGCGATCGCGCACGCGCTGGAGCACGAGGAGGCGTTCCACGCGCAGCTGCGCGACGACCTCTCGCGGCGCCGCGACCACCTGTGCGAGGCCCTCGACTCGCTCGGTCTCCAGGTGCACCCGCCCCAGGGCACCTACTTCGTGACCACCGACGTCTCCGCGCTCGGCTGGGCCGACGGGCGCGAGTTCTGCACCGGCCTCGCCGAGCGGGCGAAGGTGGTGGCCATCCCGTCCCAGGTCTTCTACGAGGACGGCTCGGAGGAGGGCCGGCACCTCGTCCGCTGGGCGTTCTGCAAGGAGCTCGACGTGCTCGACGAGGGCATCGCCAGGCTGCGGTCGGCCGACCTGCGCCGCTGACCGGCTACCAGGGCTGCGGGGGCTTCGGCGGCGCCTGCGTCGTTCCCCGGACGCCGGCGTACCAGGCCCGTGACCTCGGGGCGAACAGGCCGCCCGCGGCCAACGCGCAGGCGATCTGGTGCGCGAGCCCGACGGGGAACGCGACCGCGCCGACCAGCAGGGTCAGCACGGCGCTGGCGGCCAGGAGGTACCGGGCCCAGTTGTGGCGACGCCACGCGAACCAGGCGAGCACGATCGCGCCGATGCTCCAGGCCAGGAAGAGCAGCACGCCGAGCCACAGCATCGGGACGAGCATGTCGGCGGAGAGCCCGGCATCACGCCAGGCGGGCGAGTCGACGACGCGGTCGACGATCGACTGCCGGTCGACGACGAGCGCGCCCAGGGCCACGAGGTAGAGCAGCGCCACCATCCCCGAGAACACCCAGGTCAGGATGCAGGCCATCTTCACCTGGCCCGGGACCGGAGCAGACGGCCTCGCCTCGAGGGGTGGGAAGGAGCCGGGCGGCGGCGCAGCCCACGGTGCCGGTGCGGCCGGACCGGGTGGCGCGACGGGTCCACCCGACTCACCGAAGCCCCGGGTCGCGTCGGGAGCCGTCGAGGCGTCGCGGGTGGACGGCGGCGGCTCGGGTGTCGTCCCGAACGGCACGTCGTGCGGCGGCGGCGAGGGCGGAGCGTCGAGCGAGGTGCGCTTGGCGGGATCCGGGCGTGGCGCACGCGCCGGCTCGCGGATCGGCCGGCCGGCGAACCAGTCGCCGGCGGGGCCGGTCCAGAGCATCAGGGTGGACACGGCGACCACCGCACCGAGGAATCCGCCGACCAGGGGCGAGGTCACCAGCATGGGCACGGCCACGATGCTCAGGCCCAGCCGCGCCCCGCGGTGCCGCTGCAGCACGAAGATGCCCAGCACGACCGCCACCGCCGCGCAGACCGCCGTCACTCCCAGAGCCGCGCGCATCGCGTCCAGGGCCTGGTCGAGGGTGACCCCGAGGTCGCGTCCCGCCGAGGAGGAGACGACCTGCTGCATCCGCTCGCGCGTGTCGACGCTCTCGAGGTTGGCGAGCGCGTCGAAGACCGCTGCCACGAGGAAGACCGAACCGCCGATCACCACGCCGGCGGCGACCATGAGCTGCCGCGGGCGTGGGGGCAGTTCGGCGTCGGTCATGTCCTCATTGAACCAACCGGCTCAGCCGACGCTCAGTGCCAGGTCGGCGGCGTCGTCCACGTGGTCGACGCTCACCTGCTGGCCGTCGACCACCTCGCCGCTGATCAGCATCCTCGCGAGCGGGTCACCGATCGCCGTCTGGACGAGACGACGCAGCGGCCGGGCGCCGTACGCCGGGTCGTAGCCGTGCTCGGTCAGCCAGGCTCGCGCCGCGTCGGTCACGGCGACGGTGATCCGCCGTGGGGCCAGGCGCCGGTCGAGCTGCTCGAGCTGCAGGTCGACGATGTGGGCGAGCTCCTCGCGACCCAGCGGGTCGAAGAGCACGATCTCGTCGAGGCGGTTGAGGAACTCCGGCTTGAAGGCCTGGCGGACCAGCGCCATCACCGAGTCGCGCCGCTGCACCTCGTCCAACGTGGGGTCCACGAGGAAGGCCGAGCCCAGGTTGCTGGTCAGGATCAGCAGGGTGTTGCGGAAGTCGACGGTGCGGCCCTGCCCGTCGGTCAGCCGGCCGTCGTCGAGCACCTGCAGCAGGATGTCGAAGACCTCCGGGTGCGCCTTCTCCACCTCGTCGAGCAGCACCACGCTGTAGGGGCGGCGCCGCACCGCCTCGGTGAGCTGGCCACCCTCGTCGTAGCCCACGTAGCCGGGCGGGGCGCCGACCAGGCGCGACACCGAGTGCTTCTCGGAGTACTCGCTCATGTCGACGCGCACGATCGCTCGCTCGTCGTCGAAGAGGAAGTCGGCCAGCGACTTGGCGAGCTCGGTCTTGCCGACGCCGGTGGGCCCGAGGAACAGGAAGGAACCCGTGGGCCGGTTGGGGTCGGCGATGCCGGCGCGGCTGCGTCGTACGGCGTCGGACACGGCGGTGATCGCCCGGCGCTGGCCGACGAGCCGCTCGCCGATGATGTCCTCCATCCGGAGCAGCTTGGCGGTCTCGCCCTCGAGCAGCCGACCCGTCGGGATGCCGGTCCAGGCCTCGACCACGTCGGCGATCTCCTGGGGACCGACCTCCTCGTTGACCATCCGCTCCTCGACCGAGCTCCTCGGCCTGCTCGGCCGCGGCGATCTGCTTCTCCAGCGCGGGGATGCGGCCGTAGAGGATCTCCGAGGCGGTGCCGAGGTCGCCGCTGCGCTGCAGCCGCTCGGCCTCCATCCGCAGCTCGTCGATCTGCTTGCGCAGCTCACCGGAGCCCTCGAGAGCGGCCTTCTCCCGCTCCCAGCGCGCCTCGAGACCGCGCAGCTCCTCCTCGCGGTCGGCGAGGTCGGCGCGCAGCCGCCCGAGCCGGTCGCGGGTGGCGTCGTCGGTCTCGCGGTCGAGCGCGAGCTCCTCCATCTTCATCCGGTCGACGGCGCGGCGGAGCTGGTCGATCTCCACCGGGGAGCTCTCGATCTCCATCCGCAGCCGCGAGGCGGACTCGTCGATGAGGTCGATGGCCTTGTCCGGGAGCTGGCGACCGCTGATGTAGCGGTCGGAGAGCATCGCGGCGGCCACGAGCGCGGCGTCGGTGATCTTCACGCCGTGGTGGGCCTCGTACTTCTCCTGCAGCCCGCGCAGGATCGCCACGGTGTCCTCGACGCTCGGCTCGCCCACGAAGACCTGCTGGAAGCGTCGCTCGAGGGCGGGGTCCTTCTCGATGCGCTCGCGGTACTCGTCGAGGGTGGTGGCCCCGATCAGGCGCAGCTCGCCGCGGGCCAGCATCGGCTTGAGCATGTTGCCCGCGTCCATGGCCGAGTCGCCGCCGGCGCCGGCCCCCACCACGGTGTGCAGCTCGTCGATGAAGGTGATCACCTGGCCCTCGGAGCTCTTGATCTCCTCCAGGACGGCCTTGAGCCGCTCCTCGAACTCGCCGCGGTACTTCGCGCCGGCCACCATCGCGGCCAGGTCGAGGCTGAGCACCCGGCGCCCCTTGAGGGAGTCGGGCACGTCGCCGGCGACCACGCGCTGCGCCAGGCCCTCCACGACCGCCGTCTTGCCGACGCCGGGCTCGCCGATCAGCACCGGGTTGTTCTTGGTCCGCCGCGACAGCACCTGCACGACGCGACGGATCTCGGCGTCGCGGCCGATCACCGGGTCGAGCTTGCCCTCCTCCGCGCGCTCGGTCAGGTCGACGGCGTACTTCTCCAGCGCCTCGTACGTCGCCTCGGCCTCCTGGCTGGTCACCCGGCGGTTGCCGCGCACCGCGGTGATCGCCTCCCGGACCGAGGCCTCGGTGGCGCCCGCGGACACGAGCAGGTCGCGGACCGGGGTGTCGACCACGGTCAGCGCGAGGAGCAGGTGCTCGGTGGCGACGTACTCGTCGCCCATCTCCTGGATCAGGTCCAGCGACCTGGCCAGCACCCGGGTCAGCGAGGCCGAGGCGCCCGGCGTCGAGACGGTCGAGCCCGAGGCCTTCGGGAGCTGGCGGACGGCCTGGTCGAGGGCACGGCTGACCTCGGCCGGATCCGCGCCCGCCTTGGTCAGCAGCGACGGCGTGATCCCGCGCTCCTGGCGCAGCAGCGCCACCGCGAGGTGGGCCGGCTCGACCTGGGGGGTGCCCTCGTTGACGGCGAGCGTGCTGGCGGCGTTGATCACCTCGACGCTGCGCGAGGTGAGCTTGGATGCGTCCACGGACATGGCTCCTTGCGTGGGTGGGGACTCTACGTCTATCGCAACGCCGCCAAAGTTGAGTGCATTCCCCTCAACTCTGGGACGGGTGGGGCAGGTGGGACGATGTCCGCCTCCGAGGCATTCAGGCGTTGTGGGTTACTCGACCGTTTTCATAAGTAGTGCCGCCTACATGAACTTGCAGCGTGCTATGTCCAGATTTACTGGGATGCGTACCGTTTATATAGTCCGAATTGATCATCCAAAACGGGATTTACCTCGATAGAAAGGTGCCTGTCCAGTCAGCACCACTACATCCAAGGAGCAAGGATGAGCAGGATCCGGATCAGCACCATGAGTGTCGTCGCCGCCGTGTTGGTCGCCACGACCGCACTCGGGACGGTCGCGCCCGCCGCGCAGGCCGCTCCCAAGCACGGACGGGCGATTCTCGCCATCCTCTGAGGAGGGTCCGAACACACCAACGTGTGCCCACCGGGAGTCCGCCCCCGGTGGGCACACGGCTGTCCGGAGGAGAAATCGGCGACCGGGACCGCGGCTCGTTGAGGGGCGATCTGGGGGGATCCAGCGCTGGTCTGGACCGGAAAGGCCTGAAATCTCCGTGATTGGCCCGGCGCTCGCCGTGGCTCCCTAGAGTCGGCACGTCAACGGGGGACGCAGCGAGTACGGAGGCGACGGTGCGCGTGGCGACCCAGGAGGCGCTCGGCCTTGTTGCCCACGCAGTCACACCTCGGTCTGGTCCTGTTCGGCCTCGTCGGAGTCGGCCTCCTGCTGCTCCCCGGCTGGCGTGAGTCACGCGCCGCTCGCGGGAGCGAGGCGTGGCGACCGCCGGCCACCGCGTCCGAGCACGAGCAGCGGGTCGCAGCCCTGCGCGCCTCGGTCACGGCAGGAGCGCTGGCCGCGCCCCCACCCGAGCCGTCGGCGGCAGCCACCGCTCCGGAGCCGGCCGATCGTCGTCTCGACGGCTCCCCGTGGCGGGCCTTCGCCGTGCTGAGCTGCATGGCGGCCGGGATCGTGCACCTCGCCGTGTTCCCGCACCACGTCGTCGAGGCCGGCCTGGTCGTGGGCGGGTTCTTCGTCGCGGCCGCCGTCTGGCAGGGCTGGTGGGCCTGGGGCCTGACCCACCGCGTCACCGAGGGCCAGCTCTGGGCAGGGATCGTCGGGAGCCTCGGGCTGATCGCGCTCTGGGCGTGGTCGCGCACGTGGGGACTTCCGTTCGGCTTCACCGACGGTCCCGAGAAGATGGGCGGGTGGGATCTCGCCTGTGAGTTCTGGCAGGTCTGCGTGATCCTCTGCTGCCTGCGAGGACTGAGCCTGCACCGTGGCCGACGCGACGCGCGCCTCGGCGCCGACGACCCGGACCAGCTCAGCCTGGGCCGGCTCGGCACCGCCGCCTGGACGTGGGCCGGGCTCTGCGCCCTGGCCCTGGTGGTGCTGTCCGTGACGGCCTCGGTGGAGTAGACCCGCCCGACGAGAGGAGCTCTTCGATGCAGTGGTGGATGTTGGGCGCAGTGAGCAACGGCGTGATCGCCATTGCCTACTTCATGATCGCCTTCGTCATCACCCGGGGCCTCCTCAAGGGCGGGCAGCTCGGGTCCAACCGGCTCGGTGCGGCCACCGCGGCGATCTTCCTCAGCTGCGCCGTGCACCACGGCGCGCACATGGTGCACATGCTGATGCCGTACGCCGGCGTCGACCTGCGCCAGGGCCTCGCGATGCGGGAGGCATGGGGTCCGCAGCTCGCGTTCTGGGACCTGCTCAGCGCCATCATCGGCGTCTACTACTGGACCCTGCGCGGCGGCTTCGGGAGCGTCGGGGCCAGCCCGCAGCTCTTCGCCGACCAGCACGAGCGCGAGCAGCGTGCACTCGAGCTCAACGACGCCGTGCTGCAGGGCATGGTCGTGGCCCGGATGTCCTTCGACCTCAACGAGCCGCAGCGCGCGATGGACGCGCTCGACGGCTCCATCGCCGCCGCCAGCAAGATGATCACCGAGCTGATCGGGGACGAGCGGGGCCACCTCGCCAACCGGCCGCTTCGGTCGACCCCTGCCCTCGTACCGCAGCCCGACGCATGCGGGCGCCGCAGGGGACGCCCCCTCCTCCGGTTCCGCCTCGACCGAGGGCCCCGAGGTGCCCACAGGCCCGGCCCCGTGAGCACCCAGCCGGTCGCGGAAACGCCGTTGGGGGTCCTCGTCGTCGACGACACCCCCGACCTGCGTGACCTGCTCCGGATGGCGCTCGAGCGTCGCGGGGAGTTCCACGTCGTGGCCGAGGCGAGCAACGGTCGCGAGGGCATCGAGCTGGCGCGTGCCCACCAGCCCGACCTGGTCCTGCTCGACATCTCGATGCCGGTGATGGACGGTCTCGAGGCGCTGCCGCAGATCCGGGCGGCCTGTCCGCGGGCAGCGGTGGTGATGCTCTCCGGCTTCGGCGCCACCGAGATGACCGAGCGGGCGCTCGGCTCGGGGGCCGACGGCTACATCCAGAAGGGCCAGCCGATCCGGGCCCTGCTCGAGCAGGTGCGGCGCTACCTCGAAGCGGCGTCGGCGCTGCGCGGCACCAGGCTCCCTCCCGAGCCGACCGGCGCGGCATCCCCCGGGCGGCTCAGTGCCGCGGCGGCCGGGGACGCCGAGCCGTCGGCTCCAGCGCAGCGCCCGGCGGTGCTGGACCACCTCGAGCTGGCCCCGGTCGGATTCCTGCACGTGCGGGACGGGGCGGTGCTGCGCAGCAACCGCGAGGCCGGGCGGCTCTTCGGCGACCTCTCCTCGCCGCAGCTGCGGCTGGAGACGGTCGCTCCTCAGATCGCTGCGTACCTCGCGGCCCACCCCGGTGGCGAGAGCTCGGAGATGATGGAGCTGGGCGAGCCGCCGCGACGGATGCTGGTCAGCGTCCGGCCGAGTGGCACCGACCAGGTCGTCTACGTCCAGGCCGAGTCGAGCGACGAGGCCGACCTGCTGCGGCGCTCCATCGCGACCGCCGCCCACGAGATCCGCAACCCGGTCAGCATCCTGGCCGCGGCGGCCGAGGCCCTGCTCGACGAGGAGATCAGCGACGGCGTCGAGCAGGACCGGATGCTCGGGCTGATCATGCGCCAGGCCCACCTCCTCGACGCGATCACCGCCGACCTGCTCACCGCCGGGCAGGCCCAGCACGGCACCCTGGCCCTGCAGCAGCAGCGGCTCAAGCCGAGCGAGCTGGTCCACGCAGTGACCGCCGGGACGCCCGACGTGACCGTCGTCGACACCTGCACGACCGACGTGATGACCGACCCGCACCGGTTCCAGCAGATGCTCGGCAACCTGCTCGGCAACGCCGTGAAGTACGGCGCCCCGCCGTTCGTCGTACGCCTCCGCTCCGCGGACCAGGAGGTCCACGTCGACGTCGAGGACGACGGCGACGGGGTCCCGGAGGAGTTCCGGCCGCACCTGTTCCAGGAGTACTCCCGCGCTCCCGGCACCGCGGCGCGCGGCACCGGGCTCGGGCTCTACGTCGTGCGCGCCCTCGCGGAGTCCCAGGGCGGCCGGGTCAGCTACCGGCCCCGCACACCTCGAGGGTCGGTGTTCACGATCAGCCTGCCGGCCGCGCCCTCCTGACCCACCCGCCGATCACTCCTCGGGGATCTGGTGGTGCGGCAGCTCCGCGCTCTCCTCGTCGTCGACCAGGCTGGCACGACAGAAGCCCGCGCCGAACGGCGTGAGGTGGATGCTGCGGCGCACCACCTTCGCGAAACGCACGGAGTGCATCGCCGCGAGCACGTCCGGCTGGGCCTCGACGACCTGGTACTCCATCGGGTCCTCGAGCTGCTCGCGCGAGAACCAGATCAGGCCGAGCCGGAACAGGTTGTTCAGGTAGGCCGGCACCTCGTCGAGGTAGCGGCACCCCGCACGCGCCCCGATCATCGACATCCCCGGAGCGATCAGGGCCGAGCTGACCAGCCCGACCGGACCGCCGGTGCGTACGTCGACCGAGGGCTGCGGTCCGCCGCGCAGCAGGAGCAGCAGGATGCGCGCCTCGTCGGGGGCGAGCTCG
>CAWCFR010000010.1:0-41732 GCA_963794725.1 uncultured Actinomycetota bacterium
AGCTCGAAGAGCCGGGCCTCGTCGTCCTCGGCGGCGACCGTGACGAGCACCCGGCCGGCCGACTCGCTGAACAGGGCGACGAACGGGTCGCCGGTCAGCTCCACCCGGCAGCCGACGTCGTGGCGCAGGCACGACTCCACCAGGGCCTGCGCCAGGCCACCGTCGGAGAGGTCGTGCGCGGAGGAGAGCACCCCGGTGGCCTCGACGAGCAGCTCGCTGAGCCGCCGCTCCGCGGCGAGGTCGACCCGCGGCGGGAGGCCGCCGAGGTGACCGTGCACGACGTGGGCCCACTCCGAGCCGGAGAGCTCCTCGCGGGTCTCCCCGAGCAGCAGCACCCGGTGACCTCCCGATCCGGTGCGGGCCGGGAACCCGGTCGGCGTGCGGTGGGTGACGTCGTCGATGACACCGAGGACCGCGACCACCGGCGTCGGCAGGATCGCGGTCTCGCCGGTCTGGTTGTAGAGGCTGACGTTGCCGCCGGTCACCGGGATGCCGAGCTCGAGGCAGGCGTCCTTGAGGCCGCGGCAGGCCTCGGCGAACTGCCACATCACGCCCGGGTCCTCCGGCGAGCCGAAGTTGAGGCAGTCGCTGATCGCGAGCGGGGTCGCGCCACCGGTGGAGACGTTGCGGTAGGACTCGGCGAGGGCGAGCTGCGCGCCGGCGTACGGGTCGAGCCGGGCGAAGCGGCCGTTGCAGTCGGTGGCGACGGCGACCCCGAGGTCGGAGTCCTCGTCCACGCGGATCATGCCGCTGTCGCTGGGCTGGGCGAGCACGGTGTTGCCCTGCACGTAGCGGTCGTACTGGTCGGTGATCCACGACTTGTCGCACAGGTTCGGGCTGGCCGCCAGGCGCAGCAGCGTCGTGCGCAGCTCCCCGGCAGAGCTCGGTCGCGGCAGCCGCTCGGCGGTGTCGGCCTGCAGCGCGTCCTGCTCGTCGGGGCGGGCGAAGGGCCGGTGGTACGTCGGGCCGTCGTGGGCGACCGAGCGCGGGGGGACGTCGACGACGCGCTCGCCGTGCCAGTCGACCAGGAGCCGGTCGCCGTCGGTGACCTCGCCGACGACGGTGGCGTCGACGTCCCACTTCCGGCAGATGGCCAGGAACGCCTCGACGTCGGCCGGCTCGACGACCGCCATCATCCGCTCCTGCGACTCGCTCATCAGGATCTCCTCGGGGGCGAGCGAGGAGTCGCGCAGCGGGACCCGGTCGAGGTCGACGTGCATGCCGCCGTCGCCGGCACTCGCCAGCTCGCTGGTCGCGCAGGACAGCCCCGCGCCGCCGAGGTCCTGGATGCCCGCGACCACCCCGGCCGCGAACAGCTCGAGGGTGCACTCGATGAGCAGCTTCTCCATGAACGGGTCGCCGACCTGCACGCTGGGCCGCTTCGCCGGGCCTGTCGACTCGAAGGTCTCGGAGGCGAGGATGCTGACCCCGCCGATGCCGTCGCCGCCGGTCTTGGCGCCGTAGAGGATCACCAGGTTGCCGACACCGCTCGCCTTGGCCAGGTGGAGGTCCTCGTGGCGCAGCACGCCGACGCACAGCGCGTTGACGAGCGGGTTGCCGAGGTACGTCGCGTCGAAGACCGCCTCGCCGCCGATGTTGGGCAGGCCCAGGCAGTTGCCGTAGCCGCCCACGCCGGCCACGATCCCGGGCAGCACCCGGTGGGTGTCAGGGGCGTCGAGCGGGCCGAAGCGCAGCGGGTCCATCACCGCGACCGGGCGCGCGCCCATCGCGAGGATGTCGCGCACGATGCCGCCCACGCCGGTGGCCGCACCCTGGTAGGGCTCGACGTACGACGGGTGGTTGTGGCTCTCGACCTTGAAGGTGACGGCGTAGCCCTGGCCGATGTCGATGACCCCGGCGTTCTCGCCGATGCCGGCGAGCATCTTGCCCCGGCCCCCGTCGGCGGAGCCGGCACGTGAACCAGTTCCTGCGGGATGTCGGAGAACTGCTTGAGGTGCACCTTGCTGGACTTGTAGGAGCAGTGCTCGCTCCACATCACCGAGTACATCGCCAGCTCCGAGCTGGTCGGCCGGCGCCCGAGGATCTCGCGGATCCGCGCGTACTCGTCGTCCTTGAGCCCGAGCTCGGCCCACGGCTGCTCGCGCTCGGGGTCCGCGGCGGCCCGGGAGACGGTGTCGAGGAGGGTGTCGGCGCGGGTCTCAGGCACGGGATCAATCTACGAGACGTGGTTTCGACAAGCTCAACCACCGGGCGTCGGCGACAGGCTGACAGCGCGGTCGCCTCGTCGCAGCCCGATTCAGAATTACAGGTTTGTAGTTAATTCATATCTCTGTTACTGGTGTGAAAGTTGGGGTTTAGTAAGCGCAGTTTTCCGACAATTCCCGTGAGGAATCTCGATGCTGCGACGCTTTTCCCGGTCCTCGACGATCGTCGTCACCCTGCTCGCGACCGCCCTCGGCGGCCTCGTGGCGGTGCCCACGCTCGCTCGCGCCGGCCACGGCGGCGACCAACCCGGTGACGCCCGGCAACTTCCGCGGGCTCGGCTTCGACCAGTGCGAGACGCCGAGCCAGACCGCGATGAGCACCTGGGTCAGGAAGTCGCCGTTCCGGGCTGCCGGCATCTACATCTCGGGCAACTCGCGCGCCTGCCGCGCGCCAGACCAACCTCACCGCGACCTGGGTGAGCAACCAGCTGGCCGCGGGCTGGCACCTGATGCCGATCACGCTCGGGCCGCAGGCCAACTGCTCCACGCGCTTCCCGCGCTACGGCGCCACGATCGACCCGGTGATCAGCGCCAGCACCACCAACACCTACGCCGCCGCGCGCAGCCAGGGTGTCCTCGAGGCACGCCGGGCGGTGGCCGCCGCGCGAGCGCTGGGCATCGTGCCGGGCAGCACGCTCTTCTACGACCTCGAGGCGTTCAACACCCGGCACTCCACCGCGTGCAACTACTCGACCCTGTGGTTCCTGGCCAGCTGGACCCGCGAGCTGCACGCCAACCGCTACGCCTCGGGCATCTACTCCAGCGCGGCCTCCGGGATCCGGCTCCTGGACGACATGCGGGTGCGCCCCGGCAACCAGATCACCCTGCCCGACCAGATCTGGGTCGCCGACTGGAACAAGAAGGCGAACACCTCGTCCTCCTACATCCGCAGCGACGGCTGGCTGCCCTACCGCCGCGCGCACCAGTACCAGGGCGGGCACAACGAGACCTGGGGAGGCGTGCGGATCAACATCGACCGCAGCTACGTCGACCTCCGCACGCCGGCCATCGCCGGCAGTCGCGACAGCCACTCCCCGAGAGCTACCAGCACGCGCGACCCGCGCTGCACCACCGCCTCGATCAGCAAGACCATCTACCGGCGTACCAACGCCAGGCACCGCTGCCTGGCTGTACACCCCGCTGCAGTGCCTGCTCAAGCAGCAGCAGCGCTACCCGGGTGCTGTCACGGGCCGCTGGAACACCGCCACCATCGGTGGCTTCCGGGCCTACCAGCGCTCGGTCGGCCACCGGCGAGGTACTCCTTCCTGCGCGGCGACTGGGTGACCCTGCTCTCGGCCGGGCAACAGCGGCGGGACCCTGCGGGCCGGGCTCCACCGGTGCCGACGTGATCCGGCTGCAGCGTGCCCTGAACGCGGCGGGAAGCCCCGCGGCTGCGGGCCAACGGGATCTACGACGCGAGGACCGCCGCCGCCGTCGGCGCCTACCAGAAGAAGGTCGGGATCAGCCCGACCCGGGTCGTGGCCTCGCAGACCTGGGCGGCGTTGCGCGCCGGGAAGTGGTAGGTCTCGTCGGCCGAGCTAGCGTCCTCAGGCTAGGCCTGACGAGCGACGCGACGACGCTGGTGAAGAAGGGCAGGCCGTCGGTGCCGGGACCGCAGAGGTCCTCGACGGCGTGCTCGGGGTGCGGCATCAGGCCGACCACGTTGCCCGCCTCGTTGGTCACCCCGGCGATCGCCCGCTGCGAGCCGTTGGGGTTGTCGAGGTAGCGGGCCACCACCCGGCCCTCGGCCTCGAGCATGTCCAGCGTGCGCTCGTCGGCGACGTAGGAGCCCTCGCCGTTCTTCAGCACGATGGTGACCTCCTGGCCCGCGTCGTAGGCGTTGGTCCAGACGGTCTTGTTGTTCTCGATGACCAGCCGCTGGTCGAGGCAGCCGAACTTGCGGTGGTCGTTGCGGATCAGCGCGCCCGGCAGCAGGTGCGTCTCGCACAGGATCTGGAAGCCGTTGCAGATGCCGAGCACCGGCATCCCCTCGCGCGCGGCGTCGACGACCTCGGACATCACCGGCGCGAACCGGGCGATCGCGCCGCAGCGCAGGTAGTCGCCGTAGGAGAAGCCTCCGGGCAGCACCACCGCATCGACACCCTGCAGGTCGTGGTCGCCGTGCCACAGCGCCACCGGCTCGGCGCCGGCCAGCCGTACGGCGCGACGGGCGTCGACGTCGTCGAGGGAGCCCGGGAAGGTGACGACGCCGACCCTCACGGTCACTCGACGTCACCGCGGACGGCGAAGTTCTCGATCACCGGGTTGGACAGCAGCAGCTCGGCCATCCGCTCCACCTCGGCCAGCCGCTCGGGGGTGGCCTCGCCCTCGATCTCGAGCTCGAAGCGCTTGCCCTGCCGGACGTCGCTGACGCCCTCGAAGCCGAGCCGGGGCAGTGCCCCCTGCACGGCCTTGCCCTGCGGGTCGAGGATCTCGGGCTTGGGCATCACGTCGACGACGACTCGGGTCACGGGCGCCACTCTATCGACGCTGCGGTTGCCGCCGGTGAGCACCACGATGCCGAGGGCGATCCCGAGACCTGCGACGGCCGGACCGAGGATCGCCCAGAAGTGCTCCGCCGAGGTCGGGCTGTCCCCCACGACGCCGAGTCCCAGCAGGGTCCAGAAGGCGCCGGCGGCCACCATCAGCGAGCGCGACGACGCAGGCCGAGCACCCGCCCCATCAGGCCCGCCTCGCTCGCCTCGGCGAGGATGCGGGCCGCGCGCCGCAGGTCCGCCGCGACGGGCGCGGGACTGATCCGGCCGAGCACCAGCGCGACCGGCCGCCACACGGCCGGCCCGCGGAAGCTCATGTCGGCGACCACGTCGGTGCCGCCGTCGGCCCGCGGCGAGAACGTCAGCGTGAGCTCCGCCTCGAGGCCGTGCCACCGACCCACCTCGACCCACCGCAGCGGGCGGTCCTGGACGGTGGTCTCCATCCGCGGCTTCAGGCCGGGCACGGTCTGGTCGATCCAGGTGTGCCCACCCGCGGCGGTCCTTCGCTGAGCAGCTCGACGGACCTCAGCGAGGACTGCCAGGCGGGGCGGTTGGCGGGGTCGACGAGGTAGTCGAAGGCGATCTCCGGCGCGACGTCGAAGGCACGCGTCCGCGCCTCCCCGCGAGGCATCAGAACCGTTCGCCGGTGAGCAGCTCGAACGCCTCGACGTAGCGGGAGCGGGTGCGCTCGACGATCTCCTCGGGCAGCGGGGGCGGGCGCTCCCCGGAGGCGCGGTCCCAGCCGCTGGCGGGCGAGGTCAGCCAGTTGCGCACGATCTGCTTGTCGTAGGACGGCCTGCGCCCGGCCGGGCTCCCACTCGTCGGCCGGCCAGAAGCGGCTGGAGTCCGGCGTGAGCACCTCGTCGGCCAGCACGATGCCACCCGCGAAGCGACCGGCGTCGTCGAGGCGGGAGCCGAACTCGAACTTCGTGTCGGCCAGGATGATGCCGCGCTCCCGGGCGATCTGCTCGGCGCGGGCGTAGACCGCCAGGGTCAGCGTCGCGCAGCCGCGGCTGCGACCTCGGGGCCGACGTCGCCGACGACCGCCTCGAAGGAGACGTTCTCGTCGTGGTCCCCAGCGCGGCCTTCGAGGCCGGGGTGAACAGCGGCTCCGGGAGGCGGCTGCCGTCGACCAGTCCCTTGGGCAGCGCGATGCCGCAGACCTCGCCCCGCGCCTGGTAGTCCAGCAGCCCGGAGCCGGTGAGGTAGCCGCGAGCGACGCACTCGACGGGGTACATCGCCAGCTCCTCGCAGACCACGGCCCGGCCCTTGACCTGCTCGGGCACGTCGGTGGAGAGCACGTGGTGCGGCACCAGGTCGGCCAGCTGGGCGAACCACCACAGCGACATCCGGGTGAGGATCTCGCCCTTGTCCGGGATGGTGCTGTCGAGCACGAAGTCGTAGGCCGAGATCCGGTCGCTGGCCACCATCAGCAGGTGGCCGTCGTCGAGCCGGTACAGGTCGCGCACCTTGCCGGAGTGCAGGTGCGTGGCGCCCTCCAGGTCCGGCGCCGGCGGGATGTTGTGCCCCGGCACGCCAGATGATTCAGCCACGGGCACACCCTACGGCGGCCTGAGCGCGCAGGACAGGGGACAGAACGGGGGCGCATCGGCCGTGGATCGGCCGGTGCGCCCCCGTTCTCGGGGATGAGCGTCAGAGGATCGCGAGGATCGCGTTCTTGCCGTGACCGGACTTGGCGTCGGCGGTGTGACCGGCGACCGGAACGGCCGAGACGGCCAGGGCCACGGTGACGGCCAGCAGTGCTCCACGGAACGTGCGGCTGGTGAAGTTCATGTTGTGTTTCCTCCCGAGTGATCGGACCCCGCCGGTCCGACCTGTGAGACAAAGGTAGCCGAGATTCGGGCTTAATACGAAGAAAACGGACAAAACTGACGAGAAGATGCCGTCGGTCGTGAGCGCCGGACGGTCAGTCCTCGAACCCGGCGGCTCCGGTCACCTCGGCATCCGTCGTGCGGACGTCCTCGACCCGCGCCTGCGGGGGGCCGGTGCGGCACCACGCCACCAGCTCCTCGAGCGCCGCGCGAGGCCCTTCGACGTGGGCGTGCACGGTGCCGTCGTCCTGGTTGCGGACCCACCCGGCGACGCCCAGCCGGTCGGCCTCGGTCCGCATGGAGGCGCGGTAGAAGACTCCCTGCACCCGCCCGCTGACGACCAGGTCGAGCGCCACGACGTCCTGGGTCACAGGATCTCGCCCGGGGCGTACGCCGCTGCGTCCGGGTCGGTGGCCACGACCTCGCTCGACCCGCCGTACGACCTCGGCGACCTGGGCGCGGGCCGCGCCGGTGAACTCGATCGGCTCGGCCACGAGACCGGCGACCTGCTCGCGGGTCAGGCCCAGGCGCGGGTCGCCGGCGAGCCGGTCGAAGAGGTCGTTCGCGGCGAGGCCCGCCGCATCTCGAGGGCGACGGCGACCGCGTGCTCCTTGATCGCCTCGTGCGCCTGCTCGCGGCCGACGCCCTCGCGCACCGCCGCCATCAGCACCTTCGTGGTGGTCAGGAACGGCAGGTAGCGGTCCAGCTCGCGCTGCACGACCGCCGGGAAGACCCCGAACTCGTCGAGCACGGTCAGGAAGGTCTGGAACAGCCCGTCGGTGGCGAAGAACGCATCGGGCAGCGCCACCCGGCGTACGACGGAGCAGGAGACGTCGCCCTCGTTCCACTGGTCGCCGGCGAGCTCGCTGACCATCGAGAGGTGGCCGCGCAGGACGACGGCGAGGCCGTTGACCCGCTCGCAGGAGCGGGTGTTCATCTTGTGCGGCATCGCCGAGGAGCCGACCTGCCCCTCCTTGAAGCCCTCGGTCACCAGCTCCAGGCCGGCCATCAGCCGGATCGTGGTGGCCAGGTTGGACGGTCCGGCGACGGCCTGCACCAGGGCGGAGACGACGTCGAAGTCCAGCGAGCGCGGGTAGACCTGGCCGACGCTGGTCAGGGTGCGCTCGAAGCCGAGGTGCCGCGCGACACGCAGCTCGAGCTCGGCCAGCCGCTCGGGTGCCCGGTCGTCGCGCGCCGAGCAGGTCGAGCATGTCCTGGGAGGTGCCCATCGGGCCCTTGATGCCGCGCAGCGGGTAGCGCCGCAGCAGGTCGTCGAGTCGCTCGAGGGCCACCAGCATCTCGTCGGCGACCGTGGCGAAGCGCTTGCCCAGCGTCGTGGCCTGCGCCGGCACGTTGTGCGAGCGACCGGTCATCACGAGCGACTCGTGCTCGGCGGCGAGGCGGGCCAGCCGGGCCAGCGTGGCCACCATCCGTCGCCGTACCAGCACAGGGACGAGCGGACCTGCAGCTGCTCGACGTTCTCGGTGAGGTCGCGCGAGGTCATGCCCTTGTGCACCTGCTCATGGCCGGCGAGGGCGTTGAACTCCTCGATGCGCGCCTTCACGTCGTGCCGGGTGATCCGCTCGCGCGCCGCGATGCTGTCCAGATCGACCTTGTCGACCACCCGCTCGTAGTCGGCCAGCACCTCCTCCGGCACGTCGAGGCCGAGGTCGTCCTGGGCTCGGAGCACGGCCAGCCACAGCTGCCGCTCGAGGACCACCTTGCGCTCGGGCGACCAGAGCTCGACGAGGTCGGCGCCGGCGTACCGCGTGGCCAGGACGTTGGGGACGGTCACGCCCCAATTCTCACACGCCGCGGAGAACGCGACAGGCACCGGCAGGTCAGACGTCGGCGGCGATGTCGGTGCGCCACTGCGCGCCCGTCGAACGAGATCGCCGCGATGCCCTCGTAGGCCCGGTGCCGGGCCTCCTCGAGGTCGGCGCCCACGGCGGTCACGGCGAGCACCCGTCCGCCGGCCGTCACCAGGTCGTCCTGGCCCCGGTCGTCGCCGCGCAGGGCGGTGCCTGCATGGATCACGTCGACGCCGTCCGGGAGCGGGTCCGCCACCGTGATCACGTCGCCCTTGCTGGAGGACGCCGGATAACCGGCACTGGCCATCACCACGGCGACGGCGGCGCCCTCGCGGAACCACGGCGGCTCGACCTGGTCGAGCGTGCCGTCGGCGGCGCCCTTGAGCAGGGCCGCGAGCGGAGAGCCGAGAAGCGCGAGCAACGGCTGCGTCTCCGGGTCGCCGAAGCGCGCGTTGAACTCCACGACCCGGACCCCGACCGAGGTGAGCGCGAGTCCGGCGTACAGCAGGCCCGCGAACGGGGTGCCGCGCCTGGCGAGCTCGGCCACGGTGGGTTCCAGGACGGCGCGCTGCACCTCCGGGACCAGCTCGGGCGGTGCCCACGGGAGCGGCGTGTAGGCGCCCATGCCGCCGGTGTTGGGCCCCTCGTCGCCGTCGTGGATGCGCTTGAAGTCCTGGGCGGGCTGCAACGGGTAGACGGTCCGGCCGTCAGTCAGGGCGAACAGGGAGACCTCGGGGCCGTCGAGGAACTCCTCGACCACGACCCGTTCGCACGCAGCCGCATGGGCCAGGGCCTCCGCGCGGTCCTCGGTCACCACGACGCCCTTGCCTGCGGCGAGCCCGTCGTCCTTGACGACGTACGGCGGCCCGAACGCGTCGAGCGCCTCGGCTGCCTCCTCGGCCGTCGTGCACACGTGCGCCATCGCGGTCGGGACCCCTGCCGCGGCCATCACGTCCTTGGCGAAGGCCTTCGAGCCCTCCAGCCGGGCCGCCTCGCGGGAGGGGCCGAAGCAGCTGATGCCCCGCCCACGCACCGCGTCGGCGACGCCGGCCACGAGCGGCGCCTCGGGCCCGATCACCACCAGGTCCGCGTCCAGCGACTCCGCCAGCTTGGCCACCGCCTCGCCGTCCAGCGCATCGACCTGGTGGAGCGTGGCCACGGCGGCCATCCCGGGATTGCCAGGAGCCACGTGCACCTCGCTCACGGCGGGGTCACGGGAGAGGGCCAGCGCCAGGGCGTGCTCGCGACCGCCGGTGCCGATGACCAGAGTCCTCACACAGCGACCCTATCGAGGTCGGCGGGTGCTTCCTCGTGGCTGCGTACGACGAGCGCGCCGGCCAGCACCACGAGCATGATCACCCAGAGGTTGATCTCGCCCCAGTACCACTGCGGGTGTGCTGGCTGGAGCGCCGTGACCACCGCCGAGGCAAGGGTGCCGACCAGGGACACGACGACGAACGCGATCACCGCACCGAGGACCCGCCAGCCGATCGAGCGGTGCACGAAGAAGGCTGCCCCCGTCAGGACCGTGGCGACGACGCAGGCGAGCAGTCCGAGCAGGAAGAGGGGGCCCTCGAGTGGGCTCTTCCCCAGTCCGCCTGCGACGGCGATGGCGATGGCCTTGGCGGTCCAGAGGGCAACGGTGGCGAGTGCGGCGACGTAGGCCGATCGGGTCAGGTTCATGTCCACGAGCCTGCGGCCGAGGATGGCTGCGATTCGTCCCTCCGCGGAGTGACGCCGGATGATCCTGCGCGGACCTACGCTCTCGGCATGGTCTTCGGCAGGGGCACCCGGGCGTGGGTCGCGCCGGCACTCCTGCTCGGCATCTCCGCAGCGGCGGTGCTCGTCGCGCTCCTCGGCGGGGACCTGGTCGACAGCCCCGCGTTCACGGTCGCGATGGTCGTCTCGGCGTACCTCGTGGGCGCCTGGCTGAGACCGGTGCCCGGCGCCCTGACGTGCCTCGGCGCGGTGGCCGCACTGACCGTGGCCAACCAGCAGGCGGATGCCGGGCGCTACAGCGCCGCCAACGACTTCTTCTTCTTCGCCGTGCTCGTGGGCGGCCTGGCGCTCGCGGGGGAGCTCATCACCGCCCGCGCCGCCCAGGTCCGCGACCTCCGGCGCCTCACTGCGGTGCGCGAGACGCAGCGTGCGGCCGAGCTCCAGGCCGCGCGGTTGGAGGAGCGCACCCGCATCGACGCCGGGATCACCCGGTCGATGATGCAGCGGATGGGCGCGCTGGTCGTCCAGGCGGCCGGGGTACGTCGCGAGGGCGCGGCCGGTCCCGCTCGTGAGGGCGTCGCCCGGATGGAGGCGGCGGGGCGAGCGACGCTCGACGACCTGCGCGAGGTGCTGGGCTCGCTGCGGGAGCCGGTCGAGCCCGCCCCGCTCGAGGCTGCGCCGCCCGTGACGGGCGAGCCCCCGCTCGGTGCGGTCGACCTGCTGGTGGGGCTGTGCGGGGTGCCGGTCGCCTTCGAGTGCGTCGCCAGCGCCGCAGCGCAGGGGCCCGCGTGGGCCAATGCCTTGGCCGGTGTCTCGATCGGCATACCCCTGGTGTGGCGGCGTCAGTACCCGCTCACCAGCGCCTCCCTCTCGTTGGCTCTCGCCACCGCGATGAGTGCCCTGCTCACCCCGCTGACGCTGGCCGTGACGCCACTGCTTCCGCTGTCCCTGGCCAGCTACGCGCTCGGCGCGCACACCCGCGGGATCCGCCGACTGCCGGCCGTGGTCGTGCTCGTCCTGGGGACCACCGCGGTGGGGCTGGCCAGCCCGGCCGACTCCCGGGACGCAGGCAGCTTCGTGCCGACGCTGGTCTGGGTGCTGCTTGGCCTGGGCGCGGGCATCGCTGCGGCGCAGCAAGGCGTCCGCGCCGCCCGGCTGCACGACCTGGTGGCGCGGATCGAGGCGGGCCGGGAGTACGACGTCCGGCTGGCCGTCGCCGAGCAGCGCGCGGCGGTCGCCCGCGACCTCCACGACACGGTCGCGCACGCGATGACCGTGGTCTGCCTCCATGCCGAGGCGGCCCAGCAGCGCTGGGAGGACCCCGACGCGGTCGCCACGTCGTTGGACACCATCGAGGCGTCGGCCCGCGAGGCGATGGAGCAGCTCCGGCACGGTCTCGACACCCTCCAGCCCGACCAGGGCGCGGGCGACCCGGAGGACGAGGTCCGCGCCGTTGCGGGGTCCCTGGGGATCTCTCCGCGCGTGGAGGGCCTCGCCTCGTTGGACCCCCGCGACTGGGTCCTGGCCCGGCGCGTGGTCCGGGAGGCACTGGTCAACGTGTCCCGACACGCGCCCGGCAGCGAGGTCACCGTCCGGTGCTCCCGGAGCGACGACACCCTCGTCGTCGAGGTCGTCAACGGTCCCGCGCCCGGCTCCTCACCAGGTGCCGCCTTCGGTGGCGGCTCGGGCAGAGGCCTGTCCGGGTTGAGTGAGCACCTGGAGCAGCACGGGTGCGGGCTCGAGCACGGCGCGCTGCCCCGCGGCGGGTACCGGGTCGCGGCGTACCTCCCCTCGTCCGTGGTGCCGGCATGACGCCCGAGCCGATCCGGGTCGTGCTGGCCGACGACCAGGAGCTGGTGCGCAGCGGCCTGCGGATGATCCTGGGCGCCGAGCCCGACCTCGACGTGGTGGCCGAGGCCGAGGACGGCGACGCTGCCGTGGCGGCCGTCATCGCCCACGCGCCGGACGTCGTGCTGATGGACGTCAAGATGCCGGGCACCGACGGCATCGAGGCCACCCGCCGCGTGCTCGCGGAGGCGCCGACCACGCGGGTGGTCATCCTGACCACCTTCGACCGCTCCCGCCTGGTGTACGACGCCCTGGCTGCTGGCGCGAGCGGGTTCCTGCTCAAGGACACCCCCACCGTCCAGCTCGTCGGCGGGATCCGTGCCGTGGCCAGGGGCGAGGAGCTGCTGGCACCGGCGATCACGCGCCGGCTGATCGAGGAGTTCACCCGCGTGGAGCGTCAGGGGCCGCCGCGTGGCTACGACCAGCTGACCGACCGGGAGCGCGAGGTGCTCGTGCTGGTGAGCCGCGGCCTGTCGAACGCCGAGATCGCCGCCGAGCTGTTCGTCTCCCTGCAGACGGTCAAGACCCACGTGGCCCGCGTCCTGGCCAAGCTCGGGCTGCGCGACCGGGTGCAGGCGGTCGTGATGGCCTACGAGCACGGCCTGGTGCGTCCCGGGGAGTAGCCGCTACCTGCGGGCGCGCTCCTCGTAGGCCGCACGGGCCACGGGGTCGGCGTCGGACATCACCCGGTCAGCCTTGAACGCGCGCCCGATGGCCTCCTGGACCCGCAGCGGGAGGATGCCGGTCGCCTTCGCCATCGACCGGGTCCAGGTCGGCACCCAGAGCTCCGGCCGGGGCCGACGGATCGCCGACTCGATCACCTCGGCGACGTCCTCGGGCTTCAGCGACTTCACGCCGCGCGCATCGGGCACGCCGGCGGCGAGCTCCGTGCGCACGATGCCCGGCAGGACCACGGTCACGTCGATCCCGTGCGGCTTGAGCTCGAGGCGGGTGGACTCGCTGAACCCCACGGCCGCGAACTTCGAGGCGGCGTACGACGCCCCGTCGGCCACCGGGACCCGGCCCACCGCCGAGGCCACGTTGATGATGTGCCCGCGGCCCCGCTCGACCATGCCCGGCCCGACGGCCTTGGTGCCGTTGATGATGCCGAAGACGTTGACGTCGAAGATCTTGCGGGTGACCTCGTCGGGCTCCTTGAGCACCGGGCCCAGCGGCATGATCCCGGCGTTGTTGACCAGCACGTCCACCGGGCCGAGCTCCTGGGTGGCGGCCAGGAAGGCGCGCCAGGAGTCGGGGCTGGTCACGTCGAGATGGGCGGCGACCGCCGTGCCGGCCCGGCCGCGAGTGAGGTCGTCGGCAACCCCCTGGGCGAGGTCGGTGTCGAGGTCGCCGAGAGCGAGCCGATGACCGGCGGCGGCCAGGCGCCTGGCCGTGGCCTCGCCGATCCCGCGGGCGGCTCCGGTGATCACGATGGTCAGTCCGGAAGCTGGCAGGTGCTTCATCCGGCCGACCCTAGTGGCTACAGGGCGGGCACGACGAGGGTCTGCTCGCGACCCGGTCCGACACCGACGGCCCAGAACGGCGCACCCGACATCTCCTCCAGCGCGCGCACGTAGCGCTGGGCGTTCTTCGGCAGGTCCTCGAAGGAGCGGCACCCGGAGATGTCCTCGGCCCAACCGTCCAGGAACTCGTAGACGGGACGCGCGCGGTGGAACGCGGTCTGCGTCATCGGCATCTCCTCGTGGCGCTCGCCGTCGACGTCGTAGGCGACGCACACCGGCACCCGCTCCCAGCTGGAGAGCACGTCGAGCTTGGTCAGGAAGAACTCGGTGAGGCCGTTGACGCGGGCCGCGTAGCGGGCGATGACGGCGTCGTACCAGCCGCAGCGGCGGTCCCGCCCGGTCGAGACGCCGACCTCGCCGCCGACCCGCCACAGCTTCTCGCCGTCGTCGTCGAACAGCTCGGTGGGGAACGGGCCGGAGCCCACGCGGGTCGTGTAGGCCTTGACCACGCCGATGATGCGGTCGAGCCGAGTCGGGCCGACCCCGGAGCCGGTGCAGACGCCGCCGGCGACCGGGCTGCTGCTCGTCACGAACGGGTAGGTGCCGTGGTCGACGTCGAGCATCGTGGCCTGCGCGCCCTCGAAGAGCACCGTCTTGCCCTCGTCGAGCGCGCGGTTGAGCATCAGGCTGGTGTCGGCGACCAGCGGCTCGAGGCGCTCGGCGTAGGAGAGCAGGTCCTCGACGACCTCCTCGACGGTGATCGCGCGGCGGTTGTAGACCTTGGTGAGCATGTGGTTCTTGACCTCGAGGGCCGCCTCGACCTTCTCGAGCAGGATCGCCTCGTCGAAGATGTCGGCGACCCGGATGCCGACGCGGTTCACCTTGTCGGCGTACGCCGGCCCGATGCCGCGTCCGGTGGTCCCGATCTTGTTCTTGCCGAGGAAGCGCTCGGTGACCTTGTCGATCGTCGAGTGGTACGACGCGATCACGTGCGCGTTGGCGCTGACCACCAGCCGGCCCATCGGGACCGAGCGCTCGATCATCGCGTCGAGCTCGCGGAACAGCGCCTCCGGCGAGACCACCACGCCGTTGCCGATCACCGACGTGCAGCCCGGGGTCAGGATGCCGCTGGGCAGGAGGTGCGTGGCGAACTTCTGGCCGTCGACCACGATCGTGTGACCGGCGTTGTGGCCACCGCTGGTGCGCACGCAGAAGTCGATGTCGTTGTCGGTGGTGAGCTGGTCGGTGGCCTTGCCCTTGCCCTCGTCGCCCCACTGGGCTCCGAGCACGACGATTCCCGGCATCGCCTGCTCCCTCCTCAGCCACCTGCAGTGGTTGAGCTTGTCGAAACCACTCATCGGCGCTCATGGCCGGCGTACATCGTACGGGTCCGCGGACGCCGCGGTCCGTCTACTGTGTCGGCGTGGCCCTGCGTAAGGACCCTGTCCTCGTCATCGCCAACGCCGATGCCGGCGGTGGCGAGACCGCGGCCCTCGACATCGCGCTCGGCGTGCTGCGCGAGGACGTCGACGTCGAGGTGGCGAAGACCGGCAACCCCGGAGAGCTCGACGGCGTCCTGCACCGGGCCGGTTGCCGCCGCATCGTGGTCGCCGGCGGCGACGGGAGCCTGCACGCCGTGGTCGCGGCGCTGCACCGACGCCACGAGCTCGAGAAGCGCACGCTGGGCCTGATCCCGCTCGGCACCGGCAACGACTTCGCCCGCACGCTCGGGATACCGCTCGACCCGGGCGAGGCCGCCGCGGCGTTCGTCGCCGGGACCGTGCGCAAGATGGACCTGATCGTCGACGAGCTCGGCGGGGTCGTCGTCAACAACGTCCACGCCGGCGCCAGCGCGCAGGCCAGCCGGCGCGGGCACCGCTGGAAGCAGCGGCTGGGTCCCTTCGGCTTCGGCATCCTCGGCTACCCGATCGGGGCTGCCCTGGCCGCCGTCCGGCCGCCGTTCGTGCGGCTGCACATCGAGGTCGACGGCGAGGTCCTCGCCGACATGGACCGGCACGTCCTGATGGTCGCGATCGGCAACGGCGCCAGCGTCGGCGGCGGCACCGAGCTCACGCCGGACGCCGATCCCGAGGACGGCAGGCTCGACGTGATGGTCTCCTACGCGACCGGGCCGATCGAGCGGTTCGTGTACGCCGCCCAGCTCTACCGCGGCTCCCACCCGGAGCGCGACGACGTGCTCTACCGCCGCGCCAGCCAGGTCACCGTCTCCGGCGAGGACTTCTGGCTCTCCGCCGACGGCGAGATCCAGGGCCCCGAGCGCCGCCGCAGCTGGCGCCTCGAGCAGGCGGCGTACGCGATGGTCGCTCCCTAGGCCGGCTCGCCCTTCGCCTCGGCCGCCTCACGCTGCTCGATGTCCTTCTCGACCCGGGGGTCCCCCGCGTCGGCGAAGTAGTCGCCGACCGTGGTCTCGTCGGCGCCGTTGGAGACCTTGGCGCCGTTGAGCACCGCCGACAGGACGACCGCCACGACCAGGTTGAGCACGAAGGCCGTCACGGCGATGTAGCCCATCTGCTCGATCCCCGGGATCGTCTTCAGCGAGCCGCCGAAGTGCTTGGTCACCGGGCTGGCGATCTGGTACGCCGCCACGGTCCCGTAGATCATCCCGACCGCCCAACCGGCCAGCAGGGCGTAGCGGTGGAACCACCGGGTGTAGAGGCTGAACACGATCGCCGGGAACGTCTGCAGGATCCAGATGCCGCCGAGCAGCTGGAAGTTGATGGCGTTCTGGTTGTCCAGGGTGAGCACGAAGAGCAGCGCGAAGGCCTTGACCACCAGGGAGGCGAGCTTGGAGACCTTGGCCTCCTGGGCATGGGTGGCGTGGGGGTTGATCCACTCCTTGTAGATGTTGCGCGTGAAGGTGTTGGCAGCCGCGATCGACATGATCGCCGCCGGCACGAGCGCCCCGATCGCGATCGCGGCGAAGGCGACACCCGCGAACCAGCTGGGGAAGGAGTCCTCGAACAGCTGCGGGATCACCAGCTGCGGGTTGGGCTTGCCGTCCGCGCCCACGGGCTTGGTGCCGGCCGCGATCGCCACCCACCCGAGCAGCGCCAGCAGGCCCAGCACGAAGGAGTACGCCGGCAGGATCGCGGCGTTGCGCCGGATCGTCTTGCGGCTCTCGGAGGAGAGCGTCGCCGTGACCGAGTGCGGGTACATGAACAGCGCCATCGCCGAGCCGAGCGCAAGCGTCGCGTAGGCCCAGTAGCCGGGCGACGGTGGCGGAGCCGGCGCTGGGGATGAACGACCCGGTCGGCTTGCCGGTGGCGGGGTTGGTCGTGGCCATCTTGGTCTGCGCCGCGTCGAAGATGTGGCCCCAGCCGCCGAACTTGTGGGGCAGGTAGACGATCGCGACGATGATCACCAGGTAGATCAGCCCGTCCTTGACGAACGCGATCACGGCCGGCGCGCGCAGCCCCGAGGTCCAGGTGTAGGCGGCCAGCAGCGCGAACGCGACCAGCAGGGGAAGGTCCTTGGCCAGCCAGTTGTCGCTGCCCCCGAGCCCGAGGACCTCGAGGACGGCCTCGATGCCGACCAGCTGGAGGGCGATGTAGGGCATCGTCGCGACGAAGCCGGTCACGGCGACCGCGAGCGAGAGGACCCGGGAGTCGTAGCGGCCGCGGACGAAGTCGGCGGTGGTGACGTAGCCGTGGCGGTGGCTGACCGACCACAGCCGCGCCATGAAGATGAAGATGATCGGGTAGAGGATGATCGTGTAGGGCACCGCGAAGAAGCCGGACACGGCACCGGTGGCGAACATCGCCGCTGGGACCGCGATGAACGTGTACGCCGTGTAGAGGTCGCCGCCCAGCAGGAACCACGTGATCCACGTGCCGAACTTGCGACCGCCGAGCCCCCACTCGTCGAGGGAGTCGAGGTTGTCGCCCCTGCGGAAGCGCGACGCCATGAAGCCGAGGACCGTCACCACGCCGAACAGCACGATCAGGACGGCGAGGGCGACCCCGTCGACGTCGTGGGCCACCAGCGGCTTCACGACTCCTCCCTCGGCGTACCCGCGTGCCGGCCGGGCCCGACTCCGGATCGGGACGGCCGGGCGGCGAGCACCAGCCGGTAGGCGGTGTAGGTGAGCGCGGCGGTGATGAACACCCAGAGGAACTGGTACCAGAAGAAGAACGGGACGCCGCCGAGCTTCGGGTCCTCCTTGGCGTAGGAGCTCACCCAGAGGAGAGCCACGATCGGGATCGCGAGACAGATCCCGGCCAGCACCATCAGGGTCTTGTTGGTGGGCGGCACGCCGTCGTCCGTTGCGGCTCCGCCCGAGGAGTTCACATGAGCCATGCCACGGCACTCTAGACGGATGTGACGCCGGTCTCACCAATCCCGAGTGCCGCTGATCAGAGCAGCGCGGCGCTCGCCTCCGGGCTGGAGTCGGCCAGGAACTGCGCGCAGCGGTCGCGCTCGGCGTCCTCGCCGATCCGTCCGGCCGCGCTCGACAGAGCGGCCAGGGCACGCAGGAAACCGCGGTTCGGCTCGTGCTCCCACGGCACCGGGCCGTGGCCCTTCCAGCCGTTGCGGCGCAGCAGGTCGAGGCTGCGGTGGTAGCCGACGCGGGCATAGGCGTACGCCGTGACGTCGTCGGTCCCCTCCCCCAGAGCCTCCTCGGCGAGGGTCGCCCAGGCGAGCGGCGACTCCGGGTGGCGACGTACGACGTCGTGCGCGGAGGTTCCGGACGCCAGGTCCGCAGCGGCCGGGTCCTCCGGGAGCAAGGTGGGAGGCGGGCCGGCGATCAGGTCGCGCCCGATACCGGGGCGCTCTGGCGAGGAGGGATTCATGGACTAATTGTCACTCACCGGGTGTTGACTCCTGCCATGGCCCAGACGACCGAGACCCAGCCCGTCCAGCCGCCGGGCGTCACACCCCCGGCCGGCGACTCTGAGACCAGGCCCTGGCCCGCTCTCTTCGCGCTGTGCCTCGGCTTCTTCATGATCCTGGTCGACCTCACCATCGTGACGGTGGCGACGCCGACCATCATCGACAAGCTCGACGCGAGCGTGAACGACGTCGTCTGGGTGACCAGCGCCTACATGCTCGCCTACGCGGTGCCGGTGCTGATCATGGGTCGCCTCGGTGACCGCTACGGCTCCAAGCGCCTCTACCTCGCCGGCCTCACCGTCTTCACCGCTGCCTCCCTGTGGTGCGGCCTGACCAACACGATCGAGATGCTCATCCTCGCCCGGGTGGTGCAGGGCTTCGGCGCGTCGATGATGACTCCGCAGACGATGGCGATCATCACCCGGATCTTCCCGGCCTCGGAGCGCGGCAAGGCGATGGCCGTCTGGGGTGCCACGGCCGGCATCGCCATGGTCGTCGGCCCGATCCTGGGCGGGGTGCTGACCGACGGCCTCGGCTGGGAGTGGATCTTCTTCGTCAACGTGCCGGTCGGCATCCTGGCGTTCGTGATGGCCGTGCGGCTCGTGCCGAGCCTGCCCACGCACTCGCACCACTTCGACTGGCTGGGCGTTGCGCTGTCCGGCATCGGGCTGTTCCTGCTCGCGTTCGGCGTCCAGGAGGGCCACCAGAAGCACTGGGCCGACTGGATCATCGCGATGATCGTCGGCGGCGTGGCCTTCCTCGTCGCCTTCGTGTTCTGGCAGTCGCGGAACAAGCAGGAGCCGCTGGTGCCGCTGAGCCTCTTCAAGGACCGCAACTTCTCGGTGTCCAACGTCGCGATCACCGTGATGGGCTTCGTCGCCTCCTCGATGGGCTTCCCCTTGATGCTCTGGGCGCAGGCGGTCCGCGGCTTCTCCCCACTCCAGGCGGCGATGCTGTTCCTGCCGATGGCCGCGATGTCGATCGTGCTCGCACGCCCGGTGGGCAACCTGACCGACCGGGTGCACCCGCGGATCGTGGTCGGCACGGGCTTCGCGCTGAGCCTGATCGGGATGGTGCTGCTCACCACGCAGTTCGACGTGAACTCGCCGATCTGGCTGATCTGCGTCTTCCAGGTGGTGCTCGGCAGCGGCAACGCCTTCATCTGGGCGCCGACCGCCGCCACCGCCAACCGGAACCTGCCGCTGCGTCTCGCCGGCGCCGGCGCCGGTGTCTACAACGCGACCCGCCAGGTCGGCTCGGTCATGGGCGCCGCGGCGATCGCCGTGGTCATGGACAGCCGGATCGCCCACTACCTCCCCGGGGCGGCGTCCCACGGCGAGGCGGGCGCGGGCCACATCACCGACCCGGCGGTGGCCGACCTGTTCTCCAAGGCGATGCAGCAGGCATTCCTGCTGCCCACCGCCGTCTACGTGATCGGCCTGGTCGCCGTCCTCGCCTACGAGCGCCCGCACCACGAGGGCTACGGCGGCCGCCCCCAGCACCAGCCGACCCCCGCGCGGCACCGCGCCTGAGTCGGCCGCCTCGGACCCACATGTAACGCGGCGTTATTGCCGCTGCGCACGCGCAACAACAGGTGTACGGCGCGATGAACAGCGCGTTACATGGCTCGCGGGTCGTTCCGACGTCGATAGGCCGTACGGAGACGCTGCGCCTGCTCGGCGAGCCGCGCGGGCAGCGCGTCCCCGAAGCGAGCTCGGGTCACGGCCTCCTCGGCTCGCAGCCGAGCGATGGCTTCACCGCGGGCCCGGCCGAACATGTCGTCCCAGATCAGGCGAGACATTCCCAGCCCCTCGCCACAGATCGCGGCCTGGCGCTGACGTTCGTCGCGTAGCACCGCCCGGGTCGGCTGCTCGAGCCAGCCCGCCCTGATCGACAGGCAGGTACTTGTGCAGGCCGTCGACCTCGATGAGATGGCAGCCGACGCGCAGATCGACCCAGCACACGGTCCCGCCCGCGAGCACAGGCCATTGCAGATCGATGTCGACGAAGCCTGCTTCCTCGAGCAGGCACCTGCCCAGTGATTCCGCCAGAGTCTCTGCCCGAGGGTCTGCGAAACCGAGCGCCCGCCGCGCTTGCCGAACACCCGGCCAGCACCACATGACCTCGAGCTCCCGCTCCAGCTCGGCTCTGGTTGTGCCGGTCCGCAGCACGTGGTCGAGAGCTCCGACCCCCGTGATGAATCCGTGCTCACGTGCCAGGTCGAGACCCGTGCGTGCCGCGCTCGTCATCGGCATCACCTCGGAGCCGATCGTGTCGTGGAGATCGATGCGGGTCAGGTGGTGCTTGATGCCGTAGGCGGTGCGACTGCCCTGCACCCCCTTGCGGGTGACGTGGGTGAGCTCGCGGGGAGGTCGCAGGAGCGGAATCCCTCGCTCCCGCGCAGCTGAGTCGTGGCTCAGGAGGTGCGGCACGTGCATGCACAGGTGCGCGGCAAGGTCGCGCAACGACAGCCTCTGGTCGCGATCGGCCTGCTCCCACTGCTCTCGCTCGATGTAGACGCCGCGACGTACCACGACCCACGGTCCGTGCACGGCCGTCCGGTCCCGGATCTCCGGATCCCGCAGGCCGGCGCGGCGGCACTGCTCGCGGGTGACCAGACCACGTTGACGAAGAGCGATCGCTCGCAACTGCGCATGCATGCCGGACAGGCTGGAGCCAAACGGCCGAACACGCGGTGGCCCTCTACGGCCCTGTGGACAACCAGTGGTGAACAGGAGGCTGTGGACAACACCCGCGACGGCAGCGCCGGCACGGCAGCGAGGCCACCGCCGCATGTAACGCGCTGTTAGTCGCGCCGTACACACGTCGTGGAGCGTGTGCAGCGGCAATAACGCCGCGTTACATGCGAATCGGCCGCAGCCCGCCTAGCCGATCGAGTGGCCGGTGCTGGAGAGGTTCTCGCAGGCCTCGAGGACCCGGGCGGCCATGCCGGCCTCGGCGGCCTTGCCCCAGGCGCGGGGGTCGTAGGCCTTCTTGTTGCCGACCTCGCCGTCGACCTTGAGGACGCCGTCGTAGTTGCTGAACATGTGGGCGGCGACGGGGCGGGTGAAGGCGTACTGGGTGTCGGTGTCGACGTTCATCTTGATCACGCCGAACTTCACCGCGTCGGCGATCTCCTGGGCGGTCGAGCCGGAGCCGCCGTGGAAGACCAGGTCGAAGGGCTTGGCGCCCTCGGGCAGGCCGAGCTTCTCCGCGACGACCTGCTGGGCCTTCTGCAGGATCTCCGGGCGCAGCTTGACGTTGCCGGGCTTGTAGACGCCGTGCACGTTGCCGAAGGTGAGCGCGGTCAGGTAGCGGCCCTTCTCGCCGGTGCCGAGCGCCTCGACCGTGGCCAGCGCGTCCTCGGGCGTGCTGTAGAGCTGCTCGCCCCCGCCGCCCTCGACGCCGTCCTCCTCGCCGCCGACGACACCGATCTCGACCTCGAGGACGATCTTCGCGGCAGCGGCCTGCTCGAGCAGCTCCTGGGCGATCTGCAGGTTCTCCTCCAGGGGTACGGCGGAGCCGTCCCACATGTGCGACTGGAAGAGCGGGTCCTGCCCGGCCTTGACCCGCTCGACGGAGATCGCGAGCAGCGGGCGGACGAACCCGTCGAGCTTGTCCTTGGGGCAGTGGTCGGTGTGCAGCGCGACGTTGACGGGGTACTTCGCGGCGACCTCGGCGGCGAACGCCGCGAACGCGACCGATCCGGTGACCATGTCCTTGATCGTCGGGCCGGAGAGGTACTCCGCTCCGCCCGTGGAGACCTGGATGATCCCGTCGCTCCCGGCCTCCGCGAAACCGGCCAGCGCGGCGTTCAGCGACTGCGAGGACGACACGTTGATGGCCGGGAAGGCGAACTGCTTGTCCTTGGCCGTGTCGAGCATCTCGGCGTACTTCTCGGGTGTGGCAATCGGCATGCTCTGTCTTTAGAGGTCCTTCTCGAGCGTGCGTGGGACGTATCGACCACACTAGTCCCGTGCCTCCCCGCCCGCCTGCTCGCCTCCTTGCCGTGCTCGTGGTGCTGGTGACGGTCCTCGCCGGTTGCGGAGGGCACTCGGACAAGGCCGTCGAAGGCGCAGCTCACCCAGCAGCAGCCCGAGCGCGAGCACCAGCGACAAGCCCGCGCTCGACCCCGGCGCCGGGGTGGCGAAGGTCGGCCAGTGCTTCCGGATGACCGCGGCCCAGACGCTGGCCAGCGTCGCCGCGCCCGCACGCGTCAACTGCCGGCGGCCGCACACCACGGTCGTCGCCTACGTCGGCTACGTCCCCCAGGCGATCACGCCGGTCACGCCCGTGGCCACCCGTCGCGTGGTGGCTCGCAAGGTGTGCGAACCCGCATTCCGGGCCCTCGCCGGCGGGACCCTCGCCGACCGGGCGCAGTCGATCCTGACGTGGACGTTCTTCACCCCGGGACAGGCCGAGCTGCGTCGCGGCGCGCGCTGGGTGCGTTGCGACATCGTGGCCCGCAGCGGCAACGGCCTCGCGCCGCTGCCGGCAGCAACGCCGTTCCTGGCCCGCGGAGTGCCCGAGCAGCTGCGCGTGTGCGAGACGCAGACGGGAGTCGAGGTCGGGTGCACCCAGGCGCACGCCTTCCGGGTCGCCGGCGTCTTCAGGGCCCCGGGCGCGACCTACCCCGGAGTCAGCACCCTGATCGCCCGCGATCGCTGCCGCCAGCTGTTGCAGGGCTTCGGTGGGTTCTTCCAGCTGCCCAGCCGCCAGGGTTGGGCCACCGACGACCGGTTCGTCCGCTGCCTGGGCCCGATCGCGCCGCAGCCCACGCCCACGCCGTGAGCCGGAGGCCTCAGCCCCGCCAGGCCCGCTCGAGGTCGGCATGGCGGACCACCCAGGTGTGCATCGCGACAGCGGCGGCCGCCGAAGCGTTGATCGAGCGCGTTGAGCCGAACTGCGCGATCGAGAAGGTGCCGTCGCACCGCGCTCGCGCGCCTGTCCGAGAGGCCCGGTCCCTCCTGCCCGAACAGGAAGCAGACCTCGCGGGGCATCTCCCAGGTCTCCAGGTGCTCGGAGCCGGGGAGGTTGTCCACCCCCATCAGCTGCACACCCTGCTCGTGGAGGTACGCCGCGAGCGAGTCCACGTCCGGATGGTGCCGGACGTGCTGGTAGCGGTCGGTGACCATCGCCCCGCGGCGGTTCCAGCGACGGTTGCCGACGATGTGCACCTCCCGGGCGAGGAAGGCGTTGGCCGTGCGCACGATCGTGCCGATGTTGAAGTCGTGCTGCCAGTTCTCGATCGCCACGTGGAAGTCGTGGCGCCGGGTGTCGAGGTCGGCCACGATCGCCTCGAGGGTCCAGTACCGGTACCGGTCGACCACGTTGCGCCGGTCGCCCTCGGCCAGGAGCTGCTCGTCGTACTGCGCCCCGGTGGGCCGCTCACCCGGCCACGGACCGACGCCGACCTCCGGCGCGCCGTGCGGCATCGGGTCGTACGGCGCTCGCTGCTCGCCCTCGCCCTGCGCCCTGCACCACAGCGCACAGGGTAGGTGCTGACAGCGTCCGGTCAGGGGCCGCGGATACGCTCGCCCGGTGATCGGCCCACACCCCTACCTCTTCGGGATCAACTGGATGGACCCGAACTGGCTGCTGGACCAGTTCGGGCCCTGGTTCCTGTGGGTGTGCCTGCTGATCGTGCTGATCGAGTGCGGCCTGTTCTTCCCGTTCCTCCCGGGTGACACCCTGCTCTTCGCCGTCGGGCTGTTCATCGCCAGCCGCGACGACATCGTTCCGGGCCCCCACGCCCTCGACCTGCCACTGGCCCTGCTCCTGCTCAGCGTGGCGGCGTTCGTGGGCAACGTCGTGGGCTACGAGATCGGCCGGGCCTCGGGTCCACCGCTGTACGAGCGCGACGGCCGCATCCTGAAGCAGAGGTACTTCGACCAGACCCGGGCCTTCTTCGACCGGCACGGCAACAAGGCGCTGGTCATCGGGCGGTTCGCGCCGTTCGTGCGGACCTACATCACCATGGTCGCGGGCGTGACCCGGATGAGCCGGCAGCGCTTCTTCGTGTGGAGCGCGGTCGGTGCGGTCATGTGGGTCCTGACCGTGACGCTGCTCGGCTACTTCCTCGGTTCGGCGTTCCCGGCGCTGGGCGAGAACATCGACAAGGCGATCCTGGTGATCCTGGCCTTCTCCCTCGTGCCCTTCATCTACGAGTACTGGAAGCACCGCCGGCGCATCTCGGCCGAGCGCGGCTGAGCTCAGCCCCGGGCGGCGTCCAGCTGGACCTTGGTCAGCACCGGGCGGACCTCCAGGCCCACGTCGTCCAGCGGGTTGGTCCCCTCGGGGCTGCGGTCGATGGCGCAGACGACCGTCTCGACGATCGCGCCGGCCTCGCGCAGGGCCCGGGTGGCGTCGCGGACCGCGCCCCCGGTGGTGATCACGTCCTCGACCAGGGTCACCCGGCGCCCGGACACCTCGGGGCCCTCGGCGAGCTTGCAGGTGCCGTACTGCTTGGCCTGCTTGCGCACGAACAGGCTCGGCAGCGACGTACGAGCGGAGAGGACGGTGGCGATCGGGACACCGCCGAGCTCCAGGCCACCAAGGAGCTCGGTGTCCGCGGGCAGGAGGTCGACCATCTGCTCGACCACGCGGGCGAGCAGGGCCGGTTCGGACTCGAAGAGGTACTTGTCGAAGTACTCCGAGGCCACCTGCCCGGACCGGAGCGTGAACTCGCCGGTCAGCCGGCAGCAGGCGTCGATGTCACGGGCAAGATCGGGATCGAGTTCAGCCACGTGCCAACGCTAGCGGCCACCACGCCCCTACTTCGGGGTGGCCTTCACCAGGTGGCCGAAGGCGATCATCCGGTTGTCGGTGTGGAAGAGCTCCGAGCAGGTGGTCAGCGTGATCAGCCGCTGGCCCGGCCGTTGCGCAGGCTGGGTGCCACCCTTGTCGGGGTTCCTCGGCAACGTGTCCAGCACCCAGACCCCGGTGAACGGGACGACCAGGTTGTTCGGGTTGGTGTCGAGCCGGTAGGTGTAGGTGTCGGAGACCGTCTCCACGATCACCTTGTCGCCGGGACGGAGCTCGGGCATCCGGCGCAGCGGCTCGCCGTGGGTCACCCGGTGGGCCGCGAGCGCGTAGTTGCCGACCTCGCCGGGATGGGCGGTGCCCTCGAAGTGCCCGTAGCCGCGGGCGAGCACGTCGGTCGAGGTCCCCTCCAGCACGGGCACGACGTACTTCTTGCCGAACTTCGGGATCCGGATGAGGGCGGACGCCTTGCCCTTCGGGACGTACTGCGGCTGCAGCTTCCTCAGCGCGGGACCTGGCTTGGCCCACTGCTGCTCCAGGTTGCTGGTGACCTGGCGCTGCTCGCGGTGCGAGGTCCAGTTGGTGCCCCAGAACTGCCAGCCGACGTAGCCGAGCAGGACCAGGCCGGCCACCACCATCGCCAGCCCCGCCCAGTACGCCACTCGACGCACTCGTCCCCCGGTTCCGGCCATGTCCTCATTGTGACGGCCGGGCGGTGAACCGCGGGCGTTGCGGTTAGGTTGCCGGGGTGAGCATCCCCACCTCGGGAGTCGACACCGGCCCGGTGACAGCGGCGCCGGGGAGCCGCGCAGCACGCCGCCTCGACGGGGTGGGCAGCACGATCTTCGCGGAGATGTCCGCGCTCGCGGTGCGCACCGGCTCGGTCAACCTCGGCCAGGGCTTCCCCGACCTGAGCGGTCCCGCGGCGGTGATCGAGCACGTCCACGAGGCCATGCTGGCCGGTCGCAACCAGTACCCGCCCGGGCACGGCACGCCCGAGCTCGTCGAGGCGGTGATCGGCCACCAGCGACGCCACTACGGGCTGGAGCTGGCGCCGGAGCAGGTGGTGGTGACCACCGGGGCGACCGAGGCGATCGCCGCCGCGATGCTCGGCCTGGTCGATCCCGGTGACGAGGTCCTGGTCTGCGAGCCCTTCTACGACTCCTACCGGGCGATGATCCAGTTCTGTGGCGGCGTACGACGCCCGCTGACGCTGCGTGCCCCCGACTACCGGCTCGACCTCGACGAGCTGGCGGCGGCGGTGACGGAGCGGTCGAAGGTGATCCTGCTCAACACTCCGCACAACCCCACCGGACGAGTGCTCGACGCGGACGAGCTGGCCGGCGTGGCCCGCGATCGCGCAGGAGCACGACCTGGTGGTCGTCAGCGACGAGGTCTACGAGCACCTGACCTACGGAGAGCACCGGCACGTGCCGATCGCCACGCTGCCGGGGATGTTCGAGCGCACCGTGACCATCTCGAGCTCGGGCAAGACGTTCTCCTTCACCGGCTGGAAGATCGGCTGGGCCAGTGGACCGGCCGAGCTGGTGGCGGCCGTGGAGGGTGCGAAGAACTGGTTGTCCTACTCCTCGGGGGCGCCCTTCCAGCCGGCGATCGCGCACGCGCTGGAGCACGAGGAGGCGTTCCACGAGCAGCTGCGCAACGACCTGTCACACCGCCGCGACCACCTGTGCGAGGCCCTCGCCTCCCTGGGTCTGCAGGTGCATCCGCCGCAGGGCACCTACTTCGTCACCACCGACGTCTCCGAGCTCGGGTGGGGCGACGGCCGTGAGTTCTGCACGGCCATGGCGGAACGGGCGAGAGTGGTGGCCATCCCCTCGCAGGTCTTCTACGAGGAGGGCTCGGAGGAGGGCCGGCACCTCGTCCGGTGGGCGTTCTGCAAGGAGCGCGACGTGCTCGACGAAGGGATCGCGCGGCTGCGCTCCGTCGACCTGCGCCGTTGATGGGCGCTGACCGGCTACCAGGGCTGGCGCGGTGGCGCAGCCGCCTGGTCGGTGTCTGGCGACCGGCGTACCAGGCGCGTGACCTCGGCGCGAAGAGTCCTCCGGCGACCAACGCGCAGGCGATCTGGTGCGGGAGCGCGACGGGAAAGGCCACCGCACCCACGAGCAGCGTCACCACCGCGCTGGCGGCGAGGAGGTAGCGGGCCCAGTTGTGGCGGCGCCACGCGAACCAGGCCAGCACGACCGCACCGACGCTCCAGGCCAGGAACAGCAGCACGCCGAGCCACAGCATCGGGACGAGCACGTCGTCAGCGAGCCCGGCGTCGCGCCACGAGGGCGAGTCGACGACGCGGTCCACGATCGCCTGCCGGTCGACGATCAGCGCCACGACGGCAGCCAGGTAGAGCAGTGCCACCACGCCCGAGAACACCCAGGTCAGGATGCACGCCATCTTCACCTGTCCCGGGACCGGCCGGCGGGCGGCGCCTCGAGCGGGTGGCGCGGAGCGGGTGCCGGCGGGGCCCACGGTGCCGCCGGGTCCGGCAGGGGCGGTACGACGGGTGCGTCCGCCTCGCCGAAACCATGGGTCGCTCCCGGGGTCGTCGAGGTCTCCCGGGTGGACGGCGGCGCCTGCGGATCTGTCAGGGACGGAGACGGTGGTGGCGGCGGGGCCTGGAGCGGGGCGCGGTCGCCCGCGTCTGGTCGGGTCGGGCGGTTCGGACTCGCGAATCGGCCGGCCGGCGTACCAGTCACCGGCGGGGCCGTTCCAGAGCATCAGGGTCGCCACCGCGATCACCGCACCGAGGAAGCCACCGACCAGAGGCGCGGTCACCAGGAGCGGCACGGCCACGATGCTCAGGCCGATCCGCGCGCCCCGGTGGCGCTGCAGGACGAAGACGCCGAGCACGCCGCAACCGCCGCGCAGACCGCCGTCACGCCCAGCGCCGCCCGCATCGCGCTGATGGCCTGGTCGAGGGTGACCCCGAGGTCACGGCCCGCCGAGGAGGTGATGACATGCTGCATCTGCTCGCGCGTGTCGACGCTCTGCAGGTTGGCCAGCGAGTCGAACACCGCCGCCACGAGGAACACCGAACCGCCGATCACCACGCCCGCGGCGACCATGAGCTGCCGTGGGCGCGGGGGTGGTGCGGCGTCGCTCATGGCCTCATTGAACCAACCGGCTCACAGCGCGGTGAGCACGAGGTCGTCGGCGCCCTCCACGTGGTCGACGCGCACCTGCTGGCCGTCGGCCACCTCGCCGCTGATCAGCATCCGCGCGAGCGGGTCACCGATCGCGGTCTGGACGAGGCGTCGCAGCGGCCGGGCGCCGTACAACGGGTCGTAGCCGTGCTCGGTCAACCAGGCCCTCGCCGCCTCGGTCACGGTCACGGTGATCCGTCGCGGCGCGAGACGCCGGTCGAAGGCCTCGAGCTGGAGGTCGACGATGTGGGCCAGCTCCTCGCGACCCAGGGCGTCGAAGAGCACGATCTCGTCGAGTCGGTTGAGGAACTCCGGCTTGAAGGCCTGGCGCACCATGGCCATCACGGAGTCGCGCTTGGCGCGCCTCGTCCAGCGTCGGGTCGACGAGGTAGGCCGAGCCCAGGTTGCTGGTGAGGATCAGCAGGGTGTTGCGGAAGTCGACCGTGCGACCCTGCCCGTCGGTGAGCCGGCCGTCGTCGAGCACCTGCAGCAGGATGTCGAAGACCTCCGGGTGCGCCTTCTCCACCTCGTCGAGCAGCACCACGCTGTAGGGGCGACGCCGCACCGCCTCGGTGAGCTGGCCGCCCTCGTCGTAGCCGACGTAGCCGGGAGGGGCACCGACGAGCCGGGAGACCGAGTGCTTCTCGGAGTACTCGCTCATGTCGATGCGCACGATCGCGCGCTCGTCGTCGAAGAGGAAGTCGGCCAGCGACTTGGCCAGCTCGGTCTTGCCGACACCGGTCGGGCCGAGGAACAGGAAGGAACCGGTGGGCCGGTTGGGGTCGGAGATGCCGGCGCGGCTGCGTCGTACGGCATCGGAGACGGCCGTCGACCGCGGCGCGCTGGCCGACCAGGCGCTCGCCGATGATCTCCTCCATCTTCAGCAGCTTCGCGGTCTCGCCCTCGAGCAGCCTGCCGGTGGGGATGCCGGTCCAGGCCTCGACGACGTCGGCGATCTCCTGGGGGCCGACCTCCTCGCCGACCATCCGCTCCTCGGTGCTCGACTCCTGCGGACTCGGCGGCCTCGATCTGCTTCTCCAGGACGGGGATGCGCCCGTAGAGGATCTCCGAGGCGGCGCCGAGGTCGCCGCTGCGCTGGAGGCGCTCGGCCTCCACCCGGAGCTCGTCGATCTGCTTGCGCAGCTCGCCGGTTCCCTCGAGCGCTGCCTTCTCGCGCTCCCAGCGGGCCTCGAGCTCGCGCAGCTCCTCCTCGCGGTCGGCGAGGTCGGCGCGCAGCCGCTCGAGCCGTTCGCGGGTGGCCTCGTCGGTCTCGCGGTCCAGCGCCAGCTCCTCCATCTTCATCCGGTCGACGGCGCGGCGGAGCTGGTCGATCTCGACCGGGGAGCTCTCGATCTCCATCCGCAGCCGCGAGGCGGACTCGTCGACGAGGTCGATGGCCTTGTCCGGGAGCTGGCGGCCACTGATGTAGCGGTCGGAGAGCATGGCGGCCGCCACGAGCGCCGCATCGGTGATCTTCACCCCGTGGTGCGCCTCGTACTTCTCCTGCAGGCCGCGCAGGATCGCGACGGTGTCCTCGACGCTCGGCTCGCCCACGAAGACCTGCTGGAAGCGCCGCTCGAGCGCGGGGTCCTTCTCGATCCGCTCGCGGTACTCGTCGAGGGTGGTGGCCCCGATCAGGCGCAGCTCGCCGCGCGCCAGCATCGGCTTGAGCATGTTGCCGGCGTCCATCGCGGAGTCGCCGCCGGCGCCGGCACCCACCACGGTGTGCAGCTCGTCGATGAAGGTGATCACCTGGCCCTCGGAGCTCTTGATCTCCTCGAGGACGGCCTTGAGCCGCTCCTCGAACTCGCCGCGGTACTTCGCCCCGGCCACCATCGCGGCCAGGTCGAGGCTGAGCACCCGGCGACCCTTGAGGGAGTCGGGTACGTCGCCGGCGACCACGCGCTGGGCCAGCCCCTCCACGACCGCGGTCTTGCCGACGCCGGGCTCGCCGATCAGCACCGGGTTGTTCTTGGTCCGCCGCGACAGCACCTGCACGACGCGCCGGATCTCGGCGTCGCGGCCGATCACCGGGTCGAGCTTGCCCTCCTCGGCACGCTCGGTCAGGTCGACGGCGTACTTCTCCAGCGCCTCGTAGGTCGCCTCGGCCTCCTGGCTGGTCACCCGCCGGTTGCCGCGCACCGCGGTGATCGCCTCGCGGACCGACGCCTCGGTGGCTCCGGCGGCGGCGAGCAGCTGACGCACCGGCGTGTCGACCACGGTGAGCGCGAGCAGCAGGTGCTCGGTGGCGACGTAGTCGTCGCCCATCTCCTTGATCAGGTCCAGCGACTTGGCCAGCACCCGGGTCAGGGACGCCGAGGCGCCGGGCGTCGAGACGGTCGAGCCCGAGGCCTTCGGCAGCGGCCGGAGGGCCTGGTCGAGGGCGTGGCTGACCTCGGCCGGGTCCGCGCCCGCCTTGGTCAGCAGGGACGGGGTGATCCCCCGCTCCTGGCGCAGCAGCGCGACCGCGAGGTGGGCGGGCTCGACCTGGGGGGTGCCCTCGTTGACAGCGAGCGTGCTGGCGGCGTTGATCACCTCGACGCTGCGCGAGGTGAGCTTGGATGCGTCCACGGACATGACTCCTTGCGTGGGTGACGGACTCTACGTCTATCGCAACGCCGCCAAAGTTGAGTGCATTCCCCTCAACTCTGGGACGGGTGGGGCAGGTGTCAACGATGTCCGGCTCAGGGTGATTAAGACGGTGTGGGTTACTCGACCGTTTTCATAAGTAGTGCCGCCTACATGAACTTGCAGCGTGCTATGTCCGTATTTACTAGGATCCGTAACGTTTATATAGTCCGAATTGATCATCCAAAACAGGATTTACCTCGATAGAAAGGGGTCGTCAAGTCAGCACCACAAACATCCAAGGAGCAAGGATGAGCCGGATCCGGATCAGCACCATGAGTGTCGTCGCCGCCGTGTTGGTCGCCACGACCGCACTGGGAACGGTCGCGCCCGCCGCGCAGGCCGCCCCCAAGCACGGACGGGCGATTCTCGCCATCCTCTGAGGAGGGTCCCGACACACCACCGTGCGCCCACCGGGAGTCCGCCCCCGGTGGGCGCACGGCTGTCCAGGCAGGTTTCTGGCGGACCCGGATCGGGCTGGTCCCCAGCGGTGCCCGGTCTGGGCGGATGCCAGCGCTGGTCTGGACCGGAAAGGCCCGAAATCTCCGTGATTGACACGGCGCCCGCCGCGGCTCCCTAGAGTCGGCACGTCAACGGGGGACGCAGCGAGTACGGAGGCGAGCGGTGCGCGTGGCGACCCTGGAGGCGCTCGGCCTCTTTGCCCACGCGGTGCATCTCGGTCTGGTCCTGTTCGGCCTCGTCGGAGTCGGCCTCCTGCTGCTCCCGGGCTGGCGTGAGTCCCGCGCCGCACGTCGCGGCGGCACGGCCTGGCGACCCCCGGCCACCGTGTCCGAGCACGAGCGAGCGGGTCGCCAGCCCTGCGCGCCTCGGTCAATGCGGGTCAGCTGACCGCTCCCCCGCCCGCGTCGTCGGTGGCGCCACGACGCGCCGGAGCCGACCTGTCGCGGCTGGACAGCTCCCCGTGGCGGGCCTTCGCGGTGCTCAGCTGCATGGCGGCCGGGATCGTGCACCTCGCCGTCTTCCCGCACCACATCGTCGAGGCAGGTCTGCTCGTCGGCGGCTTCTTCGTCGCGGCCGCGGTCTGGCAGGGCTGGTGGGCCTGGCGGCTGACCCAGCGGGTCACCGAGGGCCAGCTCTGGGCAGGCATCGTCGGGAGCCTCGGGCTGATCGCGCTGTGGGCGTGGTCGCGCACCTGGGGACTGCCGTTCGGCTTCACCGACGGCCCCGAGAAGATGGGCGGGTGGGACCTCGCCTGCGAGTTCTGGCAGGTGTGCGTGATCCTCTGCTGCCTGCGAGGACTGAGCCTGCACCGCGGCCGCAGCGAGCGACGCCTCGACGCCGACGACCCGGACCAGCTCAGCCTGGGCCGGCTCGGCACCGCCGCCTGGACCTGGGCCGGGCTGTGCGCCCTGGCGCTGGTCGTGCTCTCCGTGACGGCCTCGGTGGAGTAGACCCGCACCAACGACCTCGAACGAGAGGAGCTCTTCGATGCAGTGGTGGATGTTGGGCGCAGTGAGCAACGGCGTGATCGCCATTGCCTACTTCATGATCGCCTTCGTCATCACCCGCGGCCTGCTCAAGGGCGGGCAGCTCGGGTCCAACCGGCTCGGTGCGGCCACCGCGGCGATCTTCCTCAGCTGCGCCGTGCACCACGGCGCGCACATGGTGCACATGCTGATGCCGTACGCCGGCGTCGACCTGCGCCAGGGCCTCGCGATGCGGGAGGCGTGGGGTCCGCAGCTCGCGTTCTGGGACCTGCTCAGCGCCGTCATCGGCGTCTACTACTGGACCCTGCGCGGCGGCTTCGGCAGCGTCGGCGCCAGCCCGCAGCTCTTCGCCGACCAGCACGAGCGGGAGCAGCGTGCCCTCGAGCTCAACGACGCCGTGCTGCAGGGCATGGTCGTGGCCCGGATGGCCTTCGACCTCAACGAGCCGCAGCGCGCGATGGACGCGCTCGACGGCTCCATCGCCGCTGCCAGCAAGATGATCACCGAGCTGATCGGGGACGAGCGCGGCCACCTCGCCAACCGGCCGCTGCGGTCGACGCCTGCCCTGGTGCCCCAGCCCGACAGCGCACGCGCCGCGGGCACCGCACGCGCCCGTCCTCCGGGTCCACCTCGACCGAAGGTCCCGAGGTGCCCACAGGCCCGGCCCCGTGAGCACTGAGCCGGTCCCGGACGCGCCGCTGGGGGTCCTCGTCGTCGACGACACCCCGGACCTGCGTGACCTGCTCCGGATGGCGCTCGAGCGTCGCGGGGAGTTCCACGTCGTGGCCGAGGCGAGCAACGGTCGCGAGGGCATCGAGCTGGCGCGCGCCCACCAGCCCGACCTGGTCCTGCTCGACATCTCGATGCCGGTGATGGACGGCCTCGAGGCGCTGCCGCAGATCCGGGCGGCCTGTCCGCGGGCGGCGGTGGTGATGCTCTCCGGCTTCGGCGCCACCGAGATGACCGAGCGCGCCCTGGCTCGGGGGCCGACGGCTACATCCAGAAGGGCCAGCCGATCCGGGCCCTGCTCGAGCAGGTGCGGCGCTACCTCGAAGCGGCCTCGGCGCTGCGCGGCACCCGGCTCCCGCCGCAGCCGACCGGCGCGGCGTCGCCCGGTCGGCTCGCGCCGCGGCGGCCGGGGAGGCCGAGCCGCCGGCCTCCGCGCAGCGCCCGGCGGTGCTGGACCACCTCGAGCTGGCCCCCCTCGGGATTCCTGCACGTGCGGGACGGGACGGTGCTGCGCAGCAACCGCGAGGCCGGGCGGCTCTTCGGCGACCTCTCCTCGCCGCAGCTGCGGCTGGAGACGGTCGCTCCCCAGATCGCTGCGTACCTCGCGGCCCACCCCGGCGGCGAGAGCTCGCAGATGATGGAGCTGGGTGAGCCGCCGCGACGGATGCTGGTCAGCGTCCGGCCGAGCGGCACCGACCAGGTCGTCTACGTCCAGGCCGAGTCGAGCGACGAGGCCGACCTGCTGCGGCGCTCCATCGCGACCGCCGCCCACGAGATCCGCAACCCGGTCAGCATCCTGGCCGCGGCGGCCGAGGCCCTGCTCGACGAGGAGATCAGCGACGGCGTCGAGCAGGACCGGATGCTCGGGCTGATCATGCGCCAGGCCCACCTCCTCGACGCGATCACCGCCGACCTGCTCACCGCCGGGCAGGCCCAGCACGGCACCCTGGCCCTCCAGCAGCAGCGGCTCACGCCGAGCGAGCTGGTCCACTCGGTGACCGCCGGGACGCCCGACGTCACCGTCGTCGACACCTGCACGACCGACGTGATGACCGACCCGCACCGCTTCCAGCAGATGCTCGGCAACCTGCTCGGCAACGCCCGCAAGTACGGCGCCGCCGCCGTTCGTCGTACGGCTGCGCTCGGAGGGCCAGGAGGTCCACATCGACGTCGAGGACGACGGGCGACGGGGTCCCGGAGGAGTTCCGGCCGCACCTGTTCCAGGAGTACTCCCGCGCTCCCGGCACCGCGGCCCACGGCACCGGGCTCGGGCTCTACGTCGTCCGCGCCCTCGCGGAGTCCCAGGGCGGCCGGGTCAGCTACCGGCCCCGCACACCTCGCGGGTCGGTGTTCACGATCAGCCTGCCGGCCGCGCCCGCCTGACCCACCGCGCCGATCACTCCTCGGGGATCTGGTGGTGCGGCAGCTCCTCGCTCTCCTCCGGGTCGACCAGGCAGGCGCGGCAGAAGCCCGCGCCGAACGGCGTGAGGTGGATGCTGCGGCGCACCACCTTGGCGAAACGCACGGAGTGCATCGCCGCGAGCACGTCGGGCTGGGCCTCGACGACCTGGTACTCCATCGGGTCCTCGAGCTGCTCGCGCGAGAACCAGATCAGGCCGAGGCGGAACAGGTTGTTCAGGTAGGCCGGCACCTCGTCGAGGTAGCGGCACCCCGCACGCGCCCCGATCATCGACATCCCCGGAGCGATCAGGGCCGAGCTGACCAGCCCGACCGGGCCGCCGGTGCGTACGTCGACCGAGGGCTGCGGTCCGCCGCGCAGCAGGAGCAGCAGGATGCGCGCCTCGTCGGGGGCGAGGTCGTCGAGGATCCGCGCGTAGGCCGGGTGCCCGTGCTCCTCGCTCCAGACGTCGCGCGAGCGCTCCAGGAGGTCCTCGCCGCGCTCGCGCAGGGACCGTTCGAGCTCCTCGCGCGGCGTGGCCGGCTCTGCGGCCATCACGATCTCCGAGAGCGAGAGGGTGGCGTCGCGCACGGCCTTCGGCACCGGGACGCCGGCGGAGACGGCACGGGCCACGTCGCTGACGGTGCGGCTGGCCTCGGCGATGTCGCGGGCCACCTCCTGGACGAGCTCGCCGGCGACCTCCCGGTCGGTGAGCGCGCGGACGAACAGCTTGCCGGAGCGCACGCCGGAGGCGGCCGCCCACGCGGCGGATCGCAGGGACGCCGTGGCCGCGATCCGCACGATGCCGGGAAGGGCCTCGCTGGCCTCGGTCCAGATCTCCGGGGTGCTCCGGCGGCCGTTCGGCGTGCTCGCCCCCGAGTCGTCCCGTTCACATCTGGGCTCATGTCGCCCCTCCCACTCCGAACAGCGCCAGGTGCAGCAGGCCGCCCGCGAAGCCCATGATCGCGCCATGGGCGTAGAGCATCCACTCGTCCTCCCTGATCGCGGCGCGCATCATCTCCACGAAGTCGCGCGGGCGGCAGCTCCTTGGTGCGGGTCGCGATCAGCGTGTAGATCTTCTCGCCCTGCTGACGGCTGAACTCCTGGTCGCGGAACGGCTCGATGGTCCGGTCCACCGCCTCGGTGGCCACGGCGTCGCGGATGTTGTCGAAGCGGTGGGTGCCGACGGCGATGCGCACGGCGCCGCGCACCGGGCCGGCGGCCTGGTCGATCGCCGGGCGCATGGCGTCGGCGAGCATCTGGCGGGTCCGGTCGCCACGGGGACCGTCCAGCAGGAAGTCGCCGATGTTCTCCAGGGTGATCACGTCGTCGGCGATGATCCGCGCGTACACCTCGGCCGCCTCGTCCTGGCGCCGCAGGAACAGCCCCCAGACCTTGATGCCGAGGATGCGGTGCGGCTCGGGCGGCTCGAAGATCAGCCACATGCCCAGGGCGTTGGTCGTCCAGCCGACCACGACGCCGAGCACGGGCAGCAGCCACCACTGGCCGAACCAGTGGTCGATGACGGCCACCGGGATGCCGAGCACGAACCCGAAGACGAACCCGAAGGCCACCATCAGGTTGAGCTCCTTCTGGCCGAAGTCGCGGAAGATCCGCACCACCAGCGACGGGTTCTCCTGGAAGTGGTTGATCACCATGATCTTGGGATCGAGCAGCTGGTCGATGTGCTCGCCGATCTCGTCGGTGATGCTGCGTACGACGCCCGGCAGCTGGGCCTGCACCCGGGAGACCACGGCCTCCCGCGCACGGGCGGGAAGGTCGCGCCAGAGCCGCGGGTGCTCGCGGCGCATGATCTGGTCGATCATCTCCGGCATGTCCGGCTCGAAGACGGTGACGATGTGCTCGGCGATCTTGTCCGGCTCGAGCTGCTGGTAGAAGTCCGCGGGCGTGCCGAGCTTGGCGATCGCCTTGTCCACGGCGATGCTGCCCATCTTCGCGGCCCGCGCCGGCACGATCCCCTGCCAGCCGATGCCGCCCTGCAGGATCCCGGGCACCTCCTGGAGCTTGCGCGGCAGCACCCGCGAGAGCTGCCGCATGCCGGGCACGGTGACGCCGTGGAAGCGCACCGGCGAGAACAGCATCACCAGGCCGGTCCAGTTGATCAGCCAGCCGACGACGCCGGTGAAGACCGGGATCGACAGGACGTGCCACCAGTCGACGTGCTGGAAGGTCCAGTCGATCTCCAGCAGCACTGCCGCACCCCTCTCCCGGTCGTCGTGAGGTTAACGGCCCCGGAGGCTGCGGGTCACTGAGATGCCGAACACCCGTGCGGCCGAGGCTCAGCGGAACAGGGGCCCGGGGCTGCGCAGGGCGGGGAGGTTGGGCCGCCGCTCCTTGAGCGAGACCAGGGTGGCCTCGAGCGCGGCGGTGAGCTCGGCCACCTGGCCACGCAGCTCGGTGTTGCGGGCGCGGAGGGCGGCCACCTGGTTCTCCAGCTCGAGGATCCGGCGTACCCCCTCGAGGCCGATCCCGGCCGCGGTGAGCTGGGCGACCTCGCGGAGCGCCTCGATGTCGCGCAGCGAGTAGCGACGGCCACCGCCGCCGGTGCGGCCCGGCGAGACCAGCCCCACGCGGTCGTACTGGCGCAGCGTCTGCGGGTGCAGGCCGGTCAGCTCGGCCGCCACGCTGATCACGTAGACGGGCACGGTCGGCCCCGGGACGCTGCGGCCGCCCCCGGCACGCCCGGCCATCACGCGCTCCCCTGGAACAGCGCCGCCCGCGGATCGGTCGCGGCACCGTTGGAGGTGCGGGCGTCGCGGTAGGCGTTCACGGCCGCGCGGGTGGGCTCGTCGAGGGTCTCGGGCACCTGGACGTCGACGGTGACGAGCAGGTCGCCCTTCGAGCCGTCCTTGCGGGCGGCGCCGCGGCCGCGGACGCGCAGGACGCGCCCGTTCGGGGTGCCTGCGGGGATCCGCAGGGTCACCGGCGCACCGCTCAGCGTCGGCACGGTGATCTCGGCACCGAGCGCGGCCTCGTCGAAGGTGACCGGCACCTCGAGGGTGAGGTTGTCGCCCTTGCGCCCGAAGAGCCGGTGGGAGGACACGTGCACGATGATCAACAGGTCGCCGTGCGGCCCGCCGTTCTCGCCGGCCGCGCCCTTGCCCTTCAGCCGGATGCGCTGGCCGTCCTTGACCCCGGCAGGGATGCGGGCGGAGACGGTGCGGCTGGACATGCCGCGGCCCGAGCCGTGGCACGTCGGGCACGCCTCGTCGTAGACCAGCTGCCGGCCGTGGCACTCGGGACAGGTCTCGTTCATCGAGAACCCGCCGCCCACCGAGCTGATCACCGACGCCCGCGCCGTCGCAGGTGCCGCACACGTGCGGCCGGGTGCCGGGCTTGCCGCCGGTGCCCGAGCAGGTCGGGCAGGGCGCGTCGGAGCGCAGCCGCATGCTGATCGTGGTGCCGTCGACGGCGTCGTCGAACGACAGCGTCGTCTCGGCCTCGACGTCGGCACCTCGCGCCGCCCGGGGCGCCCGGGTGCGGGTGCCGCCGAAGCCACCCCCGCCACCGCCGCCGCGGTTGAACAGGTCGCCGAACAGGTCGGAGATGTCGAACCCGCCCTGGCCGCCGCCGAAGCCGTCGGGGAAGCCGCCCTGCCCGCCGGTGGGGAAGCCCCCGGCGAACATCGAGCGCATCTGGTCGTACTCCTTGCGCTTCTCCGCGTCACCGACGACGTCGTACGCCTCGGCCACCTGCTTGAAGCGGTCCTCGGCGGCCTTGTCGCCGGGCTTGGAGTCGGGGTGGTTCGCCCGGGCCAGCTTGCGGTAGGCCTTCTTGATCGTCGCCTGGTCGGCGTCCTTGGCCACTCCGAGGACCTGGTAGAAGTCCTTGTTGGCCCAGTCAGCGTTGCTCATCGCGTTCCCCTCCTCTCGGATCGCTCGTCGGTGTGTTGCCCGGGTTACTGCTCAGGATCCAGCACCGTCACCTTCGCGGCGCGCACGACGCGGTCACCGATCCGGTATCCCGCATGGGCGACCACGTCGACCGTCGTCGTGGTGACCTCGGGGCTGTGGCCGTGCATGAGCGCCTCGTGCAGCGTCGGGTCGAACTCGTCGCCCTTCGCCCCGAACTTGCTCAGCCCGAGACCGGTGACGGTGCGCTCCAGCGCGTCGGCCACGGCCTTGAAGCCGCCCTCGAGCTCGCCGTGCTCGCGAGCCCGGTCGATGTCGTCGAGCACCGGCAGCAGGTTGTTCAGCACCGCGAAGACGGCGTTCTGCTTGGTCGAGCTCGCGGTCACGCTCGACGCGGCGCTTGTAGTTGAGGTACTCCGCCTGCAGGCGCTGCAGGTCCAGGGTGCGCTCGGCGAGCGCCGTCTGGGCCAGCGTCAGCTCGTCCGCCTCGGCTTCGCGTCGGACGGCGGCTCGAGCTTCAGCGGGTTCCTGAGGAGGCCGCCGTCCGAGGCCCGGGTCTCTGAGGAGGGCCGTCTCGGCCTCGTGCTCGGAGAGGCCCGGACTCTCCGGGCCTACCCTCCTCGCGCGGAGCGGTCACTTCTTCTCGCCCTCCGGGCCGTCCTCGTCGACGATCTCGGCGTCGACGACGTCGTCGTCACCCTCGTCGCTGGCCGGGCTCGGCACCCTCGGCGGTCGGCGCCTCGGCCGACTCGTTGGCGGCGTAGAGGGCGGCGCCCATCTTCTGGCTGGACTCGCCCAGCTTGCTGATGGCCCCGGCCAGGGAGTCCTGGTCGGCGTCGTCGTCCTCGAGCAGCTTCTTGAGGGCGTCGAGGTCGGCCTGCACCTCGATCTTGACCTCGTCGGGCAGCTTCTCCTCGTTCTCCGAGACGAACTTCTCGGTGGAGTACACGAGCGAGTCGGCCTGGTTGCGGGTCTCGACGACCTCGCGACGCTTGGCGTCCTCCTCGGCGTACTGCTCGGCGTCCTTGACCATCCGGTCGATGTCGTCCTTCGACAGCGCGCTGCCGCCGGAGATCGTCATCGACTGCTCCTTGCCGGTGCCCTGGTCCTTCGCGGACACGTGCACGATGCCGTTGGCGTCGATGTCGAAGGTGACCTCGATCTTCGGGACGCCGCGCGGGAGCCGGGGGCAGACCGGTCAGCTCGAAGTTGCCGAGCGGCTGGTTCTGCGCCCACATCTGGCGCTCGCCCTGCGCGACCTTGATCTCCACCGAGGGCTGGTTGTCGTCGGCCGTGGTGAAGATCTCCGACCGCTTGGTCGGGATCGTGGTGTTGCGCTCGATCAGGGTGGTCATCACGCCGCCCTTGGTCTCGATGCCCAGGCTCAGCGGGGTCACGTCGAGCAGCAGCACGTCCTTGACCTCGCCCTTGAGGACGCCGGCCTGCAGGGCCGCGCCGACCGCGACGACCTCGTCGGGGTTGACGCCCTTGTTGGGCTCCTTGCCGCCGAGCAGGTCCTTGACCAGCTCGGTGACGGCCGGCATCCGGGTGGAGCCGCCGACGAGCACGACGTGGTCGATGTTGCTGACGTTCACGCCGCCGTCCTTGAGCACCTGCTGGAACGGCGACTTGGTGCGGTCGAGCAGGTCGGAGGTGAGCTTCTGGAACTCGCTGCGGGTCAGCTTCTCCTCGAAGTGCAGCGGGCCGGACTCACCGTGGGTGATGTAGGGCAGGTGGATGGTGGTCTCGCTGGAGGAGGACAGCTCGATCTTCGCCTTCTCCGCGGCCTCCTGGAGCCGCTGCAGCGCGATCTTGTCCTTGCTCAGGTCGACCCCGTTGTTGTCCTTGAACTTCTTGACCATCCACTCCACGACGCGGGAGTCCCAGTCGTCGCCACCGAGGTGGTTGTCGCCGCTGGTGGCCTTGACCTCCACGACGCCCTCGCCGATCTCGAGCAGGGACACGTCGAAGGTGCCGCCGCCGAGGTCGAAGACGAGGATGGTCTGGTCGGTCTCACCCTTGTCGAGGCCGTAGGCCAGGGCGGCCGCCGTCGGCTCGTTGACGATGCGCGAGACGGTGAGGCCCGCGATCTCGCCGGCCTCCTTGGTGGCCTGGCGCTGGGCGTCGGAGAAGTACGCCGGGACGGTGATCACCGCGTCGGTGACCGTCTCGCCGAGGTAGGACTCCGCGTCGCGCTTGAGCTTCTGCAGCACGAAGGCGCTGATCTGCTGGGGCGTGAAGGTCTTGTCGTCGATCTTCTCGCTCCAGTCGGTGCCCATGTGGCGCTTGACCGAGCGGATGGTGCGGTCGACGTTGGTGACGGCCTGCCGCTTGGCGACCTCACCGACGAGCACCTCGCCGGACTTGGCGAAGGCGACCACCGACGGGGTGGTGCGGGCGCCTTCGGCGTTTGCGATGACGGTGGGTTCGCCACCCTCGAGGACGGCGACGACGGAGTTCGTCGTGCCGAGGTCGATGCCGACCGCTCGTGCCATGTGTCTGTACCTCCGTGTGAGTGCTGCTGTGATGGGTTCGTGGGGCCCGTTCGCGGGCCGGGGTGAAGCGTGCTGGAGCTGCTGCTGCCGATGTCAAACAAGTTGAGTCGATTGCACTCAAGTCTGACGTCTGCTCCAACGAGCCGGAGGGGGCAACCATTCCCGGGTCGGGCAACAACTTTTCGCGCCCGCGCAGTGGCCGGGACCACAGCACTCTTCCGCGCGGCGCGCGCGGGGAGCAGGCTGGACCCATGCCGACCCCCACGACCGTCGTCCTGTTCGGTGCCACGGGTGACCTGGCCCAGCGCAAGCTGCTGCCCGGGACTGCTGCACCTGTTCCAGTCCGGCCTGCTCCCCGAGGTGCAGGTCGTCGGCACCTCGCTCGACGAGCACGACCGCGACTCCTTCGTGGACTTCGTCGCCAAGGCGGTCGCTGAGTACGGCGGCGAGGGCCCCGAGCCGAAGGGATGGGAGGAGTTCTCCAAGCGGATCCGGTGGGCGCCCGGCGAGGGCGGCGCGGAGGCGCTGCGCGAGGCCGTGGCCGACGCGGAGGCGGAGTTCCCCGACGGCGACCTGCGCCGGCTGCACTACCTGAGCGTGCCCCCGAAGGCCGCCCTGCCGGTGGTGCAGATGCTGCGCGAGGCGGACCTCGTCGAGCACAGCCGGATCATCATGGAGAAGCCGTTCGGCACCGACCTGGCCTCGGCCCGCAAGCTCAACAGCGAGCTGCACCAGGTCTTCGACGAGGAGCAGATCTTCCGGATCGACCACTTCCTGGGCAAGGAGGCGGCGCAGAACATCCTCGCCTTCCGGTTCGCCAACGGGCTCTTCGAGCCGATCTGGCACCGCAACCACATCGAGCACGTCCAGATCGACGTCCCCGAGGAGCTCGGCCTGGCCCAGCGGGCCGACTTCTACGAGTCGACCGGCGCCTACCGCGACATGGTGGTCACCCACCTGTTCCAGGTGCTGGCGTTCACCGCGATGGAGC
>CAWCFR010000011.1:0-51591 GCA_963794725.1 uncultured Actinomycetota bacterium
TCGAGTGCGCTCAAGTGTGACGTCTGCTCCAACGAGCCGGAGGGGGCAACCATTCCCGGGTCGGGCAACAACTTTTCAGCGCCCCGCAGTGGCCGGGACCACAGCACTCTTCCGCGCGGCGCCCGCGGGGAGCAGGCTGGACCCATGCCGACCCCCACGACCGTCGTCCTGTTCGGTGCCACGGGCGACCTGGCCCAGCGCAAGCTGCTCCCGGGACTGCTGCACCTGTTCCAGTCCGGCCTCCTCCCCGAGGTCCAGGTCGTCGGCACCTCGCTCGACGAGCACGACCGCGACTCGTTCGTGGAGTTCGTCGCACACGGCGGTCGGTGAGTACGGCGGGGAGGGCCCGGAGCCCAAGGGATGGGAGGAGTTCTCCAAGCGCATCCGGTGGGCGCCCGGCGAGGGCGGCGCGGAGGCACTGCGCGAGACCGTGGCCGACGCGGAGGCGGAGTTCCCCGGCGGCGACCTGCGCCGGCTGCACTACCTGAGCGTGCCCCCGAAGGCCGCCCTGCCGGTCGTGCACATGCTGCGCGACGCGGACCTCGTCGAGCACAGCCGGATCATCATGGAGAAGCCGTTCGGCACCGACCTGGCCTCGGCGCGCAAGCTCAACAGCGAGCTCCACCAGGTCTTCGACGAGGAGCAGATCTTCCGGATCGACCACTTCCTGGGCAAGGAGGCGGCGCAGAACATCCTCGCCTTCCGCTTCGCCAACGGGCTGTTCGAGCCGATCTGGCACCGCAACCACATCGAGCACGTCCAGATCGACGTGCCCGAGGAGCTCGGCCTGGCCCAGCGGGCCGACTTCTACGAGTCGACCGGCGCCTACCGCGACATGGTGGTCACCCACCTGTTCCAGGTGCTGGCCTTCACCGCGATGGAGCCGCCGACCGCCCTGGAGCCGTTCGCGATCAGCGAGGAGAAGAACAAGGTCTTCCGCTCGATGCTGCCGATCGAGCCGCACGACGTCGTCCGCGGCCAGTACATCGGCTACCGCGACATCGACGGGCGTCCGGCCCGAGTCGGAGACCGAGACCTTCATCGCGCTGAAGTGCTACGTCGACAACTGGCGCTGGGCCGGCGTGCCGTTCTACCTCCGCACCGGCAAGCGGCTGGCCGAGGGCGCCCGGATCATCTCCATCGCCTTCCGCGAGCCGCCGCGCTCGATGTTCCCGCCCGGCTCCGGCGTCGGCGACAACGGCCCCGACCACCTCACCTTCGACCTCGCCGACCAGTCGCGGATGTCGCTGTCCTTCTACGGCAAGCGGCCCGGGCCGGGCATGCGGCTGGACAAGCTGTCGATGCAGTTCGCGATGCACGAGACCGGCTGGGCCGGCGCGGTGCTCGAGGCCTACGAGCGGCTGATCTACGACGCCGCCCGCGGCGACCGCACCCTGTTCACCTCCGCCGAGGGCATCGAGCGGCTGTGGGAGATCTCCACCCCGTTGCTGGACAACCCTCCCGTCGTACGCCCGTACGCGCAGGGCTCGTGGGGGCCCAACCGGATCCACCAGCTGATCGCACCCAACGCCTGGCGGCTGCCCTTCGAGCGGGCCTGGCGCGACCCGAACGCCGCGGGCGTCTGAGCCACCCACGGAATAGTGCCGGGGGGTCTGGGTATTGGGCCAGGTATGGCAACTGTCCCGAACCTGACCCTCAACGACGGCAACACCATCCCCCAGCTGGGCTTCGGTGTCTTCCAGGTCCCGCCGGAGGACACCGCGAAGATCACCTCCCAGGCGCTCGAAGCCGGCTACCGCCACATCGACACCGCGGAGATGTACGAGAACGAGAAGGGTGTCGGCGAGGCGATCAGCTCCTCGGGGATCCCCCGCGACGAGCTGTTCGTCACCAGCAAGCTCAACAACGGCTTCCACGAGCCCGACGAGGCGCGCAAGGCGTTCGACGGGACGCTGGCCGCCCTCGGCCTCGACCAGGTCGACCTGTTCCTGATCCACTGGCCGCTGCCCACGCTGTACGGCGGCGACTTCGTCTCCACCTGGAAGACCCTGGAGGAGTTCAAGGCCGACGGCCGGGCGCGCTCGATCGGCGTCTCGAACTTCCAGCCCGCCCACCTGCAGCGGCTGGCCGACGAGGCCGACGTCACGCCGGCGGTCAACCAGATCGAGGTGCACCCGTACTTCACCAACGAGGCGGCCCGGGCCGCGAGCCGCGACGCCGGCATCCTGGTGGAGGCGTGGTCGCCGATCGCCCAGGGTGGCGTGCTCGACGACGGCACGATCACGAAGATCGCCGACGAGGTCGGCCGCACTCCCGCGCAGGTGACCCTGCGCTGGCACGTGCAGCGCGGCGACATCGTCTTCCCGAAGTCCTCGACGCCCGAGCGGATGGCGGAGAACTTCGCGCTCTTCGACTTCGAGCTCGACGACGACCAGGTGGCGGCGATCAGCGGCCTCGACAAGGGCGAGGACGGCCGGACCGGCCCGAACCCCGACCAGATGGACTACATCCCCGACTGACGATCGCGGGCGTCCTCGACCGGTCTGGATGCGCGTCGAGCCTACTGGATCGTCACCAGGATGACGTTGCTGCCCTTGTTGGCCTTGGGGTCGAAGACGCGGATGCGGTTCTCACCGACCCGGCCGGTCATGATGTAGGTGGCGAAGGTGCCGACGCGGACCGTGGTCTTGGCGTTGAAGTTGCTCCAGGTGCCGTTGTCGAACCGCTGCACCTGCAGCAGCTGGTTGTCGGCGCCCTGGTAGGTGCCGGTGAGGTTGACCCGCTCCATCGGGCTGGCGATCACCGGCGAGACCTCGAGCTGGATGTCGCCGCTCGCCCCGTCGGTGGGCGAGGGCGAGTCGCTGGGCTGGTCGGTCGCGCTCGCGCTGTCGCTGGGGTTCGGCAGCGCCTTGGTGGGCAGTGGTGACGGCGAGCTGGTCGTCGCCGCGCCCAGCGGTCCGTCGGTGTCGGCCTGGTTGAGGCCGAGCGCGTGCACCATGAAGATGGTGCCCAGGGCGATCACGACCGCGATGGCCACGAAGACCCCGAACGCCTTCAGCAGCGCGCTGCGCACCTGCTCGGAGCGCTCGTCCATCGCGGTCCCCCGGGGGTCGTCGTGCTGAGTGGTCGTGTGGGCGGTCTGGTCACGAGGTTACCGACGACCGCGACGCGCACGGTGGTTGGTCCACTCCGCGTCGGGTGACGAGGGGCGTCCATCACCCGAGGTTCAGCCGGTGACGTCGTCCGTCGGGCCGTCGGCGTAGGACGGCTGCTCCGCCGCCACCACCGGCTCACGCTTCGTGACGTCCTCGGGGAAGTGGCAGGCGACCCGGTGGCCCGGGCCGGGGCCGAGCTCGACCAGCTGCGGCTCCTCGGTGCGGCAGATGTCCTGCGCCTTCCAGCAGCGGGTGTGGAACCGGCAGGCCGGCGGCGGGTTGATCGGGCTGGGCACGTCGCCCTCGAGCCGGATGCGCTCGCGCTCGCGTGCGGCGCCGGGTGTCCGGCACCGGGACGGCGGAGAGCATCGCCACCGTGTAGGGGTGCCGGGGGCTGTCGTAGAGGTCGTCGCGGTCGGCGATCTCGACGATCTTGCCGAGGTACATCACCGCCACCCGGTCCGAGACGTGGCGGACCACCGACAGGTCGTGGGCGATCATCACGTAGGTCAGGTCGAGCTCCTCCTGGAGGTCCTCGAGCAGGTTGACCACCTGGGCCTGGATCGAGACGTCGAGCGCCGAGACCGGCTCGTCGGCGACGATCAGCTTCGGCTTGAGCGCCAGCGTGCGCGCGATGCCGATGCGCTGCCGCTGGCCGCCGGAGAACTCGTGCGGGTAGCGGTTGTAGTGCTCGGGGTTGAGCCCGACCGTCTCGAGCAGGTCCTGCACCGCCTTCTTGCGGCCGCCCTCGGGGTCCACGCCCTGCAGCCGGAACGGCGCCCCGATGATCTTGCCGACCGTGTGCCGCGGGTTCAGCGAGGAGTAGGGGTCCTGGAAGATCATCTGGATGTCGCGCCGCAGCGGCCGCATCTTCTCGTTCGACATGTGGGTGATGTCGATGCCCTGGAAGGTGACCTTGCCGGCGGTGGGTTCCAGCAGCCGGGTGACAGCCGGGCGGTCGTGCTCTTCCCGCACCCCGACTCGCCCACGATCGAGAAGGTCTCGCCGGTGCGGACGTCGAAGTCGACGCCGTCGACGGCCTGCACCGCTGCCGCGTACGACGGAACACGCCGCCCTTGATCGGGAAGTGCTTGACCAGCCCCTCGACCTCGAGCAGGTTCTCGCGCTGCGGGTCGCGCCGGCGGACGGCCCTGCTCGGCGGTGCGTCTCGTCCGTCGGTCTGGTCATGCACAGCCTCGGGGAGATCTCGTCGGTCCAGATCCGCTGGCGCTCGGCGGGTCGATGTGGCAGGCCACGAGGTGGTCGCTGCTGGTTGGCGTCGCAGCAGGTCGGGCGCGGTCCACCGTGCAGGCCGAGCCGACCCGCTCCTGGAAGTCGCACCGCGGGTTGAACGGGCAGCCCTGTCGGCACCTGGATCAGGCTGGGCGGCGTGCCTCGCACCGGGATCAGCCGCTCGGTCGGCGGCCGGTCGAAGCGGGGCATCGAGCCGAGCAGCCCCCACGCGTAGGGGTGCTCGGGCGCGTTGAACAGCTGGTCGGCGCGAGCCGTACTCGGCGGCCCTGCCGGCGTACATCACCAGGATGTCGTCGGCCAGCTCGGCGACCACGCCGAGGTCGTGGGTGATGATGATGACCGCGGAGTGGAAGTCGCTTCTGCAGGTCGCGGATCAGGTCGAGGATCTGCGCCTGCACCGTCACGTCGAGCGCGGTCGTGGGCTCGTCGGCGATCAGCAGGTCGGGGTCGCAGGAGAGCGACATCGCGATCATCGCCCGCTGGCGCATCCCGCCGGAGAACTGGTGGGGTAGGCGTCGACCCGGCTCTTCGGCTCGGGGATGCCGACCCGGTCGAGCATGTCGATGGCGTGCGCGCGCGCCTGCTTCTTCGAGACGTCGTTGTGCAGCCGGTAGGCCTCGATGATCTGGTTGCCGACGGTGTAGAAGGGGTGCATCGAGGACAGCGGGTCCTGGAAGATCATCGCCATCTTCTTGCCACGCAGGCCGCGCACCGTCTCCGGGCTCGGCGCCGACCAGCTCCTGGCCGTCGAGCCTGATCGAGCCGGTGATCTCGCGCCGACGTGCCCTGGTGCAGGCCCATCACGGCCATGCTGGTCACCGACTTGCCGGAGCCGGACTCGCCCACGATGCCGAGGGTGCGGCCGCGCTCGATGTGGAAGGACAGCCCGTCGACGGACTTCACCAGGCCGTCCTCGGTGGGGAAGTGCACCTTCAGGTCGTCGACCTCGAGGAACGGGCCAGCCCCTGCCCGGAGGAGGACGGTGCCGTGGCGACTGTCTGTGGCGAGGCTCATCTGGTCCGCACTCTCGGGTCGACGACGGCGTACATCAGGTCGACGATCAGGTTGCACAGCACGATGAAGAACGTCGCCAGCAGGGTGGCGCCGAGGATCTTGGGCAGGTCCTGGTTCTCGATGCCGTCGACGACGTACTTGCCCAGGCCGTTGAGGGAGAAGGTCTTCTCGGTCAGGATCGCGCCGCCGAGCAGCAGCCCGAGGTCGAGACCGAAGATGGTCAGGATCGGGGTGAGCGCGCCGCGCAGGCCGTGCTTGACCACGACCGTGCGCTCGGGCAGGCCCTTGGCGCGGGCCGTGCGGATGTAGTCCTCGCCCATCGTCTCCAGCATGCCTGCGCGGGTGAGCCGGGCGTACTGCGCGGAGAACAGCAACGAGAGCGTGATCCACGGGCAGCAGCAGGTCGTAGGCCCACTTGGCGGGGTTCTGGGTGAGCGGCGTGTAGGCGCCGCCGGGCGCCGTGATGCCGAGCTTGTAGCTGAAGAAGGCCAGCGAGATCAGGCCGGTGAAGAAGATCGGCAGCGAGACGCCGGCCAGTGCGACGGCCATCGCCGCGCGGTCGAAGAACGAGCCCGCGGCGCAGCGCGGAGAGCACGCCGATGGCCACACCGAAGACGAGCCAGAGGATGGCCGCACCGGCGGCGAGCGACAGCGTCACCGGGGCCCGGTCAGGAGCTCGGGCCACACGGCGGTGTCGTCCTGGAAGGAGTAGCCCAGGCACGGAGCGGGGCAGTGCTCGATCGAGGTGCCCGATGTCGTAGTTGCCGCCGACGAAGATCTGCTTCAGCCAGTGCCAGTACTGCACCCAGATCGGGTCGTAGAAGCCCAGCGACTTGGCGATCTCGTGGACGGTCGCGGCGTTCGCGGTGCGGCCGACGTAGCGGATGGCCAGCGTCTCCGGCGTTGCCCCGGCCATCCGCGGGATCAGGTAGAAGATCGCGAAGGTGATCATGCTGACGACCAGCATGACCACGATGGCGGCGAAGAGCCTGCGGATCAGGTACGCGAGCACGTTGGTCGGTGCGGGTGGCCGGCCTCCTCCCGGGGAGGTGCCGGCCACCCTCACGTACACCTTCCTGTGAGGTGGAGCGACGTCGGACTACTTGTGACCGAGCGACAAGAAGTCGTAGCCGCCGTAGTTGTCGTTGATGAACACGTTGGTCGAGGTTCTTGCTGCGCATCAGCAGCAGCTTGGCGTAGACACCCGGGTAGGTGACCGCCTGCTCCATGACCAGCTTGTCGATCTGGCCGTAGAGGTCCTCACGCTTGGCGACGTCGGTCTCCACCAGCGCCTGGTCGAGCAGCTTGTCGACCTCCGGGATCCGGATCGAGGTGTTCGACGAGCCACCGGTGTCGCGGATGACCCGGCTGTCGACGATCTGCGACAACATGCCGTAGCCGTCGTTCCAGTCGGCACCCCAGCTGTTCACGACCAGACCGAGGCCGTTCTTCTTCACGTACGGCGGGTTGCCGGCGTAGGTGCCGAAGTAGTCGGTCTTCGGGAAGCCCTTCGGCGTGATCTTGATGCCGATCTTGCGCCAGCTGCTGCTGGAAGGCCTCCGCGGTCGCCTTCTCGAGCGGACGCTCGATCCGGTAGGACATGTTGGTGGAGAAGCCGTTGGGCTGGCCGCACTTGGTCAGCTCGTCCTTGGCCTTGGTCGAGGTCGCCCTTGTCGCCGTCGGTCGCGTAGAGGTCGAACTTCTTGAAGCCCGGGATGACCGGGATCAGCATCGTGGTGGCCGGCTCGCCGCCGGCGAGCTTGCCGCCGTAGGCGTTGACGTAGGCCGTGCGGTCCATGCCGTACTCGATCGCGTTGCGGCAGTGGATGTTGTCGAACGGCGCCACGGTCGGGTTGATGCTCGTGTACTGCAGCCGCGCTGCCACGGGGTTGTCGAGCCGCTTGCTGCAGCGTCGGGTCCGGCAGCGCCCGGGCACGCATCGCGGGTGCGACACCGACCGTCGCGTAGGCGACGTCGAGGTCACCCGAGGCGATCCGGTTGTCGATGTCGTCGGCGTTGACGTTCAGCGACACGTCGTAACCCTCAGGCAGGGCCTTGCGGTTGGGGTCGGTGTTGGCGTCCCAGTACTTGTTGCGACGCAGGCTGAAGCTCTTGCCGTCCTGGTAGTCGGTGAACATGTACGGACCGCTGGAGACCACGTGCTGCTTGTACTTCTTGCCGGTGTCCTTGGCCTTCGGCACCGGGAAGGTCTGCGGCGTGGTGCCGAGGTAGTCCATGTCGGAGAACGGCTCCTTGAAGTGCAGGACGAGCGTCTGGGCGTCCGGCGTGGAGATCGCCGAGTCGGTGTTCAGGTTCGGGGTCTTGTAGGGACCCTTCCAGCCGGCCGGCCAGTTCAGCAGCGAGTCGAAGTACGTCGGCCCGTCGGGGAAGACGTCCTTGTCGGTGGAGCGCTCGATGCCGTACTTGACGTCGGCCGAGGTGACGTCGGTGCCGTCCTCGAACTTCACGCCCTTGCGCAGCGTGTAGGTCCAGGTCTTGGCGTCGTCGGACGACTTGCCCAGGCCCTCGGCCAGGTCGCCGGTCAGCTGGTTGCTGGCCTTGCCCGGAGCGGGGGTGAACATCGTCAGGGCACGGCCGTAGAGACGGGAGAAGTTCCACGAGTAGCCGTAGTAGGTGTCACCGGGGTCGACACTGTCCTGCTGGCCCTCGTCGGCGAACTTGATGATGCCGCCCTTCTTGGTGGACGGGTTGAAGACCTTCCCGACAGCGGCGTTGAAGGAGTCCGTGGTGTTGTCCTTGGACCCTCCACTGCTGCTGCTGGAGCCGCACCCGGCGACCACGAGGCCGCCGACGACGGCAAGTACCGCCGCGCTCCGCATCCGTGTCCGTCTCATTAGCGTTCCCTTTCAGGTGTTTCCATCAGTGGGTTGTGAATCAGTGGCATTCTCGAGGGGTGTCTAGCGGCTTCCGCGCGGGTCGAGCGCGTCGCGCAGCCCGTCGCCGAAGAGGTTGAAGGCCAGCACGGTGCCGAAGATGGCCAGTCCGGGCCAGAGCATGAAGCTCGGCAGCGTGTAGTAGGAGACCGCGTCGGAGAGCATCCCGCCCCAGGACGGCGTCGGCGGGATCACGCCGACCCCGAGGAACGACAGGGCGGCCTCGAACAGGATGTTGGTCGGGATCAGCAGGGTGGAGTAGACGAGGATCGGCGCGAGCAGGTTCGGCAGCAGCTCGGTGCGCAGGATGTAGCCGCGCTTGGCGCCCAGGCTCCGGGCCGCCTCGACGTACTCGCGTTGTCGCAGCGAGATCGTCTGGCCGCGCACGATGCGACCCAGGTAGGGCCAGTTGAAGAAGCCGATGACGAAGATGAGCATGGCGATTCGCAGCTGGTTGCCCACCAGGCCGAAGGCCTTGTCGGGGATCACCCCGACCAGCGCGATCGCGAAGACCAGCAGCGGGAAGGCGAGGAAGAGGTCCATCAGCCGGCTGATGAAGGAGTCGAGCCAGCCGCCGGCGAACCCGGCGATGATCCCCATGGTGGTGCCGATCAGCACCGAGAGCAGCGTGGCGAAGAACGCGATGAGCAGCGAGATGCGGGCGCCGTAGACGATCCGGCTGAAGATGTCGCGGCCGTTGACCGGCTCCACGCCCATCAGGTGGTGCCAGCTCCAGCCACCGAAGGCGCCCTTCGGGACCAGCGTGCCGTTGTCGGTGTCGACGAGGTTCTGGTGGAACTCACCGGGCGGGTCGCCCAGGAGCTTGACGATGAACGGCGCGAAGATCGCGACCCCGATCAGGATCAGCAGGAAGATCCCGCCCGCGATCGCCACCTTGTCGCGGCGCAGCCGGCGCCAGGCGATCTGGCCCAGCGAGCGGCCTTCGATCTTCTCCTCGCCGGCGAGGAGTGCCGCGGGGTCGGCGATGGCCGATGCCGCGCTCGGGTCCTCCAGCGTGCTCAGCTCGCTCGCCTCCCCACTGTGCTCAGGTGTCTTCTGAGGGCCGCCATGGGAAGGCGGTCGCCTCACGCAACATCGTGCGGAGGTCGCGGTCAAGCCGACTCGGACCCCGTTGCCGAATCGTGACCGCTGAAATCACCCAGGGACGGGAGATCTTCCTGTCCGTCAGCGGGGTTCGAGCACGACCACCGGGATCTCGCGGTCGGTCCACGACTGGTAGGAGTCGTAGTCGGCGTACAGGTCGACGAGGCGCGGCCAGAGCCTCGCCCGCTCGACCGCGTCGGCCGTCCGGGCGCGCATCGGCAGCCGCTCCCGGCGTACCTGCACGGTGACGTCGGGGTCGGCCTCGAGGTTGCGGAACCACAGCGGATGCCGTGGGCGGCCGGCCTGGGAGGCCACCACCACGACGTCGTCGCCGTCACGCAGGTAGACCAGCGGTGTCGTGCGCCGCTTGCCGGTACGGCGACCGCGGTGCTCGAGCAGGCAGATCGGCACCGGGTTGCGCCAGCCCGCACCGACGCGCCAGGTGCCACCGATCCGCCCGCCGGTGAGCCGGTAGACGCGCACGTTGACGGCGCTCATCACCTTGATGATGCGGCGGGTGAGCTCGCTGTCGAGGTTCGGCGGCTTCTGGTCCATCACATCCCGCGCTTCCAGACCAGCTGCTCGACCAGGCGTCGCGAGCGCCAGCCGTCAGGGGTCCGCACGAACTCGTGGTGGTAGATGCCGCCGAACTCCACGAGGTGGTCCGGCCCGTCCTCCTGGGGCATCCCCATCGGGTTGTGGAAGTACGCCGCGACCGTGGCGGTCCCGGCCGGCTGGCCGGAGCTGTCGTCGCCGAAGGTGATGTCGACCTGTCCGAGCGTGTGCATGCGGCGCGGGAACATCGGCAGCATCTCGGCCAGCCAGGGCTTGACCTCCGCGAAGCGGCCGGTGATGCCGCCGGTGGAGGTGTAGTCGATCTCCGCGTCGGGGGTGAACACCGTGTCGAGCCGGTCCCAGTCACCGGTGTCGATCGCCCGGGTGTAGCGCACCAGGGTCGCCTCGATGTCCGCGCGGTCACCCAGCTCCTGCAGGTCCATGGGGCTCACCCTAGCGGCAATACTAGAACGTGTTCTAGTGTGGCGGCCATGCGGTTCACCTATGCCGAAGCGATGACGGACCCGACGTACTACGCCCCCCTGGCCCAGGCAGCGGAGGCGGCCGGCTACACCTCGATGACGGTGGCGGACTCCCTGATCTACCCCGAGGAGTCGGACTCGACGTACCCCTACACCGACACCGGTGAGCGGGAGTTCCTCGAGGGCAAGGCGTTCATCGAGACGATGATCCTGTGCGCGCACCTGTTCGCGGTGACGTCGACCCTGCGCCTGACGCCGTTCGTGCTCAAGCTGCCGGTGCGGCCGCCGGTGCTGGTGGCCAAGCAGGTCGGCTCGGTGGCGTGGCTGTCGGGGAACCGCCTGGGCCTGGGCATCGGCCTCTCGCCCTGGCCCGAGGACTTCCAGGCGCTCGGCGTGCCGTGGGAGAAGCGCGGCAAGCGGATGGACGAGTGCATGGACGTGCTGCGCGGGCTGACGTCGGGCGACTACTTCGGCTACGACGGCGACTACTACTCGTTCCCGCCGCTGAAGCAGACGCCCGCCCCGACGGAGAAGGTGCCGCTGCTCGTCGGCGGCCACGCCGACGCGGCACTCAAGCGGGCAGTGCTCAAGGGCGACGGCTGGATGCACGCCGGCGGCGACGGCGAGGAGCTCGACCGCCTGCTGGCGAGGATCGCCGAGATCCGCAAGGCCGAGGGCGACACCCGCGACGACTTCGAGGTGCACGTCATCTCCTACGACGCCTACGACCGCGACGGCATCAAGCGGCTGGAGGAGAAGGGCGTCACCGACTGCATCGTCGGCTTCCGGGTGCCCTACATCAAGGGCCCGGACACCGAGCCGCTCGAGGACAAGATCGCGCACCTCGACAAGTACGCCGAGACGTTCATCCATGGCTGACGTCACTGCCGCCTTCCAGGAGGCGGTGCGCGAGGCCGAGGAGCTGATCGCGCACCCGCCGTTCGAGGTGAGCGAGCAGGACCTCGCCGAGGGCTACGACTACCTGGCCGGGTCGATCCGCAGCTCGCTGCAGATGGCCTTCGACTACGACCTCGAGCACCCGGTGCTGATCAACCCCACGCACCAGTACGCACGACAGGGCCTCGACAACCCCGACGCCGTCTACTTCAACGCCTACCTCGACGCCGGTGCGTCGTACGTCGTGAGCGGGACGCGGGGCACCACCGCCGACCTGTCCTTCCAGGTGATGGACGGGACCTACTCCGACGCGGGCGCGCCCAACACGCTGGCCGCCTTCGACGACCGCGAGCTCGAGGTGGCCGACGACGGCAGCTTCGAGTGGCGCTTCGGCCCCGAGCTCGGGCTGAAGAAGGGCAGCACCCTGATCGTCCGCGAGGTGTACGACGACTGGAACACCGAGCAGCGCGGCACCTTGCGCATCCAGCGGCTCGACACGGCCGGGCAGCCGCGCGGGCCGCTGACGCCGGAGCGGGTGGCCAAGCGGTACGGCGTCGCGGCCAAGATGCTGACCGGCCGGATCAAGACGTGGTTCGCCTTCCCGGAGTGGTTCACCTACAAGGAACCGGTGAACACCCTCACCGCCCCGGCGTCGACGCCGGGCGGCTTGTCCTCGCAGTTCTCCTCGATCGGGCACTACTCGCTGGCCGACGACGAGGCCATGGTGGTGACGGTGCCGGTCGCGGACTGCGCCTACCAGGCGATCCAGATCGGCTCGCGGTGGTACGTCTCGACCGACTACGAGCACCACCAGACCGCGCTGAACAAGTCGCAGAGCGCAGGCCGACCCCGACGGGATGTTCCGCTACGTGATCAGCGAGCGCGACCCCGGCGTCGCGAACTGGCTGGAGCTCTGCGGCCACCCCCAGGGCGTGATGATGCTGCGCTGGCAGCGCCTCGCCCGCTCGCTGGACGCCTCGGACGGCCCCAGCGTCGAGGTGGTGCCCTTCGACTCCGTCGGCGAGCACCTCCCCCACTTCTCGGAGAACCAGGTCACGCCGGAGCAGTACGCCGCCCGCATCGAGGCCCGCCAGGTCGGGATCGCCAGGAGGATGATCTCGTGACCCGCCGACCGGGGCATCGTGCTCATCGCGACGAGTTCGTACGGCAGCTCGACGACGGTGCAAATCCCCTCGGCGTCTCGGCGTACATCCCCCCTCAGCGAATTGAGGAGCGTTGACTGACGTGCTGTTGCAGGACAAGGTCGTGGTGCTGTCCGGGGTCGGCCCGGGCTGGGCCGGTCGCTGGGCGAGGAGGCGGCCCTGATGGGCGCCGACCTGGTGCTCGCCTCGCGGACCCAGAAGCGGCTCGACAAGATGGCCGAGGTGGTCCGCTCGCACGGGCGGCGGGCGCTCGTCGTACCCACCGACATCGACGACCCCGACGCGTGCCAGGCGCTCGTGGACGCCGCCCTCGCGGAGTACGGCAAGGTCGACTGCCTGATCAACAACGCCTTCGCGATCCCGCCGATGGACCCGCTGACCAAGCTCGACCACGACGCCATCCGGCGGTCGCTCGACACCAACGCCTTCGCGCCGCTGCGGCTCTCGACGCTCTTCGCCGACGCCCTCGCGGCGTCCCAGGGCTCGATCATCATGGTCAACTCCGCGGTGCTGCGGCAGAGCCAGCCGGAGTTCGCCGGCTACAAGCTGACCAAGGGCACGCTCGTGCACCTCGCGTCGTCGCTGGCCACCGAGCTCGGGCCGCGTGGCATCCGGGTGAACTCCGTCGCGCCGAGCTGGATCTACGAGGACGTCAACAAGGCCTACTTCGACTGGATGGCGCAGGAGCGCGGCGTCACCCACGACGACATCTACCGCGAGACCGCGGACCTCACCGACCTCAAGCGGCTCGCGACGCCCGAGGAGGTGGCCCGCGCGACGCTGTTCCTCGCCTCCGACCTCGCCTCGGCGGTCACCGGCATCACCCTGGACGTCAGCTGCGGTGAGTTCCATGGCTACTAGGACCCGCGAGACCCTCGGCAGCTTCGACGAGATCGCCGCCGCGGCCGTGCGCACCACCGGCCTGGAGGACTTCGGCGGCACCGAGCACGAGGAGGGCCTGCGGCTGCTCTGCGAGGACCTCGCCGAGCACGGCGGCCTCACGCCCGAGGGCAACTACATGCAGCGCACCTTCGTCAAGGGCGCCCTCGTCGGCCGACTGCTCGCCGAGAACGGCTTCCGCGAGCACCCGTCGTACGCCGAGGTGGCGATCGAGCGCCCGATCTTCGTCTGCGGCCTCCCGCGCACCGGGACGACCGCGCTGCACCGGCTGCTCAACGCCGACCCGACCCACCAGGGCCTCGAGCTGTGGCTGACCGAGGTGCCGCAGCCGCGCCCACCGCGCGAGACGTGGGAGCAGAACCCGATCTACTCGGCGCTGAGCGGGGCGTTCTCGGAGCACCACGTCGACAACCCGGAGTTCATGGGGATCCACTTCATGGACGCCTCCAGCGTGGAGGAGTGCTGGCGGATCCTGCGCCAGTCCGGCAAGTCGATCGGCTACGAGTCGCTCGCGCACGTCCCGGCGTACTCCTCCTGGCTGGAGAAGCAGGACTGGACCGACGCCTACCAGCGGCACAAGGCCAACCTGCAGCTGATCGGGCTGAACGACCAGGAGAAGCGGTGGGTGCTGAAGAACCCGTCGCACCTCGTCGGCCTCGACGCGATCATGAAGGTCTACCCCGACGCGTTGATCGTGCAGACCCACCGCGACCCGGTGGTGGCGATCGCGTCCGCGTGCTCGCTGTCGGCCGAGGCCACGAAGGGATGGTCGACGACGTTCGTCGGCGACACCATCGGCCGCACGCAGCTCGACATGCTGAGCAAGGCGGTCGCGCGGTTCGAGCGCGAGCGGGCGGCGTACGACCCCGCGCAGTTCATCGACGTCGACTACCGCGAGTTCGTCTCCGACCCGGTCGCCACCACGAAGGCCATCTACGAGACGTTCGCGCTCGAGTGGACCCCCGACGTCGACGCCGCGGTCAGCGAGCTGGACGCGGAGTCACGCAAGGGCGGCCGCCGCCCCAAGCACACCTACGACCTCGCCGACTACGGCCTCACCGAGGACGAGGTCCGCGCCTCCTTCTGACCCGTCTGCAGCCCAATTCCGGGTAGTCCGAGGTCAGAAGCATGGCCATACTCCGCGGGTAGAGCATGCTTTCGGCCTCGGACTACCCGGAATTCAGGGCGAGTCGTGGACGCGGACCATGCCGGCGAGGGTGGCGATGTACGCCGAGCCGTCGGGGGCGAGGGTCACGGCGGCGTAGTGGTTGTTCATCAGGGTGCCGAGGCCGGTGCGGACGCTGAAGGCGGTGCGGCCGGTGCGTACGTCGAGCGCGGTGAGGTACCACGCCGCCACGCCCCAGGCGGTCGGCCGCTTGGTGTAGGCGTAGACCAGCCCGGTGGCCCGGGAGGCCTTCGCCACCGACGTGGGTGCGATCTCCTTGCTCGTCCAGGCGACCCGGCACGTGCTGCCGTCGAGGTCGACCCGCGCCAGCCCCGGCGTGGTGGCCCGCCCCAGCAGCGTGCTCTCGGGCCCGGTGTAGCCGTAGTTGTTCTCCACGACCACGCCGTCACCCACCGAGACCAGTGAGTTCTCGGTGGCGCTGCGACCCGCGGCGAAGACCGGGGCACCGCAGATCTCCCGGCCGGTCGCGGTGTCGTAGAACAGCACGTGCATCCGCGGGTCGGCGTTGTCGGTGATCGCGACGCGGCCGCCCGGCAGCACCGTCGGCGTGGTGCCGCTGCCGCGGGAGAGCTGGCCCGGCTTGCGCCGACTGCCCCGGTCGTACGCCGCACGCCAGTAGCACCCGCGGGGTCCCGGAGCCGCCGGCCGACATCTTGTAGAGCGCGCTCACCGTCACGACGTAGACGCCCTGCTCGTCGACCGCCAGCGAGTTCTTCACCTGCTCGCCCAGCGCGCGGACGGCCACCCGTCCCGTCGCCGGGTCGATCGTGCCGACGCGACCGCCCTGCGTGACGAACCAGATCAGCCCGTGCCAGTCCGGCATCAGCGCGACCAGGCAGTCCGAGGCGGGCACGGCACGGGAGACGTCGAAGCTGTGCGTCTGGCGCAGCACCGGCCGACCGCGGGCGTCGGAGGTGGCGAAGCTCAGCACCCGCCGGTCGGTGGTGCCGACGACCGCCTGGTCGTCACGGTCGAGGTAGAAGTAGGCGCCGGCGCAGAGGTTCTCCCACGGCTTGACGCCCGGGGACCTTCGGCCGGTCCGGCAGCCGGTGGGTGGCCAGCGGCACCATGTCGCGGCCGAGCACGTGCAGGACCGGACCGTGGACGTCGCCGCACAACGCCACCAGCCGCCCGTGCCGGTCGAAGGCGAGGGTGGCGCACTCCTCGATGCCGTACCAGGCCGTCTCGACCTGGGGGTCGCGCCCGAGCGGTCCCGGCCCCGGGTAGGAGTCGCTGGCCCACCCGTCGTCGTGCATCGAGCTGCGCGCACCGGCGGCGAGGTAGGGGTGCTGGGGAACCTCGAAGGGCGTCGGCCTGGGCGCGACGGCGTGGCCGACGTACGACGGAGTGACCAGCCACCCCGGTCCGGGCGGGATCGGCAGCCGGCCGTCCGGCACGACGAGCACGGCACCCGTCACCAGGGCCAGCCCTGCCAGGCACCACGCCGGCGAGCCACCACGGATGGCGCGGGCGGGCCGCTCGCCGGACGGCCGGGACGAGCAGCACCAGCAGCCCGAGCAACGACCACGGGCCCACGGCCAGGAAGACCAGCACGGCCAGGGCAGCCGCCAGCACACCTCCCGCCCATCGCCTCACGAGCGCGAGCGTAGGCCCACGCTCGATCCGCGCGAGAGATCAGAAGGGGTACGTCGGCGGTTCGCCCCGCGCCGTGATCCAGCGGGTCTCGGTGAACGCCTCGATGTTGGCCGCCGCACCACCGAACCGCGAGCCGGTGCCGGAGGCGGCCACCCCGCCGAACGGCGCGTTCGCCTCGTCGTTCACGGTCTGGTCGTTGATGTGCACGATCCCGGTCGGGATCCGGTCGGCGAGGGCCAGCCCACGCATCACGTCGCGCGTGACGATGCCCAGCGACAACCCGTACTCGCTGTGCCGCGCGAGCTCGACGGCCTCGTCGTCGCTGGAGACCCGGGTGACCGGCGCGACGGGCCCGAAGATCTCCTCGGTGAAGGCGGGGTGGTCCGGCGTCACCTCGGCGAGCACCGTGGGCCGGTAGAACAGCCGGTCGTACGACGCCCCGGCCGCCGCCCGCGCGCCGGCGTCGGTGCTGGCCGTGACGAGGCCGTGGATCTTGTCGCGCTGGCCCTCGTCGATGACCGGGCCGAGGGCCACCTCCTCCGTCGCCGGGTCGCCCACCGGGAGGTGGCCGGCCTTCTCGGCGAGCGCCTCCACGAAGTCGTCGTACACGCGCTCGTGGACGAGGTGGCGGCCGGTGGTCATGCAGATCTGGCCCTGGTGGAAGAAGGAGCCCCACGCCGCGAGGTTGACCGCCTGCTCGACGTCGGCGTCGTCGAGCACGAGCATCGCCGAGTTGCCCCCGAGCTCGAGGTGCGCCCGCTTCAGGTGACGACCGGCGGACTCGCCGACCGCGCGCCCGGCCTGCGTCGAGCCGGTGAAGGAGATGACCCGGACGTACTCGTCGGCGATCATCGCCTGCCCCACGTCGCTGCCCCCGGGGACGAGCTGGAGCACGCCGGGCGGGAGCCCCGCCTCCTCGAAGACCCGGACGATGCTGACGCCGCCGGTGACGACGGTGCGCGGGTCGGGCTTGAGCAGCACGGCGTTGCCCAGGGCCAGGGCGGGCGCCACCGAGCGGATGCTCAGGATCAGCGGCACGTTGAACGGGGAGATCACCGCGACCACGCCCGCCGGCACACGCTTGGCCATCGACAGCCGCGGCTGCTCGCTCGGCAGCAGCGAGCCGAGGCTGGCGCCGGGAAGGCCGGCGGAGGTCCAGCACTCCTCGGAGGCGACGTGCAGGGCGAAGCCGGCCATGCCGGGCACCGCACCGACCTCGCGCACGTTCCAGCCGGAGAGCTCCTCGGCGTACTGGCCGAACAGGTCGCCGGCGCGGCGGAGCACGGCCGCCCGCTCGGTGTGCGGGAGCGCCGCCCACTCCTGCTGGGCGCGCGCCGCCGACGCGGCCGCCCGGGCGACGTCGTCGGGTCCGGCCCGGCCGGTGCGGCCCAGCTCGGCGCCGGTGGCCGGCTCGATGATCGCGGCGTCACCGGCCGAGCCGGCTCGCCACTCGCCGTCGACGAAGATGTTCCCGGCCCAGGAGGCGCCGTCCAGAAGAGTGGTCATGAACCGACCCTAGGCAGGGCTGTCAACGGTCCGGGAGGCCGGCTCACTCCTCGCGCGAGCGCAGCACCCGGACTCCCCAGGTCCCGAGGACCGCGGCGATGACGAGGTTGACCACGATCAGGATCCCGTGGGCCACGAAGTAGCTCGTCGGCCGGTCCTCCTCGGTCTCGACGAGCGCCTTGGTGAACCTGGCGTACGTCGCGACGTTCCAGATCGCGATGCCCAGCAGGACGATTCCGTGCTTGCGGTGCAGCTTCACCCGGCCAGCGTAGGCACCCGGCGCGAGGCTCCCGGCGACAGGCCGGGACACTAACTGGCAGGTCTGGCTCCACGAGCACCATCGCGCAGGTACGTTGGGCGCTGCCGATCCGGCAGGGGGATGGATGGGGCAGGTGCGAGTGGCCTTCTCAGCACAGGGAGCGGACGTGGCAACAACGGAGCGCGAGGCGTCGGTGACACGCGTGGTCATCATCGACGACCACGACGTGCTGGCGTCCGGCCTGGCCCACGTGATGGGTGGTCAGCAGGACCTCGACTGCGTCGGCGTCGCGACCACCCTCGAGGAGGGCCGCGCGCTGGTCGCCGAGCAGCTGCCCGACGTGCTCCTGCTCGACCAGCGGCTGCCCGACGGCGACGGCGTCTCGGCGATCCCGGAGCTCCTCGGCACCCACCCCGCGCTGCGCATCGTCGTCCTCACCGGCAACGCGACCGACGCGGTCCTGGTGCGCGCGATCGAGGGTGGCGCGGCCGGCTTCGTGGCGAAGAACCGGAGCCTGGGCGAGGTCCTCTCCGCCGTACGCGCCACCGCCTCCGGCGAGGCCGTGATCTCCTCCGAGCTGCTCGCCCGGCTGCTGCCGCGGTTGACCGGCGAGGCGACGACCCGGCACGAGGCGCTGACCGAGCGCGAGAGCGAGGTGCTCGAGCTCCTCGCCGACGGCCTCACCAACGTGGCCATCGCCGAGCGGCTCGTGGTCAGCGTCCACACCGTGCGCAACCACGTGGCCAACCTCTCCAGCAAGCTCGGCGCGCACTCCAAGCTCGAGGCGCTCTCGATCGCCGTCCGCGAAGGGCTGCTGCCCGAGCGCTGATGCTCGTCCGCGCGCCTGCGTCTGGTGCATAGGCACTAGCAGAAGATCGCCCCAGTGACTCAGGCCCGCGGGGCCGCCCACGGGGACACTGAAGAGGTCCCGCCGACCCGACCCCCGCGTTGGCGTGGATCGCAGTGGCTCGGCCTGGCGGGACACTTCAAGACCACACCCCCGGGTCGTCTCCCGCCGGGCCAGCCACCTCTGCCTGCTCAAACGTGCCTGCACACGGCCTGCCCACGGTTCCCTGGCCCCCCGTGCCCGGGTGCCGTCGTGGCGCGCAGAGCTCTCAGCGCGGGCTGACCACGATCCGCGCACCCCGGCGCGGCACGCTGGTGATGTTGCGCACCTGGGGCGTCTCGGTCTCCCCGGCGGGCAGCCGCACGTCGTAGGCGGTGAGCACCTCGCGGAGCACCGCCACGCCCTCCATCAGCGAGAAGCCGGCGCCGATGCACCGACGGACCCCGCCGCCGAAGGGGATCCAGGTGTTGATGCCGACCTCGCCGTCGAGGAACCGCTGCGGCCGGAACGTGCCGGCATCGCGGTGGCTGGCCTCGGACTCGTGGGCCAGGATGATCGAGGCCGCCACGTTGGCACCGCGCGGCAGGTCGATGCCGCCGATGGTCGCCGGCGCCATCAGGTGCCGCACCACCATCGGGATCACCGGGTGCAGCCGCATCGACTCCTTGACCACGGCCTCGAGGTAGTCGTCGTCGCCGCTGACCGCCGCCTCACGTGCCCGCGTGGCCTGGGCCGGGTCCTTGGCCAGCTCGTGCAGCGCCCACGCGAGCGCCGTCGCCGTGGTCTCGTGGCCGGCGAGGAGCAGGGTGACCAGCTGGTCGCGCAGCTCCTCGTCACCGAGGCCGGCGCCGTCCTCGTCGCGCACCTGCAGCAGCCGGGAGAGGACGTCGGCGCGGTCCTCGAGGTCGGGAGCGGTACGACGCTCGCGGATCACGCCGAAGACGACCTCGTCGAGCGCGACCTGGTTCTCGGCCGTCGCGCGCCACGGCCCGATGCTTCTGCAGCCGCGGGAAGCCCCAGCCGAGGAAGACCAGCGGCGGGATGTTCACCGTCTTGTTCACCAGCGGGCGCAGCTCGGCGAGACGCGCCTCGTCGGTCACGCCGAAGACGACCTGGAGGATCACCTCGAGGGTGAGCGCGTTCATCCGGTCCAGCGAGCGGAACGCCTCGCCCGGCGTCCAGCGGTCCACCTCGGTCTTGGCCAGGCCGGTGACGAGGTCCTGGTACCCGCGCAGGGCGTGGCCGTTGAAGGCGGGCATCAGCAGCCGGCGCGCTCGCTTGTGCTGGGCGGAGTCGACGAGCAGCAACGAGTGCTCGCCCATCACCGGGCCGAGGATCGCGTTGCCCTTGCCGGCGTGGAAGACCTCCGGGTCGCCCGCGAAGATCTCCTTGACGTGCTCGGGCCGGTTGAACACGACCAGCGTGCGGTTGTCGGGCAGCACCCGGATCGAGAACACCTCGCCGTAGCGGCGGTGCAGGGCCGGGATGAACTGGTGCCGGAACCGGAGCAGGCCGATGCTCTGCAGCAGCGCCGGCCAGCGCGGACCGGGCGGCAGCGCGGAGGCGGGCACCTTCGGTGCGTCGCCGGCAGGCGCCGGCCGCATCCGCTGGAAGCGTCGCTCGGTCAGCTCTCGCGTCGACATACGCCGAGTATGCCGCCACCGACCGGGAGCGGCGAGGGTGCGTTCAGCCCCCGAGCAGACCCGACTGACGCGCGAGGGCGACCGCCTCGGTGCGGCTGGAGGCGCCGAGCTTGGCCATCACGTTGGAGACGTGGACGCTGACGGTCTTGGCGGAGATGAACAGCTGCTTGCCGATGTCGCCGTTGCTGCGCCCGGTGGCCACCAGGGTGAGGATCTCGTGCTCGCGGGCGGTGAGCAGGTCGGTCTCGCTCTGGGCACGGGAGCTGCCCAGCTCGTCCAGGACCGGGCGCGCGCCGAGTCGCTGCGCCTCCACGCGGGCGCGGTCGGCCTCCTCGCGCGCGGCCTCGGGCTCCCCGGTGGACCGCAGCACGGTGGCGAGGCGCGTCCTGGCCCGTGCCTCCTCGAGGCCGTGGCCGAGCTCGGCGAAGACCTCAGCGGTGCTCCGCCAGCGCTCCACCAGCTCGGCCAGGTCGACCGAGGCACCGAGCAGCCAGTCCAGCCGTAGCCGCTCGGCACGGAGCCGGGACTCCCAGGCGCGACCCTCGATCCCGAAGGGACGTTGCTCGGCCTCGCGGTTGGCCAGCGCCCTCTCGGCGTCCTCGACCAGGCGGTCGGCCGTCGCGAGCACCTCCGCGCGCGCCTTGCTCGGCGTGCGCGGTGCCTCGTCGGCCAGGGCCGAGAGCGCCTGCGTCGCCAGCCGGACCATCGCGTCGAACGCGCGGCCCCACAGCGGGGCGAGCACGTCGACCACGTCGTCGTACGCCGCCACGGCCGCGGCCGCCCCGTCGCGCAGGCCGAACAGCTCGATCGCCGCCCCACCCGCGTTGACCGCGACCAGGCCCTCGCGGTGCCAGCGCTCGCGCACCGCCGGGAGCCGCGAGAGCGCCGCGGTCTCGCCCCTGCCGGCGGCGACCAGCAGCGCCACGGACTCGAGCATCGCCCGCGGGATCGGCGGCGGGTCCTCGTCGCGGTGGTCGACGATCTCCAGGGCGCGGTCCCAGTCGCCGCGCATGAACGCCACGATCGCCGCCTGGGTGCGGCCGCTGATGCCCATGATCGTCCACGGGCGTCCCATCGCGGCCGCGATCCGCGACGCGGTCAGGAACGCCTCCTCGCTGCGCGCGAGCTCGCCGTACTCGAGCTCGAGGCCGCCCGTGCGCAGGTAGCCACGCATCTCGCTGAGCCGGTCGCCGCGCCGGCGGGCGTCCTCGATGATCCGCTTGAGCTCGGCCCGGCTGCCCTCGCCGAAGTCGACGTGCTGGCTGAGCCAGGTCAGGGTGAGGCTCACGTCGGCGGACAGCCGCGGCAGGTCGAGCTGCTCGGCCAGCTCGATCGCCTCGTCGGCGACGGTACGCGCGTCGTCGAACAGGTCGTCCCAGATCAGTCGCCTGGGCATGCAGTCGCGAGGATCCGGGCGCGCAGCGACCGTGGGCTCCGGGCCGACCAGGCCCATCGCCTCGGTGGTGACCACGCTGGGCCGCAGCACGGCCTCGGTCGCCCGCATCGCCTCCACCCGGGCGAGGAGCAGCCGGGCGCGGGTCAGGTCGGGGGCGTCGGCAGGCAGCCGCTCGAGCTGGGAGTCGACGAGCGCCATCGCCGTCTCGGGCCGCCCTGCCGCGCACAGGGCATCGACGGTGCGGGCGACCAGCTCGGCCTCGTCGGGCGGCTCGGCGAGCTCGCGGGCGGCCCGTGGGTAGATCTCCAACGCCTTGGTGAAGTGCCCGGCAGCCTCGTCGGGACCACCGTTGGCCATCGCCAGGTCGCCCGCCTCGACGCTGGCGATCAGCGCCGAGGGCAGGTCGTGCGAGGCGAGAGCGTGCCGGGCGAGGTCGGCGGCACCGCGCGAGCCGAGGAGCTCGCGCACCGCCTCGGCGTACGCCGTGTGCAGCCGCATCCGCTCCCCGGGAAGCAGGTCGTCGTAGACCGCCTCGCCGAGCAGCGCGTGCCGGAAGGCGTACGCCGACTCACCGGTGCGCACCAGCACGTGGGCGTCGATCGCCGCGCGCAGGGCCAGCTCCAGCTCGGTCTCGTCCATCCCGGCCACCCGGGCGAGCAGGTCGTGGGAGACCCGCTGGCCGGCCGCCGAGGCCACCCGGACGAGGCCGCGGGACTGCTCGTCGAGCCGCTCGAGGCGGACCAGCAGGAGGTCGGCGAGGTCCTCGGGCAGGCTCCAGCCACCGCCGAGGAAGGCGGAGACGAGCTCCTCGACGTAGAACGCGTTGCCCTGTGCCCGTTGGACGATCCGGCTGACGTCGTCGTCGTGCCGGCCGCCCAGTGCCTCGTCGGAGTCGACGAGGTGACTCACCATCGTCCGCACGGCGCTGGCGGGCAGCGGCTCCAGCTGGACCCGCTCGACGCCGGCGACCCGGACCCACTCGGCGACCCGCTGGCGCAACGGGTGCCGGCGGTGCATCTCGTCGGAGCGGAACGTCACGAGCACCAGGCAGCGGCCGGCGAAGCGCCGGGACAGCAGGAAGCTGACCAGGTCGCGGGTGCTCGCGTCGGCCCAGTGGGCGTCCTCGACCACGAGCGCCACCGGCCCGCGGGAGCTGAGCTCGTCGAGCAGGGCGTGCACGGCCTCGAAGACCTCGGCGCGGTCGAGGGCCTCGGTCGACTCCTCGGTCCCGCTCTGCCGGCCCAGCCGGGCGAGCGGGGGATGGGTGGCCGCGAGCTGGGCGGCGAGCTCGGGCTGGGCCTGGGCGACCTGTCCGAGCACCTCCGCGAACGGGAGGTAGGGCATCGACGCCTCGCCGAAGTCGAGGCAGTGGCCGACCAGGCAGGTCCAGCCGTCGGCGGCGAGGCGGTCGAGCGCCTCGGTCAGGATCCGGGTCTTGCCGACCCCGGCGTCGCCGGAGAGCAGCACCATCCGGGTGCCGGGGTTGCCGGCAGCGCGGAGCAGGGCCGAGAGCTCGTCCTCACGGCCGACGAGGCTCTCGGTCCTGGCCCGCTCCATCCGCACGTCGGTCATCATCGCGCACGCCGCGCCGCCCGTCCGCCCCGCTGGCGCCGCTCGCGCTCGATCCGGCGGGTCTCCTGCAGCAGTGCGTACACCGCCACCACGTTGTTCATGACGGCCGCCTCAGCCCGCGTGCCGCTGGGTCGACCGGCGCCACCAGCGGCGCGTCTCGCGGACGCTGCCCCCGCTGCGCGCGGCCCGCATGGCCTGTGCGCGATTGTCCATCTCCTGGAACATCAGGTCGGTGTTCATCGGGTTGTACATCATCGTCATCTCCTCGGTTGAGATCTCCTGATCTCGATGACTCGATTCCAGTGCTAAGGCGGCGTACGCACATCGGGCGATGCCTTAGATGTGCGGAGGCTGACGCCCAGCTACCTCAGCCGCGAGGAGTACGACGCAGCGACCGGGCCGCCGACACCGGACGGAAGCCGGCACCGAGGTAGAGCCGGGTGGCGGCGGTGTTCGAGGGGTTGTAGCTGACCTTGAACCGGCTGCACCCCGCCGCGGCCAGCCGTTGGAGGCCCTCGGCGAGCAGCACACCGGCCAGGCCCTTCGAGGCGTGCTCGTCCTCGACGCGCACCGGCTCGACGAGCCCGACACCGGTGACCGGGTCGGCCCAGAACACGGCGTAGCCGGCCACCTCGTGGTCCACCACCACCGCCAGGTCGAGGTCGCGGCGGTAGAGGGTCGACTCGGCCAGCCGCTCGGCGATGTGGTCGCCGTTGCGCGTCTCCAGCCAGTGCCGCCCGCCGCTGTAGGACCGGAGGGCGTAGCCCTCGGGCAGCGGCCGGGCCGGCGGGCGGTCGGGGGCGTCCATCCACGCCGTCCGGTCGCCGCCCTGGGCCTCGGTGAACCCGGCAGCCCGCGCGGCCGACAACGCGTCCTCCTCGTCCGGCACGAGCATGTCGACGACGTCGCCGCGGTGCCGAGCCTCCACGAACTCCCACATGGCCGGTCCGTGGTCGGCCAGCGCACGGGAGCCGCCGATCAGGTCCGCACCCCAGGTGTCCCCCCACTCGGTGAAGAACGCCGCCGCGACGGGCACGTCGTCCTCGAACCAGACCCGCTGGTCGTCGGGGTCCTCGTGGCGGCCCTTGCGCCACCACCAGTGCAGGTCGGCCGCCTCCCACAGGCCGCCCGTGGAGTCGGCGAGGCGTTGGTCCTGCAGGAGCGCGGGTGACCGCCGCGAGGTACTCGAGCCCGGTCAGGTCGCGTGCGTCGGTCGTCATGCCGGCACCCCCACCTGCTCGATCGCGATCGCCTCGAGCACCGGGACCCAGCCCTCCTTCACCGCGCCGCACGTCAGGGGCGCCTGCTCGGCCAGGGTGCGCTGCACGGTGACCTGCCAGCGCTCCTCGCCGTGGGTGAACTCGCTGATGTCGCCGTCGCGTCGGCTCAGCCGGACGGCGTCGACCCGGTCGTCGTCCAGGTGCCGCCGCAGCGCGATCTCGGCGTACTGCACGGACATCGGCAGGGTCGTGCGCCCACGGAGCCGGTCGAGGTCGAGGCGACCTGCCTCGTGCCGGTCGACCAGGCCCGCCACCGAACCGGGATCGACGCGGCCGTAGTACAGCCCCTCGGGCAGCACGACGACGTTGGCCGCGAACCGGTCGCCACCGATGTGCGAGACCTCCCAGGTCTGCTCCGGCCGCAGCTCGCTCAGGGCGGCGCACACGGGCCGGCCGCGCTCGGCACAGCAGGCGTCGTGGCGGCCATGGGTGCACACGCCGTACAGGGGGCCCTCGACCTGCTCCCAGGACAGGGCGCCCGGTTCGTCGACCGGCGCCTCCCCGCGGCTCACCGCCCCGAGGTCGAGCCCCAGCAGTTCGGCGGGGTCCTCGAACGTCGTGCGCAGCAGCAGGCGACGGGCCGGGAAGCAGACCATCGCCTGGTACGACGCCCCGCGGTGCGCCTTGTGGTGCCGGCGGGCCATCAGCACCTTGACCGCACGGTGGCCGCCGAGGTGCTGCTTGACCTCGTCGGGCAGCCGGCTGTCGGCCGGCGCGCTGACCCCCCAGGGGCCGTGGTGCTCGACGAGCACGAAGGCACGCACCTGCGTGGCCGTGCCCGCGACGTCGTCCCCGCGCTGCTCCGAGGAGACCGAGCACCGGAAGTCGCCGGCCGGGATCTGTGGCGTCAGCGGACTACCTCGAGCAGTCCCTCGCGGACCAGGCGTCGGCAGAGCACCAGGCTGGACTGCGGGTCGAGCGGCAGGTCGGCAGGGGTGAGCACGCCCATCTCGCGGACCTGCTCGACCGCGGCGGTGATCCGCGCCGGCACGGTGACCCGGCGGTCGCCGAGGAGCAGGTGCAGCCGGTCGCCGTCGGGCTGCAGCACGCACGGCTTGCCCGGGCGCCGGCGCAGCGTCGTGTCACCGGCGATGTCGGCGAGGGCCATCCGGTCGACCATGGCGCCGCGCAGGGGGGTGTGCCGCGCCTGGAGGAAGGAAGCGATCTGCGCCTCGGCGACCTCCGCGGGGTCGAGGTCGCCGAGGGCGCGAGCGAGCTGGCCGAGCCGCTCGGTCAGGCCCTCGGTGAGCACGCCGGGCTGGTCGAGGTGGCCCGCCGGCAGGTGGGCGTCGGCGTCGAGCCCGTCCAGCGCGCGCCGTACGGCGCGGTCGAGCAGGACCCGCCAGGTCACCTGGTTGATCCCGATGGTGACGTGCAGGGAGACGGTGTCGCGCGCCCGCGCGGCGTGCGGGGTGCCGGTGGGCAGGTACATGCTCAGGCCCGGCTCGAGCAGCACCTCCCGGGGCTCTGCCGGTCCTTGGCCCTCCTCCCCGGGCGCGGGGTGGACCTCCCAGAGCTTCGAGCCGTGGGTCTGGAAGACGAAGACGTCGTGGGTGTCGCTGTGCACCGCGAAGCCCTGCGACCCGGGCGGGGTGAGGTAGGCGTTGGCCTGGCAGGGGTGGCCGAGGGCGAGCTCGAGCTCGGCGACCAGGCGGGTGAGCGGCGGCCAGTAGCGGTGCAGGCCCTGCAGCACCACGGTCGCGCCGTCCTCGAAGAGGTCGGTGACCTTGCGTGCGTCGACCAGCCCGGTCAGTGCCTGCCCGGCCAGGGTGGCCCCGGCGCGGGTGTACTGCGACTGCGGCAGCACGTCACCGTCACGGGCGAGGCGGACGGCGGGCGTGCGGATCGCCGTCGAGGTGAGCAGGTGGTCGACGTCGTCGAAGGAGAGCAGCCCGACGAGGTCGGCCGGCTCGCCCTGGTGCACGTGCACGTGCGACGCCCAGACCTTCTCGACGAAGGTCTGGGCGTCACCGCTGAGGAGCTCGAGCGCCTCCATGCAGGTTTCTGATCAGCCGTCGGTGCCGTCGGTGCCGTCGGCGTCGCCACCATCGGTGCCGTCGCCGTCGGTGGTGTCGGTCGAGTCGCCGTCGCCACCATCGGTGCCGTCCGCGTCGCCGCCATCGGTGCCGTCCGCGTCGCCACCGTCCGTGCCGTCGCCGTCGGTGGTGTCGGTCGAGTCGCCGTCGCCGCCGTCGGTGCCGTCGGCGTCGCCGCTCGTCCCGCTACCGCCCGCGCCGCTCGTCTCGATCTCGTCGTCGCCCAGGGGCTCGTCGGGAGTCTCGGTCATCTGGTCCTCCTGAAACGTTCGCCGGCGCCGCGTTGCGCCGCACGCTGTCTGCGTTCCCGATCCTGACCGATGCATTCCGCCACGTCGAGAGCCGGCCCCGGCTCGACGGGCTCAGCCGAGGACGTCGGCGACCAGGGGGACACCGGGGCGGTAGGCCAGGTGGAGGTACGACGGAGCCTCCAGGACGGCGAGGTGGGCGCGCTTGCCGGGCGCGAGCACGCCGACGTCGTCGCGGCCGAGCGCCCGCGCCCCGCCGGCGGTCGCCGACCACAGTCGCCTCGGCCGGCGTCATCCGCATCTCGCGGACCGCGAGGGCGACGCACAGCGGCATCGAGGAGGTGTACGACGACCCGGGGTTGCAGTCGGTGGCGAGCGCGACGGTGACTCCGGCGTCGAGCAGGCCGCGGGCGTCGGGGTACGGCGAGCGGGTGCTGAACTCGACCCCGGGGAGCAGGGTCGCCACGGTGCCCGAGCCGGCCAGGGCCGCCACGTCGTCGTCGCTGAGGAAGGTGCAGTGGTCGACCGCGCGGAGACCGAGCTCGCAGGCCAGCCGGACGCCCGGACCCGGGCCCGAGCTGGTTGGCGTGCAGCCGTCCCTGCAGGCCACGGGCGCTGCCCGCGGTGAGGATGGCGCGTGCCTGGTCCGCGTCGAAGGCACCGCGCTCGCAGAAGACGTCGATCCACCGCGCGTGCGGTGCCGCCGCCTCGAGCATCGGCCCGGTGACCAGGTCGACGTAGCCGGCCACGTCGGCGTCGTACTCCGGGGGCACGACGTGCGCCCCGAGGAAGGTGACCTCCTCGGTGAACTGGCCGGCCACGACCAGGCTGCGCGCCTCGTCGGGCACGGTCAGGCCGTAGCCGCTCTTGATCTCGACCGTGGTGGTGCCCTGGCGCCGCATCTCCGCGACGTGCCGCGCGACGTTGGCGACGAGCTGCTCGTCGGTCGCGGCGCGGGTCGCCGCGACGGTCGTGCGGATGCCACCGCCGGTGTAGGACTCGCCCGCCATCCGCGCCGAGAACTCGGCCGCCCGGTCGCCGGCGAACACGAGGTGGGAGTGCGAGTCGACGAACCCGGGGATCACCGCGCGGCCGCCGAGGTCGCGGACCTCGTCGGCGTCCGGAGCGTCGGCACGCCGGCCCACCCACGAGACGGTGCGGCCCTCGATCACCACCGCGGCGTCGTGCACGAGGCCGACGGCGGTGCCGTCGTGCGTGGGGTCGTTGGTGACCAGCTCGGCGATGCCGGTCAGCAGCAGGCTGCTCATCTGTCCTCCAGGACGTCGGCGCCGGTGGCGGCGAAGACAAGGGTCTCGGCGGTGGCGCCGGTGCCGCGGGTGCGGATGGTGTCGAGGTCGACGGTGGCGAGGTCGGCCCGCTGCCCCACGGCGATCCGGCCGGCGTCCGGGAACCCCAGCGAGGCGTGCCCGTCGTACGTCGCCGCGGCGAGCAGCTCGGTGGCCGACCAGTGCCCGCGCTGCTGGGTGGCCAGTCGTTCGTGCATCTCCACGGCGCGCATCTCCTCGAACAGGTCGATCACCGCGTGGCTGTCGGAGCCCGAGCGTGAGCACGGCACCGGCGTCGTGCAGCCGCCGCGCGGGCCCGATGCCGTCGGCGAGGTCGCGCTCGGTGGTCGGGCAGAAGCAGACGAAGGTACGGCTCTCGCCGAGCAGCCGGACGTCGTCGTCGGTCAGGTGCGTGGCGTGCACCGCGGTCGTCAGCGGGCCGAGCGCACCGGCCTCCGCGAGCAGCTGGGTCGGGGTCAGCCCGGTCGCCGCGAGGCACGCCTCGTTCTCGGCGACCTGCTCGGACAGGTGCACGTGCAGCGGCTTCCCCGCTGCCGCCTCGACGACGACCGGCAGCTGCTCGCGCGGGACCGCACGCACCGAGTGGATGGCCGCGCCCACCCGCTCGTCGTCGAAGGCCGCGACCCGTGCGGCCCAGGCGTCAGCGTCGCCGTCGGAGTAGCGCACCTGCACCCCCTCGGGCGCCCGGTCGAAGCCGGCGGCCAGGTAGCAGGTGTCGAGCAGGCGGATCCGGATCCCGGCCTCGTCGGCCGCCGCGAGCAGCGCCCTGCCCATCTCGTTCGGGTCGTCGTACGGCGTGCCGTCGGGCTGGTGGTGCAGGTAGTGGAACTCCCCGACCGCGCTGATGCCGGTGGCGCGCATCTCGGCGTAGGTGTCGCGGGCGAGCTCGAAGTAGGTGTCGGGGGTGAGGTCGGCCGCGACGGCGTACATCTGCTCGCGCCAGGTCCAGAACGAGCCACGCTCCTGCTGGGTGTGGCCGCGCAGTGCCCGGTGGAAGGCGTGGCTGTGGCAGTTCGCGAGGCCCGGAAGGGTGAGCCCCGGGACGACCTCGGCGGGGCCGCTGCCGTCGAGTGCCGTGATGACTCCGTCCTCGATCTCCACCCGGAGGTCGGTGGCCACCTCGCCGTCGAGCAACGCGTGCTGGAGCAGGTAGGCACTCATCCGACCAGCTCGGCGAGCACGGTGGCGAGCGCGTCGACGCCGGCGAGGCAGTCCTCGGTGGAGGCGAGCTCGTCCGGGGAGTGGGAGACGCCGGTCGGGTTGCGCACGAAGAGCATCGCGGTGGGCACCCCGGCGGTGGCGAGGATGCCCGCGTCGTGGCCGGCCATGGTCGGGATCACCGGCACCCCGCCGCCCAGGGCCTCGTCGAGGCGGGCGGTGAGCGCAGGGTCGAAGCCGACCGCGCCCGACACCGACTCCGGCGTGACCTCGAGCGAGGTGCCGTCGCGGCCGGCGCGCTCGGTGCCGAGACGCTCGATCTCCGCGACCAGCGCGGCCAGCGACTCCTCCGACTCCCCGCGGGCGTCGAGCCACGCGGTCACGCGCGACGGGATCGCGTTCGTGCCGTTGGGGGTGACCTCGAGCCGCCCGAAGGTCGCGCGCTGGCCGGCGAGGCGGGCCTGCTTCGCGGCCGCGAGCGCGGTCATCGCGTAGCTGAGCATCGGGTCGTGCCGGTCCTCCATCCGGGTCGTGCCCGCGTGGTTGGCCTCACCGCCGAAGTCGAACCGGTAGCGCCCGTGCGGCCAGATCGCGCTGGCCAGCCCGATCGCCGTGTCGCGGTCGACGAGGTCGCGGCCCTGCTCGACGTGCAGCTCGACGAAGCAGCCGATCCGGTCGACCCAGTCGGCCCGGCCCAGCGCCGGCTCGAACCCCGCCACGGCCATCGCGTCGGGCAGGAACGTCCCGGTCGGGTCGCGCAGCTCGGCGGCAGCTCGCGCGGTGGTCGAGCCGGTCGCCAACCGGGAGCCCAGGCAGGCCAGGCCGAAGCGCGAGCCCTCCTCGTCGGCGAAGGCACCGACCACCACCGGCCGCGCGGGCGTCACGCCGCGCTCCCTCAGCAGGTCGATCGCCGCGAGCGAGGAGACCACGCCCAAGCGGGCCGTCGTACGCGCCGCCGTCGAGGACGGAGTCGAGGTGGGAGCCGATCAGGACGGCGTCGTGGTCTCGACTCCGCTCGACCACCTGGTGGTCGAGCGAAGTCGAGACCTGCCAGGTGGCGAGGAGGTTGCCGTTGCCGTCGGCCTCGACCTCCAGCCCGCGGGCCGCGCACTGCTCGGTGAACCAGGCGCGCAGCTCGGTCTCCGGCGTGGTCCACGGCTGGCGGAAGTAACCGCCGCTGGTGGCGGACCGGCCGAGGGGCGCGATCGCCGCCCACATCTGCTCGAAGTCCTCAGGCATATTGGCTCCCATGGAGTTCCAGGACGTCGTACGACGACGCAGGATGGTGCGCAGCTACACCGACGACCCGGTCGACCCGGCGGTCGTCGAGCGCGCGCTGAGCAACGCGACCCGGGCACCCAGCGCCGGCTTCAGCCAGGGCTGGGGCTTCCTGGTGCTCGACACCCCCGACGACGTACGGCGCTTCTGGTCGGTCACCGCCGACGAGGAGGACGAGGTCGACGGCTGGCTGGACGGCATGAGCAGGGCGCCCGTGATCGTGCTGCCGTGCTCGAGCAAGCAGGCCTACCTCGACCGCTACACCGAGCCGGACAAGGGATCGACGCCCGCGGAGGAGCAGCAGTGGCCGGTGCCGTTCTGGCACATGGACGCCGCGATGGCCTCGCTGCTGATCCTGCAGACCGCCGTCGACGAGGGCCTCGGTGCCTGCTTCTTCGGGGTGCCCGGCGAGGTGCTCGACGCCGTGCGCGAGGAGTTCGCGATCCCGGAGACCTTCAAGCCGGTGGGCGCGATCACGATCGGCCACCCTGCTTCGGGCGGCGCGGCCGGATCGCCCACCAGGCGCGCCCGGAAGCCCCGTGACGAGGTCGTCCACCACGGGCACTGGGGTTCCTGAGACCACTGCGGTCATGCCCCCAGTCCACCGGTTCCGGGCTCCGGGCGCCACACCGGCACCCGTCACCGCGTCTCGGATCCGAGACCAGCTGCCCGGCCCGCTGATCCAGTAGCGTGCCCGCCATGGGAGCGGGGCCGTCGGACGACGAGGTCGTCGAGCGCTTCCGCGACCTTGCTGCGCATCGCCGACCGTCTCGCACGCCGACGAGGCCTCCGACGCGGCCGTGCCTTCGAGAACTTCCGTCTCGCGCTGGCCGAGGCCGTTCCCGCTCGTGCACGAGCACCTCACCGTGCACCGGGTCCTCGAGCACTCGCTGCTGCTGCACTGGAAGGGCAGCAGCGAGCGAGGACCCCGTCGTGCTGATGGCGCACATCGACGTCGTCCCCGTCGACGAGTCGGCGCCGTGGCAGCACCCGGCCTTCTCGGCCGAGGTCCACGACGGCGCGATCTGGGGCCGCGGCACCCTCGACGACAAGGGCTCGCTCGTCGGCATCTGCAGCGCCGTCGAGCGACTGCTGGCCGACGGGTTCGTCCCGGCGCGCGACGTCTGGCTGTCCTTCGGCGCCAGCGAGGAGACCTCCGGGCCGGATGCCCCGGCAGCCGTCGAGGAGCTCCGCTCGCGGGGCGTCACGCCGTGGTTCGTGCTCGACGAGGGCGGCGCGATCGCCCACGAGGCGTTCCCCGGCATCGCCCCACCGCTCGGCGTGGTCGGCGTCTCGGAGAAGGGCACCACCACGATCGAGCTGCGCGCCGAGGGCCGCGGTGGCCACTCCTCGACACCGGCCCCCAACGGCCCGACCGCGCGCATCGCCCGGGCCGTCGTACGTCTGGAGAAGCGGCCGTTCCCGGCGTCGCTGCCCGAGCCGACCGTGGAGATGTTCCAGCGGCTCGCGCCGCACGCTCCCGCTCCCCTGCGCCCGGTGTTCGCGCGGGCCGGCGCCCTGCAGCAGGTGCTGAAGCGGGCGATCCCGGCCGCGGGTGCGGAGGCCGCAGCGCTGGTGCGGACGACGATGGCCGTGACCACGCTGCAGGGTTCCCCGGCGCACAACGTGATCGCCTCGAGCGCCACCGCGGCCGTCAACCTGCGGATCCTGATCGGCGACACCGTCGCCTCCGCCACCGAGCACGTGCGCCGCGCGGTCGACGACGACTCGATCACCCTGACCGTGCTCGACGCCAACGAGCCGAGCCCCGTCTCCCCGACGGACGACCCCGCCTTCGAGCTGATCACCACCACGATCGCCGAGCAGTTCGAGGACGCCGTGCCCACGCCGTACGTGATGCTGGCCGCCACCGACGCCCGCCACTTCACCGCGATCTGCCCGCGGGTCTACCGGTTCACGCCGTTCCGGATGACCAAGGCGCAGCGGGAGAGCATCCACAGCTACGACGAGCACATCGGCGTCGAGGACTTCCTGGCCGGCGTGCGGTGGTACCGCCGGCTGATCGAGAGGATCTGAATGGCCACGGTGGAGACGGCACCCGCGCCGGGGAGGGTGCCGGGCCTCGGCACGATCGTCGGGTTCCTGGTCTGCGTCGAGATCGCCAGCGGCATCCTGCAGGGCTACTACACGCCGATCTTCAGCGACATCGCGCGGCACCTCGACATCAAGGACGCCGACGTCAACTGGTTCGAGGCGGCGCAGCTCGTCGTCTCGGCGCTCGTCGTGCCGGTGCTCGCCCGGCTCGGCGACCTGATCGGGCACCGCAACGTGCTGCTGATCTCGACGGCCGTGACGGCGGTCGCGTCGTGGGGCGTGGCGTTCGCGCCCGACCTTCGGCACCTTCCTGGTGGCGTGGGCGATCCAGGGGTTCTACGTCGTGTGGCTGCCGCTCGAGGTCTCGATCATCCACCGGCGCACGGCGGAGACCGGCGCCCAGACGCGGCTGACCCGGCGGGCGGCGTCGTTCCTCGTGGCGGCTCTGGAGCTCGGCGTGATCCTCGGCGCGGCCACCAGCGGCGCCCTGGTCACGTCCATGCAGATGACCCTGCTGCTCACCGTGCCGGCGATCGCGGTGACGATCTGCCTGGTCATCGTCTGGTTCGGGGTCGCGCCCAGCCCGCCCGTGCACACCGGGAAGCTCGACGTGCGCGGCTTCCTGCTGGTGACCCTCGCGATCGGCCTGGTGATGGCCGGGCTGATCCTGGTCCGCATCCAGGGCCCGGGCAGCGCCCTGCCCTGGCTGGTGATGGTGCTCGGTGTCCTGGCGTTCTGGCCGTTCGCCCGCTTCGAGCTCAGCCTCGAGGAGCCGCTCATCGACGTACGGCTGCTGATGACGGCGGGCCAGTGGCCGGTGCAGCTGACCGCCTTCCTGTTCGGGATGTCGGTGCTGGGGGCGCAGATCCCGCTCTCCACCTTCGCGCGCACCGACCCGGAGGTGACCGGCTACGGGCTCGGCGCGAGTGCGGCGTTCGTGACCGTGCTGATCGTCGTGTACGTGCTCTCGCTCGTGGCCGGGGCGCTGCTGCTGCCCGTCGTCGGACGGCTCGTCGGCACCCGCTCCGCGATGCTGATCGGCGCCCTGCTGGTGGCGCTGGGGTACGGCCTGTTCATCCCGTTCCACTCCTCGACCGGTCAGGCGCTGGCGAACATGGCGATCGCCGGGATCGGCTCCGGTGCCCTCGTGGCGGCGCTGCCCGCTGCTGCCGCGGCCGCCGCACCCGCCGACCGCACCGGCTTCGTCACCGGGATGACCAACACCACCAAGACGATCGGTGGCGCGATCGCGTCGAGCATCTTCGCGATCGCCCTCGCCTCGGCGGGCTCGATCGCCGACGCCAAGGCGGGTCACGCCCCGCTCTCGGGCTACCTCACCGTGTGGGCGGTCTGCTCGCTGACCGCGCTGATCGCGGCGGCCAGCCTGTTCGTCGTACCCAAGGACGCGTTCGCGGACTGAGCCTCAGGGGTGCCCGGCGTGCGGGGCCGGCGCTCGGTGCACCAGCACCTGGCCGGCCGGCTCGCCCACCCCGATCTCGCTGGTGCCACCCCATCGAGTGGCGACCACGTAGAGGGTGCGGCCGTCGGCGCCGCCGAGCATGCAGGCGAAGCAGCCCCGGTCGGCCTCGACGACCTCGAGCACCTCGCCGCCCTCGGCCACCCGCACGCACCGCTGGTGCGGCACGTCGGCGTACCAGCAGGCGCCCTCGGCATCGAGGCAGATGCCGTCGGGGTTGTCCTCACCGAGGTCGGCCCACACGCGCCGGCCACCGAGCGTGCCGTCGTCGGCGATGTCGAAGGCGGTCAGGCAGTGCCCGTACGACTCGGCCACGAGGAGGGTGCCTCCGTCGGGCGTCACCGCCATCCCGTTGGGGAACCAGACGTCGCCCGCGACCGGGGTCGACGAGCCGTCCGGTCGCACCAGCCACACCGAGCCGGCCCGCGGCTCCTCGCCGGCCATCAGGTCGAACCCCGCCTCGTTGACGTAGGTGTTGCCGCGCGGGTCGACGACGATCTCGTTCCAGCCCTGCCCGCTGGCGCCGTACGGCGTGAGGGTGCCGTCGGCCCCCACGGTCACCACGCCCTCGCTGGAGGTGAGCACGGTGCGGCCGTCCGGCAGCCAGTCGACCGAGAACGGGAGTCCGGTCATGGGGAGCTCGGTGCGACGCTCGCCGGTCTCGTCGAAGGAGAGGACCTCGCCGCCGACCCAGTCGCACACCCACAGCCGGCCGTCGTGCCACCGCGGCGACTCCCCCATCCCCAGCCCTGTCGCGAAGATCTCCATGAGCCCTGCCTACACCACGCTGCTTGCTAGCGTCGTGAGCGAGAGAGGAGACGCGATGGACGAGCGCGAGCAGGAGCCCGAGAGGCTCGACCGCGAGCGGGACGAGAGGACCGGGTCGCCGGCGGCGGCCATCCGGATGCAGCACCAGGCCCGGTGGGTCGACCTGCAGATCCAGCAGGCGATGGAGCGCGGCGAGTTCGACAACCTGCCGGGCGCCGGCAAGCCGCTGGGGGACCTCGGGTCGCCGTACGACCGCGACTGGTGGCTGAAGAAGCTCATCGAGCGCGAGCAGATCACCGGCGTGCTGCCGCCCGCGCTGCAGCTGCGCAAGGAGGACGCCGCAGCTCGACGCCGAGCTCGACCGCGAGACCGCCGAGCAGGTGGTGCGCCGCAAGGTCGAGGACTTCAACAAGCGCATCGTCGAGGCCAGGCGTCAGCTGCAGGGCGGCCCGCCCGTGGTCACCGCGACCCGCGACGTCGACGACGAGGTACGCCGGTGGCGTGAGCGGAGGATCGCCCGGTCGCGGTCACGCTCAGCGCGTGCCGGCGCAGGAGCCTGCTCCTGTCGAGCGCCCGGAGCGCCGTCGGTGGTTCAGTCGGCGCGACGGAAGGTCTCGTCGAGCCAGCCCCTGACCGTGCCGACCACCCCGGCGGTGTCCTGGATGAACCGGCCCAGCGCGTCCTGGGCGGTGCGGAACTGCTCGGTGTAGCTCTGCGCTGCCTCACGGGCCGCGTCGCTCATCGTGGCGGTGTCGTCGTCCTCGCGTCGCGGGTAGGTGCCGGCCAGGATCGCGGTGTAGGCGCCGCTGTCGACCCAGCGACGCAGCTCCTTGGCCCGGACGACGGCGAAGGGGTGCGAGGCGCCCTCGACCAGCATCAGGCGGAGCATCGACTCGCGCAGGTCGCCGGACTCGTCGTACTCGGTGCCCTGGGCGAAGAACGACGCGGTGTCGAGGTCCTCGAGGTTGCCGCCGCTCGCCAGCTTCATGTGCACCCGGTAGGCGACGGTCGGGTCCTGGGTGGCGAGGAGCCCCGCGCGGTCGGCGGAGAGCTCGGACTTGCGCGACCACTCCATCAGCGCCGCGACGATCATCCGGAGCCCGAGACCGCCGAGCGGGACCGCACCGGCGGCGCCGCTGAGCACGAGCAGCCGCCGCAGCAGCGTCTGGTAGAGCGCGTGCCCGCTGATCGCGTGGCCGAGCTCGTGGGCGATGACGAAGCGCAGCTCCTCCTCGTCGAGGAGGTTGACCAGCGCGCTGCTCAGGACGATGGTCGGCCGGTTCATGCCGATGGTGACGGCGTTGAGGTTCGGGTCGGCGGCGACGTACATCTCGGGGACGCCGCTGACGTCGAGCGTCGTACCGACGTCGGTGAGGAGCTTGTGCAGCCGGGCGAACTGCCGCTCGTCGGCCCGCACCGCCGAGCCGAGCAGCACCAGCCGGACGGCGCGCTCGTTGATCAGCCCGGAGAGCGCCTTGAGCACGGTGTCGAAGCCCTTGAGCTTGCGCAGGGCCACCAGCGCGCCCTTGTCGGCGGGGTGCTCCCACGCGCGGGAGCTGATGCCGGGCAACGGCGTGCGGGCACGGACGGGACGTTCGGTCACGAGGGGAAACTCTAAGGTTCGGACGTTGTGGTGTCCCGGTTCTCGGGTAGTGCCTACCCTTGCGCCATGCGACTCCGGCGAATGCTCATGGTCGGCGTGGCCGCGCTCGCCGTGGTCATCGTCATCGTCGGCGTGCTCATGGTCACCCGCAACGGCGACGACACGGCCTCGCCCAAGGCGGGATCGGGCTTCGTCGAGCCGACCAACAGCCCCGCTCCGTCGCCGAACCCGCTCGCGGCCAAGGCGCCGGCCTGCCCGGACGAGGTGGCTCGCTCCTTCGCGCCGACGAGCATCACCGTCACCGGCGTGGCCCGAGGCGTCACCGTGATCGCGCCGCACCGCGACGCCAACAACGTCCCCGGCGTACCGCCCCTGACCGACGAGCGGCAAGCACGTCTTCGCCTTCGACCCCGACCAGGGCGTGAAGCCCGGCGACCCGAAGGGCAACGTGCTCCTGAACGCGCACACCTGGCCCGACGGCAGCGCCCTGGGCAACCAGCTGCTGGAGGGCCTGCGCCACGACGGCCGGATCGTCGTCCAGGGCAACCGGCCCGCGCAGAAGCTCTGCTACCGCGTCACCCGCAGGGTCGAGGTGCTCGCCAGCGCCGGCGCCCCGGACTACTACTCCAAGACCGGCACCCCCCAGCTCGCCATCATCGTCTGCAGCGGTCGCCGGCTCGGCCCGGGCCAGTGGGAGAAGCGCACCATCTGGTACGCCTCCCCCTCCACCTGACGCTCAGCTCCGGGATTCCGGGTAGTCCGAGGCCGGAATGCTCTCCCGAGGTCCCTGCGACGACATTTGAGCCTCGGACTACCTCGACTGTCGGCCACCCGGGTCAGGTGCGACGCCGCCACCAGGGGGGCTGATCGAGCGTCCACAGCCGCTTCTCCGGTGGCAGGAACAGCGCCTCATTCCGCGCACGATGCATGCGGCGTACGGCGCGAGGGGTGTTCTGGAGGTCCCCGGTCACGAGCTCGAAGAAGGACAACCCGTGGGCGAGGAAGCGGTCCTCCCGAGCACGGTCGTCACGCCGCTTGTCGGACTCGGTGTGGTCGTGGCCGCCGTACTCGCCCACCACGCCGGCGACAGGGTCGAAGAGGTCAGGAACCCCGAGCAGTCGGCCCTGCAGGTCGAAGACCGGCTTGTTGCACAGGGGCTCGGGGAAGCCGGCGTCGTGCTGCCAGACAAGTCGCATCAGGGCTTCGGGCGGCGACCGGGTGTCGCCCCCGGCCCAGTCGGCGACCTCCCTCACGTACGGGACACCGGTCCAGCCGTTGCGGCTCGGCAGGAACTCGGCGAACGACTCGAAGGTCAGCAACCCCGCTGCCACCGTCATCTCGATCACGACGACGCCGCCCCGGCGATCGCGAACGCGGCGCAGCTCGTCGAACAGCGCCCGCTCCGGCACCGCGCAAGGCACACCAGCGACCACCTCGAGCTCGTGCCACCAGAACCGCTCCCGGCTCACCTGGACGAGACCGTCGTGGCCGATGTCGCGCCAGCCGCCGAGCACGACGGGCACCGGAAGCGGCTGACCCGAATGTCGGTCGATGCCCTCGAAGTAGTGGGCACCCCGCCATCGCAGTGCTGCCCAGCCGGTGAGCGCTCCACCCTCGGGCAACCGCACCGACTGCTCGAGAATGCGTTGCTCGACCACGGAGCCGTCGACGTCCGCGGGGACGTACCAGCCCGTCGACGTACGCCGCCACCCTGGACCCCTCGCCTGGCCCACCGTCGGCCCGGCCACCCCTGTGCGGTCCAGCCGGACCGGGCGAACCAGATTCGTCGGTCGGGGACAGGTCGGCTTCCAGTGACGCTCGCGCATGCGCGCACGTTCGCCCGCGCGACCGGGTCCTCGTCTGCTGGTCAGGTTTGAGGCTGTGGAGAAGTGCCCATGGCGCAGTCGTTGTGGACATCACGTGAACCCGGACCCAGGTAGTCCGAGGCTGGATTGCTCCCGAAACCGGTCTCCGAGAGCAATCCAACCTCGGACTACCCGAATTCTTGCGGGGGGTCAGGACTCGGACATGGGGATCCGGACGCCGCGGTCGGCGGCTACCTCCTCGGCGCGGTCGTAGCCGGCGTCGACGTGGCGGATGACGCCCATCGCCGGGTCGTTGGTGAGGACCCGTTCGATCTTCTGCGCCGCCAGAGTCGGTGCCGTCGGCGACGCAGACCTGGCCCGCGTGGATCGAGCGGCCCATGCCGACTCCGCCGCCGTGGTGGATCGAGACCCACGACGCGCCCGAGGCGGTGTTCACCAGCGCGTTGAGCAGGGGCCAGTCGGCGATCGCGTCGGAGCCGTCGAGCATCGACTCGGTCTCGCGGTACGGCGAGGCGACGGATCCGGCGTCGAGGTGGTCGCGGCCGATCACGATCGGGGCCTTCAGCTCACCGGACGCGACCATCTCGTTGAACTTGAGCCCGGCGAGGTGGCGCTCGCCGTACCCGAGCCAGCAGATGCGCGCGGGCAGCCCCTGGAACGCGACCTTCTCGCCGGCCATGGTGATCCACTTGTGCAGCCGCTCGTTGTCGGGGAACAGCTCGAGGATCGCGCGGTCGGTCGCCGCGATGTCGGCCGGGTCACCGGAGAGCGCGGCCCAGCGGAAGGGCCCCTTGCCCTCGCAGAACAGCGGCCGGATGTACGCCGGCACGAAGCCGGGGAACTCGAAGGCGCGGTCGTACCCACCCTTGCGGGCCTCGTCGCGGATCGAGTTGCCGTAGTCGAAGACCTCGGCGCCCTTGTCCTGGAACTCCACCATCGCCCGCACGTGCGCGGCCATCGAGGCCTGCGCCTCCTTGGTGAAGCCCTCCGGGTCGCGGCTGCGCGGAGTAGTGCCACTCCTCGAAGGCGACCCCGACCGGCAGGTACGACAGCGGGTCGTGCGCGGAGGTCTGGTCGGTGACGATGTCGATGGGTGCCCCCGACGCCAGCAGCTCGGGGAAGACGAGGGCGGCGTTGCCCAGCAGCCCGATCGAGAGCGGACGCCGCTCGTCGCGCGCAGCAACAGCCAGCTCCACCGCCTCCTCCACGGACGAGGCCTGTACGTCGAGGTAGCGGTGCTCGATCCGCCGGGTGATCCGCGACTGGTCGACGTCGACGCAGATCGCGACGCCGTCGTTCATCGTCACGGCGAGCGGCTGGGCGCCGCCCATGCCGCCGAGGCCGGCGGTCAGGGTGATGGTCCCGGCCAGGGTCCCGTCGAACCGCTTGTCGGCCACCGCGGCGAACGTCTCGAAGGTGCCCTGCAGGATCCCCTGGGTGCCGATGTAGATCCACGAACCCGGCGGTCATCTGGCCGTACATCGTCAGGCCGAGGTCCTCGAGCCGCCGGAACTCCTCCCAGTTGGCCCAGTCGCCGACCAGGTTGGAGTTGGCGATCAGCACGCGCGGCGCCCACTCGTGCGTGCGCATCACGCCGACCGGCTTGCCGCTCTGCACGAGCATCGTCTCGTCGTCCTTCAGCGTGCGCAGCGTGCGCACGAGTGCGTCGTACGCCTCCCAGCTGCGCGCCGCCTTGCCGGTGCCGCCGTACACGACGAGGTCCTCGGGCCGCTCGGCGTTCTCCGGGTCGAGGTTGTTCATCAGCATCCGCAGCGGCGCCTCGGTCTGCCACGACAGCGCGGACAGCTCGGTGCCGTGCGGTGCGTGGATGGGGAGGCGGGGGTTCTCGGACGACGAGCTCATGACAGTTCTCCGATCACTGACTGGACTGCTTGTACGACGGCGCCCAGAGGCGGACCAACCCGACGGTGGCCTCGATCTCGGGCGAGAGGTGACGGTCGGGGCCGGGCCCCTGGATCCCGGAGGAGCGCAGCAACGCGACGACGGCCTCGGTGGCGGGCGAGGGCTCGAGCGGCCGGCGCAGGTCGAGCGCACGGGCGGCGGTGAGCACCTCGATCGCGAGCACGCGGGTCAGGCCGTCGACGCTGCGACGCAGCTTGCGGGCAGAGGCCCAGCCCATCGAGACGTGGTCCTCCTGCATCGCGCTGGAGGGGATCGAGTCGACGCTGGCGGGGTTCGCGAGCCGCTTGAGCTCACTGACGATCGCGGCCTGCGTGTACTGCGCGATCATGTGCCCGCTGTCGACCCCGGGGTCGTCGGCGAGGAACGGCGGCAGCCCGTGGTTGCGCGCCTTGTCCAGGAAGCGGTCGGTACGGCGCTCGCTGATCGAGGCCACGTCGGCGGCCACGATCGCGGCGAAGTCGAGCACGTAGGCGACCGGAGCCCCGTGGAAGTTGCCGTTGGACTCGACCCGGCCACCCGGACCGGTCTCGACGACCACCGGGTTGTCCACCGCGCTGGCCAGCTCGCGCCCGGCGACCACCGCGCAGTGCTCGAGGGTGTCGCGGGCGGCCCCGTGCACCTGGGGCGAGCAGCGCAGCGAGTAGGCGTCCTGCACCCGGTTGCAGTCGGGCCCGCGGTGCGAGGCCACCACGCCGCTGCCGGCGAGGATCGCGACCAGGTTGGCGGCACTCGCCGCCTGGCCCGGGTGCGGCCGGAGCGCCTGCAGGTCGGCGGCGAAGACCCGGTCGGTGGCCAGCTGCGCCTCGACCGACATCGCGGCGGCGATGTCCGCGGTGCGCAGCAGCACGTCGAGGTCCTCGAGCGCCAGGACCAGCATCCCGAGCATGCCGTCGGTGCCGTTGATCAGCGCCAGGCCCTCCTTGGCGACCAGCTCGACCGGCGACAGGCCGGCTGCGGCCAGCGCCTCGGCAGCCGGCACGAGCGCGCCCGCGGCGTCGCGCACGGTCCCCTCCCCCATCAGCGCCAGCGCGCAGTGCGCCAGCGGGGCGAGGTCGCCGGAGCAACCCAGCGAGCCGTACTCATGTACGACGGGCGTGATGCCGGCGTTGAGCAGACCGGCGATCAGCTCCGCTGTCTCCCGTCGTACGCCGGTCCGGCCGGTCGCCAACGTGGAGAGGCGCAGCAGCATCAGCGCGCGCACGACCTCGCGCTCGACCTCGGGACCCGAGCCCGCGGCGTGCGAGCGCACCAGCGAGCGCTGCAGCTGCGCGCGCATCTCGGTGGGGATGTGCCGGGTGGCCAGCGCGCCGAAACCGGTGGAGATCCCGTAGGCCGGGGTGGCCGCCGCGGCCAGCTCCTCGACCGTCAGCGCGGGCGAGGTCGATGGCCGTCAGTGCACCCTCGGTGAGGTGCACCTCGGCTCCCCCGCGGGCGACGGCGACGACCTCGGCGTGGGAGAGGGCCCCGACGCCGACCCCGATCGTTTCTCGATCGGTGGAGGGGGTGGTGGATGTCATGCGACGATCCAACCTCCATCGGGACGGCCGCGACCAGCCCGGTCAGCGTCCGTCCGTCTCGGATCCGAGACTCGACAGCAGGGAGACACCGGTGCGCGCCAGAAGCGGGCTGCTCCCTGCGGTGCTCGCCGTGCTCGTGCTCGCCTCCGGCTGTGACGCTCCTCTGGCACCGGAGTCGAAGTCCGCGGACAAGGGCAGCGCCACCGCGAGCGCCTCGCCGTCCAGCGAGCCCAGCCCGGCGGATCCCTCGACGAGCGACAGCCCGGCGCCGCTGGCGACGGTGACGCCACCGCCGAAGCTGAAGATCCCGCCCGCCTCTCCGCTCGCCAAGGTCAGCGGGCCGCTCCTCGGTCAGGACGTCAGCTGGCCGCAGTGCCCACCTGGCATGGGCATCCCGGAGAAGCGCTCGGCGGGCCTGCCGATGCCGGACTCCAGGGCACAGTTCATCGTGATCGGCCTGACCAACGGACCCGGTTTCGTGGCCAACCCGTGCGTGGCCGACCAGGTGGCCTTCGCCCGCGACCGCAAGCTGCTCACGGCGGCGTACTCCGTGATCAGCGGGCCGACGCGGTTCTCGCCCAAGGGCGTCACCGGTGAACAGCTCGGCCTCCAGCAGGCGCGGTTCAACATCGCGACCATGAAGCGGGTCGGGCTGGTCACCCCGATCGTCTGGCTCGACGTCGAGAGCGTGCCGCACTTCGACTGGGGCAGCGACAAGACCGAGAACGCCGCGGTGATCCGGGGCGCCGCGAAGGGCTACACCGACGCGGGCTACGCGGTGGGCGTCTACTCCACGCCGTACCTCTACGCGAACGTCGCCGGCACCCTCCGCCTCAACGTGCCCGAGTGGCGGGCCGCCGGGCAGACCTCCCTCGCCGAGGCCCGGAGCCGGTGCGGGAGCGACTGGGTGATCCAGGGCGGCCGCGGCGTGCTCGGCCAGTGGGTCGAGAACCAGCGCGACCGCAACACCACCTGCCCCGGCGCGGTGGCGCAGCTCAGCCGCTGGTTCCACCAGTACTAGAAGAGTGCGCGGAGATTTTCGGCCTCCGTGCATGGAACCCGCTGAAACCGGGCAGGAAGCCTGTGCGTCCACGGCCCGGTGGACGGTGCCCGGACCCGGAGGGAGCTGCCGTGTCGCTCGCAGCGTTGCGTGGTGGCGCGATCGCCACGATCGCGCTCCTGGCCCTCGCCTGCTCCTCGTGCGGGCAGGCCGAGAAGGACACCCCCGTCCCGCTGGCGAAGGCCTCCGACTCCGCGTCCGCCTCGCCGTCCGCTTCACCGTCGGCGGCCGCTGACACCCCGACGAAGCCGACGATCCCGGCCGCGGCCAACACCCGGGCCGGCCGGCTCGCCTTCGCGCGCTACTTCCTCGACGCCTACTCCTACGGACTGGGCAGCAACGACGCCTCGGCGATGATGGCGGTGGCCCTCCCCGACGGCCCGTTGGTCTGTGACAGCTGCACCTCCTACGCCCGCTACCTCAAGAAGCAGAAGGCCAAGGGTCAGGTACGGCGCCCGTGGCAGCTGCCGGTCAGGCACGCCATCGACCAGGGCAAGGTCCAGGACGGGCTCTACGTCGTCGACCTCGTCGTCGACCGGCCGGCGCTCGCGGACGTGGACGCCGCCGGCACCCGGCACCGTCCGCAGAAGGCCTACCCCAACTACCTCTTCGAGATCGGCATGACCTGGCGCGACAACGCCTGGAAGGCCACCGGATGGCTGGAGAAGGACAAGGGATGAGAAGCACACGCACGCTGTTCCGGCTCCTCGTCGCGATGGCGGCGGCGTTCAGCCTGGTCACGCTCTCCCCGATGAGCGCGCAGGCCTGCAACTTCGGCGGAGGGACCGGCGACGGGGGCGTCAACATCGGCGGCCACTGCCCCGGCGGTGGCGGCAGCCCGGGCGGCTACACCCCGGGCCAGCCGTACGTGCCACCGCACCCGCCGCCGCCGGTCTACGAGGACTACTGGACCCCCGCCTGCAGCATCAACGGCCCGCCCGACGCGGGTGGCAACTCCGAGGACGTCATGTGCATGGGGGCCGCCAGCGGCTGCAAGTACCGCGGTGTGCCCAACGCCATCATGATGCGCCACTACCGGCGCGAGGTCGGCACCACGCAGTGGAACCTGGTCGGCACCGAGTGCCGCGGCCCCGGCGACCCGGTGCACACCGAGCCGCAGGTCACCCAGGAGATGGTGCTGGACCAGGCGTACGTCGCCGCACCGCACCCCGCGGCGTACGTCCAGCCGGGCAACCGCTCCTTCGTCAACCTGCCCAACAACTACTGGGCGCAGGCCGATCCGGTCACCACGCCCGTCGACGTCCTCGGCCACGCGATCCCGGTGCAGTTCACGGTCGACGACGTGACCTGGAAGTTCGGCGACGGGAGCACGGCGAGCGGCAAGGGCATCAAGGACGCCGACGTCGGAGCGCCGGGAGCGGTCGAGCACGCGTACCTGCGGGACGGGTCCTACTCGATCGTGGTCACCACCCGCGTCGGCGCGCACTTCACGCTGCCGACCGGGCAGCGGATCGACCTGCCCGGTGCCTTCGAGTTCGACAGCACGCCGGTGGTCCTGCCGGTCGGCGAGATCGAGACCCGGGTCGACGCGACGAGCTGAGTTCAGCCCAGGCGGTTGTGGTAGTTCGGCAGCCGGTAGGCGCGCTCGTAGCCGCCACCGGTGAAGTCCGTGGCGCGGTTGCCCACGTTGGCGATGATCGTGTAGCCCTCCGCGGCGTACTCGCTGCGGCAGCGCTGCTTGCCGTGCACGAGGCCCTCGCCGCCGTGCCGCCCGCAGATGGCATCGACCGGGTAGCCCGCGTGGCGCAGCTGCTGGGTGATGCCGGAGAGCTCGGTGGCCAGGCGCCCGGTGTTGAACAGGATGGCGACGCCGTGCTCGTCGGCGTACTTCACGAAGCGCAGGGTGACGGCGACGGCCTTGCCGCGGGCGTACTTGGTGGCCAGCGAGGTGTTGTCGATGTCGAGGTTGACGGCGAGCCGGCCGTCGGTCGACTTCGGCGCCGCGACGCGCGTGTCGATCCAGGCACGCGAGCCGTACATCGCCTTGCGGGTGTCCTTGACCCAGTGCCGCTTGCTGGGCAGCTTCCTCGCCGCGTCGGCCGGGACGGTGACCGCCATGACGAGAGCCAACGAGGAGACGACTGCCAGGAACAGGGGGAAGAGTCGCTTCACCGGACCATGGTGACGCAATCCGTGCCGGAATGGGTAGTTTCTGCACATGAGCCAGGTCCCCGCCGCGACCAAGGCGCTGCGGGTGCTGGCCTTCCTCGCCGCGCAGCCCGACCCGGTCCCGCTCGAGCGGCTGGCCGCCGCCCTCGACCTGCCCCGCTCCACCGCCTACCACCTCGTGAACGCGATGATCGAGCAGGGATTCGTCACCCACATCGCCGAGGAGCGCCGCTACTGCCTCGGGGTGGCGGCCTTCGAGGTCGGCATCGGCTACGCGCGCCAGGCACCCCTGCAACGGATCGCGCACCAGCCGCTCGCGCGCCTCGTCGACCGCACCGGGCACTCCGCCCACCTCGCCGTGCCGCACGGGCGCGACGTGCTCTACGTCCTCGAGGAACGGGCCCGCGGACGCTCCCCGCTCGTGACCGACGTCGGCGTACGGCTGCCCGCACACCTGACCGCCAGCGGGCGCGCGATCCTGGCCGCGATGTCCGAGCGGCAGGTGCGGGCGCTCTACCCCGACCGGGCCAGCTTCGTCGACCGGCACGGCCGCGGACCGCAGAGCCCCAGCGCACTCCGTGGGCTGCTGGGTGAGACCCGCCGGCGCGGGTACGCCGTCGAGGACGGCGAGGTGACCCCCGGCTTCGCCTCCGTCGCGGTCGCGGTCCTGGACCACAACGGGACGCCGTTGGGGGGCGTGGCCGTCACCTACGACAGCCGCGAGCCGGTCGACCTGCCGGGTCTCGTCGACTCCGTGTCCACCACCGCGACGACCCTGACCCGGCGCATGGGCGGGGGGTCAGCACAACTAGCGTGAAGAAGTGGCCACCGCCGAAGGTTCGTCGTGTGCCCCCCAACGAACCTCCGGTGGTGGCCACTCGTGACCACCAACGTCGACGCCGCAGCCGTGGGCACCGGCCGCCGCTGGTCGATGCTCGGTGCCACGGTCGGCGCCCAGGCGGCCTCGTCGGTCGCGATCAACGGGCCGGCGTTCCTGATCCCGGCACTGCAGCACGACCGGGGTCTCTCCCTGGCGCAGGCGGGAACGCGTGGCCGCGATGACGATGGCCGGGGTGATGGTCGCGCTGATCGCCTGGGGTGTCCTCGTCGACCGGATCGGTGAGCGAGCCGTGCTGCTGGCCGGCCTGGGGGGCACCGCGGTCGTCGGCGTGTTCGCGGCGATGGTCCAGGGCTCGCTCGCCCTGGCCGCCCTGCTCTTCGTCGTCGGCGTGTTCGCCGCCAGCTCCAGCTCGGCGAGCGGCCGCGTCGTCGTGGGCTGGTTCCCGCCGGAGCGTCGCGGGCTGGCGATGGGCATCCGGCAGATGGCGCAGCCGCTCGGCGTCGCGATCGCGGCGGCCACGATGGCCGTCACGGCCGACCGGGTCGGCATCTCCGCCGCCCTGTGGATCCCCGTGGGCGCAGGCGTGCTCGCGCTGGTGTTCACCGCCCTGCTCGTCATCGACCCCCCGCGGCCGGAGGCCACGCCCGCGCTGACCGCCAACCCCTACCGCGACGACGGCTTCCTGTGGCGCATCCACGGCGTCTCGGTGCTGCTGGTCATCCCGCAGTTCCTGGTGTGGACCTACTCGCTGACCTGGCTGGTGCAGGAGCGGCACTGGTCGGCGGCCTCGGCCGGTGCCCTGGTCGCGGTCACCCACCTCCTCGGAGCTGCGGGCCGGATCGGCGTGGGGGCACTCTCCGACGCGGTCGGGTCGCGCGTCCGACCGCTGCGGTGGGTCGCCGTCGCCGCGGCCCTCACGATGCTGCTCCTCGGGCTGACCGAGCCACTCCCGATCGCGGTCGCGCTGCTGGTGATCGCGTCCACCGTCACCGTCGCGGACAACGGCCTGGCCTTCACCAGCGTCGCCGAGAGGGCCGGAGCGTTCTGGTCCGGCCGGGCCCTCGGGGTGCAGAACACCGCCCAGTACCTCACCGCCGCGGCCGTGGCCCCGGTCGCCGCGGTGGCCATCACCGAGTGGGGGTACGCCGCCACCTTCGTCGTCACCGCCGCCTTCCCGGTGGTCGCGAGCCCCCTCGTCCCACGATCCGACGCACCCACTGGCGCGTGACCGCTGACCCCGCCGATCGTTGTTCGCGACAGCGTCGGAAGGACTCACCCATGCCCAGCTCTGCCCACACGCCTCCCCCATCGACTGGGCCCCGGCGCCCAGCACGTGCCGGTCGTCGACTGGCCGTCGCAGTAGGTGTGTCCGTCGGCGTGCTCGTCGCCACGGTCGTCGTCCCCTCCGGCGCGTTCGCCGGCCTGGTCTCCGGCCCGGGCGCCGGCTTCCTGAAGACCTACGACACCAAGGCGCTCAACGTGCGCTCGAGCCAGCAGGGCGGCGACAAGACCGTCTTCCTCGCCGACGGCACCCACGTCCACCCGGGCGCGACCGGCGCCGAGGCGGTGCCGCACAACGACAACGACCCGAAGACCAAGAACGCCGTGTCGCGCGCGGCCACGGTCACCGACAAGGACACCGCGGACCCGACCACGCCGTCGCAGGCACAGGCCAACGCCCGCTCGGCCGCCGTGCAGCGCAAGCAGACCGAGCCGACCCTGGGTCACGTGCCGGTCACCAGCGCCACGCACGCCGCCAGCCCGACCGACCGCTACAACATGTTCAACGCCTGCTACGGGATCCAGTCCACCCGCTCGAGCCGCTGGCTCTCCGGCGGCTCCTTCTCGGCCACCTCCCTGGACGCCGCCAGCCCGCTCTACTTCAAGCCGTCGAAGCTGGGCAGCTACCTGCTCTACAGCAAGGACAAGCGGTTCCTCAGCGCGACCGGTCTGACCGGTGCCGCCACCGGCTACCTCGCCGAGCCCGGCGCCACCGGCGACTGGACGGCCACGACACCCAAGGCCGGGCAGTTCGTGCTCACGGTTCCGGGCAAGGGTGCACTGACCGACTCGGCGTCCGGAGCCGCCACGATCAGCGCCACCGGCACGCCGATGCGGCTGAAGATGCGGAGCGGGTGCGCCGACTTCCCCGAGGTCACCACCAACGTCCACGGCAACCCCTTCTCCGGGGTCACCCCCGAGCAGGAGGTGCGCGGGTTCGTCGACGCGCACACCCACGGGATGGCCTTCGAGTTCCTCGGTGGCGACGTGCACTGCGGTCGCCCCTGGTCGCCGTACGGCGTGACGGTGGCCCTGAAGGACTGCCCCGACCACTACCTGACCAACGGCAAGGGCGCCGTGATGGAGGCGTTCCTCTCCGGCAAGCCCACCCACGACCCGGTCGGCTGGCCGACCTTCAAGGACTGGCCGGCGCCGGACTCGCTGACCCACGAGGGCACCTACTACAAGTGGATGGAGCGCTCCTGGCGCGCCGGCCAGCGGATCCTGGTCAACCTGCTCGTCGAGAACAACAAGCTGTGCGAGCTCTACCCGCTCAAGCGCAACTCCTGCGACGACATGGACTCCATCCGCCTGCAGGCCAAGGACATGTACGCCCTGCAGGACTACGTCGACGCGCAGAACGGCGGCCCCGGCAAGGGCTGGTACCGCATCGTGAAGAACCCCGCCGAGGCCCGCACGGTGATCAATGCCGGCAAGCTCGCCGTCGTGATGGGCATCGAGACCTCGGTGCCGTTCGGGTGCACCCAGAAGCTCGGCGTGCCGGACATGAAGTGCACCGACGCCTCCATCGACCGGCAGCTCGACGAGGTGCAGAAGCTCGGCGTCAGCCAGATGGAGCTGGTCAACAAGTTCGACAACGCGCTCGCCGGTGTCGCCGGTGACTCCGGCGCGACGGGCTACCTCGTCAACACCGCCAACACCCTGGAGACCGGGTCGCCGTGGCGGATGCAGACCTGCAAGCCCAACGACCCCGAGGTGCACGACCGCGACCAGGACAACTCGATCCCGGTCGACGGCAACCAGATCCCCGCGCAGGACGCGCTGTTCGGCGCGGTCCTGAAGTTCTCGGGTGTCTCGCTCCCGTCGGTGCCGGTCTACCCGGCGCAGCACCACTGCAACGAGATGGGCCTGACCAACCTCGGTGGCCACGTCATCCGGGGCATGGCGAAGCGCCACATGGTCTTCGACCCCGACCACATGAGCGTGAAGGCCCGCAAGGCCTCCCTCGACCTGGTCGATCAGCTGAAGTACCCGGGCGTCGTCTCCAGCCACTCGTGGTCGACCCCCGACGCCTACCCGCGGATCTACAAGGAGCAGGGCTTCATCACGCCGTACGCCGGCGACAGCACCGGCTTCGTGGAGAAGTGGAAGCGCCACCTCACCTGGGCCAACCCGCAGACCTACTGGGGCTTCGGGTTCGGCGCCGACATCAACGGCCTCGGCGCCCAGGGCGACCCTCGTCCCGACGCCGCCACCAACCACCCGGTGACCTACCCGTTCACGACGCTCGGCGGCGTGACGGTCGACAAGCAGGTCAGCGGCCAGCGGACCTACGACATCAACAAGGACGGGGTCGCGCAGTACGGCCTCTACCCGGACTGGATCCAGGACCTGAAGATGCTCGCCGGGCAGAAGATCGTCGACGACATGTCGCGCGGTCCCGAGGCCTACCTGCAGATGTGGGAGCGGGCGTACGGCGTGAAGCCGAACGCGTGCACCAACCCCACGTCGAAGCTGTCGGCGGCGACCATCCGGTCGCGGGTGAAGGCCGGGTTCACCTCCTGGCAGACCCTGACCGCGATCGGCCAGCCCGACCGCCGGCTCGGCAGCACCTTCAGCTACTGCACCTCCACGGGCTAGGCGACGGTGACCTTCTCTCCGGCCGGGAAGGTGACCGGGGTCCAGGCCTCGTGAACGCGCCAAGTTACCCATAGGTAGCATTTGTCACAGCCGTTCGGGCTGCCGACGGCTGGCGGTTCCCCGTAGTCTGCCTGCGCGCCGGTACGGCGCGTGTTGCCCCACCGGTCCAACAGATGTGGAGTGACAAGTGCTCGTGGTGCTCTTCGTCGGTCTGATCGTGACCGCGGTCGTGTTGTCGCTCGCAGCCATCCGGGTGCACTTCCTGTACCGGGTGATCAGCAGCGGCCAGCCTGCCCCCGACCGGATCAAGGGCGTCACCCGGCGCGTGGGTGCGGCCGGCAAGCGGCAGGTGGTCGAGGTCTTCGGCCAGAAGAAGCTGCTCAAGTGGACGGTGCCCGGCGCCGCGCACTTCTTCGTGTTCTGGGCCTTCCTGATCCTGGGCACGGTCTACCTCGAGGCCTACGCGATCCTGATCGCCCGCGACCCCGAGTGGAGCTGGTTCGTCTTCGGCAACTGGTCGGTCCTCGGCTTCCTGCAGGACTTCATCGCGGTGATGTGCCTGCTCGGCATCGGCACCTTCTGGTGGATCCGGATCGTCAACAACCCCAAGAACAAGGGCCGCGGGTCCCGCTTCTTCGGCTCGCACCTCGGTCCGGCGTACTTCACGCTGTTCATGATCTTCAACGTCCTGTGGACGCTGTTCCTGTTCCGCGGCGCCGTCGAGGCCCGCGACATGGGCACGGAGCACGGCTACGGCAAGGCCGCCTTCGTCTCCTACGGCCTCGGGACGGTGCTGCCCGACAGCACTGCCCTGATCGGCATCAGCCTGCTGCTGCACATCGGCGTGATGCTGGTGTTCCTGATGTTCGTGCTCAACTCCAAGCACCTGCACATCTTCGTGGCGCCGCTGAACGTGATGTTCGGTCGTTCTCCGGTCGCCCTCGGCGCGGCCAAGCCGATGATGAGCGCGGGCAAGGCGCTGACCCTCGAGGACCTCGAGGACCTCGACGAGGACGCCAAGCTCGGGGTCGGCGCGGCCGAGGACTTCAGCTGGAAGGGCGTTCTCGACTTCAACACCTGCACCGAGTGCGGCCGGTGCCAGGACCAGTGCCCCGCGTGGAACACCGAGAAGCCGCTCTCGCCGAAGCTGATGATCATGGCCCTGCGCGACCACACGCTGGCCAAGGCGCCGTACCTCCTGGCCGACGAGGACAAGCGCGAGGCGCTCGTGGCGGGCGACGAGAAGCTGGCCCGCGAGGTGGAGCGGCCGCTGATCGGTGACACCGGCGACGACTGGTTCTACATGCCCGAGAGCGGCGACGCCGTGATCGACCCCGACGTGCTGTGGTCGTGCGTGACCTGCGGCGCGTGCGTGCAGCAGTGCCCGGTCGACATCGAGCACGTCGACCACATCCTCGACATGCGCCGCTACCAGGTGCTGGTCGAGTCGAACTTCCCCGCGGAGCTCAACGGGCTGTTCAAGGGCCTGGAGAACAAGGGCAACCCGTGGAACATGTCTCCACCGCGAGGATGGACTGGGCCAAGGACCTGCCCTTCGAGGTCAAGGTCGTCGGCGAGGACATCGAGTCGCTCGACGAGGTGGACTGGCTGTTCTGGGTCGGCTGTGCCGGCGCCTACGAGGACCGCGCCAAGAAGACGACACGTGCGGTCGCCGAGCTGCTCGACATGGCGGGCGTCTCCTTCGGCGTCCTCGGCAACGGCGAGACCTGCACGGGTGACTCGGCCCGGCGCTCCGGCAACGAGTTCGTGTTCCAGGGCCTCGCCGCGCAGAACATCGAGACCTTCAAGGAGTACAAG
>CAWCFR010000012.1:0-110605 GCA_963794725.1 uncultured Actinomycetota bacterium
GCTCGCCTACGCCGGCGAAAAAGCCTTGCAGGCCGCTTGTAGGTTACTGCCGCCTGTAGGTCGCGCCATCCGGGGCGTTGCTTGCCGCCTCCATGCTGTCTCCGGGGCCAAGTGCTTGCTCGGTCCGGTCGACAGCGTGCTGAAGGCCGAACCCACGAACGGGTGCCCACTCGCCGTTGCGTACTCATGCTGCGCGATGCTAGTGAGCGTAGCGAAGGCGTCAATGGAAGGCCTAGCAATGTATCAAATCTATCACCTCACACCAAATGGCGAGTTATTGCGCATCCTCGAGCTCGATTGTGCAAGTGATGAGGATGCCGTCCAGAGTGCGATCCGCCTCAGAGGTGCCGACGACGTCGAAATCGAGGTGTGGGAATTCACGCGTTTTGTCCACTGGCTACCAGTGCCTCCGGTCGCTTGGCAAAAAGGCGCCGAACTGATCACCTTGATCGCCGTAAGCACGATGATCGCGGCCGTCGGCACAACTCTTATCAAGTGGACCCTCAAGACCCTTTCATAGGTCGCCAAGCGAACATGTTTAGCCTCGATATCCCGCAGCTGATGATGGGCGTCGACGCATGACCGCGGTTAACTGCGGCTTAGGGATAGTAACCCACTCCGCAAGCGATCTGTTCATCAGCTGCCGTCACCCAGCTAACTTTCCAAACCTCCGTCCGATCTTGCCCCGGCTTAGGAGCCATGTAGCTGAGCTGGGTGATTTCGCCCGCCGGCCTTTGGCCAGCATTGTAGATCCTTAGTCCCCACCGGTCGCCGGTCGAACTCTTAAGCGTTTGAATTTCTGTCCCGGCATTCTGGCCCGCAAGCAGTTTTCCGGTAGATCGATAAAAACAAAACACGTATATGTCCCCATCATGAAAACCGTGTTCTCCCTTCGCGAACATCGCGATTGCAGCAACTCGGTCGACTTTCACCGCGGCGACAGCCCGTAGCAGCATTGTGCGGGCTTTAACAGCATCGTAAGAGTTTTGAGTAAAGGCGATCGACGAAAAAATACCGAGCCACGCGGTCACAAGTACACGAATTATGCTTTGCTGGTCGAGCTTGAACGGCATGCGAATCCTCTTCTTATAGAGTTGCTTCGGTCTCCGTGAGTTGCGCGCGGATCGCGAGCCTCGATGGCCGTGCCGAGCGTTCTTGGAAGGCAGCTAAGTCAGGTGTCGATGATCGCACCCACTGCGGAGCCGTGCCGGCAAGTGGATGGCACCGCTCATTTCCAGCACGACGATCGATGCGATTGCCGAGTTCCTCCCGGGCGGTCCGCATGTCAGCTAAGAAAACGGCCGGATTGAGCGTGCGATACTGATCGCGCAGCTGCTGCTTCACGGCCCCAGGCACCTTTGAATGTCTCAGCGCCCATTCATAGGGCGTCGACGGAGCATCTATAACGCTTGATCACTTCCGCCCCTTCGCGACGCTTCTCCTTCAGCTTGAAGGATGGCTGGAAAAAGTTGACGTAGAGGCGTGCCGCTGCATAAATGTGACTATGATCACGCGCGCCGTTTCGACGCCATCGAAGCGGCCGTAGCCCATCAGGCTCCGTATCCCCCGAGCTGTTCGCGCCGGCGGCAGGCGCAGAGCCCGAGTAGTTTCGGCATTGTAGCAGAACCGACCGGGTCGTCTGATCCCCTAGTTAGTCCCTCGACTTGAATTTCAAGCCCATGCAATAGAGTTGTCGCCATACGACCGTGCAATGGCGAGTGATATGACCGAATCTCAGGTCGAATGCTGGGGGCAGAATGGCGGCATCAGGCGCTATCAGCCCTGCCCCCGCGGGCGAGAAGTCTTGTACAGTGCATTCGAGGAGAACGTCCGGCTCAAGCAGGATCACAGCAGGCTTGGGGCCTTGCTGGCGCGGGATGAATCTCCGTTCAACACCTCGATACATTGAACCATGTTCACAGTTGCGCCGCAGCAGGAATTTGCCGGTTGCTGGCCACTCAAGCAAGTCGATAAATTGCCCCATGCGCCTTCGTTCCGTAGTACATCCCGCTCTGCATTCCGACTCGTGCGTACCGCGTGCCCTCGAGGCCCGCTTTGTTCACGAGATCAATCACGAGGGCTGCGCCAAAGTGGGGACTGTTCAAGAACATATCTGCTGATCCTGGTGTGTCGATCGCAGGTTTTGCAATGTTTGGGGGCCAGGAAGCATGCGTGACGAAGCAACTCGAACAGCCCCAGGAAAGAATCCGCGCTCGACATGCGGTAACAGAAAGTAGATGATTGCGCCCATGGTCGCAGGTCCTCGAGACATCCGAGCGCGCGAGGCTTGAGGAGGTAAGAGCCGCCTGACGATCCCGCATCCCGCCCGCCTGGTCGTGCGCACCGAAGACTCCTCAGCCGGCGGTCACTTCGCTGCTCGCCCGGTGTCGACGCGCGGGGCGGGCTCGATCGCAGTTGGCGCGCCCGCCCCAGATCTCTGGATTGGCTCAAAAGGATCTTCCCGCGCAGTAACGTGTATTCCGCGAGAGGGTAGGAACACCACACCTTCTATTTTTCGAAGATGCTCCACATGGACTTTCAGTTGCCTGCCTCTCGCTTCGGCATCGGCAATATACCGCTCAATTGTTTTGAGTTTGGCTTGACCGGATAAATCGGAGTCCTCGATATCGGCGAGGAATGCCGCTGACCTTCTAGCCTTCTCGATGCGAGTTCGAAGTCCTTTACGTTCTGATTCTGCGCCTGAGATCGCAAGATTTACAGCTCTCCAAATCTCCGAGAGTTCTACGTCGATCGGTTTCTTGGTTGCGCTGTGGCGATCGAAAGCTGAGTAGGCTGATTCCAAACACTGCTGCCTCCTGAAAAGAAATTTCGCTGCTAATACGCTTCCAATTGTATCAAAAAGGTCTTGGTCAGCATCACTTACACGGCGAACGCTACAAAAGCCTGTTTACCACGATCGCCATTGCGGAAGACCACTATTTTGCAATCCGGCCTGGAGTGTCGTCAGATGGCCTATGCGCTGGCACGCGTCAGCGCCGGCCTGGCCGCCTCCCGCGGGACGTGCCCGCGACCCGGGGGGAAATTGGCCGCGAGACCGAGCGCTGGTAACCGCCCACGTCTCTGCCCGAAAAAACTGTGAACCGCACAGATTTTTGGACCGGCAAAACTTGGGCATGTTGTGTCATTTCCGCAACCAATTACGCGAGGCGCTGCGGTATTATCCTGATGTCACTTAGTAGCGTACTTTAAAAGGGCCCACCCAAGCACCGGACGGCGGGCCTTTTTCTTTTGGCTTGCCTCTGGATGCCTCAGGAACCGGCGCGGATGCGTCCTTCCCAGGCACGATAGAGTTCGCGGAACCAATCGGTTGTGGCCCATCGGGATGGGTGACTTCTCCCACACCAAGTGCCCGTTGGTGTTCCAACGCTTCGTCGCTAACATCGTCGGACAGATACCGGCCTCAAGCCCTGGCGTAGGCACGCCGGCAGCGGTCGGGCCGATGCCCAGGCTCGCTGCAATCTGCGGCTTGGACAGGCCGGCGGCGGACAGCCGCAGCACACCGCCGATCTTGCGCATGGGTAATCTCGATTGGGCCATTCCCGGCATCAGCAGCACATCGGCCATCGAGGTCACATCGATCACCTAGAGGTTGCAGCCGAGCGGGTGGTCTTCGCCCCGCTTGCAGCGCCTTCCTTCGGGTCAGCTTCGAGTAGTCAGTGAACGGTCTTGGATCCGGTCGCTTCGGTCATGCGTTTTGCGGCGCGACCCGTGGGGGCGCACAGCGGGAGTCCGACCCCTCCGGCTAACAGGATGCGCAAAATCCCCTGAACGATCGTAGCCGGGACCGCCGGTGATGACCAGCACTTTCGAGGCGAGCGCACTCCGGATGGCGGCGATCTGACTCTCGGCGAATGTGATCATGAGAGCTCCGCCCGGGGTAGGCCTGCCAGGAAGACGCAAACCACATGGTGCCAGTTTGGCACGGTCGGACGCTGTGTCCTATTCGGCTCATTTTTCCGCCACTCGCTACCTCTCCTTTTCCTCGTCGAACTTGGGCAACCGGTCATCGATGCGAGCAGCGGTATCTTTGGTCTGCACGATGTCGCGCTCGATCTGGAACATCGTTTCCGCCAGCACGGTCTGCCCATTTGACAGATCGGCCTGTGCCGCCCGTATCTCGGCGAACTCACGCCGCATGCCGGCGAACTCGCCCAACAACCGCTCCATTTGCGCCGCGAGAAATTCCAGGGTCACATCGGTCACTGCGCCGCTCCTCCACCCTGCTCTTTTCCTCGCCTAGCTTGCGGACCTGGCCATCGATGCGGCCGAGGATGTCCTTGATCACGCCGTCGCGCTTGAGGTGAAGCAACGCCTTCGCCAGGTCGACCTGGGCCGCCCGCATGCCGGCCAGCTCCCCGCGCATCTCGACGAACTCGCGCAGCAACTGCTCGCCGATCTGTGCGCCGAGGACTTCCGGGTCAGTCAGCCATCACTGCGCTCCGCCGCCCTCTCCTCCGCGGTCTTCATTCGTGCCCAGTGCTCCCGCACGGCCGCGGCTATCTTTGCGCGGTGTTCCGCGGGGAGGGTTCTGCCGCGCTTAGCCGCCGCCAATTTGGCGATGTGCTCTGCGGTGAACCTGCGCCCACGGTTGCTCGCGGATATTTTTGCACTGTGTTCCGCGGAATGCGGCCCGCGCTTGCCGCGGGTTGCCATGCTTATCTTCGCGCGCGTCTCGGGTGAATGCGGGGAACGAACTCTGCGCTTCGCCGCCGCGCTCATCTTCGCGCGGGTTTCGAGTGAATACCGTCTGCCCCGCCATCGCGCGTCCGTCTGGTCGGTCACCGCGGGCCCCTCTCCTCCTGCTCCTGCACGAAGGTGTCCATCAGCATCAGGCGGCGCGGAGCTTCGCGCGCGTCTACGCCATCATCGGCCTCCTCTTCCGGCTCGCCTCGTAGTCGTCGAGCATGTGCTCAAGAAATTTGGCGAAGCCCATGCCCTCCGCTTCGGCCATGGCGGCGAAACGTGCGGCCACCTCCGGCTTCACTGGCGCGACGCTCTCGGCCATTGCCAGTGCATCGCCGTCATCTCCCCTCGCTTCCGCAATCCGGTGCTCGACGAGGGAGACAACCTCCTCAAGGAGGCCGGGCATGTCGCGTGCGAGGCGCCTGATCAATTGGGATACCGGATCGCTCACCCTACCGCCGTCTCGCTCAGGGTGCGTAAGGCGGCGCAGCGCGACCGGCGCGGACCCGCTCGGCCGATGCTTGTTGCGCTCCACGGCGCTGTCCACTTCCTGTGTCATCGTTAACCCTCAACGTTCCCGCGTTCCAACGCTGTCACGTTCCACGTCATCAGTATTCCCACGCCGTCACGCGGTTCTGCAGCCAAGCGCGAAGTTCGGGGCTGACGACGGTGATATGACTGACACGGGTGGCACCAGTGACTTGCACAAGGCCGAGCGCCTTGGCCTTTCGAAGAGTGTTATGCACCGTCGTCGTCGACATGGCCGACAAGATCGCGATGTGGGAGTGCAGCAAGGTGCACCGCGCCTCGGGGTCGCGAACGACTTGGTCGAGCATTACGCGCATGACGGCCGCTTGGCTCCTGGTAAACTCCCGGCGAATGTTCGGCGGCATGCAGTCGTTTGATGAGGGGAAGCGTCGTCTCCGCTCGATACGTTCCTGCGTCATGACGTTCCTACGCCGTCACGTTGAGACGTTGCGATGCCTATAAGGGACGTATTCAGGGCCTATCTGAGTAGTTTTTCCGCCGGAAATGGTAAACGAACCGGTTTTCACCAGCCTTGATGCTCTGGGCGCGCGGCAGGGTAGAGTACCGCTTGGCAGATGGATCACGCAGCTTCCCGCCGCCCTGGCGTGTCGACAAGATCGCCGGGGCTATGTCATCGGCGATGCCGAAGAACAGGCGCCGAATTCAACGGGCCAGGACTTCCTGCGACAGTTGGCTCGTGCTCGCCCTTCCCCACGGCTCCAGCAGCCGCATTTCCAACACGCGGCGCAGCTCCTCTGAACAGACGACAACCCCCTTGATTGAAACACCGCACTGAACAACGAAGTCAATTCACCCCGCGCAGCACGTTGCCTTGATGGCATGCCTAGTCAGGACGTGCCCGGCCGACGAACGACGGCCGCTGTGCAAACTTGGGCCCTGGCGAACCGGGGCCTCTTTTTGAAATGCCCCGCCACGCACGGGAAAGGCACCCTGGATTCGTTGGAGCGCTGGCGGCCGATCGAGCCGCTGGGTAAAGCGCATTCGCGTCAGTGCTTGAAAAAACCGACAAGCCGGAAAATTTCAAATCCTGGCGATTCCTGAAGGCACCGCAGGACTAATCTTCGTTGACCTAACGGCGGGGCTGGCGTCCATATTGGGCTGCACCACGCAGCGTTCACCCGCTGACTTAAGTTTTGCACACAAAGAATCTGCAGCTTCTCGGCTATTCAGTCCGACACGAACGCGGGTCCAAATTGGCGGTGCCCCCGGCTTAAGCGTCGTGTTTAATACCATTGGCTCGTAGATTCCCAATATCGCCTTGTGCTTGTTCTGCATTTGGCGGAAACGCGATATGGCGGTTGCCTCCGTGTCGTCTCCGATCAGTTGAACGACCCATGAAGATTCGGGCGACGGGGCAACAGGCGCGAGATTTGCGACCTTTGTGCCGGCAAAACGCTCGGCGAATGAATCTGCTGGCTCGGGTGGGAGCATGGCGGACGAAGGCGTAAAAACGGAGGCTCGCTCGATAAGTATCCCGGCGCCGGGGCCCATTTCTAGGCTCGCAAAGTGCGGATAGCTCGCTAGACTCTCTTTTTTAATCTTGCCAAGGGCGAAACGTTCATCGAACGAGGCAAGGCTCTCGTTGCCGATGCGAATATCGGAGCCCACTGACGACTGCAAAAGAGCGTCCCGTAGGATGCGTGACGACACAGGGCCCGGTCCAGCATCCGCGAACCCATACGTGACCACTAACCCAAGGATAAACCCGACGGCGGGCGCCCCAATTCTAACAGGATGCGAAAACATCCGCAGTCACCCTTCAATGAATCGTGAATCTCACGCTCAACGATAAGCGAGAATCCACTGGGGATGGTTGCAAATACAGCACACCGCAGTGAAATGAGCGTCCAGTGGCATCGGATCGCTGAGTGGCCTTCCGCTGCGCCGGCTGTCCCGCAGCCCTCCGCAGCAAGCGCGAATCCCTAGCCCTCCTACGGCCGTGGCGAAGTCATCCTGCCGATGTCTGGCGGCGGCCCGGACTTTGCGACCCGGCCGCGGAACGTTTGGAAGGCCTTGGTCCCGCCATGGTACCGCGGTGTTCTCTTCGGACGGGGCCGTGCACATCTCGCCTCGTCCGCTGGGGCAATGGCCGGTTGCAAATCGGCCGCCCCGGCTTCTGCCTCAATGATCGGCGACGATAGTGGTGAGGAAGCTTGATCTGATGGCGGCGTGGTTGGCGTGGGCGGCGTTGTCGGCCATTGTGGTGCTGACAGTGGTGCCGCCGAACCTTCGGCCTACGACTGACGCGCCCCATGACGCACGGCGGGGCGTTTTTGATCCTCGACATTTTGTTTGGCTTCGCTCACGCGGGGCGAAAGCGGACTTTGATCGTTGGCTTGGTGATCTTCTGCGCGATAATTGAAATTTTGCAGCTCTATGTTCCCGGACGGCATGCACGCTGGATCGAATTTCGCGGTTGATGCGGTCGCGGCTGTAGCTGGCATTTTTGTGGGGGCTTTCGGAAGCCGCGCTCTCCAGAAGCGCAGGCCTTGACCGCCAGCTTCGGTCGGATGGCGCCACGCCCGGGAAACGGCCCGCGGATTCGGTTTCGTGCCGGCGGGCCGTCGGGGAGCGGCGACACGAGAAACGCGTCGGTAAACTCCGTACGACAAAAATGCCCTGGCCGGTTTTGGACGCCGACCAGGGCTGGTTTTGACCACGATGCACACTTGTACCGCAGGGCTCCCTACTCGAAACAAGGGCGGAGCCACGCGGCTTTGAATTTTGGACTGATTTCATTGATGACCGGCTAACGGGTCGTGACCGTTGTAGGGCTGCCGGCGGTTATTTTTGAGGAGGCGGCGCTTGGGCCCAGAACGCCTCCGCCACGCCTGGGAAATGGTTAGATAGCCCGAACTCATCAGCGGCCGTCTCTGGCCGTTTGGCCGGCGATTGGCTGGTTGGTGGGAGCCGACGTCGCACTCGTTCTCGCGCGAGAATGCCCCGGACGACATGAGACTGTACGCGCCGCGGTCCCCGCGTGATTCGGACGCCAGCTGCAGCCACGCGTCCGCCATTTGCAACAACCGTGACCGTGCGCCGTCGTCCACAGCGTCGTTCCACATATCGAGGCAGCGGTTTGCGTAATGATAGTAGTCCTGCGCGCTCGGCAGTTGTCTGTGTGGTCGTTCGGTGCCCTGTTCAGCGCGCGACATGCCTCGTTCCCCGGCGCGGAAAAAAGATCGCACTCCGCCCGGTTTGTGTTTTTCACCGACGTTTGGTTCTGGGCAGGAGGCTGCGACCTCGAATGACCGCTTCGCCCCTTAATCCTTCGACTCGAATTTCAAGCCCATGCAATAGAGTTGTCGCCATACGACCGTGCAATGGCGAGTGATATGACCGAATCTCAGGTCGAATGCTGGGGGCAGCATAGCTGCATCAGACGCAAACAGCCCTACTCCCGCGGGCGAGAAGTCTTGTACGGTGCATTCGAAGAGAGCGTCTGACTCAAGCAGGATCACAGCCGGCTGGGGGCCCTGGTGCCGCGGCATCAATCTCCGTTCAACGCCTTGGTACATTAAAGATGTTCCCAGTTGCTGCCGCAGTAGAACCGCCACTGTCCTTGAGCGTGGGTGATTCGGGTTGCTGACTGCCTAACGGTGGGCTGCAGCCGGCGGCGGTAAGGGAGGCCCTCCGATCGGGTGGGGGGGGACTCGACCGGAGAGCCTCGAGTGCGGTCATCTGCTAACCGCGGTGTCCAGGGGCCTATGGGGGAAGGGGCCTTCGCAGGACCCCTCACTTTAAGCGCCGAAATACCGCGCCGCATGTGAACTAGTTCACACATCGACGCGAGCGTTCATTGTGGCGGGGCGGCCCTGACTGCGGGCTGCTGTTCTGGCGTATTTCCTGGGGCACCTTTACTGAGCCGCCTCCCTGGCGAGCCGACAAGATCGCCGTCGGCTGCCGGGCTCTTTTCCATTTTATTTAGGTGTGTCTTTCGCGCAACCAATCGCGCGCGCAACTTCGGTATTGTTCTGTCGTCACTCAGTTCAAACTATCAAAAGGGCCCTTCCCGAGCACCACAACGGCGGGCCCTTTTCTTTTGGCCCAGCAATTTCTGACGAAGGTTGAAGCGCGGCGGATTTTCTCCGACGAGCGAAAGGCTGGCCGAGCGGAGAGAGCGAAACAGCTCCAGCCGCCAGGAACGTGCGGTTGTTTCACGCCCGGCGGCTGGGGCATCTTCGCCTCGGGTTGTGAGGCGGTTTAACAAGCGCAGCTTATCGTTGGCGGAGTTAAGGGGACGGTTGAACGGAATTCAGCTTTCCGGCCGCGAAGCGTCTCGGAGCTTGGCCTCCCTCACGACGCGCTCGTAGGGCGGTCGCTGGTGTCGAAATTTAGGGTGGCACGAGCGGTAATGTCGGCGTCGGCATGACTTGAATTTGCTGCATCCGGGGCGGCGCCTTCGCAGGTAGTGCTCCCGGCATATTCGGAGGGAACGGCAAGCTGGCCGGCTTCGGCGCGGGGTCCGAGCTTGCGCGTGCACTAGGGCCCAACGATCCACTGCGGGCCATGCAATGGATGACGACCTCCAACCCAAGAGGGCGTACACCGCCGATCCCTTTTATGTCCGAGCAGCTCGGAGTTTTAGAGCTGAAACAAGCGATCAATGCGATCAGCACAGCGCCGACCATCAAAATTGTTGTGACCTGTACCGGCCGACGGTCGCGCATAGCTCATTACCCCGAAATTGGGGATCACTCAGCCAATCGGTGAAATAGGTATTCGATTCCTGCCCGCAAGACCGGGGTGCCGTCCAATCGGCCACGCCACTGAAGTGAAAAAACTGACAGATTGTCATTTCCGAGAAAATTCCCAAGATGAATGCGTCGCTGGTTTCGTGGAGCGAGTGTTTTGAGGCGCGTATTGTACAATCCCGAGAAATGTCGCGGCTTTGCAGCCGACTGCTCCGATCAGGCAGACCGCGCCCTCGATCCTAGCAATCGGAGGGCGTGGGTAGACTTAGCCCAGCAGTGGCTCGATCTTGCTGCCGACATAGAGGCAGCGGAAGAGGGCCGCCTTCCATCGGCACCGGTTCACTGAGCTGACTTCATCGAATCGGCCCCGCCGGCTAAAGCGCATCCAACAGGCGCCCGCCTGGCCGCTGCGCACCTCCGATCGGGCTCCCGCCCGAGGTGGGTTGGTACGCTACGCATGGGCGGCCTCCGTAGAGCGCGAGCGCCTTTTTGCAGACCGCGAGTTCCCCCCACACACAAAAGTTCCCACAAGAAGTTTCCCAACACACACAAAAAAATGCCACTCGTCATCGTGACCGTGAATAGAACCCTCGACAAAATCCGCCGCGCCCCCAGACCGAACCTCAGCCGGCCTCCTGCCTTGGCTACGATTATATAAATCTCCGCCAACTGAGTTAACCATCTGCTAAATCAGCGATTTATCTGGAAAATCGGTGTCCCGGGTTAGCCAGGGGTATACAAACGGTGGGATTCCTCAGCAATGACTGAAGGAAGCCCGTAGCCGCGTCACCAATCGCCGCGAGCTCTGCGACGGCAGGTCAGTCCGGGCCCGCAGCCCGTAGCCGCGTCACCAATCGCCGCGAGCTCTGCGACGGCAGGTCAGTCCGGGCCCGCAGTCAGTAGCTAATGGCGAACTTGATCTTCGACGCCGGCGGCATCGATCTGATCTCTGAGGCCGACGGCCTCGTCATTGGCGATGTACTGGGCGTCCAGCGCCCTCAAGGACGACGCCGAGGCGGCAGGAGGCGCGTCATCGAGCGCTGCCCATCGTCTAGCAGATCCGGCTTGCCGTAAAGATTGAGTACCGGCGCGATCGCAATCGGTCCGCCGTCGCGGCCGCCGAACTCATGGGACTGCATCGGCTTACCATTCCCGCGGTCAAGGACCGCGACGGCGGCAGTGATGCGCGCTAGGCGATCGGCTGGCTCTTTCGAGAGCTTTCTTGTGATCGCACGGCTCGCGTATCGGTTATCTCACGGAACACCGCCGGACGAACCGTCGATCGCGGCATGGCAGAGGATCGCCTCGCACATCAATCACTGGGGACTTTACCTGTTGCTCTTATTGGTACCGATCGGAGGGCTGATCGGTATCTCACTTTACCCATCGCTCGACATCTTTGGTGTGATGCTGCCGGCGCTTCTTTCACCTGACCGGGACGCCGCCGAGCGTGTTTTTTATTGGCATATGGTTGGCGCGTTTGGGATCGTGCTTCTCGCCGGAATTCATGCGATCGCCGCTGCATACCATTACTACCTGCGCAGAGACGGGGTGCTCAGACGCATGTTGCTTCGGGCAGGTCGCTACTCGCTCGAAGCAGGACTACCGCACGTGAGATGACCTCCAGCCTGTCATCAAGATGGTCCAACTGGCGCGCGACGATCAATGCTTGCGGCTCTGGTAGCCAGCGTTTTTGTCACGCGTGTGGCCCTTCACGCTGGTGCCATTGCTTGCGGGCTATGAGAAGCTATCTCTTTTGATTGGAGACGTTTCATGACTACACCGCCCATCAACCGACAATCGCAAGCGAAAACAAACGGTGATCAATTGAGCACGATGCCCTGCGCCGGATGTGGGGGAGCTCGAAAAATCGTCCTGCCACCCATAGTCTTTGATTGCCCGACCTGCAGTGCCTCCATCGAAAGCCCGCCATCGCCCGTCGTCTTCGTGAGCGAACGGGGAACCCCGTTCACCTCGGCCGGCTTCGCCCGGATGATCGAGCGCGCGGCGACCGGTGCCGGTCTGCAGCTCAAGGCACATCCGCACATACTGCGCCAAGCCTTCGGCTACGCCCTCGCCAACAAGGGGCATGATACCCGCGCGATCCAAGGATGGCCGGGGCACCGGTCGATCACCAGCACCGCGGTCTACACGGCGCTGGCGCCGAACCGGTTTAAGGACTTCTGGCGTGAGTGAATGGAGTGAGACCGCACGTTTGTGAGGCCGACCCCGGCAACATGTCCCTCGCTGATCAAATAGGAGACTACCCGACCGCCTGCCGCGCCTCCTCACCGCGGCTCCATCTTGGGTCTGCCGCCGGCGTCGCTCGGACGTTTGTCGGATTCCGCTGAAGGCCCAGGAGTTGGGCCCGGATGGCATCGTTGATCTGCGTCACGGCATTTTCCGCCTGCATCGCACGCGCTTCGGCACTGCGCACCCGACGCTCAACATCGGCGAGTTTATTTTCGGCGCTGATGATGCGCGCCTGGCTGAGCTCCAACTCCCGCTCCGTTTCCTGCAACCGCGCGGTGAGCCTGACCATCGTGTCTTCGGCGCGCGTGCGAGCTGTTTCAGCGTCGTTAGTGCGAGTTTCCGCCTGCCGTAGCCGTTCGAGAGCGGACTGGGCCAACGCCCTTGCGCGGGCTTCAGTCTCTGCCGCCCGCTCCTGGAGTTCCCGAATGATGCTCGCCACCTGGGAAACGATATCGAGCGCTGATGAGGTATGCTGCTGCGTCGTTTCGGCCGAGAATTGTACGACGTTGTGCGTGGGATCGCCTGCAGGCGCGTTTTCGAATTGCTGCAACATATGTTCTCGCAGTTGGCTCATTGCCAGTTCCCCTGAACCAAGGCAAACTTCATTGTCTATGCTCCGGTATTCGTACGACGCACGTCGCTTAGCCCCGCTCGCGGTCGCAGGACTGAAAACACGGCGATAGCATGGTGATCTTCACGACACTCCTCCCCACCCGTGAAGCTATCCAGAAAACGCCGTTTCCCGGCTTTTTGGCGGCGCTTCTTCGCGGACACTTTCGCTTTCCGCAATGTGTGGCGGCCGAACAACAGATGACCTCGTCTTTACCGTGCGATCATGTCGTTCCGTGCTGGCGGGAGAGCGTGCTGACCAAGCAGTTTCGAGATCGGCGCCGATACCGGCGCTGTGGGAGTTGACGTCGGCTTCCACTCGCGAACGAGCTTCTGTGCCTCAGCGATCTGTGCGGGCGTCATGTGCTTTGCAACGATATCTCGCGCCTGCGCGGGGGTCATCTTATTCTGAGCTTCCACCCCTTTTTTGTCTCCGCCCTCCGCCAAGCTGAACCACATGTGTGCAATGACATAGTCACGCGAAACACCCTCGCCCATGCTATAAAGGATCCCGAGATTGATTTGAGCATCGACGTAGCCCTGCTCGGCGGCTTTGCGATACCAACTCATCGCAGCTGCGTAGTCCCGCGGCACACCCTGTCCATCCTCGTACAACACTCCGATGTTGTATTGAGCCATGGCGTTGCCCTGTTCGGCAGCCTTGCGATACCAGCTCGCCGCGGCCGCGTAGTCCTGCGGCACACCCCGGCCGTGAGCGTACATGGCGCCAAGATTGTTTTGAGCGGCCGCGTGGCCTTGCTCAGCGGCCTTGCGATACCAGCTCACCGCGGTCGCGTAGTCCTGCGGCACGCCCTGGCCGTTGTCGAACATGAGGCCGAGATTGTATTGAGCACTGGCCTCGCCCTGCTCAGCAAGGGGACGCAGTAGCCGCAACGCCGTCGCGTAAACACCCTGCGCGTGGGCGGTAACACCCTCCTCGTCGGCGGCAACGCCTTTCTCGCGGGGGGCGACGCCCTTTTCGTAGGCGGCAACGGCAGCCTCAAAAGGCCCAGCAGCTACCGAGCCAGCAAAGCTGACGGCAGACATAAACGTTGCGACGGCTGCGTTGGTCGCGGGCCCTTCGAGACGGGCCGTAGCCGGCCCTCCTCAGGGACCCGATACCCGCTCCGAGCCGGCGCTTGCCGGTGGCGGCCGTGGCAGGCTGGCTGCGTGTCCGAGGATCGTCGCGCCGCCGAGGTCGTGGTGGTCGGTGGGGGCGTGCTCGGGGCTGGCGGCGGCGTACCTGTTGACCCGGAGCTCCCGACTGCGCGGGTCACCGTGCTCGAGGCCTCGCCACGGATCGGCGGCAGCCTGCGCGTCGAGGAGGTGGGCGGGGTCGTCGTCGACGTCGGCGCCGAGGCGATGCTCAACCGGCGACCGGAGGCGGTCGGCCTGGCCCGTGAGGTCGGCCTGGCCGAGGACATCGTCCACCCGGCGACGACCTCGGCCAGCCTGTGGAACCGGGGCGGGCTCGTCCCGATGCCGCGCACGCTCATGGGAGTCCCGCTCGACCTCCACTCGGTGGAAGGCGTGCTGTCGGCGAAGGGCCTGGCTCGCGCGGCCCTCGACTCTGTCCTTCCGGCCACGGACCTCGGCGACGGGACGTCAGCGTCGGCAACCTCGTGGAGGAACGCCTCGGCAAGGAGGTCGTCGACCGGCTCGTCGAGCCACTCCTCGGAGGCGTCTACGCCGGGCACGCCCGCGAGATCTCCGCTCGGGCCGCCGTACCCCAGCTGGTCGCGCTGCTCGAGAGGACCGCTCCCTGACGCGGGCGGCGGCAGCCGCGAGGCGAGCCCGGACGACTCGGCGCCGGTCTTCGCGGGCATCCGCGGCGGGGTGGGCCGGCTGCCGGCGGCCGTGGTCGCGGCGAGCGGTGCACGCGTGCGCACCGGCGCGACCGTCCGCGACCTGGCGCGCCGCCGGGGGGCGGGTGGAACCTGGTGGTCGGCTCGACGCAGGAGCCAGAGGTGGTGCAGGCCGACGCCGTCGTCCTCGCCACCCCGGCCCGGGCCACGGCTCGCCTGCTCAGCGACACCGCCCCGCTGGCGGCGCTGGAACTGGCGCGACTGGAGTACGCCTCGATGGCGATCGTCACCCTGGCCTTCCCGGCGAGCGAACTTCCCGGCGGTGGCCGGCTCCGGCTTCCTGGTACCGCCCGTCGACGGACGCACCGTCAAGGCCGCGACCTTCTCCTTCGCCAAGTGGGACTGGGTGCGCGAGGCGGCGGGCGGACGAGCTGGTGGTGATGCGGTGCTCGATCGGCCGCCACCGCGAGGAGCAGGTGCTGCAGGTCGACGACGAGGGAGCTGGTGCGGATCGCCCTGGCGCGACCTCACCGACGCCATCGGGCTTGTCGGTCGGCCCGGTCGACGCGCACGTGCAGCGGTGGGGCGGAGCCCTGCCGCAGTACGCCGTGGGTCACCTCGACCGGGTCGCCTCGGTCCGCCGTGAGCTGGTGGCTGCCCGGGGCTGGCGGTCTGCGGCTCGGCGTACGACGGGCTGGGGATCCCCGCCTGCATCGCCTCGGCCGGGCTGGCGGTGTCCAAGGTCGGGGACTGCCACGGCGACCTTGCGACAATGGCGACATGAGCACCACCGGCAAGAAGGCACGCGAGCTCAACGACACCATCCGCTACACGATGTGGTCGGTCTTCCGGCTGCGCGACGTCCTGGGGGAGCCGCCGACCGCGACGGCGAGGCCGCCGAGGTCGAGGAGCTGTTCGGCAAGCTCGAGGCCGACGACGTCGTCGTGCGCGGCCTCTACGACCTCAGCGGCCTGCGCGCCGACGCCGACCTGATGGTCTGGTGGCACGCCGAGGACGGTCGAGCAGGTGCAGGACGCCTACCAGCAGTTCCGCGTACCCGCTTCGGCCGCGCGGCTCGACCCGGTGTGGTCGCAGGTCGCGCTGCACCGGCCGGCGGAGTTCAACAAGAGCCACATCCCGGCGTTCCTGGCCGGGGAGGAGGCGCGCGACTTCATCTGCGTCTACCCGTTCGTGCGCTCCTACGAGTGGTACCTCCTCGAGGACTCCGAGCGCCGCCGGATGCTCGCCGAGCACGGCCAGATGGCGCGCGACTACAAGGACGTCCGCGCCAACACCGTCGCCAGCTTCGCGCTCGGCGACTACGAGTGGATCCTGGCCTTCGAGGCCGACGAGCTGCACCGCATCGTCGACCTGATGCGCCACCTCCGCGCCTCCGACGCCCGCCGCCACGTGCGCGAGGAGGTGCCCTTCTACACCGGCCGCCGCCGTACGCCGACCGAGCTGCTCGCCGCCTGCCGTGAGGAGTCGCCGTGACCACCTTCCGCACCACGCTGCTGCAGATCGGCAACAACGTCGGCATCGAGGTGCCCGAGGAGGTCGTGGTCGGCTTCGGGGCCGGCAAGCGGGTGCCGGTCAGGTGACCGTCAACGGCACACCTACGCTCCACGGTCGCGGTGATGGGCGGCGTACCTCGTCGGTTCGCCAAGGCCACCGGGAGGCCGCCGGCGTGGCCGGCGGCGAGGAGCACGAGGTCACCCTCGAGCACGACGCGGCGCAGCGCACCGTCGAGGTGCCCGCCGACCTCGCGGCCGCCCTGGCGGAGCAGGTGCGCGAGCGTTCGACGCGCTGGCCTTCACCACCGCAAGGAGCACGCCGCGCCGTGAGGACGCCAAGGCGGCGGCGACCCGGAGCGCCGGATCGCCAAGATCGTGGACTGCTGCGGCCGGAGGTCAGGCCTCGGCGGTCCTCGGCCGTCGCGGCCTGCGGCTGCAGCGTCATCGAGACGCTGTTGATGCAGTAGCGCAGGTCGGTCGGGGTGTCGTAGCCCTCGCCCTCGAAGACGTGGCCCGAGGTGGGAGCCGCAGTTGGCGCAGCGGACCTCGGTGCGGACGCTGCCGAAGGAGCGGTCCTCGATGTACTCCACCCGGTCCTCGGCGAGCGGCGCGAAGAACGACGGCCAGCCGCAGTGGGAGTCGAACTTCTGCGTGGACCGGAACAGCTCGGCGCCGCAGGCGCGGCAGGCGTAGACGCCCTCGGTCTTGGTGTCGGTGTACTCGCCCTTGAACGGCGCCTCGGTCCCGGCCTTGCGGAGCACCTGGAACTCCTCGGCCGAGAGCTGCTCGCGCCACTCGGCGTCGCTTTTGTTCACCTGGTAAGACATGCTGTCCACGTTAGTGCGCGACGCAAGGCGGGTACGCCCTCTCGGGCTTGACGAAATCCAGTGGACACCTGTTCACTGACCCGATAGCCATCACCAGGAGGACGTACACGCATGGTCGCCGAAAGGGTCTCGAAGGCCCTGCCCTGGAGCGGAGGCTGGGGAGGCGTACGTCGTCTCGGTTCCGGCATCACCACGCCCCTCAGTCCTGATGACTACCTCTCGCTGATCAACCCGCTGTGGACCGCGCGCGAGCTGCGCGGCCGCATCGAGAAGGTCGATCCCGGAGACCGACGACGCCGCGACGATCGTGATCCGTCCCGGCTGGGGCTGGCGCTGGGACCACCAGCCCGGGCAGTACGTCGGCATCGGGATCCAGGTCAAGGGCAAGTTCCACTGGCGCTCCTACTCGATCTCCTCGCCGCCCGAAGCGCAACGGCCGGACGATCGCGATCACCGTGCGGGCGATGCCCGAGGGCTTCCTGTCCTCGCACCTGGTCTCCGGCCTGGAGCCGGGCGCGATCATCCGGCTCGCCGCGCCCAACGGCGACTTCGTGATGTCCGACCCGCCGCCGGAGAAGATCCTGTTCCTGGCCGCCGGAAGTGGCATCACCCCGGTGATGGCGATGCTGCGCACGCTGCACCGCCGCGGCACGATGCCCGACGTCGTGATCGCCTACAGCTCGCCGAACAAGGAGCGGATGATCTTCCGCGACGAGCTGGTCAAGCTCAGCGAGCGGCACGAGAACCTCACCCTGCACGAGCAGCACACCGACTCCGACGGCATCCTCGAGATGAGCGACCTCGACCGGGTGTGCCCGGACTGGAAGGAGCGGGAGACCTGGGCCTGCGGCCCGGCTCCCATGCTCGACGCGGCCGAGGAGCACTGGGAGGAGGCCGGCCTCGAGGACGAGCTGCACCTCGAGCGCTTCACCCTCGAGCTCGGTGGCGACGGCGGCGAGGGCGGCACGGTCACCTTCCAGAACTCCAGCAAGACCCAGGAGGCGGACGGCGCCACCACGCTGCTGGAGGCCGGCGAGGAAGCCGGCATCGGCATGCCCTACGGCTGCCGCATGGGCATCTGCCACACCTGCACCCTGACCCTGGTCGAGGGCACCGTGCGCGACCTGCGCAACGGCGAGGAGCACTCCGGTCCCAACGAACAGATCCAGACCTGCATCACCGCAGCAGCCGGTGACTGCACGCTCGACATCTGACCAGCTCGACCGACGGACGACGAAGGAGCACTGCCACATGGCTATCGCCGATGTGAAGGAGTACACCCACCTCACCGAGGAGGAGGTGGAGGAGCTCGGACGCGAGCTCGACCAGATCCGCGCCGACATCGAGGAGTCGCGCGGTGACGACGACGCGGCGTACATCAACCGGATGATCAAGATCCAGCGCGGCCTCGCGACCGCCGGGCGGATCACCCTGTTCGGCAGCAAGTGGAAGCCGGCCTTCTTCGCCGGCGCCGCCATGCTCGGCGCGGCCAAGATCCTCGAGAACATGGAGATCGGCCACAACACCATGCACGGCCAGTGGGACTGGATGAACGACCCCGAGATCCACTCCAGCACCTGGGAGTGGGACACCGCCCAGCCGGCCGAGCAGTGGAAGCACTCGCACAACTACGTGCACCACCAGTTCACCAACGTGCTCGGCCACGACAACGACATCGGGTACGGCATCCTCCGGATGGCGCGCGAGCAGAAGTGGAGCCCGTTCAACCTCGGGCAGCCCGTCTACAACGCCGCGCTGGCGAGCCTCTTCCAGTGGGGCGTCGCGCTGCACGACCTCGACATCGAGGCCATCCGCAAGCGCGAGAAGGACCCGAAGGTGATGAAGAAGCAGCTCGCGCAGATCGGGCGGAAGATCCGCCGCCAGATCGGCAAGGACTACATCTTCTTCCCGCTGCTGACCGGGCCGGCCGCGATCCAGACGGCCCAGGCCAACGCGATCGCCAACCTGTCGCGCAACCTGTGGTCCTACATGATCATCTTCTGCGGCCACTTCCCCGACGGTGCCCTGCACTTCACCGAGGAGGAGCTCGAGGACGAGACGCGGGCGGAGTGGTACCTGCGCCAGATGCTCGGCTCGGCCAACTTCACGGGCAGCGAGTTCCTGCACATCATGTCGGGCAACCTCGGCTACCAGATCGAGCACCACCTGTTCCCCGACCTGCCCAGCAACCGCTACTCCGAGATCAGCGAGCGGGTGCGGCCGCTGTGCGAGAAGTACGGCATCCCGTACACCACGGGTCCGCTGTACAAGCAGTACGGCCAGGCGCTGCGCACGATCACCCAGCTGTCGCTGCCCAACAAGTTCACGAAGTCCAAGCGCCACGACGGACCCGAGGGCCCCGACGGTTCCCCGTGGTCGTCGTCGTGACGACGAGCGCCCCACGCGCCGCTACGAGACGGGCAAGTGGACCTCCGGTCTGGCATCGGCGTGAAGGACCAACCAGTCACCGGGGTCGGCGAGCTGCCGTACGCCAGCATGGGTGACCTCGGCCTCGACAAGGCCAAGGTCATCCAGTGCGCGCTCAGTCGCATCTGCGGTGTCTGCGCCGAGAGCCTGGGCCGCCCGATCGCCTTCCTCGGCAGTGCCGAGGAGGCCGGACGCAACGAGTTCCACTTCCCGCCCACCCACCTCGCCTGCGCCGAGCTGGCGCTGGAGACGTGGGCGCGGGAGTGGAGTGCCTCGCTGGGCCAGGCGGCCGGCACCGACAGCTGGACGCTGGTGACGACGTCGGGCTTCGAGTTCATCCGGATGGGCAGCGACGCGATCGACCGGCGCCCGGTGTTCTCGCCGAACTCGGTGCTCACCATCAGGCTGACGAACCGGTAGTCCGGGTCAGTGGCACCTCTTCCACGCCAGAAGTGGTGCCACTGACCCCGGACTATCCGGCTAGGTTGACCCATGGCCAGCAAAGCCGTCGAGGTCGACGCCGCGGGGGAGGCCGTCCGGGTGACCAGTCCCGACCGGGTGATCTACCCGGCCACGGACAGCACGCCCGAGGTCACCAAGCTGCAGGTCGTCGAGTACTACGTCTCGGTGGCCGACGGCATCCTGCGGGCGCTGGGCGACCGGCCGACCGCGCTGGAGCGCTGGACGACCGGCGTGCACCCCGGCATCACGCTGGCCACCGGCCGCGGCGACAAGAGCGACGCGTTCTACAGCAAGCGCGTGCCCAAGGGCGCCCCGTCGTACGTCGAGACGACGCAGGTGACCTTCCCCAGCGGCCGCACGGCCGAGGAGGTGAAGGTGGCCAACCTCGCCACCGTCGGCTGGTGCGCGCAGATGGGCACGATCACCTTCCACCCGTGGCCCGACGCGCAGCGGCGACAACGACCACCCCGACGAGCTGCGCATCGACCTCGACCCGCAGCCCGGCACCACCTTCACCGACGCCGTGCGCGTGGCCGGCGTGGCCCGCGAGCTGCTCGAGGAGCTCGGGATCACCGGCTACCCGAAGACCAGCGGCAACCGCGGCGTGCACGTCTACGTCCGGATCGAGCCGCGCTGGGAGTTCACCGACCTGCGGCACGCCGCGATCGGGTTCGGCCGCGAGCTGGAGCGGCGCGACCCCGGCGTCACGACGGCCTGGTGGAAGGAGGAGCGCGGCGAGCGCATCTTCGTCGACTTCAACCAGAACAACCGCGACCGCACCATCGCCTCGGCCTACTCCCTGCGCCCGAAGCCCGGTGCGCCCGGTCTCCACGCCGATGACCTGGGAGGAGCTGGCCGACCCTCACCGACCCGCGCGGCTTCAACCTCTTCACCGTGCCGGAGCGGGTGGCCGACGGCGACCCCTGGGCCGGCATCGACGACACGGCGTACTCCCTGGAGCCGCTGCTGGCGCTGTGGGAGGAGCTGCCCGGCGGGGAGCTGAACTTCCCGCCCGACTACCCCAAGATGCCCGGCGAGCCGCCGCGGGTGCAGCCCTCGAAGAAGGTCGCCGAGCACTGGGACGAGGACGGCAACCGCATCGAGGAGTGAGCGCCGCGATGGCCTAGTGACGCAGGTGCGCGCACCGAGCTCGCCACGCGGGGTCGGGCTCGTCGTGCACCGTCTGCCGAGCCGTCGGCCCACGTCCTTGGTCCAGGTCGCCTGACGCCGGCGACGGGCATCGGTCGCGTGCGTCGACGTACAGGTGCAGCGTGCGGACGCCGGCGACGCTCTGCGTGGGCGACCACCATGCCGCGCGTCCCGAGGTCGGCCTCGAGCCGGTCCTCGAAGCTCGCGCAGCCGCTCCAGCGACCCGCCGCTCGGCAGGCCGTCTTCCGTGCGCTCGGCGTAGGGGAGCACCACCGCGACGTAGGTGTCCAGGAGCGGCGCGGTCAGCCGGGTGCAGCGGGACCCGCGCCGGCCGCCACGCAGCGGCCCGGCCGGCGTCTCGCCCTGGAGCAGGACCCAGCTCGGGCGGCCGTCCTCGTCGAGGTAGCTGCCGCTTGAGGTCCGCGCACGACGGCGCGCAGCGCGACCAGCCCGAACCCGTCGAGCGGCGCGACCTCGGTCGGCTGCACCTCGCCGATCCACAGCTCGGTGTCGACCTCGCCCAGGGCCGCGTCGAGCGCGAGGAAGCGCGACCTGCGCCCGCGCCTGCTCGGGCAGGTCGGCGAAAGCCGGGTGGTAGCACGGCGACGTCGAACCTGGTGCCGTCCAGCCGGGCCGCGACCGACGACCTGGCGCAGCTCGATGCGGTCGGCGCCCTCGACGCCGATGACGACGTCGCTCCGGGTCGGGCGCAGGCGGCGGGTGTCGACGTAGCTCCAGGTCTCGTCGGCCGGCGGCGCGGCCAGCACGCACCGGCGCGCCAGCGCGCGAGCTGCGCCGGGTCACCGCCGGCGCTGATCACGAGCGCGTGCGCGGAGATCGTCGCCGGCGTTGAGCGACCAGCCGACGGCCGCCGAGTGGCTCCAGCCGCGTCGACATCGCCGTCGGCGAAGCGCTCGGCCGTCGGCCGTCACCGATGCTCACCGCCTCGGCCAGCGCGCGGCCCGTCCGCGGCCCACCAGTCCCAGAACGCGGAGATGCGTCGCGCGACCGAGCGGTCGGTGCGTCGGAAGAGCGCCACGTCCTAGAAGCCGCTGATGCCTTCGCCCTCGCCGGCCTGCTCGTCGAAGTTCTCGTGCTCGAGCAGGTGCAGCACCGGGACGCCGAGCTTGCGGCGCGCCTTGGAGGTCCAGTCGACGTGGAAGAACTCCGCGACGACGTGCGGCCGGGTCAGGATGATGACCTCGGCGGCGTAGACCTCGGCGACCTTGGCGACCAGGGCCGCGATCGGGTCGATCGTGACCGGCTCGCCGACCGCCTTGCCGCCGGCGGCCTCGATGGCCTTGATGGTGGCGTCCACGCCCTCGCGGCAGGTGTTCAGCAGCTCCTGGCGCAGGTCGCGCGATGTCGGTCTCGTCGACGTGCACGGTGGGCGTGCTCCACACCTCGCCGCCGAGCGTGCCGATCGCCGACTCCACCCGCGCCGAGGCGTCCTCGACGGGCAGCAGCACGTGGTAGACGACGGGGTCCTCGATGTCCCCGTGCAGCTCGCGCAGGTTGGTGGCGTCCTGGGCCGTGAACGGCTGCTCGACCAGCAGCACGACGTCGTAGTCTGCTCATGGCGCGTCATCCTCACCTCGGCCGACACCGAGAACCTTAGTCAGGTCGTAGCTCACCGGCTCCTCGAGCTGCTCGTAGCCGCACGACTCCGGGTCGCGGTCGGGGCGCCACCGCTTGAACTGGGCCGTGTGCCGGAACCGTCGGCCCTCCATGTGCTCGTAGCCGACCTCCAGCACGCGCTCGGGCCGCAGCGGGGTGAAGGAGAGGTCCTTGCCCGCGCTCCAGCGGCTCTGGGTGCCCGGCACCCGGTCCGGGTTGGCGATCGCCCACTCCGCCCACTCGCCCCAGGGGTGGTCCTCGATCGCCCACCTCGAGCGGGCGCAGCTCCTCGAGCAGCTCGGCCCGCCGCGTCTCGGTGAACGACGCGGAGACGCCGACGTGCTGGAGCTTGCCGTCGGCGTAGAGGCCCAGCAGCAGCGAGCCGAGCAGCGGCCGCTCGCTCGGTGGAGTTCTTGTGCAGCCGGTAGCCGGCGACCACGACGTCGGCGGTCCGGGCGTGCTTGATCTTGAGCATGGTGCGGGCGTTCTCGACGTACGGCGCCCCCATCGGCTTGGCCACCACGCCGTCGAGCCCGGCGCCCTCGAACTGGTCGAACCAGCCCTGCCGCCTCGTCGACGTCGGTCGTCGTGCGGGTGAGGTACGTCGGACCGCCGAGCCCGTCGAGGGCCGCCTCCAGCCGGTCGCGCCGCTCGCTGAAGGGCCGGTCGACCAGCGACTGGTCGCCGAGCGCCAGCAGGTCGAAGGCCACGAAGGCCGCCGGGTGTCTTCTCGGCCAGCAGGTTGATCCGCGACGCGGCCGGGTGGATCCGCTCCTGCAGCACCTCGAACTCCAGCCGCGGCCCCACGGCGACGAACAGCTCGCCGTCGAGGACGCAGCGCTGCGGCAGCTGCTCGCGGACGGCGGCCGACGACCTCGGGGAAGTAGCGCGTCAGCGGCTTGGTGTTGCGCGAGGTGAGCTCCACCTCGTCGCCGTCGCGGAAGACCAGGCACCGGAACCCGTCCCACTTGGGCTCGAAGGTGAGCCCGCCCTCGAACTTCGCCGGGATCCGGGATGCCCTTCACCGACTTGGCCAGCATCGGTTTCACGGGCGGCATCACGGGGAGGTCCACACCACGACCGTAGGACATACTCACCCGCATGTCTTATGCGCTGACCGACCAGCTGCGGCTGCCGGCGGACGGATCTCGTCCTCGCCGACCTCGACCCTGCGTCCACCCCCGGTTTCGACGGCGGCAAACGCGACGGCGGAGAAGGCGCTGCGCGGCCCTGGGCAAGGAGCTCGCCGACCTCCAGGAGCGGATGTACGCCAAGGCCTACACCGGTGGCTCGCGGCGCGTCCTCGTCGTCCTGCAGGGCATGGACACCTCGGGCAAGGGCGGCGTGGTCGACCACGCGCTCGGCCAGCTGCGGCCCAGCGGGCTGCGGGTGTCGTCGTTCAAGAAGCCCACCGAGGAGGAGCTGTCCCACGACTTCCTCTGGCGGGTCGAGAAGGCGCTCCCGGAGCCAGGGTTCGTCGGCGTCTTCGACCGCTCGCACTACGAGGACGTGCTGGTGGCGCGCGTGCACGAGCTGGCCGACGAGGCCGAGATCGAGCGGCGCTACGGCGCGATCAACGACTTCGAGAAGCAGCTCGTCGACGTCGGGCACCGTGGTGATCAAGTGCTTCCTGCACGTCTCGCGCGAGGAGCAGGGCAAGCGGCTGCGCGCCCGGCTCGACGAGCCCGACAAGCAGTGGAAGTTCCATCCCTCGCGACGTCGACGAGCGCGAGCGGTGGGAGGACTACCGGCAAGGCCTACGCGGTCGCGCTGGAGCGGTGCCACACCGACGTCGGCGCCCTGGTACGTCGTCCCGAGCGACAAGAAGTGGTACCGCAACTGGGCCGTCGGCCAGCTCCTCGCCGAGGCGCTCCGCGGCATGCAGCTCGAGTGGCCCGGACCCGACTACGACGTCGAGGAGCAGAGGGCCCGGCTGACGTGAGCGCCGCCCGATGAGAGGGGTGCGCGCCACCCGCTACGTCACCCCGCTGCGGGAGGGCGGCTCGCTGCCGGGCGTCGTCGAGGCCGACGACCTCGGCATCTACGTCTGCAAGTTCCGCGGCGCCGGGCAGGGTCTGCGGGTGCTGGTGGCCGAGGTGGTCGTGGCCGGGATCGCCGCGGCTGGTCGACGTACCGGTCCCGAGCTGGTCACCGTCGACCTGGCCGCGGAGATCGGGCGCTACGAGGCCGACGAGGAGGTGCAGGACCTGCTGAACCGGAGCCTGGGCCTCAACCTCGGCGTGGACATGCTGCCCGGCGCCTTCGGCTACGACGCGTCGTACGAGCCGGACCCGGACCTCGCCGGCCGGATCCTGTGGCTGGACGCGCTCTGCGCCAACGTCGACCGCTCGTGGCGCAACCCCAACCTGCTGATCTGGCGCGGCGACCTGTTCGCGATCGACCACGGCGCCGCGCTCTACTTCCACCACGCCTGGCCGGGCGGCAGGGCGTCGGACGCCGAGAGGGCACAGCGGTTCGCGGCGCAGCCGTACGACGCCAGCGAGCACATCCTGCGGCGCCACGCCGCCGAGGCGGCCGCCCAGGACGAGGACCTCGCCGCGCGGATCACCGCCGAGGCGCTGGCCGCGGTGCTCGCCGAGGTGCCCGACGAGTGGCTCGAGCCGGTGCCGGGCGCGGAGACGCCCGAGGCCCTGCGCCAGCGCTACGTCGAGTACCTGCTCGCCCGCGCGAGCGGCGCGTCGCGCGTGGCTGCCGGACGTGGAGGCTGCCCGGTGAACGGCTCGAAGGGATACCAGTACGTCGCGCTGCGGTGCGTGCCGCGCGTCGAGCGCGAGGAGTTCGTCAACGTCGGCGTGGTGCTGTTCTGCGACGAGGACGACTTCCTCGGCTCGGCCTCCGAGTGGACGAGGACCGGCTGCGCGCGCTCGACCCCGACATCGACCTCGCCGCCGTGCGCTCGGCGCTCGACGGCGGTCGACCGGGTCTGCCGGGGCGAGGCCCACGTCGACTTCGGCACCGGCACCCGGGCCACGGCGTACGGCTCGCGCGAGGAGGTCGACGACGCCAGCGCCCGCTTCGGCTTCCTCGCGCCCCGCAGCACCGTCGTACAGCCCGGCCCGGTGCACGGCGGCCTCACCGACGACCCCGCCGCCGAGCTCCAGCGGCTGCTCACGCGCTGGTCGGCTGAGCCGACGGACGTCGCGCGTCAGCGCGGTAACCCATGCCGTGCGCGGACGTCAGACATCTGCTCGCATAGGTGTGTTTCGAGGCAGGTCCACTGGCGGCAACCCGACACGGACCGCAGCCCGTCAGACCGAGCTCGCCACGGCCCGACGGCGTAGCGGGCCAGGATCGTGCGGGCGAGGACCGGGTCGGCGCCCAGCGGCTCGGAGACGGCGACCGCGCCGGCCTCGAGGGCCAGCTCGGCGGCGCGGTCGGGCAGGAAGCCCGGCGCCAGGAACATCGAGGCCACGGCGACGTGGCGGCGGCCCTCGCGGCGGAAGGCCCGCACGGCCTCGCCGGTGGCCGGGGGAGCGGAGGAGGCGAACGCGGCCGTGACCGGGAGCCGGTGCCGGGTGCCCCACACGCGGGCGAGCCGGCCGATGGCCTGGTTGGCCAGCGGGTCGGAGGAGCCGGCCGCGGCCAGCACCAGCGCGTCGAGCTCGCGGACCCGCGCCTCGCTCAGCGCGTCGCGCAGCCGGGGGTCGAGCACCTCGAGGAAGGCCGGCTCCAGGCCGAGGATCTGCGTGGCGCGCATCCGCAGGCCCGGGTGGCGCTCGAGCGGCCTCCGTCACGGCGTTCGGGACGTCGACCTTGGCGTGGTAGGCGTCGCTGAGCAGGAGCGGTACGACGACGATCTCGTCGTAGCCGGCCTTGACGAGCCGGTCGACGACCTGGCCGAAGCCGGGCCGGGACAGCTCGAGGAAGGCCGGCTCGATGCGCAGGCCGGGTCGTGCGCGGCGTACCTCCTCGACGAGCGCCTTGATGGTGGCCGCCGAGCGGGGGTCACGGCTGCCGTGGGCGAGGGTGATCAGTGCTGGAGCGGTCATGGTGAGCCGGCTCCCTTCGTGCTGATGCCTCGGTCGTCGTCGCCGTTGACGTCCACGTCGGCATGGATGGTCTTCACTGGTGGATGCCGCACTCGGTCTTGTTGAAGCCGGCCCAGCGGCCGCTGCGGGCGTCCTCGCCCTCCGCGACGCGGCGGGTGCACGGCCAGCAGCCGATCGAGGGGTACCCGTCGTACTGCAGCGGGTTGACGAGCACGCCGTTCTCGGCGACGTACTTCTCGACGTCCTCGTCGCTCCAGCGCGCGAGCGGGGAGACCTTGACCTTCTGCTTCTTCTCGTCCCAGCCCACGACCGGCGCGATCACCCGGTTGTGGGTCTCGGCGCGGCGCAGCCCGGTCGCCCAGGCGTCGTAGCCGGCGAGGGCGTCGTTGAGCGGCTTGACCTTGCGCAGCGCGCAGCACAGGTCGGGGTCGCGCTCGAAGAGGTCCTTGCCGTACGTCGCATCCTGCTCGGCGACCGACAGCTCCGGGGTGATGCTGAGCAGGTTGACCGGCATGGTCGCCTGCACGGCGTCGCGCGTGCCGATCGTCTCGGCGAAGTGGTAGCCGGTGTCGAGGAAGACGACGTCGACGCCCGGGTGCACGCTGGAGGCGAGGTGGGCGAGGACCGCGTCGGCCATCGACGAGGTGATGCAGAACCGGCCGCCGAAGGTGGCCACGGCCCACTCGATGATGTCCTCGGCGGGGGCGAGCTCGAGCTCGGCCCCGACGTGGGAGACCAGCTCCTTGAGCTCCTCGGGGCTGCGGCCGACGGTCTCGGAACCGCGGCGTTCGCGGGCGGCCATGGTGGCGGGGATCGTCATCGGCCGGCCCCCTTCGCGCTCGCGCCGGCGGGGGGACGCAGCTGACCGATCATGCTGACCTTGAACGCGCGCAGGCAGGAGCGGCATTCCCAGGCGCCGTGACCGGCGGTCCCGTCCTCGGGGTCGTGCGGGAAGAGGTTCTCCTCGCCGCAGTAGGGGCAGTGGAACGGAACGGCACGGGCGCTCATGCGCGACTCGCCTCCGCCAGGCTCTTCTCGCCGCGCAGGAGGATCTCCTCGGCGCGGTTGGCCCAGGTCGCGAAGGTCTCGCCCTCGGCGCGGTCCTCGAGGTAGTTGCCGACGACGGTGCTGACGTAGTCGTCGAGCCCGGTGCTGGTGACCTTGTGCGCCCGCAGCTTCTTGCCGAAGCCGTTCTCCAGGCCGAGGGCACCGCCGAGGTGCACCTGGAAGCCCTCGACCTGGTCGCCGTCGTCGTCCATGACCAGCATGCCCTTGAGCCCGATGTCGGCGACCTGGGTGCGCGCGCAGGCGTTGGGGCAGCCGTTGACGTTGACGCTGATGGGGGTGTCGAGGTCGGGGAAGCGCTGCTCCATCTCGGCCACGAGGTCGATGGCGCGCTGCTTGGTCTCGACGATCGCGAGCTTGCAGAACTCGATCCCGGTGCAGGCCATCGTGGAGCGGCGCCAGTTGGAGGGCCGGACCTCGAGGTTGATCGCGGCCAGGTCCTCGATGAAGTCCTCGACCTTGTCCTCGTCCACGCCGAGGACGACCAGCTTCTGCTGCGCGGTCAGGCGGGCGCCGTCGGCGCCGTACTTCTCGACGAGGTCGCCCAGCGCGGTGATGGTGGTGCCGTTGATCCGGCCGGCGACGGGAGCGGCGCCGAGGTAGAACCGGCCGTCCTTCTGCTCGTGCACGCCGATGTGGTCGCCGTCGCCCAGGGTGGCCTCGGGGGAGGGGCAGTCGACGAGCGTCCGGTGGAGGTACTCGTCCTGGAGGACCTGGCGGAACTTCTCCACGCCCCAGTCGGCCAGGAGGAACTTCAGCCGCGCCCGCGAGCGCAGCCGCCGGTAGCCGTAGTCGCGGAAGATCGCGGTGACGCCCTCCCAGACGTCGGCGACGTCCTCGAGGGCGATCCAGACGCCCAGCTTCTGGGCCAGCATCGGGTTGGTGGACAGGCCGCCGCCGACCCACAGGTCGAAGCCGGGCCCGTGCTCGGGGTGCACCGTGCCGACGAAGGAGACGTCGTTGACCGACGGCACGCAGTCCAGGCTCGGGTGCCCGCTGGCCGAGGTCTTGAACTTGCGCGGCAGGTTGGAGTACTCGGGGTTGCCGATGAAGCGCCGCTTGATCTCGGCGAGGGCGGGGGTGGCGTCGATGATCTCGTCGGCGGCGACGCCGGCGACGGGGGAGCCGAGGAAGGGACGTGGCGAGTCGCCGCAGGCCTCCAGGCTGGTCATCCCGGCGTTGTCGAGCCGCTCCCAGATCTCGGGCACGTTCTCGATCTCGATCCAGTGGTACTGGATGTTCTGGCGGTCGGTGATGTCAGCGGTGCCGCGGGCGAAGTCGGTGGAGATGCTGCCGAGCGCGCGCAGCTGGTCGGGGCCGAGCAGGGCGCCGTCGCTGCGGACGCGGAGCATGAAGAACTCGTCGTCGAGCTCCTCCTCCTCGAGCATCGCGGTCTTGCCGCCGTCGAAGCCCGGCGCCCGCTGGGTGTAGAGCCCCATCCAGCGGAACCGCCCCCGGAGGTCGGCCGGGTCGATCGAGGAGAAGCCCTTCTTCGAGTAGATGTTCAGGATCCGGGCGCGCACGTTGAGCGGGTTGTCGTCCTTCTTGGACTGCTCGTTCTTGTTCAGCGGCTCGGTGTAGCCGAGGGCCCACTGGCCCTCGCCGCGCTTGGGGCGGGCGCGACCGGAACGGCCGATGCGGCCCTCGGTCGGGGCAGAGGGGGGAGTGGAGGTCATGGGCTCTCGTCCTGGAGTGCTCGTCCCGCGTGGCGGGAGGACTCTCTGATCAGTGGCTGCGGTCAGGGGCAGGTCAGGAGAGATGACACATCATGCTGCGGGTACGACCGAGGTCCACGTGGCGGCGGGCCACGAGCCAGGTGGTCGTTGCAGCGCTGATCATGTCGTCCAGTCTCAGGTTGCGGACACCCTGACCACAAACGTGAATCTCATGCAGTGAGACGCGAGTTCAATATATGGACACGGTCTTCGGGTCTGGACGGGGCCCGAGGGGTGCCCCCTAGTCTGCTCCCATGAGCGACTCCACGCTGGCCAAGACCGCTTCCACGGCGTACGACGCGGCGCTGGAGGTGATCGCCTCGGTGGAGCCTCGTGTGGCCGACGCCACACGCAAGGAGCTGGCCGACCAGCGGGCCTCGCTCAAGCTGATCGCCTCCGAGAACTACGCGTCACCGGCCGTGCTGCTGACCATGGGCACCTGGTTCAGCGACAAGTACGCCGAGGGGACGGTCGGTCACCGGTTCTACGCCGCGTGCCAGAACGTCGACACCGTGGAGGCGCTGGCCGCCGAGCACGCCCGCGAGCTGTTCGGGGCGCAGTACGCCTACGCCCAGCCGCACTCCGGCATCGACGCCAACCTGGTCGCGTTCTGGTCGATCCTGGCCAACCGCGTCGAGACCCCCGCGCTGGAGCGCCTGGGCGCGAAGAACGTCAACGAGCTCTCCGACACCGACTGGGAGCAGCTGCGGCACGAGTTCGGCAACCAGCGGCTGCTCGGCATGGCACTGGACGCCGGCGGCCACCTGACCCACGGGTTCCGGCCGAACATCAGCGGCAAGATGTTCCACCAGCAGCAGTACGGCACCGACCCCGGGACGGGGCTGCTCGACTACGACGCGGTGGCGGCCAAGGCTCGGGAGTTCCGGCCGCTGGTGCTGGTCGCGGGCTACTCCGCCTATCCCCGGCGGGTCAACTTCGCGAAGATGCGCGAGATCGCCGACGAGGTCGGCGCGGTGCTGATGGTCGACATGGCCCACTTCGCCGGCCTGGTCGCCGGCAAGGTGTTCACCGGTGACGAGGACCCGGTGCCGCACGCCCAGATCGTGACGACCACGACGCACAAGTCGCTGCGCGGGCCGCGCGGTGGGCTGGTGCTGGCGCAGGAGGAGTTCGCCGGCGACGTCGACCGTGGGTGCCCGATGGTGCTGGGTGGTCCGCTGTCGCACGTGATGGCGGCCAAGGCGGTGGCGCTCGCCGAGGCCCGCCAGCCGTCGTTCCAGACCTACGCGCAGAACATCGCCGACAACGCCAAGTCGCTGGCCGAGGGCTTCCTCTCCCGCGGCGCGACGCTGGTCACCGGGGGCACCGACAACCACATCGTGCTCCTCGACGTGTCGTCGTACGGCCTCACCGGCCGGCAGGCCGAGTCGGCGCTGCTCGAGGCCGGGGTGGTCACCAACCGCAACTCCGTCCCCGGTGACCCCAACGGCGCCTGGTACACCTCGGGCATCCGCTTCGGCACGCCGGCCCTCACCACCCGCGGGTTCGGCCACGACGAGTTCGACACGGTGTCCGACCTGGTCCACGAGGTGCTCTCGAACACGACGCCCGGCACCAACAAGGCGGGTGCGCCGTCGAAGGCGACGTACACGGTGGCCGACGGTGTCGCCGACCGCGTGCGCGCACGGTCGGGCGAGATGCTCGACAAGCACCCGCTGTACCCGGGGCTCGACCTGGCCTGATCCCTCGGATGTGGTGGCCCCGAGGCCATTTGGCGAGAGGATCTCGTCACCGGCCGTGAGCCAGGTGGCGAGAGGGGTCCAGGTATGAGCGCGTGCCCGAGCTGCGCCACCGAGCTGCCGGAGGCTGCCAGGTTCTGCTTCAGCTGCGGCGCCTCGATCGCGCCGAGCACCTGCCGCGAGTGCGGGGCGACGCTGGTGCCGGGTGCCCGGTTCTGCAGCGGCTGCGGCACCGAGCAGACGGCCGGCGCCGCGGCCGGGAGCGCCGTCGCCGCGAGGCCGGTGTCGTCGCGCCGCGTCACGAGCGTGCTCTTCGGCGACCTGGTGGGGTTCACCTCGCTGGCCGAGCACCGCGACCAGGAGTTCGTGCGCGAGCTGCTGGCCCGCTACTTCGAGGAGTGCCGCCAGATCATCGCGCGGTACGGCGGCACGGTGGAGAAGTTCATCGGCGACGCGGTGATGGCGGTCTGGGGGGTGCCGACCGCGCACGAGGACGACTCCGAGAGGGCCGTGCGGGCGGGCCTGGAGCTGGTCAACGTCGTCTCCGCGCTCCGCGACGACCTCGAGGTGGCCGACGTCGAGATGCGGGTCGGCATCGTCACCGGCGAGGTGGCCGTGACGATCGGCGCCGAGAACCAGGGCATGGTCGCGGGCGACGCCGTCAACACCGCCTCCAGGGTGCAGGCGGTCGCCACGCCGGGCCAGGTCTGGGTCGACGAGACCACCAGGCTGCTGACCTCCTCGGCGATCAGCTACATCGACGCGGGCACGCACCAGCTCAAGGGCAAGCTCGACCCGGTGCCGCTCTGGTCGGCGCAGGCGGTGGTGGCGTCCGTGGGCGGGGCACAGCGCGCCGACGGGCTCGAGGCCGCGCTCGTGGGCCGCGACCGTGAGCTCCGGCTCGTCAAGGAGCTGTTCCACGGGGTCGAGGAGAGCGGCCGGCCCTCCCTGCTCGTGCTGGGTGGCGATGCGGGGACCGGCAAGTCCCGGCTCGCCTGGGAGTTCGAGAAGTACGTCGACGGGCTCTCCAACCTGGTGCGCTGGCACAACGGCCGATGTGTCGCGTACGGCGAGGGCCTCGCCTACTTCGCGCTGGCCGAGGCCATCCGCGGCCGGCTGCGCACGCTCGCGCCGGACGAGGAGGACAACCCGGCCCCGGATCCGGCGCTGCTGCTCGAGCGCGGGTTGGAGGCCTTCGTCGAGGCCGACGACGAACGCGCCTGGCTGCGCCCGCGGCTGGGTGCGCTCCTGGGCATCGGCTCGGTCGCCACGTTCGCCCGCGAGGACCTCTTCTCGGCCTGGACCGTGTTCCTCCAGCGCATCGGCGAGGACAAGGAACCGGTGGTGCTCGTCATCGACGACGCTCAGCACGCCGACGACGGCCTGCTCCAGTTCGTCGAGCACCTGCTGACGGTGGCCGAGTTCCCCTGCTTCGTGATGCTGCTCAGCCGCCCCGGGCTGCTCGAGCGACGTCCGGGGCTGGCCACCCATCATCGTGCGACGGTGATCCACCTCGCCGTGCTCAGCGACGCCGACATCGCCCGGCTGCTGGACGGCCTGGTGGTGGGCCTGCCGACCGACGTCCGCGACGCCCTGGTCACCCGCTCCGAGGGGATTCCCCTGTTCGCGGTGGAGACGGTGCGGTCGCTGATCGACCGCGACCTCGTCGTACCGCGTGGCGGCCGGTACGTCCTGACCGATCCCGATGCGGTCGACCTCGCCTCGATCGGGGCGCCTGCTTCGCTGCACGCGCTGATCGCCGCCCGGCTCGACGCCCTGGAACCGGGCCAGCGGATGCTGGTCGACCGGGCCAGCGTCATCGGGAACGTCTTCTCGCGCGACGAGATCGGGGAGCTCTGCCCGGAGCTGGGTGACGTCGGCCCGGTGCTCTCGCGCGCTGGTCCGGCTGCAGATCCTGGGACAGCTCACCAGCAAGTTCAGTGCGGAGTTCGGCCAGTACCAGTTCGTGCAGACCGTCGTGCGGCAGGTGGCCTACGCCACCCTCTCGCGACGCGACCGTCGGGCCCTGCACCTGGCTGTTGCCCGGCAGACCGAGGCCGTCGAGGACCGCGCCGGTGAGCTGGCCCCGATCATCGCCCAGCACTACCTCGACGCCATCGAGGCCGTCCCGTCGGATCCGGAGGTCCCCGAGCTGGGGGTGCGGGCGATCGCCCAGCTCGAACGGGCAGCCGTGCGCGCCCGCTCCCTGGGTGCCTTGACGGAGTCGGCCGGACACCTCCTCGCGGCCCTGGACCTGGCCGCGGACGCGCCGACCCGGGCCCGGCTGCTGGGTGCCGTGGCGGCCGCCCTGGGCGACGGGGGCCAGTACGCCGAGACGATCGTGCACGCCCGCGCGGCACAGGAGGCGTTCGAGGAGCTGGGTGACCGGGCCGCCGCCGGCCTGGCTGCTGCTGCCCACGGCTCTGCGCTCGCGTCGGGGGGCGACAACGCCGGCGCGCTGGCGCTGGTCGAGCCGTGGTGGAACGAGCTCCAGGGGGCTGCGGACGCGGACGAGGCGCTGCTCGCGTTGAGCAGGGTCCTCTCGACGACCTACTCGCACCTCGACATGCCGCGGCGCGAGATCCTGGACCGGTCGATCCAGATCGCCGAGCGGGTCGGCGATCCCGAGGAGCTCGCCCACGCACTGGCGGGCCTGGGCCTCTGCTACGCCGAGGAGGGCTCGTCGGTCACTGCGCGCATCCTGCTCCGTGCCGCGGCCGACATGGCTCGCGAGCACGCACCTTCCCGGCGTGCTGGCCCGCTGCCTGTCGAACCTCTCCGTCGAGTACAACCTCGCGGACCTCGACAAGTCCGTCGCCATCTCGGGTGAGGCGGTCGAGGTCGCTGCCCGCACGGGCCACCTGCTGTGGCACGGGTTCGCCACCGCCAACATGTTGATCGCACTGACCTCGGCCGGGCGCTGGGACGAGGTCGACGAGCGGCTGGCCGGTGGGCTGCCGGACCTGGTGGCCCTCGACGTCACGGCCGGTGGGGTCGCGGCCTGGCTGGCCGTCGTACGGCGCACGGAGCTGGGGCTGCCGTGGCCGGCCGACGAGGTGCCGGTCAGCGACGACCCGTCGGACGAGGCGTGGATCGCCTTCGCCGAGTCCAACCGCGCGCTGCACGAGGGACGCACCGACGAGGCCCTGGACCTGGGTCTGCGGGCCACCCGGGTGATGTTCGACGACACGGCGCTCTCCGACGACTTCGTCCAGTTCTGGCCTCCGGTCGTCGACCTCGCCATGACGCTCGAGGAGCACGGTGCGGTCGCGGACCTGCTCGACCTGGTCGACGAGAGCGCGTCGCGGGTCCGGGTGCCGCTCGCGATCCGGGCACACCGGGCGCGCTTCGCGGCCCTGCTCCGGAAGGAGGAGGACCCCGAGGAGGCGGCCGCGCTGTTGGGCGAGGCCACGGAGGGGTTCCGTCAGTGGGGGTCGCGCCACCACCAGGCGCGCACGGAGGCAGAGCTCGGCCTGCTGTTGTCCTCGCTGGGCCGCGAGCAGGAGGGTGCGCCACTCCTCGAGGCCGCGCTGGCGACCCTCATCGACCTCGGTGCGGAGCGGTGGGTCGACGAGCTGAAGGGGCAGCTGGCGCAGCGGACCGCCTGACCTGGTCGGTGTCGTCGAGCAGGTCCAGGCTGAACCTGGCGATCGCGGCCCGCTGCGCGGCGACCTCGCGCAGCTCGGGGGTCGGCTCGCTGCCGAGGTGCTCCCAGGGCAGGCACGACAACCCGGTGAAGATCATCAGCAGCAGGGCGTGCGCACGCCGTACGGCGGACTCCGCGATGTCGCAACCCTCGGCACGCAGACCTTCGACGTAGGCGGGAAGGATGGCGTCCTCGACCGTGCGCAGGTCGTCGGCGCTGCGTCGACCGACCTGCACGTCGCCGACCAGCAGCTGCGAGAGGTCGAAGCCCACGGGCTCACCGCCCCAGAAGCCGAAGTCGATCAGCACGAAGCCGTCGTACCCCTCCGTGCGCAGCAGGTTGTTGGGGCACGCGTCGCCGTGGCTGGTCGTGCGCGGGAACGTCAGGACCTCCTCGACGAGGTCGTGCGGCCCGGTCGGCCACCGCGAGCAGTCGGGACCTCGTCTCCTCGTCGAAGGCGCCGGCCACCAGCGGGTGTCGCCAGATGCCCTCGTCACGGAGCATCGGCAGTACCTGGACGGCCAGACGGCCGTCGCGATAGGTGCCGATGTCGAAGTCGTGCCGACCGACGTCGGCGAGAGCCGCCACTCGCTCGTTGACGGCGAGCCGGCCCAGCAGGTGCGCGGCGCGTGCGTAGGTGGCCAGGTCCCAGGGCGTCGGATCCGGGCGGACCTCCTCCAGCCACACGGCTGCCGACTCTTCTCGTCGAGGTCGAAGACACCGAGCGCGCGAGGCATGCAGAGACCTTCGGGCAGCCGCTCACGGAGGTCGGAGCGGTAGGCCAGGGCCTCCGTGCGCCACGGCACGCTGGCCTCGGCCATCTCCCGGTGCTCCGTGGGGATCTCGCTCGAACAAGGGGGAGCGCGACCACGACTGGATGTGCTTGACGAACATCCGCCACGGTCGCTCCTCGTCAGCCGACGATGGCCGACCCGCTGACCCAGTACCGGCCTGCGGTGGTGATCGCCGGCAGGTCGTAGGGGAACTCCTCGACCGTGGATCCCAGCACCGAGGTGTCCCTCGGGTCGCTGCCCAGGAGGTCGGCCACCATCGCGGTGAGCTGCTCGTCGCTGACGTCCGCGGGCCCGAGTGCGCTCCTGCCGTCCATGACCCTCCCTCGGTCATTCGGTAAAGTGACTTTACCTTGTTCAAGAAGGTAAAGTGGCTTTATGACTTCTGTCAAGGCCGAGTACCCGCGCGAGGAGTGGCACGTCCCCTTGCTGATGGGTGTGCTCCTCCGCGAGGTGAGTGGCGTCTTCGCCGAGGAGGAGTGGCACGGGTTGCGCCAGTCCCACATGCGGGTGATCACGTCGGTGCCCGCCGGAGGGCATCAGCGTCACCGACCTCGGGGAGCGGGTCGGGATGAGCAAGCAGGGGTGCGGGCAGTTCGTCACCACGCTCGTCGAGAGCGGCCACCTGCGGGTCGCGGCGGACCGACGGGACAAGCGGGTGCGGCTCGTCCGTCGTACGGCGAAGGGGAACCGCACGGTCGCGGCGGTGACCTCGCGGATGCTCGAGATCGAGGACGACTGGGCCGACCGCGTCGGCCGTCAGCGCTACCGCGCCTTCCGCCGGGTGCTGGAGGAGCTGGCGCAACCCGCCGGGTAGACCATTGCGGCGCGGGCGCCGTACCGCCACCATCGAGGCATGGTCACCGGGAGGGCGGACCCGGGACGGCGAGCTCTCGCCGGTCGCGCTGGAGCTGCGCGTGCACGGCGTGCACAACACCCCGCCGACGTCGATGCTCGGCATCGAGAAGGGCGACCTGGCGCAGGTCGCGGGCGACGGCCTGACCGGCTTCTACCGCTCGCGGAGCGGTCAGCTGCCCTACCGGGAGCCGAAGGCCGGACTGGCGGTGGAGGCGTACTCCTGGGGAGCGCTGACCAGCGGCGCGCGTGGCTTCTTCGGCTGGGTGCAGCGCGCCCTCTGGTTGCTGCTCCTGCCGTTCGCCCTGGCGAACATGGCCTACTGGGCCAGGCTCGGCCTGGGCAAGAGCCGTTCCGACAGCAGGCTGGGCGCCTCCGCCGTCCGGGTGTCGTCGCTGTTGCTGACGGTGTTCTTCGTGGTCATCGCGGCGACCGTGTTCGTCGACCTGGTGGGCTGGCAGTGCTACCGAGGGGGAAGCCCCGCCTGCCCGGGCGTCCCGTCGTGGTTCGACTGGATGGGTCGTCGTACGCCGGGCCAGCGGCTGGCGATCGGCGCCACGGGGCCGCTGCTGGTCGTCCTCATCTTCGTGTTCCTGACCAACAAGTCGCTGTCGCGGTACGAGGCGACCGCGGACCCGATGCGCGCGGACCTGAGCGGTCCGCGTCGCCACGACCAGCGCGACCCGGACGGGTTGGCCGCGGACACCCGGCCCGAGGGGCAGGTGCTGCTGCACCCCGACCTGTGGAACGGCGTGGTCCGGACGCGGGTCCTGCGCGACGTCCACGTGGCCGCTGCGATGGCCACCGTCGTCGGATTCCTCGGGCTGGCACGTCCTGCGCGTGTGGCAGGGCGGCACCGGGGTGAAGGTGGCCGTGGCCGTGCTGGTCGGCCTCAGCTCTCGTGGTCCTGCTCCTGTGCGTCGTGGTCGCCAGCAGCACCCTGCCGGGCGACGTGGAGCGTCAGCTCCTGGGTGCCGAGACCGAGGCCCGGTCGATGTGGGCGCGGCGTGGCGTGGCACTGGCCGTGCTGGCAGCCGTCCTGACGGTCGTGCTGCTCGCGCTGCTCGCCTTCGCGCCGCCGGATGCCTTCGACGAGCTGCAGGACTTCTTCGGCCGCAACGCCTGGTTCGTGGTGCTGTTCCTCGCTCTCACGACGCTGCACCTGTGCGTCTTCGCCGGAGGCCGCCTGGAGGGGGTCCTGCGCATCGTGGTGCCGCTGGGCGTCGCCGGTCTCCTGGTGGCGGCCTCGCTCGTGGTCTACCTGCCGGTGTGGCGCACCGGCGGGGAGTCGAGCGGTCCGGACGGCGCGGTGGTGGGGATCGTCATCCTCGTGGTGCTGGCCGCGTTCGCCGTGCTCGCCATCTGGCACTACTCCCTCGCCCGCGACACCCGCGTGAACGCGGAGCAGGAGCAGGCCGGCCACGGCCCTGCCTCCGAGCGCGACCGCACCCTCGCCAGGAGTGCGTTCGCCGGTGCCGGCGCCTCCGTGCTGCTGGCGGCGGCGTCCTGGACGGCCCTGCTGTTCGCGACGGCTGCGGTGATCGGCGCCGCCAACCTCCTCAACGGGAGCGCCCCCGTGACCACCCTCCAGACCAGCCTGCCGCCCGCCGAGCTGCCGGCCCAGGTGCCGGCGGGGGACCAGGCGCCGACCCGGCCGGACCTCACCGTCAGTGGTCGGCAGGTGATCCTCTCCGGCGCCGTGTACGCCATGAACCCTGCCGGTCGGCTGGTCGTGTACTCGGGCACGTTGAAGGTGACCACCGCCTGGCGGGGTGACCCGCGCTCGGGCAGGGCGCCGCTGCGAGTGGTCCCGGAGGGCAGGAGCATCCAGGTCGCCACCGTCGCCCTCCCGCGGGAGCACGTCGTGGTCGAGAACAGCTGTGACTACGCCGCGGTGCCGCCGCGTCAGCGACTCCAGGGGCGTGCCGGCAGCTACGTGTGCCAGCAGGGACCGGACTTCCACCGGGCGCTGCTGCTCACGGTGCCCTCACGGGTGCTCTCGATAGACGCGCCGACGAACACGGTGCAGCTGGCGCTCGCCCGCCCCGGGTACACGCCGCTCGTCGTGCCCCAGGTGATGGTCTGGGCCCCGCTGGCCCAGACGCTCTGGCTGGTGATCGTCGGGCTGGCCGTGCTGTGGTGCGTCTGGCGGTTCCGAGGTGCCCGCAAGAGGATCGGCGACGACCCCGCCGCCTACGACGACCTACCGGCGTGGGACCGCCCGGCAGCCCGGCGTGGGCGTGGCACCGCAGCGTTCGCCCACCGGGCGGAACGGATCCTCGACGTGGTCGGCTTCGTGACCTCCCCGGTCGCGCTGGCCCTGATCGTCACCTCCTCGATGGGCAAGGCGCCGTGGCAGGTGATCCCGCACATCCGCCTGCTCTCCGACGTGTCGCTCTACGTCGTCGTCGGGGCGGCGGCGTTGCTGATCCTGCTCGGCAGCCGGATCCGCACCTCCGACTCCGCCCGCCGTGCCGTGGGCGTGATCTGGGACCTCGCCACGTTCTGGCCGCGTGCGGCGCACCCGTTCTCGCCGCCGTGCTACTCCGAGCGGATCGTGCCCGAGATCAGCGTCCGGGTGGCCTGGGCGCTGGAGGTCTCCGGGACGCGCTGCGTGGTGCTCTCCGGCCACAGCCAGGGCTCCCTCGTCGTCACCACGGTGGCGGCCCGGATGCCGCGGCTGGACCGGATCCGGTTGATCACCTACGGCAGCCAGGTCCGGGCGCTCTACGGCCGGTTCTTCCCCTCCGTCTTCGGTCCCGAGGTCGTCGGGTACGTGAGCACGACCGGGCCCTCGCTGCTGGACCGGGCCGAGCCGGACCTGCAGACGGCGGTGGATCCCCGCGCCGTCCCTGCGCCACCCGCCCGGACCGGGAGCGTGCGCAGCAGGCTGGGATCGGTCTCCCACTGGGTGAACCTGTTCCGTCGTACCGACCCGCTCGGCTTCCGGGTCTTCTCCGACCTCGACTCCGCCGTCGACGTCCCGACGCTCGAGGTGCCGCGCGAGCCGATGGGGGACCCGGGGCCGCCGGTCAAGGGCCACAGCGACTACCAGCACTCACCCGAGTACCGCCGGCAGCTGCAGGAGTGGACCGGCGAGGAGCTCGTCGGCTACCCGGGCGGCACGAGCGAGGTGCGTCCGCTGCCGGCACCGTGAGAGCGGGTCAGGCCAGCGAGCGGTAGATGTCCAGCGTCTGCCGGGCGATCGCGGGCCAGCTGAACGACTCCTGGGCACGACGACGGCCGGCGACGCCGCGCTCGCGCGCCCGCTCGGGGTCGGACACCGCGTCGACGAGCGCGCCCGGCGAGATCAGCGACGTAGCCGCTCCGGGTCGAGGGGAGTGCCGGTGCCGTCCGTGGCCTGCTCGATGGGCACCAGCCAGCCGGTCTCACCGTCGACGACGACCTCGGGGATGCCACCGGTGGCGGTCGCCACGACCGCCGTCTCGCAGGCCATCGCCTCGAGGTTGACGATGCCCAGGGGCTCGTAGATCGAGGGACAGGCGAAGACCGTCGCGGCGGTCAGCAGCGCGACCACGTCGGGGCGGGGGAGCATCTCGGCGATCCACACCACCCCGTCGCGCTCGGCGGCGAGGCCGTCGACGAGGCCGCTCACCTCCGCGGCGATCTCCTCGGTGTCCGGCGCGCCCGCGCACAGCACCAGCTGTACGTCGGGGGGCAGCTGCGCCGCCGCCCGGAGGAAGAGCGGCAGGCCCTTCTGGCGGGTGATCCGGCCCACGAAGATCACGCTCGGCCGGTCGGGGTCGAGACCCAGCTCGCGGCAACGGTCGGGGTTCTGGACGGGGGACCAGTCGTCGGTGTCGATGCCGTTGTGCACGACGTGGATGCGTGCGGGATCCGCAGCGGGGTAGCTGCGACGTACGTCCTCGGCCATGGCGGCGCTGACCGCGATGATCCCGTCGGCCGCCTCGTAGGCCGTCTTCTCCACCCAGCTCGACACGGCGTAGCCGCCGCCCAGCTGCTCGGCCTTCCACGGCCGCATCGGCTCGAGGCTGTGCGCCGACACGACGTGCGGGACGCCGTGCAGCAGCTTGGCCAGGTGGCCGGCCATGTTCGCGTACCAGGTGTGCGAGTGCACGAGGTCCGCACCGGCGCAGCCGGCGACCATCTCGAGGTCGACGCCGAGCGTGCGGATCGCGGCGTTGGCGTCGGACAGGCCGGGTGGGTCGGCGTAGGACGTGGTGCCGGCCTCCTGCCGAGGAGCACCGAAGGCGTGCACCCGGGCGTCGATGCCGTCCACCGCCCGCAGCGCTCGCACGAGCTCGGCGACGTGGACTCCAGCCCCGCCGTACACCTCCGGCGGGTACTCCCGGGACAGGACGTCGATGCGCATCCCCTCACGGTAGTGGCGGGCGTGTGACGCGCGACACTAGGTTCGAGTACATGAGTTCTGTCGTGCCGACTCGGAAGAACGTGCTCGCCGTGGTCCTCGCAGGTGGGGAGGGCAAACGGCTGATGCCGCTGACCGCGGACCGCGCGAAGCCGGCGGTGCCGTTCGGCGGCATCTACCGGCTGATCGACTTCGCGCTCTCGAACGTCGTCAACTCCGGCTACCTGCGCGTGGTCGTGCTGACGCAGTACAAGTCGCACAGCCTCGACCGGCACGTCACCACGACGTGGCGGATGTCGACCCTGCTGGGCAACTACGTGACGCCGGTGCCGGCGCAGCAACGAGTCGGGAAGCGGTGGTACCTCGGCAGTGCCGACGCGATCTTCCAGTCGCTCAACCTGCTCACCGACGAGCGGCCCGACATCGTCGTGGTGGTGGGGGCCGACCACGTCTACCGGATGGACTTCGGCCAGATGCTCGACCACCACGTCGAGACGGGTGCGGCCTGCACGGTGGCCGCGATCCGGCAGCCGATCGAGCTGGCGGACCAGTTCGGCGTGATCGACGTCGACCCGCAGTCGCCGTCGCAGATCCGGGCGTTCCTCGAGAAGCCGAAGGACCCCGTCGGCCTGCCGGACTCCCCGAAGGAGGTGCTGGCCTCGATGGGCAACTACATCTTCGACGCCGACGCCCTGCAGGACGCCGTCACCCGCGACGCGGACCGCGAACGCTCCAAGCACGACATGGGAGGCGACATCGTGCCGTGGTTCGTCGACCGGACCGAGTCGGCGGTCTACGACTTCAAGGACAACCAGATGCCGGGGTCCAACGAGCGCGACCGTGGCTACTGGCGTGACGTCGGGACGATGCGCTCCTACTACGCCGCCCACATGGACCTGGTCGCGCCGCTCCCCGTCTTCAACCTCTACAACACGCAGTGGCCGATCTACACCAACTACGGCCCGCTGCCGCCCGCCAAGCTCGTCGAGGGGGAGCAGGGGAGGTCGGTGAAGACCTTCAACTCCATCCTGTCGCCGGGCGTGGTCGTGACGGGTGGCGAGGTGAACCAGTCGGTGCTCTCGCCGTCGTGCCGGGTGGAGTCCGGCGCCGAGGTCTCCGACTCGGTGCTGCTGTCCGGTGTGCGGGTCGGGTCCGGTGCCGTCGTACGCAACGCGATCCTGGACAAGAACGTCGTGGTGCCGCCCGGCGTCGAGATCGGCGTGGACCCGGCAGCCGACCAGGCGCGCGGCTTCGCGGTCGAGGACGGCCTGACGGTGCTCGCGAAGGGCCAGGAGGTGCCGTCCGCGTGAACGACTCATCGAGCCGGCACAGCTCGCTCGTCCGGAGGACCTCGTCGACGTCGCGAAGCTCGTGACGGCCTACTACACCGGCGTCCCCGACCCCGAGGACGTCGACCAGCAGGTCGTCTTCGGCACCAGCGGCCACCGCGGCTCCTCGCTGAAGACCTCCTTCAACGAGACGCACATCCTGGCGACCACCCAGGCGATCTGCGACTACCGGCGGCAGCAGGGGTACGACGGGCCGCTGTTCGTCGGCGCCGACACCCACGGGCTCTCCGAGCCGGCGTGGAGCACGGCGCTGGAGGTGCTGGCCGCCAACGACGTCACGGTCCTGGTCGACGACCGCGGCGGCTACACGCCGACACCGGCGGTCTCGCACGCGATCATCCGGGCCAACCGCGGCAAGGACCTCTCGAGCGGCAGTGGCCTGGCAGACGGCATCGTGGTGACGCCGTCGCACAACCCGCCCACCGACGGCGGGTTCAAGTACAACCCACCGCACGGTGGCCCGGCCGACTCCGACGCGACCACGGTCATCGCCGACCGCGCCAACGAGCTCATCCGCGCCGGCCTCGCCGACGTGCGACGCGTGCCGTTCGCCCGGGCGCGGGCGCACGCGGGGGAGTACGACTTCCTCGGCACCTACGTCGACGACCTGCCCTCGGTGCTCGACCTGGAGCGGATCCGCTCGGAGGGCGTGCGCATCGGGGCCGACCCCCTCGGCGGCGCCAGCGTCGCGTACTGGGGCGAGATCGCCGAGCGCCACGGACTCGACCTGACCGTCGTCAACCCCCTGGTCGACCCGACGTGGCGGTTCATGACCCTGGACTGGGACGGCAAGATCCGGATGGACTGCTCCTCGCCGTCGGCGATGGCCTCGCTGATCAAGCGCAAGGACGAGTACGACATCGCCACCGGCAACGACGCCGACTCCGACCGGCACGGCATCGTCACCCCCGACGCCGGCCTGATGAACCCCAACCACTTCCTCGCCGTCGCGATCGGCTACCTGTTCGGCGACGCCCGTCCGGACTGGCCCGACACCGCGCAGATCGGGAAGACCCTGGTCTCGTCCTCGATGATCGACCGGGTGGCGGAGTCGCTCGGCAAGCCGTTGGTCGAGGTGCCGGTGGGCTTCAAGTGGTTCGTGCCGGGCCTGATCGACGGCTCGTTCGGCTTCGGCGGCGAGGAGTCGGCGGGCGCGTCGTTCCTGCGGCGCGACGGATCGACCTGGACCACCGACAAGGACGGCATCCTGCTGGCCCTGCTGGCCTCGGAGATCCTCGCCGTCACCGGACGCACGCCCAGCGAGCACTACGCCGACCTGGTGGCCCAGCACGGCGACCCGGCGTACGCCCGCATCGATGCGCCGGCCGACCGCGAGCAGAAGGCGAAGCTGGCCGCCCTGTCACCCGACCAGGTGACCGCCACCGAGCTCGCGGGGGAGGAGATCACCGCCAAGCTCACCCGCGCGCCCGGCAACGACGCCGCGATCGGCGGCCTGAAGGTCACCACCGAGTCGGCCTGGTTCGCCGCCCGCCCCAGCGGCACCGAGGACGTCTACAAGATCTACGCCGAGTCCTTCCAGGGCCCCGACCACCTCCACCAGGTGCAGGAGGAGGCCCGGGAGGTCGTCTCCGCCGCCCTGGGCTCCTGAGGTTCGTAAACGCGCGGACACAAGTCTGCGTCGCCGGATCGCCTCACGCGGCGCACCTCGTGCAGGCGCGAACTTGTGTCCGCGCGTCTACGACGTTGCGGAGCACCTCGCGGACGTACTCCGGGTCGTACATCACGTCCTCCCAGGCGAACCGCAGCACGATCCAGCCGTCGGCGACGAGCATGTTGAAGCGTCTCGCATCCCTCTTGAGCGCTGCCCGGTCGCCGTGCCACGCGAACGACTCCGCCTCCAGGACGATGCCCAGTCGAGCGTCGACGAGATCAGGCCGGACGTTCTGCTTCGCGTTGACGATCCAGCTGTTGTGGCTCGACGTGCAGCCCCTCGACCTGGAGCGCGATCCAGCGCAGGCACGACTCGAACGGGTTGGCAGCTCGAGCATCTGCCTGCCGCACAACGGCAAGGAGCCTCGGCCGGCCGGGTCCCCGCGCGGTGGAACCGATGTCGTCAAGAACCCGGCGTCGTACGCCGTGCCGCAGTGCGGAGTCCCCGATCGCCAGCGCCTCGTCGGGCGGCAGCGTGCGCAGGCAGTCGAGGAGTGTTCGTCGAGGTGAGGTGCAGATGCGGTCGACGACGTCCTCCGGCCGCAGATCGGCGCGATGTAGGTCGACGCGCGGACCAGGGCCGAGCCGACGTCGGCGAGGAATCGTCACGTGCGTCCTTTCGGGAAGCGTCTTGACCTCCCAGCCGTGCCACAGTGCCGCGCTCGTGTGGCTCAGCACCCCACGCAGCCCGTGGGCCGTCATGAGGTCCAGGTCGATGTCCGGCACGCCGTACCGACCACGTGAGAACCAGAGGATGTCTCCGTGGCGCACCGCCGCGTCGAACTCCGCACGGCTGGTGGCGGCGACGATCGCGGCGCGGGTGGCGAACCCGCCGTGTCGTCGGAGGAACTGCTCGACCCGGGTCACCGCGCACACCTTCTCCGCACACCGACCGGCTGTCGAACAACTCTCCACAGGCACGGGCTGGGCGGATCTTCGTCAACGCGCGGACACAAGTCCCGCAGCGCGCGGATGTGCTGAGCGTGCGATCGGCCCGCGAGCCGAACTTGTGACCGCGCGTTTGCGAACGGTCGGCCGCAGCCTCAGGCGACGACCGGGGTGGTGCGGTCCACCAGGAAGCGGAGGTCGGTGCCGACCGGGAGGGTGCCCAGGGTGCCGTTGTAGTCGCCGCCGAGCCGGGTCGCGCAGAAGGCGTCGGCCACGGCGGCCGGGGCGAAGCGGATCAGCAGCGAGGCCTGCAGGCACGCGGCCATCTGTCCGGCCAGACGACGGGCGGAGACCTCCAGCGACTCGGCGTCGCCGAGCAGGGCGAGCACGGAGGCGATGGCCTGGTCGAGGCGAGGGTCCTCGCCGCGGGCCAGTCCGACCTCGGTGAGCCAGGCGTCGAGGACCTCGGGCTCACGGCCCAGCGCGCGCAGCACGTCGAGCGCGTTGACGTTGCCCGAGCCCTCCCAGATGGAGTTCAGCGGCGACTCGCGGAACAGCAGCGGCATCCCCGACTCCTCGACGTAGCCGTTGCCACCCAGGCACTCGAGCGCCTCGGCCACCATCATCGGCGTCCGCTTGCACACCCAGAACTTCGCGAGTGGCAACGCGATCCTGCGCAACGCGGCCTCGTGCGCGTCGTCACGGTCGTCGACCGCGGCCGCCAGCCGGATCGCGAGCGCGGTCGCCGCCTCGGACTCGACGGCGAGGTCGGCGATGACGTTCTGCATCAGCGGCTTGTCCACCAGCAGCCCGCCGAACGCCGAGCGGTGCCCCACGTGCCAGGAGGCCTCCGCGAGCGCCTGGCGCATCAGCGACGCCGAGCCCAGCACGCAGTCGAGGCGCGTGGCGGCGACCATCTCGATGATCGTCCGCACGCCGCGCCCCTCGTCGCCGAGGCGCTGCGCCCAGGTGCCGTGGAACTCCAGCTCGGAGGAGGCGTTGGAGCGGTTGCCCAGCTTGTCCTTGAGGCGTACGACGTCGAGGCGGTTGCGCTCCCCGGAGGGCAGCACGCGTGGCACCAGGAAGCAGGTGAGTCCGTCAGCGGCCTGGGCGAGCACGAGGAAGACGTCGTTCATCGGGGCGGAGGTGAACCACTTGTGGCCGTGCAGGGTGTACTCGCCGTCCACGGCGGTGGCCTCGGCCCGGGTCTGGTTGGCCCGCACGTCGGAGCCGCCCTGCTTCTCGGTCATCCCCATGCCGGCCAGGGCGCCGGCCTTCTCGGCGAGCGGTCGCAGCGTGGGGTCGTAGGTGCGCGAGGCGAGCTTGGGGGTCCACTCCTTGGCGAGGGCGTCGTCCGCCCGCAGGGCCGGGACAGCGGCATACGTCATCGAGACCGGGCAGCCGTGCCCCGGCTCGGTCTGCCAGGCGAAGAACCCGGCGGCGCGCCGGACGTGTGCGTGCGGATCCTCCGACTCCCAGGGCGCCGCCGCGAGCCCGTGGCCGACCGACCGCTCCATCAACCAGTGCCAGGAGGGGTGGAAGCGGACCTCGTCGATGCGGTTGCCGTAGCGGTCGAACGACATCAGCTCGGGGTGGAACTCGTTGGCGAGCATTCCCTGCTCCCGCGCCTCTGCCGTGCCCGCCTCGGCTCCGAGCGGCTCCAGGGACTCCACCGTCTGCTCCGACGCGTGTCGCGTGATCGCCTCGACGAGGGCAACGTCCGAGGTCACCGTGTTGTGGCCCACCAGTGGTGGCGGCTGGTTCCGGGCGACCCGACTGTCGTCGTTGTCGGGGCCTCGGCCTGCCGGGCTCTGCGCTGACATGGGCCTACCGTAGTTGTCATGTCGGCCGAAAGCAGTCTGCTCACGCGGGCGCGGACGCTTTCGTGGGAGACCGTGCGGAGCGCCCTGTGGCGGCTGATCGTCGCCACCGTGGGCACCTGCATGCGCAACCGGGTGACCGGACTCGCCGCCGAGGCGGCGTTCTTCGCGGTCCTGTCGCTGCCGCCGCTGATCTTCGCCCTCGCCGGCTCGATCGGCTACGTCTTCGCGCGCTTCAGCGACACCCAGATCGAGGACGTCCGCAAGACGGTCCTCGACCTCGCCGGCCAGGCACTGACGCCGGACACGGTCGACACCATCGTCCGGCCGACCCTGAACGAGGTGCTCGGCGGAGGACGCTACGACGTCGTGTCGATCGGCTTCATCCTCGCCCTCTGGTCGGGCTCGCGTGCCCTCAACGTCTTCGTCGACACCATCACGATCATGTACGGCCTCGGTGGGCACCGGGGCATCGTCCGCACGCGGGCACTCTCCTTCCTGCTCTACGTGCTCGGGATGATCACCGGCGTCATCGGCATCCCGTTGGTGGTGGCCGGCCCGACCCTGATCCGCAAGTGGGTGCCCGACCGGTTCGCCTTCCTCAACACCCTGTACTGGCCGACGGTTCTCGTGCTCGGCATCCTCTTCCTGGCCACGCTCTACCACGTGTCGGTCCCGGTGCGGAACGCCTGGCGCTTCAACCTGCCGGGCGCCGTGTTCACCATGTTCTGCTGGGTGTTCGGCTCGGCCCTGCTCCGCTGGATCCTGGTGGGTACGGCGAAGGGCTCGACCTCGATCTACGGGCCACTGGCCGCTCCGATCGCGGTGCTGCTGTGGATGTACCTCCTCTCGATCGCCGTGCTGATCGGTGCCGCCCTCAACGCGGCCTTCGACCAGATCTGGCCGCAGAAGGAGCTGACCAGCGCACGCCTCGAGCGGGTACGTCGGCTCAAGCTCGAGAACGTGCTGCCCTGGCGCACCTCGCTGGAGCGCGCAGACACCGAGGACGACCTGTCGGCGGAGGCGAGCGACCCGGGCGCCGGACGACGACCTCCCCGAGGCCCGGGCGAAGACCCAGCGCACGGCGAGCAGGCCGACGGATAACCCGGTGCGCGCGTGCGCCGGGCCGACGTACATTCCAGGCATGTCGGAGGCTCTTCGTTGACGGCCGCCCCGCTCGCGCGGCCCGAACCAGAGGTGGGTTGCGTCCTCGGCCGGGAGGTCGGGGTGCTGGTCGTGCTGACCGACGACGGGCCGGTGCGCGCGTCGTACGGCGCGCAGATGCTCGGCGCGATCGCCCGTGACCGCGGCTGCGTGCCCGAGCCGGGGGAGTGGGTGGCGCTGCGCCGCTGGCCCGACGGCCCCGTGACGGTCGAGGGGACGGTCTACCGTCCACCGGCCCCAGCCGCGCTCGCTGACGTGATCGCGCTCCGGAGGCCGGCGGCCGCTGAGGGTCGCTGCCCGGCGGCCGCCCCACCGCGTGCCATGCTCGTGCCGTGGGAAACGTGACCCTGCCGACGCCGGTCTTCGTGGCCGGCGGCGCGCTGTGTCTGGTGGGTGGCTACCTCCTCGGCTCGGTGGCCGGACCGGACACCCCGGGTCGCACCACGGCGCGCGTGGTCAGCTTCGACCACGCCTCCTCACGACTGTGCCTGCGCGGCGACGCGACGGCCGACCAGGAGGGTGCCGGCTCCGACGGCACCCTGTGCGGCACCTGGCGGGAGAGCAAGGGATCCCGGACGCCCCAGAAGGGCGACGACTTCCGCTTCGTCTCGATCTCGAACACCGGTGACTCCGACGGCCACCGCCAGGACCAGGTCGTCATCTACGGCGACGTGCTCGGCTGAGGACGCCCGTGGCCGACGAAGACAAGAACATCCCCGGCACCGGGCGACTCCTGCTCCCGCCGACGACGCGCTCACCGTGGTGGCAGCTCACCCTGCGGCTGCTGGTCGCGGTCGGGATCCTGGTGTTCACCGTCCTTCTCGTCTACGTCGACCGACACGGATACCGCGACAACCCCGACCCGACCCGCGCGGTCGGGATGGTCGACTCGATCTACTACACGACGGTCACCCTCAGCACGACCGGCTACGGCGACATCGCGCCGTACGCCGACCACTCGCGGCTGATCAACGCGTTCGTGGTGACTCCGCTGCGCATCGCGTTCCTCGTGCTCCTGATCGGTACGACGCTCGAGGTGCTGGCCACCCAGGGGCGAGAGAACTTCCGGACTTCCAGGTGGAGGAAGCACATGAACGAGCACGTCGTCGTGATCGGCTACGGGACCAAGGGCCGCAGCGCGGTCGAGACCCTCGTCAACAACGGCACCCCGCGCGACTCGGTCGTCGTGGTCGACCCCCGGCCCGGCGCCCAGGAGGAGGCCCACACCGACGGGCTCGTGGTGGTCACCGGCGACGCCACCCGGCGCGAGGTGCTCCGGCGAGCCGGCGTCGACAAGGCCAAGCAGGTCATCATCACCACGGCGCGCGACGACACCACCGTGCTCGCGACGCTGACCGTGCGGCAGCTCAACCCGCAGGCCTACATCGTCGCCGCGGTGCGCGAGCAGGACAACGTGCCGCTGGTGCGCCAGTCCGGCGCCGACTCGGTGATCACGTCCTCCGACGCCGTCGGCCGGCTGCTCGGCCTGGCGTCGTACTCGCCCAACCTCGGCTCGGTGATGGAGGACCTCCTCACCTACGGCGAGGGGCTGGAGGTGGCCCAGCGCGACCTGCTGGTCAACGAGGTCGGCAAGATGCCGCAGGCGCTGCCCGACCAGGTGATCGCGGTGGTGCGGGACGAGAAGGTCTACCGCTACTTCGACCCGACCGTGACCCTGCTGGCGCGCGGCGACCAGCTGATCGTCGTCCGACCCTCGAAGGAGCTGCCGTGGGCCCCTCGGCCCGGCACCCACGACGAGGCCGGGTCGGACGAGGAGGAGTGACCCGGTGAAGGAGGCCGCGAAACGCTGGACCCTGGTCGTCCTGGGCTGGCTCCTGCTCCTGATCGGCATCGCCGCGCTGCCCCTGCCCGGCCCCGGGGCGATGATCATCCTGCTCGCGATGTTCGTCCTGGCGACGCAGTACGAGTGGGCCGACCGCCGTCTGGACCGCGTGAAGGCCTGGGCACTCAAGGGCGCCGCCGACAGCGTGCGGACGTGGCCGCGGATCGCCCTGTCCCTGTTCGGGGTGGCGTGGCTCGTGGGCTTCGGAGTGCTGTGGTGCGTGCACCCCGACGCGCCCTCGTGGTGGCCGATCGCGAACCACTGGTGGCTGATCGGCGGCTGGGGGACGGGCGCGACCCTGATCTTCTCCGGCGTCGTCGCCTTCGGCCTGCTCGTCTACAGCTTCGTCAAGCTGCGCGACCCCGACAGCGCGGACCCCGGCGCGGAGGCCGAGGACCGGTACGACGCGGCGTCGGACGCCTAGGACACCTAGCCGGCCAGGTCGGCCGACCAGCGCTCCTCGATCCGCCCGAAGTGCCACACGGCCAGGGCCACGGCCCACGAGACGAAGAAGAGCAGCACGATCCCGTAGCCGGCGTAGTCGAGCGGGATGTCGGCGATGGCGGCGATCGGGCCGGTGTCGATGTGGGCCTGCTCGGCCAGCACGCTGATCAGCTCGACGGTGCCGATGATCAGCGCCACGGCCACCGAGATGGTGGTGATGGTGATGTTGTAGAAGACCTTGCGCACCGGGCGCGCGAAGGCCCAGCCGTAGGCGGCGTTCATGAAGACGCCGTCGACGGTGTCCAGCAGGCACATGCCGGCGGCGAACAGGATCGGCAGCACCAGGATCGAGTAGAACGGCAGGTTGAACGCCGCGGCGCCGCCGGCCAGCACGAGCAGACCGACCTCGGTCGCGGTGTCGAAGCCGAGGCCGAACAGCACCCCGACCGGGTAGATGTGCCAGGGCTTGCGCACCGACTTCGTCAGCCCGGAGAGGAAGCGGTTCATGAAGCCGCGGTTGTTGAGCTGCTTCTCGAGCTCGGCCTCGTCGTACTGGCCGCCGCGCATCTCCCGGAAGACCTTGAGGATGCCGAGGAGGACGGCGAGGTTCAGGATGCCGAGCACCCAGAGGAAGACGCCCGAGACCGAGGCGCCGATGACTCCGGTGATCGAGTGCAGCCCGGACCCCTGGTTCTCCACCGGCCCGGCGAGCGCCTTCACCCCGGCCGAGAGCAGGAACGCCAGCGCGAACACGATGGTCGAGTGGCCCAGCGAGAACCAGAACCCGACCGACAGGGGCCGCTGGAGCGAAGGGTTCTCGGCCCGGTCTGCCAGCAGCTTGCGGGTGGTGTTGTCCACGGCGGCGATGTGGTCGGCGTCGAACGCGTGCCGCATGCCGAAGGTGTACGCCAGGACGCCGACCCCGACGGTGAAGACGGGGTTGTCCCCACCCAGCTGGTAGTGCTCGGGGACGACGAGCCCGAGGAGCACGCCGAAACCGACCACGTGCAGCAGCACGATGAAGCCGAACATCCCGTACAGGCTCCGGCGATCGGCGCGGTCCAGGCTCTGCACGAAGCGTCCGAGGCCGGAGCGGCGGTCGGTGTCGGGGGCCGCCGGCGCGATCCGCGTCGATGCCATCGCGCCCTCCCACGTGTCGCCTCGAAGTCCTTGTTGCGAACGTATCGCAACAAGCGGCGATTCGCACGGGGCGGTTCAGCGTGCGGCCGCGACCCGGGGTCATGCCAGCGCGAGGAGGAGCTCGGTGAGCTCCTGCGGGCGGTTGCTGGCGACCATGTGGTTGGTCGCGATCCCGTGGTGCCGCCAGCGCGGAGACGCCAGCGCATGCTCGCGAGGCGGCCTCGAAGGCGTCGCTGCCCGGGGCGCCCGGCTTCTCGGCGGTGGCCCTGATGTAGGTGAGCCCGACGTCGTGCTCCTCGAGCGGGCGGGACAGTCGCACGGGCTCGGCGAAGCAGGCGAGGGGTTGGTCGACGCGTCGGGGGTCGATGAAGGCGGCCTCGGCCGGGTCGTCGAACTCGCGCGGGGCCGGCGGCACCAGCCAGTCCATGCCCACCGTGGTGCCCGGCGTGGGAAGCCCGATCAGGGAGAGCGTCGACTGGCCGTCGAGGGGCACGAACGCGTCGAGGTAGACGAGCTCGGCCACGCGGTCCGACACCTGGTCGAGAGCGCCGGTGATCACCATGCCGCCGTAGGAGTGCCCGAGGAGGACGACGTCGCGGTGGTCCTCGTACAGCAGGTGGTTCACGACGTCCTCGACGTGAGTGCTCAGCCGGACCTGGGGGCTCGCGAGGTGGGCCCGCTCGCCGAGCCCGGTCAGGCTCGGGGTGAAGCACTCGTGGCCGGCCGCATGGAGCAGCCGGCGTACGTGCCGGAACCCGTGGGCTCCGCTCCAGCCACCGTGGACCAGGACGGAGGTCGCCATGGGTCGCATCATGGCCCGATCGCGACGGCGTCCACCACCACAGCCACCACACAAGCCCAGCAGCTGCCCGCCGCGTACGGGGGGATGCGGCGGGCAGCTGGTCCTTGCTGGGCACAGAGCAGGTCGAGGCCTCGAGTCGAGAGCCCTCGTGGTGCGTGGTGCTCCGGCGCACTGGCTACCGGGTGCGCGTCAGTCTGTCCGGTAGCCCCGCGCGAAACCAGCACCGGCGCGTCCCGGTCTAGGTCGCCCGGCCCGTGCTGCGCCGGGCCGGACCGGGAGGTGGAGTGCCGCCCGCAGCCGCGAAAAAACATGGAGGGCGGGCTACGGGCGGCCGAGGGCCCTCGGGACGTATGAGTTGGGACCCGAGAACCACTCCGAGCGCATCCTCACCGCCGGGCCACGCTCCCCGCCAGAGCGGGCACGACCTGGTCTAGGTCGAGCGTGGGCGACGCTGGGTCAGGGCTAGACCGACCGAGTAGTCCGCTTGGGTCATTTCTGTCCGGACACAACCGAAATTTCAGGACGAACACCGCCTTAGTGGTTGCCGAGGTTTGCGACGCTGGGCGGGAGGTGCCGTCACCACCGGCACTCGCGGGGGGAGACCAGTCGGGAGGTCCCACCCGTGTCCGCCTTCGCCGTGTCCCTGCTCGTGCTCGCCGGCTGCGGTGTCCTCATCGTCGGCGCCGCGCTGCTGCGGATGTACGGCGCCGAGCGTCGACGCAGGCCGTCGTCGGACGAGCTCGTCGATCGCAGGTGACCGACACGGAGCCGGCACCGCAGCAAGAGCTAGGCGGCGCGGCGCGACCGGCGCGACTTCACCTCGACGCTCCCAGTTGCTGAAGTCGGTGTCCTCGCGCTGGAGGTCGGCGCTCGCCTGGAGCACCGCCTCCCGGAGCCGCTCCCAGGCGAGGGGGCTCGAGGGCCGCTCGTGAGGGTTGTCGATCGACGACGCGCGGATCACGGCGGTGGGCGGCGAACCCCAGGGTCGCCACGACGGCCATGCACACGATCCAGATCGTCGCCACTGCCGCGAGCAGCAGCCACAGGAATTCGCTCATGATGCCCCCGTACACCTGACAAAATCGTGATTGATGTAACAATAACGGACAAAGAGCTACAAAGTCACGGATGGAGAAGAGATGGGGACGGGGGAGTCCTGGGCGGCCGTCCATCGGCTGCCCGGCGGCGCAGATGTAACTTTTGCGAGTGATGACCGTTATGGGGGTGACGGGGGTCACGGCGGGAGGGTTCCGATGGCCGAGGGTCTGACCTGGCAGCTGTTGCTGCGCGTGCCACCGCACCAGGTGTTCGCCGCGCTGGTGCGCGCCACGACCCGTCACGGCCGTCTCCACGAGATCGAGGACTACGGCACCACGCTCACCTTCACCCCCACCCGGGGCGCGTTCGAGCACGGTCGCCCGCTGCGCGCCCACGTCGGGCGGCACGACGAGGAGACCCTGCTCCAGATCGGTCCCGTGGACCCGCAGGCCGCGGGCTGCGACACCGCCCGCGAGGCGGAGCTGGTCCGGGAGCTGATCCGGGAGCTGCGCGAGCGCGTGGCCAAGATCGCCCCGCAGGCCCCGGTCGCCTGAGTCGCGACCTCTTCCTTCAGCGAGGGCGGTAGGTGTCCGCTGCCTGCTGGATCCTGGCGACACCTGAGCGCCAGTGCTCGCTGTCGCCGACGTCCTCGTGGTCGTCGCCCGCGCGTCCAGCCCCACCTGACGCACCGACTCGTCGGAGTGGGCGCATGCGGTGCGGTAGGCACTGACGAGCCTGCTTCGGGAATAGGAGTCGCTGCCCTCGGGCTTGTCCCTAGTGACGGCCGCAGGGGTTGTCTCGGACCACAAGGGAGCCTGCTGATGAAGTTGCGGAACCTGCCCACGCGAGCCGCCACCGGCGCGTTCATCCTGCACTCGGGCATCGAGAAGTGGAGCGGTGGCCCGGAGCAGGCGCAAGGGGTCCACGGCATGGCCTCGGGTGCCTTCCCGTTCCTCGGCGGGATCAAGCCGACCGACTTCCTCAAGGGGCTCTCCGTCGGCGAGATGGCAGTCGGCGCGGCCCTGCTGGCTCCGGTGGTCCCCCCTGCACTGGCGGGAGCGGCGCTGACCGGCTTCTCCGGTGCGCTGCTGACGATGTACCTGCGCACCCCGGCACTGCACAAGCCGGGCAGCTTCTGGCCGACGCAGAACGGCATCGCCGTCAGCAAGGACCTCTGGATGTTCGGCATCGGCCTCGGGCTGCTGCTCGACGCTGCGCGCAAGGAGTAGCCGCTCGGTGCGACCGGGCTCGAGCGCTCACGAGAGCGCCTCGGCCTCGAGGTCGCTGGTCACGAACTTCGTCTTTCCGCCGGTGTACGGAAGTGAGTCGACGAACACCACGCGCACGTCGATCTGGTTGCGCCACGTCTCGCGCAGCCCCTGAGCCACCTGTTCGACCTGTTCCCTTGCTTGCGGATGGCTGCCCTCCACCACCGTCAGGGTGACCGAGTAGTCCGCCGACTGGTGCACGCGGAACAGCCTCACGGCGTCCGGGGCAACCCTGAACATGCTCAACAGCCCCGCTGCCACGCTGCTGCCGTCCGGGAGCCGGATGGCGTCCTTGACCCGGCCGTCGGGGGGATCCATCACCGGCAGGGTCACACCGCAGGGGCATGCCTCCTCGCGCAACGAACCCCGGTCGCCCATCCAGTAGCGCACCAGGGGGAAGACCCGGTTGCTGAGGTCGGTGACCACCAGTTCTCCGGTCGTCCCCGGCGCGAGGACCGTGCCGTTCTTCGCGTCGTCGACGACCTCGATCCTGCGCATGTCGGCGAAGACATGGAGGCCGTCGCGCTCACCGCACTCGCCGGCCAGCCACGGGATCTCCGAGGAGCGGTACTGGTCGTACACCGGTGCGCCCAGCGTCCTGCCGATGTAGTCCCGCATCTCCGCGGTGAGCGGGGATCCCGTCGTCGCGATCGCCAGCGGGGGATGGATGCGCAGACCAGTGCGTTCGACGCGCGTCGCGGCGTCGTGGAGGACGCTGAGATACCCCTCCACCATGCGCGGTCGCAGCTTGTTGACCCTCGCGACGAATCCGTCGACCGCGGCGTCGTCGAGCAGCTGCACGTCCAGGAGGACCACCTTCGACGGCCAGTGAGCCAGGTCCATCGCCAGCTTCGAGCGCCGCGACAGTGCCCAGCGGCCGACGCGGGCCACGTCGTCCGAGGGGTCGACGCCCCACCACCGGTACATCCGCCAGCTCAGAGCACGCACCGGGACACGTTCGTCGGCGTAGGTCCGCAGTGGCTGGCCGGTGCTGCCGGCGGTGTCGCAGGCACGCGTGTTCGCCTCGGTCGCCTCCGAGGACCGGATGAGCTGCTGGTTCTCCTGGACCATGGCGCGGTCGATGACCGGCAAGGACGTGAACGCCTCCGGATCGCGGAGGTCAGCACGGGTGAACCCGGCGTCGCCGTAGAGGTCGCGGTAGAACGGCGAGTGGTCGAAGGCGAAGGCGGCCATCTCGGCAGCGCGTGCGTCGGTGAGACGCGTCAGCTCGGCCTTCGGCAGCCGTTCGTTGCGGATCAGCTCCTCGTAGAGGCGCTTCGTGTCGCGAGCCCCGACCGTCAGCTTCAGCGACAGGGCGAGAGACCGAGCAGACACGACAGCCTCCCGTGCGTGGAGTCCGACGCGGACTGCCCAGCGATGTACGGCGGAAGCAGAATGTACAACAACGCGTGGGAGCCGGACTCGCGTTGTTTCCGGTTCAAGACCGGGGGAGTCCTCGACCCTCACACGGGTCTCGGAATTACGTTCTGGTGGGCGATACTGGGTTTGAACCAGTGACCTCTTCCGTGCGACGGCTGAGCCGCGCTACCCCGGCGGGGGTCTGTCTGGTGGGCGATACTGGGTTTGAACCAGTGACCTCTTCCGTGTCAAGGAAGCGCGCTACCACTGCGCCAATCGCCCCGGGGTCGTGCTGAGGTTAATGCTCGTGCGGTGGAGGTGGGTACGGGATTTGAACCCGTGTAGACGGATTTGCAGTCCGTTGCCTCGCCTCTCGGCCAACCCACCGTGGAGGCCCTGGACTTTGACCCGGCTTCTCTCCGAGCGGACGACGAGGCTCGAACTCGCGACCTCAACCTTGGCAAGGTTGCGCTCTACCAACTGAGCTACGTCCGCTTGCGACGGCGGGTCTGGCCCGCTGTGCGGACGTAACCATAGCGGACATGCTGCCCTCCACAAACTCGGGCACGGCCCCTCTGAGCGCGCTCGATGCAAGGGATCGGCAGGCTGGAATCGGCGAGCCCCGGGACTAGGGTCGGTGCATGCAGACGTGGGTCAACGGCGAGTTGTTGAGCGACCCCGAGGCGCCGGTGATCGCGGTCACCGACCACGGGTTCACCGTGGGGGACGGCGTCTTCGAGGCGCTCAAGGTGGTCGGCGGGCAGCCGTTCGCGCTGACCCGACATCTCGAGCGTCTGGCCCGTTCCGCTGCGTCGCTCGGACTGCCGGAGCCCGACCTGGCCCGCCTCGCCGGCGCGGTCGAGGAGGTGCTGGCTGCCGAGAGCCTGCCGCTCGGCCGGATCCGGATCACCTACACCGGAGGTCCCGCGCCCTTGGGCTCCAACCGCGGCGACGCCGAGCCGACCACGATCGTCGTGGCCACCGGCATGGACGAGGCCCCGGAGTCCACGGCGGTGTTCCCGGTGCCGTGGCCCCGCAACGAGCACGGAGTCCTCGCCGGGGTGAAGTCCACGTCGTACGCCGAGAACGTGGTCGCCCTGGCCGAGGCGGCCAGGCACGGGGCGAGCGAGGCGATCTTCGCCAACCTGGCCGGCCACCTGTGCGAGGGGACCGGCTCCAACGTCGGCTACGTCGTGCACGGGGAGGTGCGCACGCCGACACTGGCCGTCGGTTGCCTCGCGGGGATCACGCGGGCGCTGCTGCTGGAGTGGTACGACGTCAAGGAGATCGACGAACCGATCGAGGTGCTCGACGAGGCCGACGAGATCTTCCTGCTCTCGACCACGCGAGACGTGCAGGGAGTCCACCGGTACGGCGATCGCGAGCTGGATGCTCCGGGACCGCTCACGCGTGAGCTGATGGAGCTGTGGTCGCGCAAGGAGTCCGAGGACCCCGACCCCTAGATCAGTCAGCGAGCAGTGCGGCGAGCTCGTTGTCGAAGTCGACGTAGGAGCTCTCGTGACCGTCGGGCACCGAGTCGAGCATCGAACGGACGAAGCCGGTGACCGCGCGGGAGTTGGCCTGCACGAGCAGCTCACCGTCGGGGGAGCACAGCTCGATGATCACCACGGCGCTGCCGTTGGAGCTCAGGCACGGCCACACGTGGACGTCGCCGTCACCGCTGGGCTCGTAGAGACCCTCGACGAGCAGCTCCCGGCCGAACGTCCAGAGAACTTCCTGCACTCCGGTGCGGAACACCATCGTGACGGCGTACGGGTCGGCCGGGTCGAAGACCAGGTCGGCGTCGATCGACGTCGCCTCGCCCTGCGGGTCCACGAACTCGAGTTCGACGTTCTCGGTGATGACCTGTGCGGTCTTCGTCTGCTTCATCGTTTGCTCTCCCCTTGATCCCTCCAGGATTTCCCTCCAGAAACCCTGACGCGCCCTCCAACGCGATGAGTGAAGTGTGTGCAACTTTTGGCAGTGCCGATAGATGAATGGTTGATATGTCCGTTATATACCCCCACTGGTCTACCCGGCTACGGAGGCTGGTCTATTTTGGACAGTCAGTGGTCTAGTCATTTGTAGACCCGTTCGAGTGCGCCTTCGCGCTTTTCCGGCCCCGCGTGATAGGTGCAAAGGGGGCATCCGGGAGACAGCGGCCTCACCGGTTTCGGGGCCACCCGTTCGCTGCGCTAGGGTTTCGCACGCACCTGGCCGAGCAGGCCCGGTGCCGGCCGCGAGGGCGATTGGCGCAGTGGTAGCGCGCTTCGTTCACACCGAAGAGGTCACTGGTTCGAACCCAGTATCGCCCACCATCTAGACCCCCTGGCCGGGAGCGCGGCTCTGCCGTCCGCACCGAAGAGGTCACTGGTTCGAACCCAGTATCGCCCACCAACCTCGTCTGAGGCCGCCTGCGAAAATCCCGTTGGGGCACGACCCCGGGCCGTCGCTACGATCGAGCGACGCAGCCCCCCGCAGCCAGGAGCCACTTCGTGCCCGAGATCCACGTCCACCTCGTCCGCCCCGGCTCGACCGAGCCAGAGGAGCGCAGCGTCGAGGTGGGGACGCGCGCGTGGGAGCTGTTCCGCGACGAGCCCGAGGTCGTCGCGGCGCGGGTCGGGCGAGACCGTGCGCGACCTGGCCCACGAGCTCGCCGACGGCGACGTGGTCGAGGCGATCGCGGTGGACAGCCCGGAGGGGCACGACATCCTGCGCCACTCGACGGCGCACGTGATGGCCCAGGCGGTGCAGGACCTGTTCCCCGACGCGAAGCTGGGGATCGGACCGCCGATCGAGGACGGCTTCTACTACGACTTCGACGTCGAGACCCCGTTCGTGCCCGAGGACCTCGAGAAGATCGAGACCCGGATGCGCAAGATCATCAAGGACAACCAGCGCTTCTCCCGTCGAGCCGTGAGCGACGACGACGCGCGCGCGGAGCTGGCCGAGGAGCCCTACAAGCTCGAGCTGATCGGTCTGAAGGGGTCCGCCGGCCGGAGATGCCGCGGAGGGAGCCAGCGCCGAGGTCGGCGCCGGCCAGCTCACGATCTACGACAACCTCGACCGCAACGGCGAGCTGGCGTGGAAGGACCTGTGCCGTGGCCCGCACCTGCCGACCACGAAGCGGATCCCGGCGTTCAAGCTGATGCGCTCCGCGGCGGCGTACTGGCGCGGCAGCGAGAAGAACAAGCAGCTGCAGCGCATCTACGGCACCGCGTGGGAGAGCAAGGAGGCGCTCGAGGCGCACCTGCACCGGCTCGAGGAGGCCGAGCGCCGCGACCACCGCAAGCTCGGTCGCGAGCTCGACCTGTTCAGCTTCCCCGACGAGATCGGGTCGGGCCTGCCCGTCTTCCACCCCAAGGGTGGGGTGATCAAGCGGGAGATGGAGGACTACGTCCGCCGCCGGCACATCGAGGAGGGGTTCGAGTACGTCGGCACGCCGCACATCTCGAAGGAGGGGACTTTCCACCTCTCCGGCCACCTGCCGTACTACGCCGACTCGATGTTCCCGCCGATGGAGTTCGAGGGGGCGAACTACTACCTCAAGGCGATGAACTGCCCGATGCACAACCTGATCTTCCGGTCGCGCGGGCGGTCCTACCGCGAGCTGCCGCTGCGGCTCTTCGAGTTCGGGCACGTCTACCGCTACGAGAAGTCGGGCGTGATCCACGGCCTGACGCGCGTGCGCGGGATTCGCCCAGGACGACTCCCACTCCTACGTGACACCCGGAGCAGGCGCCCGGCGAGATCAAGCACCTCCTCGACTTCTGCCTCGGGCCTGCTTCCGGGACTTCGGGCTCGACGACTACTACCTCGAGATCTCGACTCGCGACGACGCGAAGCCGGACAAGTTCGTCGGCGAGGACGAGGAGTGGGCCGAGGCGACGGCCGTCCTGGAGCGGGTGGCGACCGAGTCGGGGCTCGACCTCGTGCTGGACCCTGGTGGCGCGGCGTACTACGGGCCCAAGATCTCGGTCCAGGCGCGCGACGCCATCGGCCGCACCTGGCAGATGTCGACCATCCAGTACGACTTCAACCAGCCGCAAGGGCTTCGGCCTCGAGTACCAGGCCGCCGACGGCACCAGGCAGCGGCCGGTGATGATCCACTCGGCCAAGTTCGGCTCCATCGAGCGGTTCGTCGGGGTGCTCACCGAGCACTACGCGGGCGCGTTCCCGCCCTGGCTCTCGCCCGTGCAGGTCACCGCGATCCCGATCGCCGAGCGGCACAACGACTACCTCGTGGGACCTCGCCGCGACGGATGAAGGCGCAGGGCCTGCGGGTCGAGGTGGACGACTCCGACGACCGGATGCAGAAGAAGATCCGCAACGCCCAGCTGCAGAAGGTGCCGTTCATGGTGATCGCGGGCGACAAGGACATCGACGCCGGCGCGGTCAGCTTCCGCTACCGCGACGGGCGCCAGGACAACGGCGTGCCGCGTCGAGGAGGCGATCGCCCGGGTCGACCGAGGCGGTCGCGTCGCGGGTGCAGGTGTGACCGCGGGCTCCGGTGACGGTCGGCGGCAGCCGGAAGGGGTTCGAGGGCTTCGACCGGCTCTGGACGCCGCACCGCCTGGCCTACATCCGCCCGAGCGAGCCGCTCGGGGAGGGCTGCCCGTTCTGCGCGATGCCCGGGCTCCCGCCCGAGGAGAGCCTCGTGGTCGCGCAGGAGGACCGGTGCTACGTGGTGCTCAACCTGCACCCCTACAACCCCGGCCACCTGATGGTGGTGCCGAAGCGGCACGTGGCCGAGCTCGAGGAGCTCGACGACGAGGAGGCCGGCCAGCTGACCTCGATGACGCAGCACGCCATCCGGGTGCTGAAGTCGGTCAGCGGCCCGCACGCCTTCAACGTGGGCCTGAACCTCGGTGGGGTCGCCGGCGGCTCGCTGGCCGACCACCTGCACCAGCACGTCGTACCGCGGTGGTCCGGCGACGCCAACTTCATCACCGTCGTCGGCGGCACCAAGATGCTGCCCCAGCTGCTCGCCGACACGCGCCAGATGCTGGCCGAGGCCTGGTAGCCGGTCAGCCGACCAGGTGCGGGTGCTCCGGGGCACGTCCCTGGAACGCCAGGATGGCCGGGTTGACGATGCGGCCGTCGCGGATCTCGATGGCGCGCTGGATCGTCTCGTCGTCGTCCCACGCCGCCGGGCCCGTCGAGCACCGTGGGCAGGAACGGCAGCAGTGCCTCGCTGTTCTCCCACGTCGCGGAGTTCCAGAGGTACGACGGGCTGTGGTCCACCGCGTAGTAGTCGACCTTGTCGGCCACCGTGAACATCGGGTCGTCGAAGGTGGTCGGCCGAGCCCACTCGAAGCCCATGCCCTCGTCGCACGAGACGTCGACGACGAGAGTGCCCTGCCGGAACAGGGCGAGGTCCGCCAGCGAGAGGAAGGTGAGGGGTGCCGCGGTGTCCTGCAGCGTGCAGTTCACGATGATGTCGTTCTCGGCGAGGTACTCGGGCAGCGGCACCCGACCACGCTCGATGATCACGTGGCTCCCGTGCGGCGGCTCGGGGTCGTGGTCGAACTGCCGGATCCGTACCGAGTGGATGGGGGAGCCGACCGCAGCGACGCCCCGGTTGGTGAGCACCGCGACCTCGTGGATGCCGTGGGCGTTCAGCGCGGTCACCGCACCTCGGGCCGTGGCCCCGAACCCGATGACGGCGGCCTTGAGCCGCCGACCGTAGTCGCCCGTGGTGCCGGTCAGCTCCAGGGCATGGAGGACCGAGCAGTAGCCGGCGAGCTCGTTGTTCTTGTGGAACACGTGCAGCCCGACCGAGCCGTCGACGGTCCAGTGGTTCATCACCTCGAACGCGATCAGGGTGAGACCCCGGTCGATCGCGATCTGGGTGAGCACCGGGTCCTGGACGCAGTGCGGCCAGCCCCACAGGACGCTGCCGTGGGCCATGGCCGCGACGTCCTCGTGCTGCGGCTTGGGCAGCAGCACGACCTCCGAGCCGGCGAGGATCTCCTGCCTGCGTCGCGAAGCCGGCGACGTACGGCGCGAGGTCGTCGTCGCTGCGGCGGAAGCGCTCGCCGAACCCGTGCTCGAGGGTGATGCTGCCGCGCAGCTCCTCCGGGATCCGCGCCAGGTGGTCCGGGTGGAGGGGAAGGCGGTGCTCGTTCTCCTTCGCCGAGGAGCCGATGACGCCGAGCCGCAAGGGCGCTCGACCCGTCACTTCTTGGCCGGCTTGGCTTCCTTGAACCGGGCCTCGTCGACCTGGTCGCGCTTGGCCGCTCGCTTCTCCTTGATCGACTTGCCTGACTTCTTGCTCATGCTCTGGCGCGGCGACTTGTCGTTCATGGGGCTCTCCTCGGCGGCGCCGGAGTGGCCCCTCGTTCGCCACCGTACGCCGCGCGCGCCTGTCGCCCGTGCCACCGCTGCTGACCGGTAGCCTCCTCGGGACATGTTGGACCGGTTCAAGCACTTCTGGCAGCACGTGATGCTGGCGCCGTTCGTGCGCCTGTTCCTGCGGCTGGGCATCAGCCCCGACGCCGTCACCCTCGTCGGCACCATCGGGGTCTGCGTCGGCGCGCTCGCGTTCTTCCCGCGCGGGCACCTGCTGGCCGGAGTCCTGTTCATCACCGCCTTCGTCTTCAGCGACCTGATCGACGGGGCGATGGCACGTGCCTCGGGGCGCACCTCCACCTTCGGCGCGTTCTTCGACTCCACGCTCGACCGGATCGGCGACGGCGCGATCTTCGGTGGCCTCGTCCTCTTCTACGCCGGCCCCGGCGACAGCACGCTCTACCTGTGCCTGGCCCTGTACTGCCTGGTGATGGGATCGGTCACCTCCTACGCCCGCGCCAAGGCCGAGTCGCTCGGGATGGACGCCCGCGGTGGTTTCGCCGAGCGCGCCGATCGCACGGTCCTGATCCTGGCGGCGACGGGGCTCACCGGCCTCCTGGGCTGGCCCATCCTGATGGAGCTCGCCCTGTGGGTGCTCGCCCTCGCGAGCACGCAGACGGTGCTGCTGCGGATCTGGAAGGTACGGCGTCAGGCGTCGAGTCGCCGGACGTACGATCCGACCATGGCTGAGAGCTTCCAGGAACGTAGTACAGGCGCACCCGAGCACGGCACCTCGCGCGTCAAGCGCGGCATGGCCGAGATGCTGAAGGGCGGCGTGATCATGGACGTCGTCAACGCCGACCAGGCCAAGATCGCCGAGGACGCCGGGGCGGTGGCCGTGATGGCGCTCGAGCGGGTGCCGGCCGACATCCGCGCCCAGGGCGGCGTCGCGCGGATGAGCGACCCCGACATGATCGACGGCATCGTCGAGGCGGTCTCGATCCCGGTGATGGCCAAGGCGCGCATCGGCCACTTCGCCGAGGCGCAGGTGCTGCAGAGCCTCGGCGTGGACTACGTCGACGAGTCCGAGGTGCTCACGCCGGCCGACTACGCCCACCACATCGACAAGTGGGCGTTCACGGTGCCGTTCGTGTGCGGGGCGACCAACCTGGGGGAGGCGCTGCGGCGGATCACCGAGGGCGCGGCGATGATCCGCTCCAAGGGCGAGGCCGGCACCGGCGACGTGTCCAACGCGGTCACCCACATGCGCACCATCCGCCAGGAGATCCGTCGACTGGGCGTGCTCTCGCCCGACGAGCTCTTCGTCGCGGCCAAGGAGCTGCAGGCGCCGTACGACCTGGTGGTGGAGGTCGCCGCGGCGGGCAAGCTGCCCGTCGTGCTGTTCACCGCGGGCGGCATCGCGACGCCGGCCGACGCCGCGATGATGATGCAGCTCGGCGCCGAGGGGGTCTTCGTGGGCTCGGGGATCTTCAAGTCCGGCAACCCGGCCGAGCGGGCCGAGGCGATCGTCCAGGCCACCACCTTCCACGACGACCCGGACGTGGTCGCGAAGGTCTCCCGCGGGCTCGGCGAGGCCATGGTCGGCATCAATGTCGAGGAGCTTCCCGAGCCGCACCGGCTCGCCCAGCGCGGCTGGTGATTTAGACCAGTTCTAGACCATTTGGGCAATCTGTCCGGATTTGCTACCAAACGTCGGATAACTGGGTCAAGATTAGGCATCGCAACCGCGACAACCCACACCAGTCCCGATGGGGTGCCACCGCGGGGGAGGCACCCCATCGGGATGTGGGCGGCACGCCGGCCGACGGCCCAGCCGAGGTCTCAGCCGAGGCCGTGCTCGCGCTGCCACTCCCCGAGCCGCGAGTAGTCGGGCGGCTCCTGCAGCGCCCAGCTGTTGCCGTCGGGGTCTGCGAAGTACACGAACCGGCCCCAGGGCTGGTCGTCGACGCCCTGGGCCTCGACGCCGCGCTCGGTGAGGTCGGCCAGCGCCTCGTCGGCCGACCCGATCACCGCCTGGATCGCCCGCAGCGAACCGGGCTCCATCTCCGAGATGCCACGGCCGAACGCGATCGAGCACGCCGAGCCGGGTGGCGTGACCTGCACGAAGTGGACGTCGTCGCTGACCTCGTGGTCGTGGTCGACCGGCCAGCCGAGCGTCTCGCCGTAGAAGGTGCGCGTGCGGTCGATGTCGCTGACCGGGAGGGCGATCAGCTCGATGCGGTAGTCCATGGTCAGGCTCCTTGCCCTGGAGGATGTCGTCACGGTCGACGGTAGGCGTCCATCAGGCAGGTTCGGTTCCTGATGAAGCACGACCTCCGCGGCACTTCTAGGATCGCGCCATGCCCTCGTCCACCATCGGCGTCCTTGCCCTGCAGGGCGACGTGCGCGAGCACCTCGCCGTGCTCGACCGGCTCGGCGTCGGTGCGCTCGCCGTACGCCGGCCCGAGGAGCTCGAGCAGTGCGACGGCTTGGTGATCCCGGGCGGGGAGTCGACCACGATGGCCAAGCTCACCCGCAGGTTCGGGCTGTTCGACCCGCTGCGCAAGCGGATCGCCTCCGGCATGCCGGCGTTCGGCACCTGCGCCGGGATGATCATGCTGGCGGACCGCCTGGAGGACGGCGCCGAGGGCCAGGAGACGCTCGGGGGGCTCGACGTCACCGTGCGCCGCAACGCCTTCGGGCGCCAGGTCGACTCCTTCGAGGGGGACCTCGACGTGGCCGGCCTGGACGGGCCGGTGCACGCCGTCTTCATCCGGGCGCCGTGGGTGGAGGCGGTCGGGTCCGAGGTCGAGGTGCTCGCCCGGGTCGGCGCGGGGGAGGCCGCCGGTAGGATCGTCGCGGTCCGGCAGGGCCCGCTGCTGGCGACGTCGTTCCACCCCGAGGTGGAGCAGGACAGCCGCATCCACGGGCTCTTCCGCGAACTCGTCGAAGCAAGCACCGAAGGGACCCGCTGATGTCAGGCCACTCCAAGTGGGCGACGACCAAGCACAAGAAGGCCGTCATCGACGCCCGGCGCGGCAAGATGTTCGCCAAGCTGATCAAGAACATCGAGGTGGCCGCCCGCATGGGCGGCGGCGACATCTCCGGCAACCCGACGCTCTACGACGCGATCCAGAAGGCCAAGAAGTCCTCGGTCCCCAACGACAACATCGACCGCGCGGTCAAGCGCGGCTCCGGTGCCGAGGCGGGCGGCGCCGACTACAGCACGATCATGTACGAGGGCTACGGCCCGAACGGCGTCGCCTTCCTGATCGAGTGCCTCACCGACAACAAGAACCGGGCGGCCATGGAGGTGCGCACGGCGATGAACCGCAACGGTGGCTCGCTGGCGGACCCGGGCTCGGTCTCCTACATGTTCAACCGCAAGGGCGTGGTGATCGTCCCGGTGGAGCAGGACGGACGGCAGGTGAACGAGGACGTCGTGCTCGAGGCGACCCTCGAGGCCGGCGCCGAGGACGTCAACGACCTCGGCGAGTCCTTCGAGGTGGTCAGCGAGGCCACCGACCTCGTCGCGGTGCGCTCCGCGCTGCAGGCGGCCGGCGTCGACTACGACTCCGCCGAGGCGGCGTTCGTCCCGAGCATGCAGGTCGAGCTGGACCAGGACGGCGCCGGCAAGGTGTTCCGCCTGATGGAGGCGCTCGAGGACCTCGACGACGTCCAGAACGTCTTCGCCAACTTCGACGTCTCCGACGACGTCATGGAGTCGCTCGACGCCTGACCCCGGCGCGTCGTACGCCGCCCCGACGACCGCCGCGGTTAGCGTGGTGCGAACAGGTGTTCGGACGACGGTGGAGGGTCACATGCGGGTGCTCGGCGTCGACCCCGGCCTGACCCGGTGCGGCGTGGGCGTGGTCGAGGGCTCGATCGGCCGGCCCCTGCACCTCGTCGAGACGGGCGTGGTCCGCAGCGGCGCCGACCTGCCGATCGACCAGCGGCTGTGCCTGATCGAGGCGGGCCTCGAGGAGTGGCTCGACCGCACCCGGCCCGACGCCGTCGCGGTCGAGCGCGTCTTCAGCCAGCACAACGTGCGCACCGTGATGGGCACCGCCCAGGCCAGCGGGATCGCGATCCTGGTCGCGGCGCGGCGGGGGCTCCCGGTCGCGCTGCACACGCCCAGCGAGGTGAAGGCGGCGGTCACCGGCAGCGGCCGCGCCGACAAGGCCCAGGTGGGCGCGATGGTCACCCGTCTGCTCCGCCTCGACGAGGTGCCGAAACCCGCCGACGCCGCCGACTCGCTGGCGCTGGCCATCTGCCACATCTGGCGAGGCGGCGCCACCAACCGGCTCGAGGCCGCCGTCGCCGCCCACGCCGCCCGAGGAGGATCCAGATGATCGCGTCCGTGCGGGGCCGGGTGACCGGTGTCTCGCTGACCTCCGTCGTCCTCGAGGTCGGCGGGGTCGGCCTCGAGCTGCAGTGCACGCCCGACACGCTCGCCTCGCTGCGCACCGGCGCCGAGGCAACGCTGCCGACCAGCCTGGTGGTCCGGGAGGACTCCCTCACCCTGTTCGGCTTCGCCGACGACGACGAGAAGCAGACCTTCGAGCTGCTCCAGACCGCCAGCGGGGTCGGTCCCAAGCTCGCCCAGGCGATGCTGGCCTGCCACAACCCCGAGACGCTGCGGCGGGCGGTCGGGACCGACGACGTCAAGACGCTCACGACGGTGCCGGGCATCGGCCAGAAGGGTGCCCAGCGGATCATCCTCGAGCTGCGCGACCGCATCGGCGCGCCTGGCTCGTACGCCGGCACGCCGGCGCCCGCGACCGCCTCGAACGGGTGGCAGGCGCAGGTGCAGGCAGGGCTGATGGGCCTCGGCTGGTCGGCGAAGGAGGCCGACCGTGCCGTCGGCGACGTCGCCGGTGAGGCCGAGCAGATGGTCACCGACTCCGGTGCCCCCGACGTGGCCACCCTGTTGCGCGCCGCCCTACGCACCCTGAGCAAGGCCTGATCGTGCAGGAGTCCGAGCTGGATGCCGCCGAGCTGGCCTACATGACCAGCCGCCCCGGGATCGGCCGAGATCACCGGCGGGGATGCCGATGCCGACGAGCGGGTGGTCGAGGCGGCGCTGCGCCCGCGCACGCTCGAGGAGGTGGTCGGCCAGGACCGCGTCTGCGAGCAGCTCTCGCTGCTGCTCGAGGCAGCCCGGGCCCGCGAGCGCGTTCCCGACCACGTGCTGCTCTGCGGGCCCCCGGGGCTGGGCAAGACGACGCTGGCGATGATCATCGCCGCCGAGATGACCGCTCCGCTGCGGCTGACCAGCGGTCCTGCGATCACCCACGCCGGCGACCTGGCGGCGATCCTCTCCGGGCTCAACGACGGCGACGTCCTCTTCGTCGACGAGATCCACCGGATGTCGCGCCCGGCCGAGGAGATGCTCTACATGGCCATGGAGGACTTCCGGGTCGACGTGGTGATCGGCAAGGGACCCGGCGCCACCGCGATCCCGCTCGACATCCCCCCGTTCACGCTGGTCGGGGCGACCACGCGGGCCGGTCTCCTGCCCGGGCCCCTGCGCGACCGGTTCGGGTTCACCGCGCAGCTGGAGTACTACGAGGCCGACGACCTCGACCAGATCGTGCGTCGGTCGGCCGGCCTGCTCGACGTACCCCTGCAGCCCGAGGGTTCCCGCGAGATCTCGCTGCGCTCGCGAGGGACGCCGCGCATCGCCAACCGGCTGCTGCGCCGGGTGCGCGACTACGCCCAGGTGCGCGCCGACGGCGTCGTCACCCGTGACCTGGCCCGCGCGGCCCTCGAGCTGTTCGAGGTCGACGAGTCGGGCCTCGACCGGCTCGACCGCGCCGTGCTCGACGTCCTGTGCCGCCGGTTCGGCGGTGGCCCCGTCGGCATCAGCACGCTGGCGGTGGCCGTGGGGGAGGAGCGCGAGACCGTGGAGGAGGTGGCCGAGCCGTTCCTGGTGCGCAACGGTCTCCTGGCCCGGACTCCGCGCGGTCGGGTGGCCACCAGGGGCGCCTGGGAGCACCTCGGCCTCACGCCGCCCCGGCACACCGACTCCACACTGTTCGACGACGAGCCTGCCTAGTGGTCTGAGAAGCGCCGACCCGCCCGTTACACTGCACCCTCGGTGCCGCTCGTTGCGCTCTACGTGACGTCGCGCGAGGGGCCGGGTGCCCGTGGGGCGCCACCATCCCCGTCTCTCCCTGGAGTTGTCCGCCATGCCGCCCGCCGCGCAGCTGCTCGTGATCCTGCTGGTGCTGGTGTTCTTCTGGGTGATCGTGATGCGCCCGGCGAGGAACCAGCAGCGCCGCGTGCAGCAGCTCCAGCAGGACCTCGAGGTCGGCCAGGAGGTGGTGCTCTCCTCGGGGATCTTCGGCACCATCCGTTCGTTGACCGACGGACGGGCGGAGCTCGAGATCGCCCCCGGCACGCTGATCACGGTGGCCCGGCAGGCCGTCGTACGGCAGGCCGAGGCGGAGCCCGTGTACGACGAGCCCGAGGACGAGCTGGTCGACGAACCGGCCGACGACCAGGCCCTGAACCCGCCCGAGGAACCCCGCGGGGACGAGGAGAGAAGCTGACGTGGCGAAGCGAACGCCCCGACCCGGACGCACCCTGCTGATCTTCTTCATCGTGATCGGTGTGTTCTACGGGCTGGCCGCGCTCGGCGACAGCTGGAAGCCGCGCCTGGGCCTGGACCTGGAGGGCGGCACCCGGATCACGCTCTCCGCGACCGAGCAGGGCGGTCAGAAGATCACCCAGACCAAGCTCAAGCAGGCCGCCAACATCGTCGACCGGCGGGTGAACGGCAGCGGCGTCTCCGAGGCAGAGGTCTCCACCCAGGGCAACCGCAACATCATCGTCGAGATCCCCGGGAAGAACGCCTCCAGCCTGGTCGACTCGGTCAAGCGCACGGCTCAGCTGCGCTTCCGCATCGTGGCTGGCTCCCCCCAGCCGGGCACGCCGGCCGCGCAGTCACCGAGCCCGTCACCCAGCCCGTCACCGAGCCCCTCGGGTGCCGCCAGCCCCAAGGCCAGCCCGAAGGCGACGCCGACGCCGAAGGCGGGCAAGTCCTCGGCCACCCCCAACCCCCGGCCGGCCCCGTTCGCGAAGGCCTCACCCACTGCGTCACCGAAGGCCGCCACCGCGACCCCGGCCGCCTCGCCCAGTGCCACGCCCAGCCCGGCCGCGCCGAGCGCGTCGCCGCAGGTCACCCAGAAGGGCGCCCCGATCGACGACCCGGTCGCCTGGGCCCAGAACCCCGGTGAGGAGTGGCTCACCAAGTTCGCGGCGTTCACCTGTCCCGACCCGAAGACCGCGACGTCCGCGCCCGGTCGCCGACGATCCCGCCCAGCCGCTGATCACGTGCGACAACAAGGGCCAGAAGTTCCTGCTGTCGGTAGCCGTGATCGAGGGCACCTCGCTGAAGTCGGCCTCCTACGGCACCCCGCCCCAGGGCGTCGGCTGGGCGGTCAACCTCGGCCTCAAGGGTGATGCCCGCAAGGTCTTCGGCGACATCTCCACCAAGCTGAACGCCAACAGCGGCACCTTCGCGATCGTGCTCGACGGTCAGGTGATCTCGTACGCCGGCTTCAACGAGCCGATCCTCGACGGCAACGCCCAGATCACCGGCGACTTCAAGGAGTCCGAGGCACAGGTCGCTGGCCAACTCCCTGAAGTACGGCGCCCTGCCGTTGAAGTTCAGCACCACCGTGGAGACGGTCGGTCCGTCGCTGGCCGGCAACCAGCTCTCCGCAGGGATCACCGCCGGCATCATCGGACTGCTCGTGGTGATGATCTACTGCCTGCTCTACTACCGCGGTCTCGGACTCGTCGTGGTCGCCTCGCTGATGATCGCGGGCGCCGTCACCTACTCCATCGTGCTCCTGCTCGGCCAGACCGCCGGCTTCACCCTGACGCTGCCCGGCATCGCGGGGCTGATCGTCGCCGTGGGAATCACGGCCGACTCCTTCATCGTGTACTTCGAGCGCATACGCGACGAGATGCGGGAGGGTCGTTCCATGAGGGTGGCGGTGGAGACGGGCTGGACGCGCGCCCGGAACACCTGCCTGGCCGCCGACGCGGTGTCGCTCCTGGCGGCGGTGGTGCTCTACATCTTCGCCATCGGCGTCGTCCGGGGCTTCGCGTTCGCCCTCGGGATCAGCACCATCATCGACGTCGCGGTGTTCTTCTGGTTCACCAAGCCGATGATGACCGTGCTGGCCCGGTTCCACTTCTTCAACAGCGGTGGAAGGTTCTCCGGGCTGTCGCGGGAGACGTTGGGCATCGACGACCCGGAGCACGACCGCAAGTCCGAGCTCGTCGGAGGGAGGGCCTGATGGGTCGCATGAGCAGGCTCGGCAACGAGCTGTACGAAGGCAGGGTCTCGATCGACTTCGTCGGTCGCAAGTGGCTCTGGTACGCCGTGTCCGGCGTGATCATCGTGCTGGCCGCGGGCGGTCTCTACTTCAAGGGCCTCAACTTCGGGATCGAGTTCAAGGGCGGCGTCGAGTACACCGTCAGCCTCCCGACGAGCCAGGTCACCCAGGACAACGTCGACAAGATCCGCACGGCCGTCGCCGACACCGGCATCGCGGAGGCGTCCTCACCGATCGTCAACACCTCGGGTCAGTCGATCCGGGTGCAGACCGAGGAGCTGAGCAACACGCGACGCCATCAAGGTCAGCAACGCCATCGCCGAGTCGGTGGGGGTCGATGCCGACAAGGACATCTCGGCGCAGGACGTCGGGGCCAGCTGGGGCGCCCAGGTGGCGAAGCGCGCCCTCACCGGGCTCTTCGTCTTCCTGATCCTGGTCGTGCTGTTCATCTGGGCGTACTTCCGCGAGTGGAAGATGTCGGTGGCCGCGATCGTGGCCCTCGCCCACGACATCGTGATCACCATCGGGGTCTACGCGCTCTCGGGCTTCGAGGTCACCCCGGCGACCGTGACCGGCCTGCTGACCATCCTGGGCTTCTCGCTCTACGACACCGTGGTCGTCTTCGACAAGGTGCGCGAGAACACCAGGAACCTGAAGCAGAGCCGCAGGACCTACGCCGAGATGGCCAACCTGGCGGTCAACCAGACCCTGGTGCGCTCGATCAACACCTCGATCGTCGCGCTGCTGCCGGTCGCGGCGATCCTGTACGTCGGTGTGGCCACGCTCGGGTCCGGGCGCCCTGAAGGACCTCGCCCTCGCGCTCTTCGTCGGCATGGCCGCCGGTGCCTACTCCTCGATCTTCATCGCCACCCCGCTCGCCGTACAGCTGAAGTCGGGCGAGAAGGAGATCACCGAGCAGGACGCCCGGGCGAAGGCTCGGGCACGACGCGACGCCGACCGCTACGCCGAGGTCCCGGTCTTCACCGACGACATGCCGCTGCGCGCCGAGGGCGACGAACCAGCCGTCGACGGCCCGGACGGCGACGAGCCCAGTGCGTCACCCGTGAAGGCGCCGCCACGTCGCCCCGAGGCCCAGGGTTCGGGCCGCGTGGTGCCGCAGACGAAGCGCCCGAGCTCCGACTCCGGGTCCTCCGGGCGGACCCAGCCCACTCGCCAGCCGCGCTCCAAGCGCGGCCGCTGAGCACCAGCCAGCCAGGAGACAACGCCGTGGTCGACGCCGCCCTGAGCCACCTGATCGACTCACTCGTCCGCGACGTGGCCGACTTCCCGAAGGAAGGCGTGACGTTCAAGGACATCACGCCGCTGCTCGACGACCACGCCGCCTTCGGTGCGGTCGTGCAGGGGCTGGCCGACGCCGGTCGCGACTCGTCGGGCAACACCGAGGTCGACAAGGTGGTCGGCATGGAGGCCCGTGGTTTCATCCTGGCTGCGCCGGTCGCCCTCGCCCTCGGCGTCGGGTTCGTGCCGGTGCGCAAGCCGGGGAAGCTGCCGTCGGAGACGCGTGCGGTCAGCTACGAGCTGGAGTACGGCGAGGAGACCCTCGAGATGCACGTGGACGCCCTCGCCCCCGGGGAGCGGGTGCTGGTCATCGACGACGTGCTGGCCACCGGAGGGACCGCCCGGGCGACCGCGAGCCTGATCGAGCAGGCGGACGCCGTGGTGCACGGTCTCGCCGTGATGCTGGAGCTGAGCTTCCTCCCGGGCCGCGAGGCCGTGGGCGACCTGCCGCTCACCGTGCTGCACACCGTCTGAGGCCACGGCTCCGTGGCGGGCCTGTGACTGGCCGCCCGCACCTAGACTGGTAGCGGTGGCGCCGAGAGCCGAAGGGAGCCGGATGGCCGAGGAGCGCGCGGTGGCGGAGGCGGGCGAGGAGCCCGTGGTCGACGCTGTGCCCGTGGCCGAGGCTCTGCCCGTGGTCGACGAGCCCACGCCTGCTCCCGAGCGCACGCCGACGCTGAGCGGCCGGGGGGTGCGGGCCCGACTGGCGCGCATCGGCACCAGCAAGCAGGTCGGCAACCCGGTCCTCGACCCGCTGTTCCGCACGGTCCGGGCCAACCACCCCAAGGCCGACCTCGCCCTGATCGAGCGCGCCTACGACACCGCGGAGAAGCACCACCGCGGCCAGATGCGCAAGAGCGGCGACCCCTACATCACCCACCCGCTGGCCGTCACCACGATCCTGGCCGACATCGGCATGACCGAGCCCACCCTGGTGGCGGCCCTGCTCCACGACACGGTCGAGGACACGTCGTACACCCTGGACCAGCTGCGCACCGACTTCGGTGACGAGGTGGCGCTGCTGGTCGACGGCGTCACCAAGCTCGACAAGGTCAAGTACGGCGAGACGGCCGAGGCCGAGACGATCCGCAAGATGATCGTCGCGATGAGCAAGGACATCCGCGTCCTGGTCATCAAGCTCGCCGACCGGCTGCACAACATGCGCACGCTGCGCTACGTCAAGGCCGAGACGCAGGAGCGCAAGAGCCGCGAGACCCTGGAGATCTACGCCCCGCTGGCCCACCGGCTCGGCATGAACACCCTGAAGTGGGAGCTGGAGGACCTCGCCTTCGCGACCACGCACCCGCGGATCTACGACGAGATCGTGCGCCTGGTGGCCGAGCGCGCGCCGTCGCGCGACCAGTTCCTCGCCGAGGTGATCAGCCAGGTGGAGAAGGACCTGCGCGCCTCGAAGATCACCGCCCGGGTGACCGGCCGGCCGAAGCACTACTACTCGATCTACCAGAAGATGATCCACGGCGGCCGCGAGTTCTCCGACATCTACGACCTCGTCGGCATCCGCATCCTCGTCGACGGCGACCCCGACTGCTACGGCGTGCTCGGCGTCCTGCACAACCGCTGGAACCCGCTCCCGGGGCGGTTCAAGGACTACGTCGCGATGCCGAAGTTCAACATGTACCAGTCGCTGCACACCACGGTGATCGGCCCGCACGGCAAGCCGGTGGAGATGCAGATCCGCACCGTGGCCATGCACCGGCGCGCGGAGTACGGCGTCGCGGCGCACTGGAAGTACAAGGAGGACTCCCGCAACGGCGCCGACAAGTCGCCCGCGGAGAAGTCGCCCACCGACTCCGACATGCAGTGGCTGCGCCAGCTGCTCGACTGGCAGAACGAGGTCGAGGACCCGGGCGAGTTCCTCGACTCGCTGCGCTTCGAGATCAACTCCGCCGAGGTGTTCGTGTTCACCCCCCGCGGCGACGTGATGGGCCTGCCGATGGGATCGACCCCGGTCGACTTCGCCTACTCGATCCACACCGAGGTGGGGCACCACACGATCGGCGCGCGGGTCAACGGCCGCCTGGTGCCGCTGGAGTCGACGCTGGAGCACGGCGACGTGGTCGAGGTGTTCACCTCCAAGTCGCCGAACGCCGGGCCGTCCCGCGACTGGCTGACCTTCGTGAAGTCACCGCGGGCCCGCAGCAAGATCCGGCACTGGTTCACCAAGGAGCGGCGTGAGGAGGCGATCGAGCAGGGCAAGGAGCAGATCGGCCGCCTGCTGCGCAAGGAGGGGCTGCCCCTCAAGCGGGTGATGACCCACGAGTCGCTGACCCAGGTGGCCAACGAGCTGCGCGTGAGCGACGTCTCCGCCCTGTACGCGGCGGTCGGCGAGGGCAACCTCGGCGCGCAGACCGTCGTGCGGAAGGTCGTCGAGGTCTCCGGTGGCAAGGACGGCGCGGCGGAGGACCTCGCCGAGGCGGTCACGATCACCCGCCCCCGACGCCGTACGTCGGCCCGCCCCGACTCCGGTGTCGTCGTGAAGGGCGTGAGCGACGTGCTCGTCAAGCTCGCCCGATGTTGCACGCCCGTGCCCGGCGACGAGATCCTCGGCTTCGTCACCCGCGGTGACGGCATCTCGGTGCACCGCCGCGACTGCACCAACGCCCAGCACCTGCTCAGCCAGCCCGAGCGCCTCGCCGACGTCGAGTGGGCCCCCACGGCGCAGTCGACGTTCCTGGTGCAGATCATGGTCGAGGCCCTCGACCGCGCCCGGCTGCTCTCCGACATCACGCTGGTGCTCTCCGACCAGCACGTGAACATCCTCTCGGCCAGCCTGACCACCAACCGCGACCGTGTCGCGCGCAGCAAGTTCGCCTTCGAGATGGGCGACCCGAAGCACCTCGGCGCCATCCTCAAGTCGGTCCGCCAGATCGACGGCGTCTTCGACGCCTACCGCGTCACCCAGTAACCGCTGACCGGGGGATTCTTGTACGTCCCAGGCGGGCGAGCGGGGGATTCGTGTACGCCGCGTGTGCATCAAAGCCCCGGTCGGCGCCGTGGGGCGTGCAGAAAACCCCCGGTCGGCGAGCTCAGGAGAACTCGGAGGCCGCCTTCTGGGCCATCTCGAGGAACTGGCGGCGGGAGGCGAGGTTGTCCTCGATCTCCTTGATCTTGCGCTCGTCGCCGGCGGCACGCGCCTGGTCGAGGTCGGCCTCGAGGCCGGCGATGGCGCGCTCGAGCTGGCCGAGCATGTCGTCGGCGCGGGCCGACTTCTCCGGGTCGCTGCGCCGCCACTGGTCGTCCTCGACCGAGCGGATGGCCTGCTCGACCTTGCGGATGCGCGCCTCGAGCGACTTGATCTGGTCGCGCGGCACCTTGCCGGCGGCCTCCCAGCGCTCGGCGATGTTGCGGAAGGTGCGCTTGGCCGCGTCCAGGTCGGTGACCGGGACCAGTGCCTCGGCCTCGACGAGCAGCGCCTGCTTGACCTCGGCGTTCGCCGCGAACTCCTTCTCCTGCTCGGCGTTGGCGGCGTCGCGCGCGCCGAAGAACGCGTCCTGGGCGGCACGGAAGCGCTGCCAGAGGTCCTCCTCGACCTCGCGCGGCGCGGCGCCGGCCGCCTTCCACTCCTGCATCAGGGTGCGGTAGCGCGTCGAGGTCGGGCCCCACTCGGTGGAGCCGCTGAGCGACTCGGCCTCCTTGAGCAGGCGCTGCTTGATCACCCGGGCCTCTTCGCGCTGCTCGTTCTGCTCCGCGAAATGCGTCTTGCGACGGCGGGTGTACGACGTGCGCGCCCCCGAGAACCGGTGCCAGAGCTCGTCGTCGCCCTTCTTCTCCAGCCGGGGGAGGGTCTTCCACTCGTCGAGCAGCTCGCGCAGCCGGTTGACGCCGTTGCGCCAGTCCTTGCCCTGCGAGATCTTCTCGGCCTCGGCGACGATCTCGAGCTTGCGGGCGCGGGAGTCCTCGACGCGCTTGGCCTTCTCGTCGCGGCGCTGGCCCCGCTGCATCCCGATGATCGGGCCGAGGGCGTGCAGCCGGGCGGAGAGAGCGACGATGTCGCCGACGGCGTTGGGCTCGACGAGCTGGGCCGCGACCTTCCGGATGGACTCGGTCGCCTCGTCCGGGGTCAGCGCCCCGGCGTGCACGCGCTGCTCGAGCAGCTGCACCTCGAAGGCGAGCGCGTCGTAGCGCCGGGTGAAGAACGCCAGCGCCTCCTCCGGCGACCCCTCGGGGTACTGCCCGACGACGCGTTCGCCGTCGGCAGTGCGCACGTAGACGGTCCCGTCCGGGGCGACCCGACCCCATTCACTGCTGACCACGGGGTCATCGTACGCAAGGCGGGAGCGGCGCCCGGGGGCCAGTAGGCTGGCTCCTTGTTCGCCGGCCGGATCACCGGCCGCCCACCCCCGAGACTCCCGAGCAGGTGACCCACTCGTGCTGATCGCAGGCTTCCCGGCCGGACCGTGGGGAACGAACTGCTACGTCGCCGCCACCGGTCCGGGCACCGAGTGCGTCGTGATCGACCCCGGCAAGGACGCCGCCGAGGGAGTGGCGCAGACCGTGCGCGAGCACCGGCTCAAGCCGGTCGCCGTGCTCGTGACGCACGGCCACGTCGACCACATGTGGTGCGTGGCCCCGGTCGCCGGGACCTACGACGCGACCGCATGGATCCACCCGTCGGACCGCCACCTGCTGACCGACCCGCTGGCCGGGATGAGCCCCGAGACCACCAGCATGCTGCTCGGCGGGAAGTACACCTTCGCCGAGCCGGACCGCGTCGAGGAGCTCGCCGACGCGCAGGTCCTCGAGCTGGCCGGGCTGAGCTTCGTGGTGGACCACACGCCGGGACACACCGAGGGCTCGGTCACCTTCCGCACGCCGTACGACCAGCAGGAGGTCAGCGAGGTCATGTTCAGCGGTGACCTGCTGTTCGCCGGCTCCATCGGGCGCACCGACCTGCCGGGTGGCGACCACCCCACGATGCTGCGCAGCCTGCGCGAGAAGGTGCTCACCCTGCCCGACGACATCGTCGTGCTGCCGGGCCACGGCGAGCAGACCAGCATCGCGCAGGAGCGCGCCACCAACCCGTTCCTGCTCGACCTGCAGAGTGACGAGCCGGTCGACCAGGTCACCGAGACCGAGGCCTCTGAGATGGCCGGTCCCAGCCCGCTCAGCGGGTTCCCCGAGTTCCTGCCCGCGCAGCGCCAGGTCGAGCAGCAGGTCGTCGAGCGGCTCGCGCGGACCTTCGAGCTGCACGGCTTCGCGAACGTCGAGACCCGCGCCGTCGAGCCCCTCGATCGGCTCCTGCACGCGGGGGAGACCTCCAAGGAGGTCTACGTCGTCAAGCGGATCCACGACGTCGAGGGTGACGCGGGCCTCGGCCTGCACTTCGACCTGACCGTGCCGTTCGCGCGCTACGTGCTGGAGAACGCCGGCAAGCTGGAGTTCCCGTTCCGCCGCTACCAGATCCAGAAGGTGTGGCGCGGCGAGCGGCCCCAGGAGGGGCGCTTCCGCGAGTTCACCCAGGCCGACATCGACGTGATCGGGCGCGACACGCTGCCGTTCCACCACGACGTCGAGGTGGCGCGAGTGATGGTCGACGCACTCAGCGGCCTCGACTTCCTGCCCGGCTTCACGCTGCAGGTCAACAACCGCAAGCTGATCCAGGGCTTCTACGCCGGCCTCGGCGCCGCGGACCTCCCGGCCGTGATGCGCGCCGTCGACAAGCTCGACAAGCTCTCCGCCGAGGAGGTGCGCACCCTGCTCGTCGAGGACGCCGGTCTCCAGGAGGGACAGGCCGACCAGTGCCTGGCGCTGGCGCAGATCAGCGCCGAGGACACCTCGTTCGTCGAGCAGGTGCGCGCGCTCGGCGTACGCCACGACCTGCTGGAGGAGGGGCTCACCGAGCTCGCCGCCGTGGTCGAGGGCTGCCTGCCGCTCGCCTCCGACCGGGTCCGGGTCCGGGCGGACCTCCGGATCGCCCGCGGCCTCGACTACTACACCGGCACCGTCTTCGAGACCCGCCTCGACGGCTACGAGGGTCTCGGCTCGATCTGCTCGGGTGGGCGGTACGACGCCCTGGCCAGCGACGGCCGTACGACGTTCCCCGGGGTCGGCATCTCGTTCGGGGTCAGCCGCACGCTCGTCCCGCTGGTCAACCGCGGCGTGCTCGATGCCGACCGCGCTGTCCCGAGCGCCGTGCTCGTGGCCGTGGTCGACGAGGAGACCCGGACCGCGAGCGATGCTGCTGCCGACCGTCTGCGCGCGCTGGGCGTGCCCTGCGAGGTGGCACCCACGGCGGCGAAGTTCGGCAAGCAGATCCGGTTCGCCGAGCGGCGGGGCATCCCGTACGTTCTCTTCCAGATGGCCGACGGCTCCTTCGAGGCCAAGGACATCCGCTCCGGCGAGCAGTCGCCCGTCGACCTCGCCACCTGGACACCGCCCGCCGAGGACCTGCGCCCACGCGTCCGGCTCAGCGAGTGAGCCCCGTCCACCGCACCCGACCAGAAGGAAGCACCCGACCGTGATCCGCACGCATGACGCCGGCAACCTGCGCGCCGAGGACGCCGACACCGAGGTCGTCCTCGCCGGCTGGGTGGCACGACGGCGCGACCACGGGGGAGTGGCCTTCATCGACCTGCGCGAGGCCAGCGGCGTGGTGCAGGTGGTCATCCGCGACGAGGCCGTCGCGCACCAGCTGCGCAACGAGTACTGCCTCAAGGTCACCGGCACCGTGTCCCTGCGTCCGGAGGGCAACCAGAACGCCGGCCTCCCGACCGGCCAGGTGGAGGTGATCGCCTCCGACGTCGAGGTGCTCAGCACCTCTGCTCCTCTTCCGTTCCCGATCGACGACGCTGCGTCGTTCGGTGGGGGTGACGTGGGCGAGGAGGCGCGGTTGAAGCACCGCTACCTCGACCTGCGGCGCAGCGGTCCCAGCGCCGCGCTGAGGCTGCGGAGCAAGGTCAGCAAGGCGGCCCGGGACGTGCTCGACGCGCACGACTTCGTCGAGGTCGAGACACCCACGCTGACCCGGTCGACCCCCGAGGGCGCCCGCGACTTCCTCGTGCCGGCGCGGTTGCAGCCCGGCAGCTGGTACGCCCTGCCGCAGAGCCCCCAGCTGTTCAAGCAGCTGCTGATGGTCGCCGGCCTCGAGCGGTACTACCAGATCGCCCGCTGCTACCGCGACGAGGACTTCCGCGCCGACCGGCAGCCGGAGTTCACCCAGCTCGACGTCGAGATGAGCTTCGTGGAGCAGGACGACGTGCTCGCCCTGACCGAGGAGATCCTGGTCGCGCTGTGGCAGCTGATCGGGGTGGACCTGCCGATGCCGCTGCCCCGGCTGACCTACGCCGAGGCGATGGCCCGCTTCGGCACCGACAAGCCCGACCTCCGGATGGGCCAGGAGCTCGTCGACTGCACCGAGTTCTTCGCCGACACGCCGTTCCGCGTCTTCCAGGCGCCGTACGTCGGAGCGGTGGTCATGCCCGGCGGCGCGAGCCAGCCGCGCAAGCAGCTCGACGCGTGGCAGGAGTGGGCCAAGCAGCGCGGTGCTCGCGGCCTGGCGTACCTCCTGGTGAAGGAGGACGGTGAGCTCGCCGGCCCGGTCGCCAAGAACATCAGCGACGAGGAGCGGGCCGCCGTCGCCGGCCACGTGGGAGCGGAGCCGGGCGACTGCATCTTCTTCGGCGCCGGCCCGGTCAAGAGCAGCCGTGCGCTGCTCGGAGCCGCCCGCCTCGAGATCGGCCGTCGCGGCGGACTCATCGACGAGGACGCCTGGAGCCTGCTCTGGGTCCTGGACGCGCCCCTGCTCGAGCCGTCCGCGGACGCGACCGCCGCGGGTGACGTCGCGGTCGGTGGCGGCCAGTGGACCGCGGTGCACCACGCCTTCACCAGCCCCCAGCACCCCGACACCTTCGACCAGGACCCCGGCAACGCCCTGGCCTGGGCCTACGACGTCGTGTGCAACGGCAACGAGATCGGCGGGGGCTCCATCCGGATCCACTCCCAGGACGTCCAGAAGCGCGTCTTCGCGCTGATGGGCCTCGACGAGGAGGCGGCCCAGGAGAAGTTCGGCTTCCTGCTCGACGCGTTCGCCTTCGGTCCTCCGCCGCACGGCGGCATCGCGCTGGGCTGGGACCGGATCTGCGCCCTGCTCAGCGGGTCGGACTCGATCCGCGAGGTGATCGCCTTCCCGAAGAGCGGCGGCGGGTTCGACCCGCTCACGGGAGCGCCCGCCCCGATCTCGGTGGAGCAGCGGAAGGAAGCCGGTGTGGACGCCCGTCCGGAGAAGGAATCCGCGCCGAAAGAGCCCTCCGCCGGATGACCTTGGCACGAGTCCGGAATATCGCGCCTTGGTAACAATCACGCCTCCATCCGGCCTCGGGGGCTGACCAGCGCCCATCCTGCGCCTAACCTCCTCGTGTTCAGTCGTCTGACTGATCTCGCTTCGGCCCGTCGCTCGACGGGCCGCTCGGAGGAGGAATTACGTGAGAAGCAAGCGCCTGATCGTGGCGGGGGCGGTGATCGCCGCGTTCAGCCTGGCGGTGTCGGCCTGCTCCGCGAAGCCGAAAGCAGAGGACAACTCTTCGAACCAGAAGACCTCGCTGACCCTGGGTTGGAACCAGCCGTGGTACTCCTACAACCAGGACACCTCGAACGGCAACGCGACGGCCAACAACAACATCAAGTACCTGATGAACGCGCAGTTCTGGTACGTCGACGCCAAGGGTGGCATCCAGCCCGACAAGTCCTTCGGCACCTACGAGAAGGTCAGCGACAACCCGCTGACCGTCAAGTACACGATCAACAACGGCGTGAAGTGGTCCGACGGCACCCCCGTCGACGCGGCCGACATGCTGATGGACTGGGCCGGCCAGAGCGAGAACCTGAACACCATCTCGCGCCGACAACGTCCGCAAGGACGACGCCACCGGGCTGCCCAAGAACGTCAAGGGCAAGGTCTTCTTCGACTCCTCCTCGCCGGGTCTGCGGGCTACGTCAAGGCGACGCCCGACGATCAGCGACGACAACAAGTCCCTGACGCTCGTCTACTCCAAGCCGTTCGCGGACTGGCAGTACGACATGAACATCGACGTCCCCGCGCACGCCGTGGCCGAGAAGGCCCTGGGGATCACCGACCCCACCAAGGCCAAGGAAGCCTTCGTCAAGGCGGTCCAGGACAAGGACGCCGCCGCGCTGACGAAGATCTCCTACACCTGGAGCTACGGGTTCGACTACACCAAGTACCCCTCCGACCCGCTGCTCCGTCTCTCCAGTGGTGCCTACGTCATGAAGGACCTCAAGGAGAACGAGTACATGACGCTGGAGAAGAACCCGAAGTACACGGGTGACCACAAGGCGTCCATCGACACCCTGACGGTCCGCTGGAACGAGGACCCGATGGCTCAGGTCCAGGCGCTCCAGAACGGCGAGCTCGACATGTTCAACCCGCAGGTCACCACCGACGTGGTGAAGGCGGCGGAGAAGGTCAAGGACGTCGACATCCAGAAGGGTCTCGGCGGCACCTTCGAGCACTTCGACCTGGTCCAGAACAACAAGGGCCCGTTCGACCCCGCCACCTACGGAGGCGACGCGCAGAAGGCGACTCCTGGTCCGCCAGGCGTTCCTGCACGGCGTCCCGCGGCACGGAGATCGTCGACAAGCTGATCAAGCCGATCACGCCCGACGCCGAGGTGCGCAACTCCTTCGTCAAGACCGAGGGTACCGACGGCTACGACGAGATCACCGCCGGCAACGGTTCCGCCGACTACGCCAAGACCGACCCGGCGAAGTCGTTGGCCCTGCTCAAGGCAGGCCGGCGTGAAGACGCCGGTCAAGGTCCGGGTCATGTACGCGAAGGACAACGTGCGGCGCGTCAACGAGTTCCAGCTCGAGAAGCCCGCGCTGGCCAAGGCCGGCTTCGACCTGGTCGACAACGGCAGCACCGAGTGGAGCGCCAAGCTGGGTGACGGCACCTACGACGCCGTCTTCTTCGGCTGGGAGTCGACGAGCGCCGCCGTCAGCGCCGACCAGGCGATCTACGCCACCGGCGAGGTCAACAACCTGGTGGGCTACTCGAACAAGAAGGTCGACGCTCTGTTCGACCAGCTGTTGGTCAGACTTCCGACCTGGGCGAGCAGATCAAGCTGCAGACCCAGATCGAGAAGATCCTGTACGACGACGCCATCGGGATCCCGATCTTCCAGTTCCCGGCGGCGAACATCTCCAACAAGACCCGAGTGACGGACCTCAACCCGGCCATCCTGGCCCCGTCGATGTACTACTCGTTCTGGAACTGGAGGGTCCCGTCGAAGAGCTGACCTGATTGGTCGCCCCTTCACCTGACACTCCGTGGTGGGTACCGTCGCAGCTAAGGCGGCGGTACCCACCACGTTCCACTCGGGGTCACCGTCCGGCACCCTCTTCGCGAAACTGAGGTCACGTCTCGATGGTCGTCTTCTTCATCAAGCGGTTGCTGATGTCGCTGCTGGTGGTGCTGATCTCCACCATCATCATGTATTACCTGGTCGACTGGGCCATCGATCCGCTGTCAGGACCTGCGCACCAGCACGGCACCCAACAAGGCCGAGCAGATGGCGCGCCGCTCGGCCGAGCTGCACCTCGACGACTCGGTCTTCTCCCGCTACGTCAGCTGGCTCAAGGGCGCCAGCGGTTGCCTCTACGGCAACTGTGACCTGAACCAGAACTGGCACACGCACGAGGCCGTCACCGCGCTGCTCAGCGGCGCAGTGCTCACCACCATCAAGCTGGTCGGAGCGGCCACCGTGGTCGCGATCGTGCTCGGCGTGTTCGTCGGCATCATCAGCGCCCTGCGCCAGTACACCGGCTTCGACTACTCGATCACCTTCCTGTCCTTCCTGATGTACTCGCTGCCCGTCTTCTGGGTGGCCGTGCTGGCCAAGGTGTTCCTCGCGATCCGGTTCAACGACTTCCTCGCCGCGCCGAGTCCAGCGCTCTCGGCCGGGTTCATAGCGATATTGGCGGCGATAACCGCGTTGGCGGTGGCGGCCGCCGTGGCGGGCAACTGGCGAATACGCCTGCGCAATTTCGCCATCGTGGCGGCCGGTGTGGTGGTGCTGTGCCTGTACGCCAACCTCACCAACTTCTTCAAGGACCCGCAGGTCGGCATCGTGCTGATCATCCTGATCTCGGTCGGCTGGGCCGTCGTGATCACCGAGCTGAGCACCGGCCTGCGCAACAAGAAGGCCCTCTACTCGGCGTTGTCGGTCGCGGCTCTCGGCGCGGTGCTGTACCTGCCGATGCTCTACTTCTGGCAGTGGGCCGAACGACTCAGGGTTCCTCGGCTGGCCCGTCGTGCTGCTGATGTTCGTGATCGGCCTCGTCGTCAGCGCGGGCGATCGGCTTCGCCTGGGGTGGGCCCGACCGCACCCGCTCGGCGCGCACGGCGGCACTGACCGCCATCCCGGTGTCCATGCTGCTGTTCATCGACCGCCTGATGCAGAGCTGGTCGTCGTACAACGACAACCAGGCGATCAAGGGACGCCCGATCGCCACGCTGGGCAGCGTCACCCCCAACCTGCAGGGTGACTTCTGGACCCAGACGCTCGACACCATCACCCACCTGGCGCTGCCGACGGCGACGCTGATCCTGATCTCGTTCGCCTCGTACACCCGGTACACGCGGGCCTCGATGCTCGAGGTGATGAACCAGGACTACATCCGCACGGCCAGGTCGAAGGGCCTCACCGAGCGCACGGTGGTCATGCGGCACGCCTTCCGCAACGCGCTGCTTCCGCTCGCCTCGATCGTCCCCGTCGACATCATCACGCTGCTCGGCGGCGCGGTGCTCACCGAGACGGTCTTCGGCTGGTTCGGCATGGGCCGGTTGTTCGTCGACTCGCTGGCCAACAACCAGCAGTACCCGGTGATGGCCTACATCGTCATCGTGGGCATCCTGGCGGTGATGGCGAACTTCGTCGCCGACCTTCTCTATGCGGTCCTCGACCCGCGGATCCGAGTCGCTGCATGAGCACCCCACTGGAGCCCACCGGCGGTCTCGACACGATTCCGGAGACCGTCGAGAACGCGATCGAGCTGAGGGACGTCGAGGGCCTGTCCCAGGGCCAGATCGTCCGACGCAGGTTCTTCCGGCACCGCGGCGCGCTCGGCGGCCTGATGGTGATGGCGTTCATCGCGCTCCTCGCCTACACCTCGATCGGCACGCTGCACATCCACGGGTGGTGGAAGTGGGACTACTACACCCCGGGGAAGGTCGTGAACGGCGGCCATCCGACGTTGCAGATCCCCGGCCTGTTCGGGGCGGACTCGTTCGCCATCGGCGACCACCCCTTCGGTCAGGACGAGATCGGCCGCGACACCTTCGCCCGCACCATGAAGGGCACCCAGACCTCGATCGACGTGATGCTGATCATCAGCTTCCTGGCCGCGGTCATCGGCATGGCGGTGGGTGCCGTCGCGGGCTACTACCGCGGATGGCTCGACAACCTGCTGATGCGGATCACCGACCTCTTCCTGACCTTCCCGATCATCGTGGTCGGTGCGGTGCTCGGGAAGGTGGCCGGTGGCGGCGGGGCCGTGCTGCTGGGCATCGCCCTCGGCGCACTCTTCTGGACCACGCTGGCACGGCTGGTGCGTGGTGAGTTCCTCACCCTGCGCGAGCGGGAGTTCGTGGACGCCGCGAAGGTGGCCGGCGCGAGCGACTTCCGGATCATGCGCAAGCACATGATCCCCAACGCCATGGGCGTGATCATCGTCAACACCACGCTGCTCGCCTCCCAGGCGGTGCTGCTCGAGACGGCGCTCAGCTACCTCGGCTTCGGCATCAAGTCTCCGGACGTCTCGCTGGGCACGATGATCTCGGAGTACCAGTCCGCGTTCGCGACCAGGCCGTGGCTGTTCTGGTGGCCAGGGCTGTTCATCATCCTGATCGCGCTGTCGGTGAACTTCATCGGCGACGGGCTCCGCGACGCCTTCGACCCGCGGCAGAAGCGGGTGCCGTCGGCGCGCAAGATGGAGAGGGCGCAGCTGCACGTGGAGTCCGACGAGCCCGCCGCCGACACGGTGGACGACGGTCCGGCAGACGCACCTGAGGACGACCGATGACGGGCGAAGAGGTCGACCCGACGAACGGCGCCGGCGCTACGTCAGGACAGGAACGGCAGCAGGACGGTCGCGATGACCAGCACGACCAGCGCGGCGATCAGGCCCACGTGCCAGGTCGTCGCCAACGAGTCGCGCTCGAGACGGCGGTCGCCCAGGTAGCCGGCGTCGCGGAGCTCACCGAGCCGCTGCTCGACGAGCTTGGCCGCCTCGCTGGTCTGGTCGCGGGCCCGCTGGCGACCGCTGGGCGCCCCGGCAGCCCAGGCGTGGACCTTGCCGAAGGGCGTCGCCAGGCGCAGGCCGTAGCGACCCTCGACGGCATCCACCGCGGGCCACGGCACCTGCACGGTGCGCAGCGTGTTCGCCACGGTGACGCCGCCGTCGGAGACGGTGACGTGCGGCTCCCAGAAGGCGGCCCAGCCCAGCAGCCCGAACAGGAGCGACGGGGCGGCGTACTGCAGGATGCTGTCGAGACCCTCGACCAGCACCGTGCCCACGCCCAGGGCCCCGACGCCCATCATCGCCACCCCGAGCGCCCTCGACGTGCGCGACCGCACCACGACGGTGCCGCCGGACCTCGGGTCCCGCGGGTCGCTGCTCGCCATGGCGCCACCCTGACAGATGCGGCCCCGATGTCGCTGCCCGTCGCGGCCGGACCGAAAGGCAACTCGTGACCACATCCAACGGTGAGCAGCCCAGCCCCGGAAAGCACTCGGCCAGCTACAACGACGACGGCCCGATCCTCGAGGTCACCGACCTGAACGTCGCGTTCTTCGTCGACGGCGAGTGGTTCCCGGCCGCGATCGACGTGACCTACCACGTCGACGCGGGGGAGGTCCTCGCGATCGTGGGCGAGTCCGGTTCCGGCAAGACCCAGTCGTCGATGTCCCTGCTCGGCCTGCTGCCCGTCAACGGCCGGTCCTCGGGCAGCGCCAAGCTGAAGGGGCAGGAGCTCGTCGGCCTGGCCGGCGCCGGCCTGCGCAGGATCCGCGGCAAGGAGATCGCGGTCATCTTCCAGGAGCCGATGACGGCGATGAACCCCGTCTACACGATCGGCTTCCAGATCGTGGAGACGATCCGCTCGCACTTCGACGTCTCGCCCACGCAGGCCAAGGACCGCGCCATCGAGCTGCTCAAGCTGGTGGAGATCCCCGAGCCGGAGCGCCGCTTCGACGCGTTCCCGCACCAGCTCTCGGGCGGGCAGCGCCAGCGGGCGATGATCGCCCAGGCACTGGCGTGCGAGCCGCAGCTGCTGGTCGCCGACGAGCCGACCACGGCGCTCGACGTGACCGTGCAGGCCGAGATCCTCAAGCTGATGCGTGACCTGCGCGAGCGGGTCAACGCCGGGATCGTGCTGATCACCCACGACATGGGCGTGGTGGCCGACATGGCCGACCGCATCGTGGTGATGCAGCAGGGACGCATCGTCGAGTCGGGCACGGCCGACCAGATCTTCAACAACCCCCAGCACGCGTACACGAAGCAGCTGCTGGCCGCCGTTCCCCACTTCGGTGCGGTCAGCGCGTCCGACACGACCACCGAGGAGTCAGGCACGACGACGACTCCGCGGGTCGCCGTACCCGACGACCCCGACGCCGAGTACGCCCTCGTGGCCAAGGACCTCGTGCTGGAGTACCCCAAGCGCGGCAACCAGCCGGTCTTCCGTGCCGTCGACGGCGTCTCGCTGAGCATCAAGCGCGGCGAGGTCGTCGGGCTGGTCGGTGAGTCCGGTTCGGGCAAGACGACGATCGGCCGTGCTGCGATGGGCCTGCTCCCGGTCGCGGACGGCTCGCTCGAGGTGGCCGGCGTGCAGCTGAGGGGCGCCAAGCCCCGAGACCTCAAGCCCCTGCGCGACAAGGCCGGCATCGTCTTCCAGGACCCGGGCTCCTCGCTGAACCCGCGACTGCCCGTCGGTGAGTCGATCGGCGAGCCGCTGATGCTGCACCGCAAGCTCAAGGGCAAGGCGCTCAGCAACGAGATCGAGCGGCTGCTCGACAGCGTCCACCTCCAGCGCGGCTTCCGGAACCGCTACCCGCACGAGCTCTCCGGAGGCCAGCGGCAGCGGGTGGGCATCGCCCGGGCCCTCGCGCTCGAGCCCACCCTCCTGGTGGCCGACGAGCCCACGTCCGCGCTCGACGTCTCCGTGCAGGCCAAGGTGCTCGACCTGTTCCAGGACCTGCAGCGCGAGCACGGCTTCGCCTGCCTGTTCATCAGCCACGACCTCGGCGTCGTGGAGATCCTCGCCTCCCGGATCGCGGTCATGTACATGGGCAAGATCGTCGAGCTCGGCACCCGCGAGCAGGTCGTGCGCGAGCCCCAGGACGACTACACCCGCCGTCTGGTCGCCGCCGTCCCCGTGCCCGACCCGGCCGAGCAGAGGCGCCGGCGCGAGGCGCGGGACGCCCTGATCGCCCAGGCCGGGGTCTCCTGACCCCCGGTCCCTCCCGACGGCCCGACTAGGGTCTGTCGTGATGGACGGCCTCTTCGCGTACGACGGACCCGAGCCTGACGGGCAGGAGTCCCGCGGGACGCTGGCGGGCAACACCCACGCGTCGGCTCCGCTGGCGGTCCGGATGCGTCCGCGCACCCTCGACGAGCTCGTCGGGTCAGCAGCACCTGCTCGCGCAGGGCGCCCCGCTGCGCCGGCTGATCGAGGGTGACCAGCCGATGTCGCTGCTGCTCTGGGGGCCTCCCGGCACCGGGAAGACCACCATCGCGGCCATCGTCTCGCGGCAGACCGACCGTCACTTCGTCGAGGTGTCAGCGGTGTCGGCAGGCGTCAAGGAGGTCAGGGCGGCCATCGACAGCGCGCGCACCAGGCTCGCCCGCTCCGGCAAGGAGACGGTCCTCTTCGTCGACGAGGTCCACCGCTTCAGCAAGGCACAGCAGGACGCGCTGCTGCCCGGCGTGGAGAACCGCTGGGTCACCCTGATCGCCGCGACCACGGAGAACCCGTTCTTCTCGGTCATCTCACCGCTGCTCTCCCGTTCCCTGCTGCTGACGCTCGAGCCGCTCACCGACGACGACGTCCGAGGTGTGCTGGAGGCCGCCCTGAAGGACGAGCGCGGACTCGACGGGCAGGTCGAGCTCGAGGCTGACGCGCTCGACCACCTGGTCCGGCTGTCCGGAGGGGACGCCCGACGCGGCCTGACCTACCTGGAGGCGGCGGCGGGGGCGACGTTGTCCAAGGGCGAGACCGTCGTGGACGTGGCCACCACGGAGACGGCCGTCGACCGTGCGGCCGTGCGCTACGACCGCCAGGGCGACCAGCACTACGACGTCGTGAGCGCGTTCATCAAGTCGATCCGGGGCTCCGACGCCGACGCGGCGCTGCACTACCTGGCCCGGATGACCGAGGCAGGGGAGGACCCGCGCTTCATCGCGCGTCGACTGGTGATCCTGGCCAGCGAGGACATCGGCCTGGCCGACCCGACGGCGCTGACCACAGCGGTGGCCGCCGCCCAGGCAGTGCAGCTGATCGGCATGCCGGAGGCGCGGCTCAACCTGGCCCAGGCGGTGATCCACCTGTCGCTGGCGCCGAAGTCGAACGCGGTCATCAAGGCCATCGACGCCGCGAGCGCCGACGTCCGGGCGGGCAAGATCGGCTCGGTGCCGGCCCACCTGCGCGACGCCCACTACGCGGGATCGAAGAAGATCGGGCACGGCAAGGGGTACCAGTACTCCCACGACGCCCCCTACGGCATCGCCGAGCAGCAGTACGCGCCGGACGAGGTGCTCGACGCGACCTACTACGAACCGACCAACCTCGGCGCTGAGTCCGCCCTGAGCGAGCGCTGGGAGCGGGTCCGTCGGCTGATCCGCGGCAGGTAGGGTCGGGCCCCATGGGATCGCCCCTCCAGGTCGCGGCGGCCGTGGTCGTGCTGCTGCTCGTGACCGTCGTACTCGTGGTCGTGCTGCGCAGCAGAGCCGCGTCCCGGCGAGCCCTGACGGCCTCCCGTGCCGAGACCGAGGCGCTGCGTCAGCGCCTCGAGGCCCTCGAGGAGCGGCTGGAGACCACGACGGCAAGCCTCGCGGAGACCCGCGACGCCTACCTGATCACCGATGCCGGTGCGGAGCGGCCGGAGCCGAACGTCCCGGACCGGGTGGTCCTCAGCGCGACCTTCGGCGAGCCGCTGGTGAAGGTCGTCTCCTTCGGGCACGGCCTCGCCCGGGCGCTGTCACCGGAGGCACGCAACCGGATCTGGTTCGAGATGCGCCGCGAGGTACGCCGTGCTCGCAAGCAGCGGCGCCGGGAGACGAAGGAAGCCTGGCGAGCCATGAGGGCCGAGGAGCGTAAGGCCGCATGATGAACCACCCCACGAAACCGCGGGAGGGGCTCGCTGCGCTCGCGACGACCACGCTTCCGCGGGGACCCCGGGAATGAGAGGCTTCTGGTTCGCAGCCGGAGCCGGGGTCGGGGTCTACGCCGTGCTCAAGGTTCGCCGTGCTGCCGAGGCGTTGACGCCCGAGGGCCTGCAGGACCGGCTCGCGGCCCTCTCCGTGGGCGCCCACCTCTTCGCCGAGGAAGTGCGCACAGGCACCACCGAGAAGGAAACCGAGTTGCGCGAGCGCCTGGGGCTCGCGCTTGATGGACCCAAGGCGCTGGAGCCCAGCGCACCGTACGAGCTGGAGGTTGACTGACCGTGGACACCGCCGAGATCCGTCGCCGCTTCGTCGCGCACTTCGAAGCCGCCGGTCACCAGGCTGTGCCCTCCGCGTCGCTGCTGGTCCCGGACCCGACACTGCTGTTCGTCAACGCGGGCATGGTGCCGTTCAAGCCGTACTTCCTCGGCGAGGAGACCCCTCCGTGGCCACGCGCGACCAGCGTGCAGAAGTGCATCCGCACGCCCGACATCGAGGACGTCGGCAAGACCACCCGGCACGGCACCTTCTTCGAGATGTGCGGCAACTTCAGCTTCGGTGACTACTTCAAGGAGCGGGCCATCGAGCTGGCCTGGGACCTCGTCACCAAGCCGCTGGCCGACGGCGGCTGGGGCCTCGAGGAGAGCCGGCTGTGGCCGTCGGTGCTGCAGGGCGACGACGAGGCGCTGCACCTGTGGACCAAGGTGACCGGCCTGCCCGAGGACCGCGTGGTCAAGCTGGGCCGCAAGGAGAACTACTGGTCGATGGGCGTCCCCGGCCCGGGCGGTCCGTGCTCGGAGATCCTCTACGACCGCGGGCCCGAGCACGGCCCGGAGGCGGACTGGACGGCGATGGGCACCGACATGGCGCCCGAGCTGGAGGACCGCTACCTGGAGATCTGGAACCTCGTCTTCATGCAGGACGAGCTGAGTGCCGTGCGGTCCAAGGCCGACTTCGACATCGCCGGCTCGCTGCCGAAGAAGAACATCGACACCGGGATGGGTCTCGAGCGGGTCGCGTTCCTCCTGCAGGGCGTCGAGAACATGTACGAGATCGACGTGATGTTCCCCGTGATCCAGAAGGCGGAGGAGCTCAGCGGGCGGAAGTACGGCGCCAACCACGATGACGACGTCCGCTTCCGCGTCGTGGCCGACCACATCCGCAGCTCGATGATGCTGATCGGCGACGGCGTCACGCCCGGCAACGAGGGCCGGGGCTACGTGCTGCGCCGGCTGCTGCGGCGGGCGGTCCGCTCGATGCGCCTGCTCGGCTACGAGGACCGTTCCCTGCCCGAGCTGTTCCCCGTGAGTCGCGACAAGATGGCCGAGACCTACACCGAGCTGCACCGTGACTGGGAGCGGATCTCGACCGTGGCCTTCGCGGAGGAGGACGCCTTCCGCCAGACCCTGCGCACCGGCACCACCATCTTCGACACCGCGGCGTCGCAGGTGAAGTCCTCGGGTGGCAACCAGCTCCCGGGCGACCAGGCGTTCGCCCTGCACGACACCTACGGCTTCCCGATCGACCTGACCCTGGAGATGGCGCAGGAGAAGGGGCTCTCGGTCGACGAGGACGGCTTCCGGCGGCTGATGAACGAGCAGCGCGAGCGTGCGCGGGCCGACGCGAAGTCCAAGAAGGGGCAGCACAGCAACGCCGGCTTCTACCGTGACATCGCCGACTCCCTCGGTCGACGCGTCGAGTTCACGGGCTACGACGAGATCGTCAGCGAGGGCGAGGTCCGCGGGCTGGTCGGCGCCGACGGCGCCATCGAGTCGGCGAGCGAGGGCGACGAGGTCGAGCTCGTGCTCGACCGCACCGCGTTCTACGCCGAGGGCGGTGGGCAGCTCGCGGACCAGGGCGTCATCGAGCTCGAGTCCGGTGCCCGCCTCGAGGTCTACGACGTGCAGTCGCCGATCTCCGGCCTGATCGTGCACAAGGTGCGCGTGCTCGCCGGCGAGGTCACCGTCGGCACCCGAGCGCAGGGGCTCGTCGACATCGAGCGCCGGGCGTCGATCAGCCGCTCGCACACGGCCACGCACATGGTGCACAAGGCCTTCCGGGAGGCACTCGGGGAGACCGCGACCCAGGCGGGCTCGGAGAACTCGCCGGGCCGGTTCCGGTTCGACTTCTCCGCCACCGGCTCGATCCCGCAGTCCTCGATGCACGACGTCGAGGCGCGGGTCAACGACCTCGTGATGGCCGACCTGCAGGTGTACGCCGAGACGATGACCCAGGACGAGGCGGTCCGCTCGGGCGCGATGGCCCTGTTCGGGGAGAAGTACGGCGACGAGGTGCGCGTGGTCTCCGTGGGCGACTGGGCCCGTGAGCTCTGCGGCGGCACGCACGCGCACAGCTCCGGCCAGCTCGGTGTGGTCAAGCTGCTCGGCGAGAGCTCGATCGGCTCCGGCGTGCGCCGGGTCGAGGCCCTGGTGGGCGGCGACGCCTACCGCTTCCTGGCGCGCGAGCACCTCCTGGTCGCCCAGCTGACCGAGGCGCTGAAGGTGCGTCCGGAGGAGCTGCCCGAGCGCGTCGAGGACCTCGTCGAGCGGCTGCGCGTGGCGGAGAAGGAGATCGAGCAGGTCCGGCTGCAGCAGCTGCTGGCGGGGGCCGGGCAGCTCGCGGCGTCCGCGCAGGACGTCGACGGCACCTCCTTCGTCGGGCACGAGGCGAGCGGTGCGGGCGGCGGCGACGTACGCACGCTGGCGCTCGACATCCGCGGCAAGCTGCCGGCCGACCGTCCCGGCGTGGCCGCCATCGTGGGCTCCTCCAAGGGCAAGCCGTCGGTCGTGGTCGCCGTCAACGACGCGGGCAGGGCCGCCGGGATCTCCGCCAACACCCTGGTCCGGGCGGCCTCCGAGGTGCTCGGCGGCAAGGGCGGCGGCAAGGACGACGTGGCCCAGGGCGGCGGCGCCGACTCGGGCCGGGCGCAGGAGGCGCTCGCCGCGATCCGGCAGGCGCTCGTGGGCCGCTAGATGCCCGACGAGCTGCGCGGCGTACGCCTCGGGATCGACCCCGGGGACGTCCGCATCGGCGTCGCTGCCAGCGACCCGGACGGCATCCTGGCGACCCCGGTCGAGACCGTGCAGCGGGGCAAGGGCGACCTCGACCGGCTTGCGGCGCTGGCCGCGGAGAGCTCCGCGGCCTGGGTCTACGTCGGGTTCCCGCGTTCGATGTCCGGTGGGGAAGGGCCGGCTGCCGGTAAGGTGCGAGCGTTCGCGCACGAGCTGGCGACCCGGATCCGGCCGGTGCCGGTCAGCCTGTGCGACGAGCGCCTGAGCACCGTGACCGCCGAAGGGCAGCTGCGGGCGCAGGGCCGCAAGGGCAGGAAGCGCCGCGCGGTGGTCGACCAGGCTGCCGCGGTCGTGATCCTGCAGGGAGCCCTCGAGCGTGAGCGGCAGACCGGCCGCCGGGCCGGTGAGCCGGTAGCGCCCGGGAGCACGAGCCACGGACGGACCGACGCGTGACCGATCTGGACGACGAGCGGATCCCCGCTCCCGACGAGACCGACGAGCAGCACCACCAGCGCCTCCGGAGGGGTCCGCTGCGCGGGTGCCTGCCGGTGCTGGTGGCACTCGTCGTGATCGGTGCGGGGGTGTTCTTCGGCGGGCGCTGGGCCGTCGGGGAGCTCGGGTCCCGTCTCGGGTCCGCGCCCGACTACCCCGGGCCGGGGACGGGCTCGGTGATGGTCGAGGTGAAGACCGGCGCCACCTCGACGGAGATCGGGCGCGACCTGAAGTCCCGCGGCGTGGTCAAGAGCGTCGACGCGTTCAACGACGCCGCCCGCTCCAACGACAAGGCGCGCAACATCCAGGTCGGCTTCTACCAGCTCAAGAAGCAGATGAAGGCGTCCGAGGCCCTCGACGTGCTCGTCGACCCGGCGAACCTGATGCAGAACATCGTGGTCGTGCCCGAGGGTGCCCGCGTGCGCAACATCGTGAAGACCATCGTCGCCAAGACCGACATCCCGCGGCGCGACGTGACCAAGGCGCTGGCGAACCCGGCGTCGATCGGGCTGCCTGCTGCGGCGAAGGGCAACCCCGAGGGGTACCTCTACCCGGCGACGTACTCGGTGCCGCCCAACCAGACCGCCGTCGGACTGCTGCGCCAGATGGTCGACAAGCGGGTGGAGTCCGAGAAGCTGCAGGACCTCACGGCGGCGTCGGCCAAGCTCGGCTACACCCCGGAGCAGATCCTCACCGTGGCCAGCATCCTGGAGTACGAGGCCAACCGCACCGAGGACTACCCGAAGGTCGCCCGGGTGCTCTACAACCGGCTCGACCGCGGCCTGCCGCTGCAGCTCGACTCGACGGTCTCCTACGTCAGCGGCCGCTCCGGCGACGTCTGGACGACGGCCTCGGAGCGCGGCGACAACTCGGCGTACAACACCTACGCCCACGCCGGCCTGCCTCCCGGCCCGATCGGGTCGCCCGGCGAGGAGACCGTCAAGGCGGCCCTGCACCCGGCGCAGGGCAACTGGCTCTACTTCCTGCCCGACTTCGAGAAGAACACCACGCTCTTCTACGACAAGGACGGTCCGCAGCGGCAGGCGGACCTGCAGCGGATCAAGGACTACTGCGTGAAGACCCAGAAGTGCTGAGCGCTGCACCGGGCCAGGTGTGGTGACCCGCTGCGCCGTGGTGGGTTCGCCGGTGCAGCACTCGCTGTCGCCGACGATGCACCGCACGGCCTACGAGCGGCTCGGCCTCGCCTGGACGTACGAGGCCATCGAGGTGGTGCCGGACGGTCTCGAGGCGTTCCTCGACTCCCTGGACGACGACTGGCGCGGCCTGTCGCTGACCATGCCGCTGAAGCGGACCGTCGTACCCCTGCTGGACGGCCTCGACGAGCACGCACGCCGCTCGCAGGCTGCCAACACCCTCCTGCTGACCGAGGAACGCCGACTCGGGTTCAACACCGACATCCCGGGTGCCGCGACCGCGATGGCTGCTCATCTCGAGGGGCCGGTCGAGTCGGCCGTGGTGCTGGGGGGCGGTGCGACGGCGACCTCCGTGCTGTTCGCGCTCGCCGACCGGGGGTGTGCGGAGGCCCGGGTCGTCGTCCGGGACCCGGCCCGCGCCGAGCAGACGGTCGCCGCAGTGGGCCGCCACCCGACTCCGCCCGCCCTCGAGGTCGTCACCTTCGACGACCTCGACGCGGTCGTCTGCGACCTCGTCGTCTCGACGATCCCGCCGGCCGCGCAGACGCCGCAGCTCGTCGCCGCGTTCGCCGCTGTCCCTGCCGTGTTCGACGTCGTCTACGACCCGTGGCCCTCGCCCCTGTCGGTGGCGGCGCTCGAGTCCCAGCGGACCTTCATCTCCGGGATCGAGCTGCTGGGCTACCAGGCGGAGCTGCAGGTCGAGATCATGACCGGACGCCGGGTCGACGCCGGGCTGCTGATCGCGTCCGCGTCGGAAGAGCTGGAGCGCCGTGCTGTGCAGAACGACCCACGCGACGCCCCGGCCCCCTAACCTGCGGGCGTGGACTCCTCACAGCTGATCGCGGGCGCGCTTGTGCGCCGTGCTGTGCGGTGCGCTCGCTCTCCGCGTCCCGGCGTTGATCGCCCGGATCCCCGAGCCGGAGCCGGAGCCGGAACCTGAACCGGCGGAGCCGGCCGGCGCGGAGTCGGCGACCGAGCCCGCCAGCGAACGGGCGCTGTTCTCCACCGAGCTGCCGCCCGCGCCGCCGAAGGAGCTCTACGTCGACATCGCCGCACGCCCGCGGCTGGCCCTCTGGTCGGCGCTGGCGGCCGCGGTGGCAGGGGGAGGCATCGGAGGCGCCGTGGGCTGGTCGGGTGCGCTGGTCTACCTGGTGCCGTGCGTCCCGGTGGCCGTGGCCCTGTTCGTCGTCGACTGGCGCACCACCCTGCTGCCGAGCTGGATCATCAAGCCCGCCTATCCCGCGCTCGTGGTCCTGATCTTCCTGGCGACCGTGATCGACGGCCACCTGGACTCCCTCGAGCGGGCCGGGTGGGGATGGTTCGTCGTCGGCGGCTGGTTCCTGGTGTTCTGGTTCCTGACCGGCGGAGGTGGGTGGGGCTACGGCGACGTACGCCTCTCCGGGCTCCTCGGCCTGGCGCTGGGCTACCTGGGGTGGGCCGAGACGCTGGGCGGGTTGCTGCTGATCTTCCTGTGCGGCGCCGTGGGTGCCGTGGTCGTCGGCTTCGCGCGGCGCTCGCTGCGCGCACGGCTGCCGTACGGGCCGTACATGCTGTTCGGCGCGTGGCTGGGGATCGTCCTCGCCCCCACCCTGGCCACACAGATGGGCTACTAGGGACTCAGGACTCCTGCGGCTGCGCTGCATGGAACACTGGGCGCATGCTGCGCTGGCTCACGGCGGGGGAGTCCCACGGCCCGCTGCTCACTGCGATCCTCGAGGGGATGCCCTCCCACGTGCGGGTGACCTCGGCGGACGTCGCCGACGCCCTCGCCCGGCGGCGGCTCGGCTACGGCCGCGGCGCGCGGATGAAGTTCGAGCAGGACGAGGTGCGCCTGACCGGCGGGGTCCGCCACGGCCTGACCCAGGGCGGCCCGGTGGCGATCGAGATCGGCAACACCGAGTGGCCCAAGTGGGAGAAGGTGATGAGCGCCGACCCCGTCGATCCCGCGGAGCTGGAGGGGCTGGCGCGCAACGAGGCGCTCACCCGGCCCAGGCCCGGGCACGCTGACCTCGTCGGCATGCAGAAGTACGGCTTCGACGAGGCCCGTCCGGTCCTGGAGCGTGCCTCGGCCCGCGAGACCGCCGCACGCGTCGCCCTGGGCCGCGTGGCCACCGCGTTCCTGGAGCAGGCGACCGGCGCACGACTCGTCTCGCACGTGATCGAGCTCGGGGGCGTGCGTGCTCCTGCGGGGTCGGTCCCTGATCCCGACGACGTCGGCCGCCTCGACGACGACCCGGTGCGCTGCCTGGACGCCGACACCTCGAAGCTGATGGTCGAGCGCATCGACCAGGCGCACCAGGACGGCGACACCCTCGGCGGTGTGGTCGAGGTCGTCGTCCACGGCCTGCCTCCGGGGCTGGGCTCGCACGTGCACTGGGACCGCCGGCTCGACGCGCGGCTCGCCGGTGCCCTGATGGGCATCCAGGCGATCAAGGGCGTCGAGGTCGGCGACGGCTTCGAGCTCGCTGCCACACCCGGGTCGCAGGCCCACGACGAGATCGTGTCCGAGGACGGCGCGATTCGTCGTACGTCGGGGAGGTCGGGGGGCACCGAGGGCGGGATGTCGACCGGCGAGGTGCTGCGCGTGCGGGCGGCGATGAAGCCGATCGCCACCGTGCCGCGTGCGCTGCGCACCGTCGACGTCGCCACGGGGGAGGCCACCGTGGCCCACCACCAGCGCTCCGACGTGTGCGCGGTGCCGGCCGCCGGGATCGTCGCCGAGGCGATGGTGGCGCTGGTGCTGGCCGATGCCGTGCTGGAGAAGTTCGGGGGCGACTCGGTGACCGAGACCCGGCGCAACGTCGAGGGCTACCTGGACACCCTGAGGTTCAGATGACTCAACCGCTGGTGGTCCTCGTCGGCACGATGGGGGCCGGCAAGACCACGGTGGGGCGGCGCCTGGCGAAGGACTGGGGCGTGCCGTTCCGCGACACCGACGACGACATCGTCGCGGCCGAGGGCCGCTCGGTGTCCGACATCTTCGTCGACTCGGGCGAGGAGGCCTTCCGGGCGCTGGAGCGAGCCGCGGTGGCCGAGGCCCTGCGGAGCCACGACGGGCGTGCTCGCCCTGGGTGGTGGCGCCGTCCTCGACCCGACGACCCGAGGCCTGCTCGCCGGGCACCGGGTGGTCTTCCTGCGGGTCGGCCTGAGCGACGCCGCCAGCCGCGTGGGCCTGGGCGTCTCCCGTCCCCTGCTGCTGGGCAACGTGCGCGGACAGATGAAGCAGCTGATCGACGAGCGCACCCCGGTCTACGAGTCGGTCGCGACGCACGTGGTGGACACCGACGGCCTGACCCCCGAGGAGGTCGTCGCGCAGGTCCGCTCGGCGGTCGAGGCGGAGGTCGGTCATGGCTGAGGCTGTCGAAGCCGCCGCCTGCACGTCGGCGGCGCGAGTCCGTACGACGTCGTGGTCGGCCACGGCGTCCTCGGTGAGCTGCCCGCCATGCTCGGCGACGGAGTGAGCCGGGTCGCGGTGTGCCACGCCGTCGAGCTGACGGAGCTCGCCGAGAGGGTCGTCGCGACGCTGCCACGGCCGAGGTCGAGGTGCTGCGGCTGCCGCTCCCCGCGGGCGAGGACGCGAAGACCGCTCAGGTGGCCGCCGAGGCGTGGGAGGCGCTCGGGCGCGCCGGGTTCACCCGCTCCGACGCGGTGGTCACCGTGGGCGGGGGAGCCACCACCGACATGGGCGGGTTCATCGCCGCCACCTGGCTGCGCGGGGTGCGCGTCGTGCACGTGCCGACGACGTTGCTGGCGATGGTCGACGCGGCGGTCGGCGGCAAGACCGGCATGAACACCGGCGCAGGCAAGAACCTCGTCGGCGCCTTCCACGAGCCGGCCGGGGTGATCTGCGACCTCGAGATGCTGGCGACGCCTGCCGCAGGCGGAGCTCGTCGCCGGGCTCGGCGAGGTGCGTCAAGTGCGGCTTCATCGCCGATCCCGAGATCCTGCGGATCGTCGAGGAGCGCCCCGCTGCGGTGCTCGATCCCTCCTCGCCCGAGCTGCGCGAGGTCGTGGAGCGGGCGATCCGGGTGAAGATCGACGTCGTGGTCGCCGACCTGCGGGAGACCGGCGGCGTCGACGGGCACCCGGGCCGTGAGGCTCTCAACTACGGGCACACCATGGCGCACGCGATCGAGCGCGGCACGTCGTACTCCGTGCGGCACGGTGAGGCGGTGGCACTCGGGATGGTCTACGTCGCCGAGCTCGCGCGGCTCACCGGACACCTCGACGAGCCGACCGCGAAGCGGCACGAGACGGTGCTCGAGTCGGTGGGACTGCCCACCCGGTTCGGTGAGCTGCCGTTCGACGACCTGCTCGGACGCGATGCGCGTGGACAAGAAGACACGTGGCTCGTTGCTGCGGTTCGTCGTGCTGGACGGCCTGGCCGAGCCGGTCGTCCTCTCCGGACCCGACGAGGCCGACCTGCGGGCGGCGTACGACCACCTGAGCGGGGGACGCGATGAAGGTCCTGGTCCTCAACGGCCCCAACCTCGGGCGGCTCGGGCGGCGCCAGCCCGAGATCTACGGCACCACGACGCATGCCGAGCTGGCCGACCTGTGCGTGGAGTGGGGTCGCGCGTACGGGCTCGAGGTCGAGGTGCGCCAGACCAACCACGAGGGCAACCTGCTCGACTGGCTGAACGAGGCGGCCGACGACCAGACGCCCGTGGTGCTCAACGCGGCCGCGTGGACCCACTACTCCTACGCCCTCTTCGACGCGTGCGCCCAGCTCACCGCGCCGCTGGTCGAGCTGCACATCAGCGACCCCGCCTCGCGGCCGGAGGAGTTCCGGCACCACTCCGTGGTCACGCCGTACGCCGCCCGCGAGATCGTCGGGCAGGGCATCGACGGGTACCGCCAGGCGCTGGAGTTCCTCGCGGAGGACCCGCTAACCCATGTCCACAACCGTCGTCCGTCTCCGGGTGAAGGATCACGGAGGATCGGCGAGGTCCTGCCGGAGCCGTGCTCGGAGACGATGAGCGACAACCAGCAGAGCGTCTTCGGGCGGGTGGCCGGGCGGTTGACCGACCGGGCGCTGGACGTCGTCGACCCCCAGATCGTGCTCGACCACATCGACATCGAGGCCGTGCTCGACCGGATCGACGTCAACCGCGTCCTGGACCGGATCGACGCCAACCGGCTGCTCGACCGCGTGGACATCGACCGCGTGCTGGCCCGGATCGACATGGAGAAGCTGCTCGCCGAGGTCGACCTCGAGGGGCTGGTACGGCGCTCCGGGGTGCCCGACATCGTCGCGGAGAGCACCAGCCGGATGGCCGGATCGGTCCTCGACGTCGCCCGGCGCCAGCTCGCCGGCCTGGACACCTTCGCGGACCGGCTGGTCGACCGCCTGATGCGCCGCGACCCGGCCACACGCGAGACCGGACCGCCCCTGCTGCGGGAGGCAGCCCGTGAGCGCCCTCGGGCCCGTGCAGCGCCTGACCGTGACCGGGCACTACGCCGGCCCGGTGACCCGTGCCGCGGCAGCCGTCATCGACGCGATCGTCGTGGTGGCGACGTACACCCTGGCCGTGTCGGGGCTGCAGCTGCTCAACAAGTCCTTCTTCGGCGACCGGTTCAACACCGACGGCGCCGGATGGTTCGGCGTGGTGGCCCTCGCGTGCTGGGCGTTCCTCTACGCCTTCGTCTCCCTCGCCGTCGCGGGGCGCACGGTCGGCAAGGGGCTGGTCGGCCTGCGGGTGGTGACCGGTGAGGGCGCGACCATCTCCGGACGGGCTGCCTTCATCCGCACGCTGGTGCTGCCCTTCAGCTGCCTGTTCTTCGGGCTCGGCCTGGTGGGCATCGTCATCGGACGCCAGCACCGCGCCCTGCACGACGTGGCGGCACACACCTGCGTCGTCTACGACTGGGGCGCACGCAGCGCGCAGCTCCCCGGGCCGCTCACCGAGTTCCTCGCACGCCACCAGGTGGCACCTGAGGTGCCTGGGCGGGAGTCGTCTACCTGAGCGTGCGCTGGAAGAACGCCAGCACCTGGTCGACGCCCTCCTGCTGACGGTGCTCGGTCAGGGTGCCGTGCTTGCGGCCCGGGAACTCCACCTTGATGAAGGCGTCACCGAGCTCCTCGGTCAGCCTCTCGAACCGCTTGCCGACCGCCGGGTCGCCCTCGTAGCGAAGGCCGAGCACCTGGCACCCGCCGGCGGCGCGCTCCTTGACCGTGGCCAGGTCGGCGGGGGACAGGTTGAGGTCGCGGGAGCGCTTCGGGCTGACCGCGAACGGCGCCGACGGCTGCGCCAGCACGGGGGCCGCGACGGCGGTGTCGACCATCATCGCCAGGGCGAACCCGCCGGTGAAGCACATGCCGAGCGCGCCGACACCGGGTCCGCCCAGCTCGGCGTGCAGGTCGCGCGCCAGGCTGCGCAGCCAACCGGCGACGGGCGTGGTCACACCGGTCGCGAGCTTCGTGAACTCGTTGCTCACGCAGACGCGCCGGAACGTGTCGGCGACGTACGGCAGGCTCATCTTCCGCTCCGGCGTGCCGAACAGGCTTGGGCATCACCACGGTGAAGCCGGCCGCCACCACCTCCTCGGAGAAGGCGATGACCTCGGGCGTCATGCCGGGGATCTCGTGGATGATCACCACGCCCGGCCCCTCGCCCTTGCGGTACGTCGGGTGGGTCACGCCCTCGAAGGTGTGCTCGCTCCTGGTCCAGGTCTCCAGCGCGCTCGGTCATGGGCCGATCCTGCCAGCAACCGCCGTGGGGCGGCATGGAAGGCTGCGGCGGTGAAGGCCTTTCGTTGTCGCGTCTGTCAGAACCCCCTCTACTTCGAGAACTCGCAGTGCGTCTCGTGCGGGACCCGCCTGGGCTACTCGCGCGAGGAGCGGGCCATCGTGCCCGTGGAGGACGGCCGGTACGTCGACGCCGACGGTGACACTCTGGCACGTCTGCCGCAACCTGCAGCGCTCGGGCTGCACCTGGCTGGTCCGGTCGGAGGGCGGCCAGTGCTTCGCGTGCGACCTGACCCGGACGCGCCCGAACGACGCCGACGCCGAGGGGCTGGCCAACTTCCCGGTCGCTGAACGCGCCAAGCGCCACCTCGTCTTCGAGCTCGAGGGGCTGGGCCTCCCGGTCGTCTCGAAGTGGGACGACGAGGAGAACGGCCTGGCCTTCGACCTGCTCAGCAGCGTCGACGAGAACGTCGTGATCGGCCATGCCAACGGGGTGATCACCATCGACCTGGCCGAGAGCCAGGCCTCGCACCGCGAACGGCTCCGCGAGAACCTGGGGGAGCCCTACCGCACGATGCTCGGCCACTTCCGCCACGAGTCCGGGCACTACTACGAGTGGCAGCTGGTGTAAGGGGGAGCGGCGCACGGCCTACCGCGAGCTGTTCGGGGACGAGACGGCCAGCTACCAGGACGCGATCAGCCGGCACTACGAGGAGGGTGCGCCTGCCGGGTGGGAGTCGTCGTACATCTCGTCGTACGCCACGATGCACCCGTTCGAGGACTTCGCCGAGACGTGGGCGCACTACCTGCACATCTGCGACACGATCGAGACGGCCTCGGAGTACGGCCTGACGACCGTCGGGTCCATCGACGCCTTCCAGCACTTCGGTGACGTGGTGGGAGGCATCTGGATCCCGCTGAGCGTGGCGCTGAACATGATCAACCGCAGCATGGGCCACGACGACCTCTACCCGTTCGTCATCCCCGCCCCGGTGCGCGAGAAGCTCGACTTCGTCGCGTCGCTGAGCCGGGTCAGGCAGGGCTGAGCAGGCAGTCCGCCAGGACCGGCGCCCCGTCGCGCTCGCCCTCGCCGGCGATCGTCGCGGAGGCGACGACGCCTTGCTCGGTGCGCCAGCCACGCACCCGGATCGTCTCGCCCGGGAACACGACTCCCGCGAAGCGCGCGGTGAACCCGCGGACGGCCGCGGCGTCGCCGGCGAGGAGCTCGTCGGCCAACGTGCGCAGCACGATCCCCCACGAGCAGAGCCCGTGCAGGATCGGCGCCGGGAAGCCGGCCTTCGTCGCGAAGTCCGGGTCGGCGTGCAGCGGGTTGCGGTCACCGCACAGGCGGTAGAGCAGGGCCTGCTGCGGCGTCACGTCGTACGTCGCATCGCAGTCGGGAGCGCGGTCGGGGATCTCGACGGCGTCGGAGCTGCCGCGATCGCCGCCCCAGCCGCCCTCGCCGCGCACGAAGATCGACGAGCGCACGGTCCACAGCGGCTCGCCGTCGGCCGCGACGGCCTGCCCTTCCTGCCAGATGACCGCCGCCTTGCCCTTGTCCCACACGTCGGTGATCCGGGTGTGCAGCGTGGCCGAGCCGAAGGTCGGGATCGGCTCGTGGACGTGGATCGACTGGCTGCCGTGGACCACCTGCGCGAGGTCGATCTTGCAGCCGGGCAGGTCCAGCGGAGGCGGGTCGGTCTCGTGGAAGGTCGGCGCCACCACGCCGAAGCTGGGCAGCACCTGGAGGTGGTCGTCGTCGAGGGTGTAGCGCAGGGCCGCACGATCCACCTGGGAGCCCGCTCGCGAGCCCGCGCCGATGCCCAGGTGGTAGAGCAGCACGTCCGAGCTCTCCCACGAGAAGGTGCGGTCGGGGAGCTGGGCGCCGATGGCGACGTCGGGGTCGATCGGCATCAGTGGGCGCCTTCCGCGATGTCCAGCGCGGCCAGGTAGCCGAAGACGAGGGCGGGCCCGATCGTCGCTCCCGGGCCGGCGTAGGTGTTGCCCATCACGGCCGCGGAGACGTTGCCCGCGGCGTACAGGCCGTCGATCACCGAGCCGTCGGGGCGCAGCACGCGGGACTTCTCGTCGGTGACCAGACCGCCCTTGGTGCCGAGGTCGCCCGGGACGATCTTGACGGCGTAGAAGGGGCCCTGGTCGATGACGTGCAGCGACGGGTTCGGCTTGACCGTGGGGTCGGAGTAGTACTTGTCGTAGCCGCTCTCGCCGCGGTGGAAGTCCTCGTCGACGCCGCTGCGGGCGAACCCGTTGAACCGGTCGATCGTCGCTCTCAGCGACTCCGGCGGTACGCCTATCTCGGCGGCCAGCTTCTCCAGGGACTCGGCCTTCTTCACGGTGCCGTGCTTGTACCAGCGCCCCGGGAACGGCTGGCGTGGCGTGAGCCCGGCGAAGAGGTAGCGGTTGCGGTAGCGCTGGTCGGCGATCAGCCATGACGGCACGTGCGGCACGCCGGTCGCCTCGCCGGCGTAGATCGCGTGGGTCGCCTCGACGTACGGCAGGGCCTCGTTCATGAAGCGCTGCCCGGCGCCGTTGACGATGATGGAGCCGGGCAGGTTGCGCTCGGCCAGGGCGAACCAGGGGCCGCGGGGGAGCGGGATGGTCGGGCCCCACCAGGCGTCGTCCATCAGGGCGGTGTCGGCGCCGATCGCCATGCCGGCGACGTGGCCCGCTCCGGTGTTCGACGGGGCGCCCGTCGTCCACTCGGTGCTGGTCGGCTTCGGCTGGAAGCGCTCGCGCAGCTCGAGGTTCTTCTCGAAGCCGCCGCTGCCGAGGATCACGCCGCGGCGGGCGCGGATGGCGTGCTCGGTGCCGTCGCGCAGCACGGTCACGCCCACGACCCGGCCGTCCTCGACGAGGAGGTCGCGCAGCTCGGTGTCGTACTCGACCGGGACGCCGGCCTCGATCAGCCCCTGCCGCAGCCCGATGGCCAGGGCGTTGCCCATCGCGTACATCTTGCGGCCGCGCAGGCTGTTCAGGATCCGCTTGACGATGATCTTGACCATCGTGACCGGGCCGCGGATGGTGCGCATCCCCAGGCTGATCTTGCGGAAGTCGGCCTGGGTGACGATCAGGTTGGCCGGCGCCTTCGTGTACGGCGGGTGCAGGTGGGTGAGCTCGTCGCCGAGGAAGCGCGCGTCCATCGGCACCGGCTCGACGCTGCGCCCGCGCACGCGGCCGCCGGGACTCTCGGGGAGGTAGTCGGCGTACTCCGGGACCCAGGCGAACCGCACCGGCGTGTGGTCGCGCAGGAAGTCCATCACCTCGGGGCCGCGGTCGATGAGGGTGTCGCGGCGCTCGCGGGGGACGACGTCGCCGACGATGGCCTCGAGATAGCGCTTGGACTCGGCCACGTCGTCGGGGTCGACCTGGCCGGCGTCACGCAGGGCGTAGTTGCCCGGGATCCACACCCCGCCGCCCGACCGGGCGGTGCTGCCACCGAAGTACGCGCTCTTCTCGACGAGCATGGTGTCCAGGCCCTGGTGCGCGGCCGCCAGGGCGGCGGCCATGCCGGCACCCCCGGCGCCCACGACGAGGACGTCGCACTCGGCCTTCATGGCGCAAAACTGTAACAGGTTCTATTGTTGGCCCATGCTCACCGAGGACGTACGACGCACCGTCGCCGACACCCTCCGGGACGCCGAGGTCGACCGCCGGCCGATCCCGCCCCTGCGCGAGACCTGGCCCGAGATCGACGTGATCGACGCCTACCAGATCCAGCTCGCGAACATCCGGCGCCGCCTCGACGCCGGTGCCCGGGTGAACGGGCACAAGGTCGGGCTCTCCTCGAAGGCGATGCAGGAGATGATGGGCGTCGACGAGCCGGACTACGGGCACCTGCTCTCCGACATGGAGGTCGCCTCCGACCAGCCGGTCGAGGCAGCGCGCTACTGCTTCCCGCGGGTCGAGGTCGAGGTCGGCTTCGTCCTCGGCAAGGCGCTGCCCCTCGAGGGGTGCACCGAGGACGACGTCATCGCCGCCACCGAGTACGTCGTCCCGGCGATCGAGCTGATCGACAGCCGGATCGCCGACTGGGACATCAAGATCGCCGACACGATCGCCGACAACGCGTCGTCGGCGGGCTACGTGCTGGGCCCCGAACGGGTCCGGCCCGAGACGCTGGACCTGACCACGATCAACGCGCGGCTGCTGCGCAACGGCTCGCAGGTCGCGGAGGGCCGCAGCGACGCCGTGCTGGGCAACCCGGTGACCGCGGTCGCCTGGCTGGCGGAGAAGGTGGGCTCGTTCGGCGTCACGCTCGAGGCCGGCCAGGTGATCCTGCCCGGCTCGGTGCACCGTGCGATCGACGCCCGCCCCGGTGACGCGTTCACCGCCGAGTTCGACGGGCTGGGCTCGGTCCAGCTCACCTTCAGCTGAGGAGCTCCATGACCAAGACAGCCGCCATCGTCGGCCCCGGCAACATCGGCACCGACCTGATGTACAAGCTCCTGCGCTCTGACGTGATCGAGCCGCGCTGGATGATCGGTGTCGACCCGGACAGCCCGGGCCTCGGCCGAGCGCGTGACAAGGGCCTGCAGGCCAGCCACGAGGGCGTCGACTGGCTGCTGAAGCAGGACGAGCTGCCCGACCTGATCTTCGAGGCCACCAGCGCCTACATCCACCGCGAGTACGCCCCGCGCTACGCGGAGGCCGGCATCCGCGCGGTCGACCTGACGCCCGCCGCGGTCGGCCCCGCCGTGATCCCCGCGGTCAACGGCGACGAGCACGCGGGCGCCGACAACGTCAACATGATCACGTGCGGCGGCCAGGCCACGATCCCGATGGTCGCGGCCGTCTCGCGCGCGACCCCGGTGTCCTACGCCGAGATCGTCGCCTCGGTCGCCTCGCTCTCCGCGGGGCCGGGCACGCGTCAGAACATCGACGAGTTCACCCGCACCACCTCACGTGGGGTGGAGACGATCGGCGGCGCCGAGAGCGGCAAGGCGATCATCATCCTGAACCCCGCCGAGCCGCCGATGATCATGCGCGACACGATCTTCTGCGCCGTCGGGCCGGAGGTGTACGACGACCAGGACGCCGTCACCGAGTCGGTGCACGCGATGGTGGCCGCCGTGCAGGAGTACGTCCCCGGCTACCGCCTGCTGCAGGACCCCCAGTTCGACCCGCCGACCGACTACACCCGCGGCCAGACCAAGGTCAGCGTCTTCATCGAGGTCGAGGGCGCGGGCGACTTCCTGCCGCCGTACTCCGGCAACCTCGACATCATGACCGCCGCCGCGACCCGCGCAGGAGAAGGGATGGCCAAGGAGATGACCCGCGCATGACCGTCTTCGGAGACCCCGCGCTCAACCAGCTCGAGCCGCACCTGGAGCGACGACCTCGACATCCGGCTGACCGACACCTGCCTGCGCGACGGGTCGCACCACAAGCGGCACCAGTTCAACGGTGACGAGGTGCGCTCGATCATCGCCGCGCTCGACGAGGCCGGCGTGCCGGTGCTCGAGGTGACCCACGGCGACGGGCTGGGCGGGTCGAGCTTCAACTACGGCTTCTCGCACACCCCCGAGCAGGAGCTGATCAAGATCGCCGCCGAGACGGCGAAGAACGCCAAGATCGCCTTCCTGATGCTCCCGGGGGTGGGCACCAAGGACGACATCCGCGAGGCGCAGGACAACGGCGGCGTGATCTGCCGGATCGCGACCCACTGCACCGAGGCCGACGTCTCCGAGCAGCACTTCACCCTCGCCCGCGAGCTGGGCCTGGAGACGGTCGGGTTCCTGATGATGAGCCACACCCAGCCGCCGGAGGTGCTCGCGAAGCAGGCGCGGCTCATGGTCGACGCGGGCTGCCAGTGCGTCTACGTCGTCGACTCCGCCGGTGCGCTGATCATGGAGGGCGTCGGCGACCGCGTCTCCGCGCTCGTGGCCGAGATCGGCTCCGAGGCCACCGTCGGCTTCCACGGCCACGAGAACCTCGACCTCGGGGCCGCCAACACCGTGATGGCGGTGCGTGCGGGTGCGACCCAGATCGACGGGTCGGTACGCCGCTTCGGCGCCGGCGCGGGCAACACGCCTCTCGACGCGTTCGTCGGCATCTGCGACAAGCTCGGCTGGCGCACCGGCGTCGACTTCATGAAGATCATCGACGCGTCCGAGGACGTCGTACGCCCCGCGATGCCGGAGGAGTGCCGGCTCGACCGGATGACGATGATGATGGGCTACGCCGGCGTCTACTCCAGCTTCCTCAAGCACGCCGGCAACGCCGCGGAGCGCTACGGCGTCTCCGGCGCGCAGATCCTGCAGGTCGCGGGCGAGCGCAAGCTGATCGGCGGCCAGGAGGACCAGCTCATCGACATCGCCCTGGAGCTCAAGGCCAAGCAGGACGCCGAGGGCTGAGCCTTCCGAAACCCGGGTGCCCCGGCCGGCCCACCGTGGCAGGGTGCGGGGCATGGCATCCCGGGCGAACAACTTCTGCATCGACGCCGAGGACCCCTGGGCCCAGACCCAGTGGTGGGCGCAGGTGCTCGACGACTTCGTGCTCGACCCCGAGTGGGACATCCAGCCGGGTGACGACGAGGCCGGCCTGGAGGGTCCGGGCGACCGCGCCCTGCTCTTCCTGAAGGTCCCCGAACCGAAGACCGTGAAGAACCGGATGCACTTCTGCCTCCGCCCGACCGACCGCTCCCGCGACGAGGAGGTCGACCGCATCCTCGGGCTCGGCGCCACGCTCGTCGATGACCGGCGCAACGGCGACAAGGGCTGGGCGGTTCTGGCCGACCCGGAGGGGAACGAGTTCTGCGTGCTGGGCAGGTACCAGCCTTCCGGGGACTGATTCCCGCACCCTGCACGAACGTTGGCCCCTGGGGCATCCCGCCGTGGACGTAAACCTAGAACGTGTTCTAGTATTGACGTCAGGGGAGAACCCAGGGATTGGAGAGCCCGCATGAGCCAGGCTGTTCTCGACGGCGTCCGCGACCTCCTGCCCACGATCCGCGAGCGTGCGGACGAGGCGGAGCGGCTGCGCGTGGTGCCCGAGGCGTCGATCAAGGAGCTCGAGGAGACCGGCTTCTTCCGGCTCCTGCAGCCCCGTCGGTTCGACGGGCTCGAGGCCGACCCGATCGACTTCTACAAGGCGGTGCGCGACATCGCGAGCGCCTGCGGCTCCACCGGCTGGGTCTCCAGCGTGGTCGGGGTGCACCCGTGGCAGGTCGCGCTGTTCGCCGACGAGGCGCAGCAGGCCGTGTGGGGCAGCGACACCAGCACCAGGCTCAGCTCGTCGTACGCCCCTACGGGCAAGGCCGTCCAGGCCGACGGCGGCTTCACGCTGTCCGGCAAGTGGAGCTTCTCCAGCGGGTGCGACCACTGCACGTGGGTGCTGCTCGGCGGGCTGGTGTTCAACGCCGACGGTCAGGTCGTCGACTTCCGCACCTTCATGGTGCCGCGCGAGAACTACGAGATCATCGACGTCTGGGACATGGTCGGCCTGCGTGGCACCGGCTCCAACGACATCGTGGTCAACGAGGTCTTCGTGCCCGAGGCGTTCACGCTGTCGATGGGCGACACCGGCCGCTGCTTCGGCCCGGGCCAAGAACAAAACAGCGCAGAACTCTACAAATTGCCGTTCCACTCGATCTTCACCGGCACCATCACCACCCCGATCATCGGGATGGCCACCGGCGCCTACGACGAGCACGTCGAGATGCAGCAGAAGCGGGTGCGGGCGGCGTACGCCGGGGAGAAGGCCTCGCTCGACCCGTACGCCGCGGTGCGGATCGCGCGCGCGTCCAGCGAGATCGACGCCGCGTGGGCCCTGCTGGTCAACAACATCCGTGAGGAGCAGGACTTCGTCGCCAAGGGCGAGAAGATCCCGCTCAAGACGCGGCTCAAGGTGCGCCGCGACCAGGTGCTCGGCTCGCAGCGAGCGATCGACGCGATCGACTCCCTCTTCGAGGCCTCCGGTGGCCGTGCTCTGGCCAACGGCACCTACCTGCAGCGTGCCTGGCGCGACGCGCACGCCGGCCGCGTGCACGCCGCCAACGACCCCGAGCGTGCGCTGCAGATGTACGGCGCGCACGAGTTCGGCCACAAGGTCGATCCCGGGATGTACTAGCCACCCCACGAAATCGCGAAGGGGCTCGCTGCGCTCGCAGCGTCCACGATTCCGCGGGGACCCCGGGGGTTTCCGGGAGGATGAGGTCTGATGAAGAAATCCGAGGTCCAGAAGTCAGCCAAGGCCGCTGGCATCACGCTGAACTACTACGAGGCGGGCTCGGGCTCGGACACCGGCGGCGGACTGCCCCTCGTGATGCTGCACGGCGGCGGCCCCGGTGCCTCGGCGTGGAGCAACTTCGGCTCGGCCCTGCCCGGCTTCGCCGAGGACTTCCGCACCCTTCTCGTCGACCAGCCCGGCTTCGGCGGGTCCGACAAGCCCGAGGTCCAGGGCAACTACTACCGCTTCGCCGCCGACCACGTCGCGGCCCTGCTCGACGAGATCGGCGTCGAGCGGATCCACCTGCTCGGCAACAGCCTCGGCGGCGGCACTGCGATGCGTTTCGCGCTGAGCTATCCCGACCGGGTCGGGCGGCTCGTGCTGATGGGGCCGGGCGGTGCCTCGCTCAACCTGTTCCACGCCGACCCGACCGAGGGTGTGCAGCGGTTGATGGACTTCGCCGGCGACCCCACCCGTGAACGCCTGCGTGCGTTCATCTCCTGCATGGTCGTCAACCAGAAGCTCGTCACCGACGAGCTGGTCGAGGAGCGGTTCGCCGACGCGACGGCGCCGGGCGCACAGGCGGCGATGGCCTCGATGGGGATGTCGTTCTGGAACCCCGACACCGCCGAGGACGGTCTGCTCTGGCGTGAGGCCCACCAGCTGCGCCAGCACACCCTGCTCACCTGGGGTCGCGAGGACCGCGTCAACCCGCTCGACGGTGCGTTCGTCGCCCTGAAGACCATCCGGAAGGCCCAGCTGCACGTCTTCCCGAACTGCGGGCACTGGGCGCAGATCGAGGCGGCCGAGGAGTTCCGCGAGATCACCACGTCCTTCCTCGCCCGCCACGGGAGCGAACATGACGATCGACATCAGGTCCATGGGCTATGCCCGCGTCGCCAGCACCGACCTCGAGGCGTGGAAGACCTTCGCCGGCAAGGTGCTCGGCCTCGGCGAGGGGCGCGGCCCCACCGCGGAGAACCTCTACTTCCGCATCGACGAGGTCTCGGCACGGCTCGTCGTCTTCCCCTCGGACAAGGACGAGCTGTCCTGCGTGGGCTGGGAGCTGGCCGACCACCCCGCGCTCCAGGACGCGCGCGAGCACCTCGCCAAGGCCGGCGTGGAGTTCGAGGAGGGCACGCCCGAGGAGCTCGCCGAGCGCCGGGTGCAGGAGCTGGTCCGCTTCCGCGACCCGTTCGACAACGTCTTCGAGCTCTTCCACGGCATCACCTACGAGTCCCGACCCGTCGTCACGCCGTACGCCGCGACCTTCGTGACGGGCGACCAGGGGATGGGCCACGTGGTGATCCCGGTGAGCGACGACGTCGAGGCGCTGCACTTCTACCGCGACGTGCTCGGCTTCCGGCTGCGCGACTCGATGAGCATGCCGGGGGAGTTCGTCGGCAAGGAGCCGGGCAGCAAGGTGTGGCTGCGGTTCCTCGGCGTGAACCCGCGGCACCACAGCCTGGCGTTCCTGCCGATGCCCAACGAGAGCAAGTGCGTGCACGTGATGTTCGAGGTCGACAAGCTCGACGACGTCGGCCGGGCGCTCGAGCGGGTGCGCAAGCACAAGGCGCCGCTGTCGGCGACGCTGGGGCGCCACATGAACGACCAGATGGTCTCCTTCTACGTGAAGTCGCCGGCCGGCTTCGACGTCGAGTTCGGCACCGAGGGGCTGCAGGTCGACGACGCCCGCTGGGTCGCGCGCGAGAGCACGGCGGTGTCGTACTGGGGCCACGTCTTCGGCGGCCAGTGAGGCCGGGAGAATGGGCATCGTGAGCAACGAGGTCCCCGAGGGGATGCGTCCCGACGCGCGCGAGACCTGGCCGAGCCAGGAGCTGATCGAGTCCTACCTCGGCACCGGCTTCGACTTCGAGCTCCGCCTCGGCGAGCACACGCCGATCCCGGTCGACGACCCCGAGGCCGCAGCGAGGGCACGGGAGTTCCGCGACGTGCTCGGCGTCTTCGCCACCGGCGTCACCGTGGTCACCTCGATGTCGGGCGACCAGCCGGTCGGGATGACCTGCCAGTCCTTCTCCAGCGTCTCGCTCGACCCGCCGCTGGTGATGTTCTGCCCTGCCAAGACCTCCCGCGCCTGGCCGTTGATGCGGCAGGCCGGCTTCTTCTGCGTGAACTTCCTGTCGGCCGACCAGCAGCACATCTCCAACGGGATGGCCTCGAAGGG
>CAWCFR010000013.1:0-170034 GCA_963794725.1 uncultured Actinomycetota bacterium
TCGGCAACCCGAAGGGCGGGCCGGTGCCCGACTCGCCGCCGCTCGAGACCGTCGGTGGCCCCGTGGTCAACGAGGGGCCGGACGACGCCGAGGGCCCGGTCGACATCCCCAAGATCGACTGACTGTCACTGACGTCATACGAGCTGGTCGCCATAGCGACCAGCTCGTATGACGTCGTGGCGTCTCAGAGGACCTTGGTGCCGTACATCTCGCCCAGCGGGTCGGCGATCAGCTCGATCCGGGCGCCGTCGGGATCGGTGAAGTAGACCGAGACGCCGCTGTGCACGTCGTGCTCGACCTCGGCCTCGTCGAGCCGGTCGACGATCGCCTGCCAGCGGTCGGGCGCGACCGAGATCGCCATGTGGTGCAGGCCGCCGAGCACCTCGGCGTACGGGCCGACGTCGAGCCCGGGGAAGTCGAAGAAGGCCAGCAGGTTCTCGTGGCCGATGTCGAAGAAGAAGTGGGTGGACCCCGGGTAGTCGCGGTTCTCGATGACCTCGGTCAGCGGGAAGCCGAGCAGGCCCTGGTAGAACTCGATCGTCTGCTCGACGTCGCTGCTGACCAGGGCCGTGTGGTGCAGGCCGCGCGCCGTCGAGGCTGGTCGCTGGTCGGCGGGCAACAGATGGGCGTCGCGGATCCTGTCCCGCTCGGCCTCGATGGCGCTCAGGTCCACGTCGGTCACGGGCCCAGACTAGTGGTCGCCGGTCAGTCGGGGAGGGCGTAGCGACCGTCGGCGCCGAGCACGACCAGGCCGTCGTCGAGCAGGCTGCGCAGCGCGCGCTCGCGCTGCTCCGGCTCGGGCCAGGCGGCCTCGAGGCGCTTCCGGGCGACGCTGCCCTCGGCGTCGCGCAGCACGGCCATCAGCCGACCCCGGACCATCCGGTCGGTCCCGGCCCAGGCCTGCGCCTTCCGGGGCGGACCGTCGTACGGCGGCTTCCCGGCCCGGTTCCACGCGCAGGTCGTGCTGATCGGGCAGGCATCGCACCGCGGGTTGGCGGCCGTGCAGACCAGCGCCCCCAGCTCCATCACGGCCACCGCCCAGGTGGCAGCGTCGTCCTCGGGCAGCAGTGACGCTGCCAGCGCCCGCTCGCTCACCGACACGCTCGCCGCGGGGAACTCGACGCCGCTCACGGCCCGCGCGAAGACCCGCCGCACGTTGGTGTCGAGCACCGCGTGCCGGCCGCCGAACCCGAAGGACGCGATCGCGCTGGCGGTGTACTCGCCCACGCCGGGCAGGGCGCGCAGGTCGTCGTAGGCGGCCGGGACCTCGCCGCCGTGCTGCTCGACGATGGTGGTGGCGGCCGCGTGCAGGCGCAGCGCCCGGCGCGGGTAGCCGAGCCGTCCCCACGCCCGCACGGCCTCGCCGCTGGGTGCCGCTGCCAACGCGGCGGGCGTCGGCCAGGTCTCCAGCCACACCTCGAAGACCGGGAGCACGCGCGCCACCGGCGTCTGCTGGAGCATGAACTCCGAGACCATCACCCGCCACGGGGTGGCACCGGGGCCCCGCCACGGCAGGTCGCGGGCGTGCTCGGCGTACCAGGCCAGCACGGGCGCGTGCAGCGCGTCGGTCGTGGTGCTCATCGCGGGCACGACCCTACGGGCGTGGCAACCCGGGCGTGCCGCCGCCGCTGACTACCGTGGCCGACATGGCATCGCGGACTCCTCGGGGACGCCTGCCGCAACGTGTCTACTGGTTCCGCCGCACGATGGTGCTGGTCGTGGCGGCGGCACTCGTCTTCGGCATCGGCAAGCTCATCGGCACCGGCTCCGACCAGCCTGCCGACCAGGCGAGCACGACCGCGTCCACCCCGAAGTCGTCCGGAGCCTCCGCCTCGGCGGGCACTCCGCTCGGTCCGGCGGTGCCCGAGAAGCTGCACGTCCGCGCCACCCAGGTGCCCCTGCTCCCGCCGACCGGCGAGTGCGCGGCCGACGAGGTCAGCGTGCTGCCCTCGGTGCCGAAGGCAGCCGCCGGCGGGCCGATCACCCTCGACCTCCGGCTCGAGGGCACCCAGCCGGCGTGCACCTTCAAGGTCTCCCCGGACAGCCTGGTCGTGAAGATCACCTCCGGCTCCGACCGGATCTGGTCGAGCCAGGACTGCCCCGGCGCGATCCGCCCGTCCACGGTCGTGGTCCGCAGCGGGGTCCCGGCCGTCGTGCCGGTCGCCTGGAGCGGGCGCCGCTCCGACACCGACTGCAGCCACTTCACCCAGTGGGCGCTGCCGGGCTTCTACCACCTGTACGCCGCCGCCCTCGGCTCCACGCCCACCGACGTGCAGTTCGAGGTGACCATCCCGAACCGCCGGCTGGTCACCCGCACGGCCAAGGCGAAGCCCACGGCCAAGGCGACTGCGACTCCCACGGCGAAGCCCACCGCCCGGGCCACTGCGAAGCCCACGCCGACCGCCAAGCCGACGAAGAAGACCGGTGGCAAGGGCACGACCTGCGGCGGCGACAACGCCGCCGGGACCTGCTGAAGAGCAGTCTCCGCGCCCGCTGGTTGAGGTGCCCGAGCTCCAGCGAGGGCCTCGAAACCCGGTGAGTCGCCTGGGGTCCTGACCCCTGCCGCCCCACCTAGATTTCGAGGCGCCGGCTCAGCCCCTCCTTCGTCGGGTCTGAGGCGACGCACCTCAATCTCTTCGGCAGCGCTCCCCTCGCAAGCTCGGGGAGCTGCCTCAGACGTACCGCTCGAGGATGCTGGACTCCGCGAGCCGGGAGAGTCCCTCGCGCACGCTGCGGGCGCGCAGCTCGCCGACCCCGTCGACCATCTGGAGGTCCTCGACGCTGGCCGAGAGCAGCTTCTGCAGCGTCTCGAAGTGCTCGACCAGGCGGTCGACCACGGACGGTGGGAGCCGCGGCACCTTGGCGAGCAGTCGGTAGCCACGCGAGGTGACGGCGCCGTCGAGGTGCTCGCCCTGGCTCAGCCCGATCGCGCGCGCCACCTGGGCCACGTCGACCAGCTCGACCGGCGAGAGGCCCTCGAGCTCGCTGAGCACCTCGGTGGGCGTCCGGGTGCGCTTGCCGCCCGGCTGGTAGTCGCGGACGACGAGCTCGCGCTCGGTCTCGACCCCGGTGACCAGCTCCTCGAGCTGGAGGGTGAGCAGGCGGCCGTCGGTGCCGAGCTCGTTGACGTAGTCGTCGATCTCGCGGGCGATCCGGCTGACCATCTCGAGTCGCTGGCAGACCACGGCGACGTCGCGGACGGTGACGAGGTCCTCGATCTCCAGCGCGGACAGGGTGCTGGAGACCTCGTCGAGGCGGACCTTGTAGCGCTCGAGGGTGGCCAGCGCCTGGTTGGCGCGCGCCAGGATCGAGCCGGAGTCCTCGAGGGGGTAGCGGATCTCGCCGACGTAGATCGCGATGATCTGCATCGACTGGGACACCGAGATCACCGGGGCCCCGGTCTGCTTGGCGACCCGGTCGGCGGTGCGGTGCCGGGTGCCGGTCTCCTCGGAGGGGATCGTGTGGTCGGGCATCAGGTGCACGTTGGCGCGGTGGATGCGGGTGATCTCGCGGTCCAGCACGATCGCGCCGTCCATCTTGGCCAGCTCGCGCAGCGCCGTGGGCGAGAACGGGACGTCGAGGGTGAAGCCGCCGGTGAGGATGTGCTCGACCTGCTCGTCGTCGCCGACCACGATCAGGGCGCCGGTGCGGCCACGCAGGATCCGCTCGAGCCCGTCGCGCAACGAGGTGCCGGGGGCAATGCTCGCCAGCGTCGCGCGCAACCGGGTTGCGTCGTCGGGGCTGTCGAGGGAGGCCACGCTGGAATCCTAGAGGCTCAGGTGAGCGACAACGACGGCTTCTGCTCCTTCTCGAGCTCGAGCAGGGTCAGCGCCCGGCGCACGTGGTCGACGTCGACGACCCGGAGCCCGTCGATGACCCGGCTCTCGCCTGCGGTCTGCGTCGAGGTGGCGGGGACCACGGCGGAGCGGAACCCGAGCCGGCCGGCCTCGGCGAGGCGCACGCCCAGGTCGCGGACGCGGCGCAGCTCGCCGGAGAGCCCGAGCTCGCCGATCGCCACGACGTTGCGGCCCAGCGGCCTGCCCATCGCGGCGGAGGCGATGGCCAGGGCGATCGCCACGTCGTTGCTCGGCTCGGTCAGCCGGGCACCGCCGACACTGGAGACGAAGACGTCGTAGTTGTGCAGCCGGATGCCGGCGTGCTGCTGCAGCACCGCGAGGATCATCGCCACCCGCGCGGAGTCGACGCCGGACGTCGTACGCCGTGGACGCTCGGAGCTGGTGCGGGTGACCAGCGCCTGCACCTCGCTCAGCAGGGGACGGCGGCCCTCCATGGTCACCGCCACGCAGGTGCCCGGGACCGGACCGTGGCGGGCGTCGAGGAACAGCCCGGTGGGGTCGGTGATCGCGACGATGCCCTCGGCGGAGAGGTCGAAGCAGCCGACCTCGTCGACCGGGCCGTAGCGGTTCTTCATCGCACGGACCATCCGCAGCCGGGAGGTGCGCTCGCCCTCGAAGTGCAGCACGACGTCGACGAGGTGCTCGAGCACGCGCGGGCCGGCGATGCTGCCGTCCTTGGTGACGTGGCCGATGATCACCAGGGTGATGTTGCGCAGCTTGGCCATCCGGATCAGGGCGGCCGAGACCTCCTTGACCTGGGTGACGCCGCCGGGCACGCCCTCGACGTCGCCGGCACTGATCGTCTGCACCGAGTCGATCACCAGCAGCATCGGCTTGACCGCCTCGACGTGGCCGAGCACGGCGCCGAGGTCGGTCTCGGCGGCGAGGTAGAGCTCGTCCTGGATGCCGCCGGTGCGGTCGGCGCGCATCCGCACCTGGGCGGCCGACTCCTCGCCGGTCACGTAGAGCACGCGGGTGCCCTGGGCGGCGGTCTGGGCGGCCACCTCGAGCAGGAGGGTGGACTTGCCGACCCCGGGCTCGCCGGCCAGCAGGATCGCCGCTCCCGGGACCAGCCCGCCGCCGAGCACCCGGTCGAGCTCGGGCACGCCGCTGGTGCGGGCCTGCGAGTCCTCGATCGGCACCTGCCCGATCGGGCGGGCCGGCGCGGTGACCGGGCCGGCCTGCACCCGGCTCTGCGGGGCGGCCCGCTCGACCACGGTGCCCCAGGCCTGGCACTCGCCGCAGCGGCCCACCCACTTGCCGGTCTCCCAGCCGCACTCGTGGCAGTGGTACGTCGCGCGTGGGGGTCGAGCGGTGCGGGTGGCCATGGCTCGCACGCTAGGGGCTTGCACCGACACATCGCGGGTACGACGCCCCCATCAACTAGCATTTGGAACGATCAACAGCTCCGGGGGTTCCATGAGCCAGTCCACCCACGGCAGTCGGCCGGACGTCCGCGCCGAGGCCGCGACCGCCGAGCGGACGCGACCGCCGGTGGTGCCGCACACCCCGCCCACCCTGGCGACCGTGGCCGACGCCGCGGGGGTCTCGCGCCAGACGGTCTCCAACGCGCTGAACAACCCCGAGCTGCTCCGGCCCGAGACGCTGAGCCGGGTCCAGTCGGTCATCGACGAGCTCGGCTACTCGCCCAACCGGGCCGCCCGCCAGCTGCGCACCCGCTCCTCGCACCTGTTCGGGCTGCGCTTCGAGCCCGCGCAGGAGGGCACCAGCAACGCGCTGATGGACCGCTTCCTGCACACCATCGTCGAGGCCGCCTCGCGCACCGGTCACCACGTGCTGCTGTTCTCCGGCGCCGAGGACGACCCGCTCGACGGCTACGACGACCTCCTGCGCGCGACCGCGGTCGACGCCTTCATCGTCACCGACACCTACGCCGGTACGCCGCAGGCGGGGTTCCTCCAGGACCGCGGCGCCCCGTTCGTGGCGTTCGGCCGTCCGTGGGACGACCCGATGGCCGACCACGCGTGGATCGACGTCGACGGTGCCTTCGGCTCACGGATCGCGACCGAGCACCTCGTCGAGCAGGGGCACGAGCGGATCGCCTGGCTGGGCTGGGAGAAGTCCTCGCGCATCGGCCAGGACCGTCGCGCGGGCTGGGAGGACGCGATGACGGCGGCGGGCCTGGATCCAGCCGGTCTCGGCGTACGCACCACCGACAACGTCGACGCCGCCCGGATGGCCGCCCACCGGGTGCTCGAGGACTCGACGGTCACCGGCTTCGTCTGCGCGAGCGACACCATCGGCATCGGCGTGCTGCACGCCTGTGCCGAGCGCGGCCTGCGACCCGGCACCGACATCGGGGTGGTCGGCTTCGACGACTCGCAGGCGGCCCAGGTCACCTGGCCGGGCCTCACCAGCGTGCGTCAGCCCCTCGAGCAGGTCGCCGAGGAGCTGGTCCGGATCCTGCACCTCGTCCTGGCCCACAAGCCGCTCGCCGACCGCGGCCGGATGTTCGAGCCGACGCTCGTCGTCCGGAAGTCCTCGCTGCGCTCCTAGCCCGCCCGAGGCTCAGAACGCCCGGCTCCACACGTCGATGGCGTAGTCGACCGACGTGCCCTCGTGACCGGCGAGGATCTCCTCGGCGGCGTCCTGCGCGAACTCGATGCGTACGACGGCCTCGAGGTCCTCGCGGGCGTCGAAGGTCCAGGCGATGTCGACGGGGTGGCGCTCCCAGCCCAGCCCCGACCAGAAGTCGACGACGGCGGGGTAGTCGTGGTCGGGGTAACCGAGTCGGAACCACTCGCCGAAGGTCGACCGGGTCGGGTCGTTGTCGATCACGAAGGCCCGGCCGCCGGGGCGCATCACCCGGTCGAGCTCGGCGAGCCCCGGTTCGCAGCCCGGCCCGAAGAAGTACGCCCAGCGCGCGTGCATCACGTCGACCGACCCCGCGTCGAGCGGCAGGTCGGTGGCGGAGGCCTGCAGCACGGTGACGTTGGCGAGGCGGCGGGTGCGCCGGCGCGCGATGGCGAGCAGGTCGTGGTGCGGCTCGATGCCGGTCACCGATCTCGCCGACTCGGCGAAGTGCGGCAGGTGGAAGCCGGTGCCGCAGCCGACGTCGAGGACGTCGCGGCCGGCCCACGGCGCGAGCTCCTGCATCAGCGACCAGATCGCCCCGGCCCGGTCGACCGCGCGGTTCTCGATCTCGTAGACCTGGGGCGATCCCCAGATGTTCGGGCTGCGGAGCGTGCCTTCGGGTAGCTCCGGCGGGTCAGATGCGGACGACACCGTTGCGGGTCTGGAACTGCGCCGCGACGATCCCCGGGGTGCCGTTGGGGGCCACCCACTCGACCTTCACGTCCTCCAGCGGCTGCTCGACGGAGTGGCCGAGCCACTCCGAGACGCGGGCGGGGTCGCCGGCGATCTCGAGTGCCTCCAGCGACGTGTTGCCGGTCGCTCCGGCGCTGGGGTGGTTGCTGGGGTCGATCTCCCACTCGATGAAGAAGGGCAGCTGCGGGTCGGCCTGGAGGCCCTTGACGCCCAGCTGCTTCCAGAGCAGCTCGACGCCGTCGGGGCGGTGCCGGTTGCCGTTGACCGACTCGCGGCCCAGGCGCTCCTCGAAGGGGGCGATGTCGTCGACGGAGACCGCCCAGCCGAGCCAGCCGCCACCGAGCTCCGAACGCGCCCGCACGGCCTGGCCGAAGGGCGCCTTGTCGGACGCCGGGTGGTCGAGCACCTCGACCACTTCGAGGTAGGTGCCCTCGGTCAGCGGCAGGATCGCGTTGCGGGTGCCGAAGCGTGGGTGCACGCCTCCGCCCGCGAACGGCTCCCCGAGCAGCTCAGACAAGTCCTTCGTCGTTCCTGCGAGTCCACCGGGGCCGGCGGCGAAGACGATGTGGTCCAGACGCATGGTTGATTCTCACCCGACCGGGGTCGGCGTCGGACACCGGGGGTGGGGCGCACCCGGGCTCAGCTCCGGTCGGCGCCGGGATCTGCCGGGTGCAGCGCGAGGGCCGACCGCGACCGCAGGTGTGCCTCGCACCGGCCCGCCAGCACGTCGTACGCCGCCTGCCCCATCAGCTCGATCAGCTCGCGCGCGTTGCTCTGGTAGACGGGCTCGATGCCGATGTGGGCGTCGGTGTTGCCGGTGCAGTACCAGTCGAAGTCGTGGCCGCCGGGGCCCCAGCCGCCGCGCTCGTACTCGCCGATGCTCACCTCGGTGTAGGCCGTGCCGTCGGTGCGCTCGACCTCGCGGAACTGCCGGCGCAGCGGCAGCTGCCAGCAGACGTCGGGCTTGGTCTCGACGAAGTGGACGTCCTCGGCGACGGCCTGGTGGTGCAGCGCGCAGCCGTAGCCGCCGGGGAAGTCAGGGGAGTTGGAGAAGATGCAGGCGCCGCCGACCACGCGGGTCTTGCGCTCGCCCTCGTCGTCGGTGTCGACCCAGCCCTTGCGGGTGACCTTGCCCTTCTTGCCGAGGGCCTGCGAACGCTTCTCCCACAGGGAGTCGTCGAGGCGGTCGACCCACTGCGCGACCCGCTTCTCGTCGGCCTTGTCGGCGAAGTGCGCGCCGAGCGTGCAGCAACCGGCGTCGGGGGCGTCGGCGTAGATGCCCGGGCAGCCCTGGCCGAAGATGCACGTCCAGCTCGACGTGAGCCAGGTCAGGTCGCAGCGGAAGACCTGCGCGGCATCGGCGGGATCGGCGAACTCGATCCACAGCCGGGGGAAGACGGGATCGACCTCGGGCACGCCTCCAGCCTAGGGCGCGGTGGGTGGTTGCTCGTCGCCGGGCGGACCCGAAACCGGTCGCGCCACAGCACGGCGCACTACGCTCGACCCCATGCGCCTCGCTGAGGGGGCACAGTCTCGACATCGGCTCCCTCGTGTGCCCCTTTGACGCACTACTCTCGGCCTTATGCGCCTCGGTGTGCTCGACATCGGCTCCAACACGGGCCACCTGCTCGTGGTGGACGCGTACCGCGGCGCGGCGCCGATGCCGGCGTCCTCGTTCAAGGAGCCGCTGCGCCTGGCCGAGCACCTCGAGCCCGACGGCACGGTCAGCGACAAGGGCGTCCAGGCGCTGGTGGAGTTCGTCGGGCACGCCCTCGAGCTCGCCGAGGACAAGGGCTGCGAGGAGATCTACTCCTTCGCCACCTCGGCGGTCCGCGACGCCGACAACTCCGACGACGTGCTGCGCCGGGTGCGCAAGAAGACCGGTGTCGAGATCAAGGTGCTGCCGGGTGAGGACGAGGCCCGGCTGACCTTCCTGGCGGTACGGCGCTGGTTCGGCTGGTCCTCCGGCCGCCTCGCCGTCTTCGACATCGGTGGCGGCTCCCTCGAGATCGCCGGCGGTGACGACGAGTCTCCCGACGTGGCGTGGTCGCTGCCCCTCGGCGCCGGCCGGCTGACCCGCGAGCACTTCGCCAAGGGCCGGCCCGACGAGGAGCGCCTGCAGGAGCTGCGCAGGACCATCCGGACCCAGATCGCCCACGACGCCGGCACCCTGCTGCGCGGGGGCGCCCCCGACCACGCCGTCGCCACGTCGAAGACGTTCCGGTCGCTGGCCCGGATCTGCGGGGCGGCCCCGTCGAGCGAGGGCCTGTTCGTGCGCCGCATCCTCAGCGGGGCCGACCTCGACGAGTGGATCCCCAAGCTGCTGGAGATGGACCCCGACGAGATCGCCGGGCTGCCCGGTGTCTCCCGAGCCCGGGCCCACCAGCTCGTGGCCGGCGCGCTCGTCGCCTCCGCGGTGCTCGACATCTTCGACCTCCCCGAGCTCGAGGTCTGCCCGTGGGCGCTGCGCGAGGGCGTCATCCTCGACCGTCTCGACCGGCTCGGCGCCCTCGGCTGACGGCACGACTGTGGCTTCCCTCTTCGCACTCTCGACCGCCTCGGTCTATCCCGAGACGACCAACCACGCCTTCGACTACGCCGACCGCCTCGGGTACGACGCCGTCGAGGTGATGGTCAGCATCGACGTGGTCAGCCAGAGCGTCGAGAAGATCCTGGCGCTGCGCGACTACCACCAGATTCCGGTGTGCGCGATCCACGCGCCCTGCCTGCTGATCACCCAACGCGTGTGGGGCACCGACCCCTGGCACAAGCTCGAGCGCAGCGCCGAGATGGCGAAGGCCGTGGACGCCGACGTGGTGGTCGTGCACCCGCCCTTCCGCTGGCAGCGCGACTACGCCGAGGGCTTCGTCGAGGGGATCGCCGAGCTCGAGCGCCGTACCGGCATCGCCTTCGCCGTCGAGAACATGTACCCGTGGCGGGCCACGTCGCGACGGGAGATGAAGGTCTACCAACCCGGGTGGGACCCCTCGCAGCACCCGTACGCCAACACCACGATCGACCTCTCGCACGCCGCGACCGCCAAGTCCGACCCGATCGAGATGGCCGAGCGGCTCGGACCGCGTCTGCGTCACGTGCACATGACCGACGGCAGCGGCTCGCCCAAGGACGAGCACCTCGTGCCCGGGCACGGGAACCAGCCGTGCGGACCGTTCCTCGAGCGGCTCGCGCGCACCGGCTTCGAGGGGCACATCGTGGCGGAGATCAACACCCGCAAGGCCGGCGACCGCGAGGCCCGTGAGGCCGACCTGCTGGAGACGCTGGCGTTCTCGAGGCTTCACTTCGCGCCTGCTGGGTAGGGTCCCGGCATGCGCGCGTCGGCGGGGGTGGTGCTGGCCGTCGCGCTTCTCGTCCCGGCCGCGTGCGGCAGCGACGAGCCGGCCGCGAGCTCCTCTCCGAAGGCCTCGCCGAGCCCGACCGCACCGGCGGGCCTGGACCTGAAGCGGCCCGAGCCGCCCACCGGCGAGGCCGACACCCTGAGCAGCGCAGCGGAGTACGGCACCTTCTTCGCCCACCTGGTGCAGTACGCCATCCGGTCACGCGACTCGGCCGTGGTCTCCGCCGAGGCCTTCGACCAGGCGAGCTGTACGACGTGCCAGCAGCTGGCCGACTACGTGGGTGACCTCCGCACCAAGGGGCAGTGGGAGCTCGCCGACGACATCGCCCTCGGCCGGGTCAGCGCGCGCCGTGCCGGGATCGTCCACCCGTGCCACCGGCGACTTCACCTACCCCGCCTCGAAGTACGTCACCCTCGACGGCACGGTGAAGGAGCGCTCGCCGGCCGAGCAGTACCGGCTCGACGTCCAGCTGCGCTGGGATGCCGGGGCCGAGCGCTGGCGAGTGGTCGACTACACCTTCGACGACCGCTAGTACCGGCCCGCGAGACGTCACCGCGGGCGACGTTTCACCGTTGTCCAGCACGGGAATCAAGGCAACGTCGGCTCGATCCCACCGGGGATCGCGGCAGCAACGGGGGAGCACGTCATGAGGCAACGCTCGAGGATCGTGGTGACCGCGGGGTCGCTCGCTCTCGCGGTGTCCCTGACGAGCGTCGCACCCGCCTTCGCCGGGAAGTTCCACGGCAAGCCGCACAGCACCACGATCTCGGTGACCCACACCACCCAGACCGTCATCCCGGGCCACTCCGGCACCTCGGGCACCTCGGGCACCTCGGGCATCGACACGAGCGGCATGGCCACGGCCGACCAGGTGGCGGCGGCAGCCCTGTGCGCGGCGGCCATCGGTGCCGCGGTGGCGGCGCCCGTGCCGAACGCCGTCGCCGTCTCCGGCGCCTGTGCGGCGCCCCCGCGGCAGCGCCGGGCAAGCCACCCGCGCCCCCGGTCATCACGACGCAGATGGTCACCCAGGCGGCGACCCTCTCGGCGCCGCCGACCCCGCCCCACGTGGAGCCGGGCAACCGCTCCTACGTGCACTTCCCGAACAACTTCTGGACCGACGCCGGCACGACGCACGACCAGATCGCCCTGCTCGGCGTACCGATCCCGCTCACCTGGACACCGACCAGCGTCGAGTGGCGCTTCGGTGACGGCACCACCGCCACCGGCAACGGCGTCCGCGGCGCGGACGTCGGCGACCCGGACGCGGTCGAACACGCCTACGACGCCGACGGCAGCTACGACATCACCACCGTCACCGCCTACGACCTGACCTTCACGATCCCCGGGCAGGGCACCCAGACGGTGCACCTGACCTCCCGGCCGAGCCAGCCGGCGACCCTGCCGGTCGGTGAGGTCCAGACGCGCGTCGACTACGCCCGCTGAGCCGCCCGCCGCCGCGGCGGGTGGCACACTGCGCGGGTGGCGACGAGTCCGACCGGCCGCCCCGGCAACCGGGGACGACGCCCCGGTGCACCGGACACGCGGACAGAGATCCTGGCGTCGGCCCGGGCACTGTTCGCCGATCGTGGGTTCGGCGGGACGACGATCCGCGCGGTGGCGGCCGAGGCCGGGGTCGACCCCTCGCTGGTGCACCACTTCTTCGGCAGCAAGGACGACCTGTTCATGGCGGCGCTCGAGCTGCCGGTCGATCCACGGGTGCTGCTGGCGCCGGTCGTCGCGGCCGGCCCGGAAGGTGCGGGCGCCCGGCTGCTGGAGACCTTCCTCGGCGTCTGGGACGACCCCGAGAACCAGCTCACCTTCCTCGGCCTGTTCCGCAGCGTGCTGGAGCCTGACGGCGGACGGCTGCTGAGCCAGGGGTTCGTCCCGGTCGTGCTCGGGCCGGTCGGCGAGGCGCTGGGCCTGGACCGGCCCGACGTGCGGATGCCCCTGGTGGCCAGCCAGATGATCGGGCTGATCATGTGCCGCTACGTGCTGCGCCTCGAGCCGCTCGCGTCGATGGACGCGGACCTGCTGGTGGCGACGTACGCACCCACGATCCAGCGCTACCTCACCGGGGAGCTTCCCCTTGACGATCCCGAGGGTCGGCGCGTTTAATTCAACACATGGTGAATAACGCCGTCGACGTACGGGACCTGCTCGTCTCCCGGGGAGGGCACGAGGTGTTGCGCGACCTCACCTTCACGGTGGCGGCCGGCGAGGTGACCGGCCTGCTCGGCCCCTCCGGCTGTGGCAAGACCACGCTGATGCGGTCCCTGGTGGGCGTCCAGCGCATCGACTCCGGGCAGGTGGAGGTGCTGGGAGAGCCGGCCGGCTCGGCGCCCCTGCGGTCGCGGATCGGCTACGTCACCCAGCAGCCCAGCGTGTACGACGACCTGACGATCGCGGAGAACCTGCGCTTCTTCGCCCGCATCCTCGGTGTCTCCGACGACCGCGTGCAGGCCTGCCTCGAGATCGTCGCGCTGGCCGACCGGGCCGACTCGATCGTCTCGCAGCTCTCGGGAGGTCAACGTTCGCGCGTCTCGCTCGCGGTCGCCCTGCTCGGTGAGCCGCCGCTGCTCGTCCTCGACGAACCCACGGTCGGGCTCGACCCGGTGCTGCGCGTCGAGCTCTGGAAGACCTTCCACGACCTCGCCGACGCCGGAGCGGCCGTGCTCGTCTCCAGCCACGTGATGGACGAGGCGTCGCGGTGCGAGCGGTTGCTGCTGATGCGCGAGGGCAGGCTGATCGCCGATGACACCCCCGACGGGCTGTTGCGCCGTACCGCCACCGCCGACATCGAGAGCGCCTTCCTCGCCATCGTCCGCGGCTCCCAGGACACCGAGGAGGCCAGCCGATGAACCCCACCTCGACACTCGCCGTCGCCTCACGCGTGCTCATCCAGCTGCGTCGCGACCGCCGGACGATGGCGATGCTCCTGGTGCTGCCGTGTGCCCTGATGACGCTGCTGTGGTGGATGTTCCAGGAGCTCCCCGGCGACGGGTTCTCCTCGCTGGGGCCGGCGCTGCTGGCGCTGGTGCCGTTCGTGATCATGTTCCTGGTCACCTCGGTGACCACGCTGCGCGAGCGCACCTCCGGGACGTTCGAGCGGCTGCTCGCGATGCCGATGGGCAGGCTCGACTTCCTGATCGGCTACGCCCTCGCCTTCGGCCTGATCGCTGCCGTCCAGTCGGCCCTGGCCGTGGCGCTGTGCGTGTGGGTGCTCGACCTCACCGTCGTGGGCTCCGTGTGGCTGCTGCTGGTGGTCGCCGTCGTCGACGCCGTTCTCGGCACGGCCCTGGGTCTGTTCGTCTCGGCGTTCGCGCGCACCGAGTTCCAGGCCGTGCAGTTCATGCCGGCGCTGGTGATCCCGCAGCTGTTGCTGTGCGGCCTGTTCGTTCCGCGCGACGAGCTGCCGCCGTTCCTCGAGGCCGTCAGCAACGTGCTGCCGCTGTCGTACGCCGTCGACGCGATGCAGCACGTGGCCGCGAGCACGACCACCGCCGAGGTGTGGCAGGACGTCGCGCTGATCGCCGCGTTCGTCGTGGCCGGGCTCGCCCTCGGCGCCCTCACCCTGCGACGCCAGACGGCCTGACCGGGCCTCCTGGCGGGGCGGTAGCGTGATCGGAGTCCGTCCCGACCGCCAGAACCTGGCTGGAGGAAGATGTCCCCGCTCCGAGCACCCCTGCTGATGCTGGCGCGCAGCCGTCGCGTCAAGGCCGTCGTCACCCGGCTCCCGGTGAGCAGCGGGATCGTCAACCGCTACGTGCCCGGTGAGGCCACCTCACAGGCGGTCGACGCCACCCGCGCGCTCGTCGACGAGGGGCTGCACGTCACCCTCGACTTCCTCGGCGAGGACACCCTCGACGAGGCGCAGGCCGAGGCGACCGTCGCGGCGTACCTCGACCTGCTCGAGCAGCTCGCCGAGGCCGGCCTGGCCCGCAACGCCGAGGCCAGCGTCAAGCTCTCGGCGATCGGCCAGGCGCTGCCCGAGATCGGTCCCAAGCTCGCCACCGAGAACGCCCGCCGGATCTGCCGGGCAGCACACCAGGTCGGCACGACGGTCACCCTCGACATGGAGGACCACACCACCACCGACCTGACGCTGACGGCGCTGCGCGAGCTGCGCAAGGACTACCCCGAGACCGGTGCCGTCGTGCAGGCCTACCTGTACCGCACCGAGCAGGACTGCCGCGCCCTGGCGCACGAGGGCAGCCGGGTGCGGCTGTGCAAGGGCGCCTACAACGAGCCGGAGGAGGTGGCCTACCAGGACCGTCACGACGTCGACAAGTCCTACGTGCGCTGCCTGAAGGTGCTGATGGCCGGGCAGGGCTACCCGATGGTGGCCACCCACGACCCACGCCTGGTCAAGATCGCCTCGGCGCTGGCGACCCGGCACGGACGGGTGCCCGGCTCCTACGAGTTCCAGATGCTCTACGGCATCCGCGGCGAGGAGCAGAAGCGGCTGGCGGAGGTGGGCGAGAAGGTCCGCGTCTACGTGCCGTACGGCGACGAGTGGTACGGCTACCTGATGAGAAGGCTCGCCGAGCGTCCCTCGAACCTGACATTCTTCCTGCGGTCGCTGGTCTCGCAGAAGTGATCTCGACCCAGCTCGATCCAGGAGGTCTCGACTCCGCTCGACCGACGAAGGAGGGAGCACCATGACCGTCGCCATCATCGGAGCCGGCGTGATGGGGGAGGCCCTGCTCTCCGGCCTGGTCCGTGGGGGCTTCGACGCCACCGACCTGCTCGTGGGGGAGAAGCGGGCCGAGCGTGCCGCCGAGCTGCGCGAGAAGTACGGCGTCGAGGTGGTCGACAAGCTCGCCGAGGTCGCGCGCGCCGACACCGTGATGCTGGTGGTCAAGCCCCAGGACATGGGCGACGTGCTGGCCGAGATCTCGCCCCACGTCTCCGCGGGCCAGCTCGTGGTCAGCCTCGCGGCAGGCATCACCACCGACTACATCGAGCGTCACCTCACCGAGGGCGTCGCCGTGGTCCGCGTCATGCCGAACACGCCCGCGCTCGTCGACGAGGGCATGGCCGCCATCTCGCCCGGCACCCACTGCGACGAGGAGCACCTCGTGCGCGCCGAGCAGCTGCTGGCCACCACCGGCCGGGTGCTCCGGATCGCGGAGAAGCAGCAGGACGCCGTGACGGCCATCTCCGGCTCCGGACCGGCCTACCTCTTCTTCGTGGTCGAGGCGATGATCGAGGCCGGCGTACACCTCGGGCTGCCGCGCACGACGTCGACCGAGCTCGTCGTGCAGACCGTCGTGGGCTCCGCCAAGCTGCTGCGCGAGACCGGCGAGCACCCGACCGTCCTGCGCGAGCGGGTCACCTCGCCGGGCGGCACCACGGCGGCGGCGATCCGGCAGCTCGAGGACCACAAGGTGCGCGCCGCGTTCATCACCGCGATGGAGGCCGCCCGCGACCGCTCCAGGGCGCTCGCGAACACCGATGAGTGACACCCCACCCGAGCCTGCTGCAGCGGGGCGCGGCTGCCGCGCCTGCCTGGTGTACGACGAGTCGCTGACCGGCTACGACTTCGGGCACGCCCACCCGATGAACCCGATCCGGGTCGACCTCACCGTCGCGCTGGCCCGCGACCTCGGCGTCCTCGACCGGCTCGTGCGCGTCGACGCCCCCGACGCCAGCGACGACGACCTCGCCACCGTGCACGACGCCGCGCTCATCGAGGCGGTGATGGCCGCCAGCGCGGACCCCACGCGGATCGACCTGGCCCGCGGGCTCGGCACCGACGACGACCCGACCTTCGTCGGGATGCACGAGGCCGGCCGCCACGTCGTGGGCGCGAGCATCGAGGCGGCCCGTCGCGTGTGGACCGGCGACGTCGACCACGCGGCCAACATCGCCGGCGGCCTGCACCACGCCATGCCCGACCGGTCCAGCGGCTTCTGCGTCTACAACGACGTGGCCGTGGCGATCAGGTGGCTGCTCGACCACGGCGCGGAGCGGGTCGCCTACGTCGACGTCGACGTGCACCACGGCGACGGCGTCGAGCAGGTCTTCTACGACGACCCGCGGGTGCTGACGATCTCCCTGCACGAGACCGGCCAGATGCTCTTCCCCGGGACGGGCTTCCCGGCCGACTCCGGTGGTCCGGAGGCGCCCGGCTCCGCGGTCAACGTCGCGCTGCCGCCGGGCACCTCCGACGCCGGCTGGCTGCGCGCGTTCCACGCCGTGGTGCCTCCGCTGCTCGCCGAGTTCGCCCCGCAGGTCCTGGTGACCCAGCAGGGGTGCGACAGCCACCGCGACGACCCGCTCGCCCACCTGGCGCTCAGCGTCGACGGGCAGCGCGCGAGCTACCTCGCCCTGCACGACCTGGCCCACGAGACGGCCGGGGGGAAGTGGGTGGCCTTCGGCGGTGGCGGCTACTCCGTCGTCGACGTCGTCCCGCGCGCCTGGGGCCACCTGCTGGGCGTGCTCTCCGGCACTCCGGTCGACCCGGCGACGCCGACGCCCGAGGACTGGCGCGCGTGGGTGCAGGAGCGCCTGGGAGCCCGCGCACCGACCCTGATGACCGACGGCCGGACCCCGGCGTACCTCGACTGGTCCGAGGGCTACGACCCCGACACCTGGCTCGACCGCGCCATCCACGCCACCCGCGAGGCGGTATTTCCGGCGAACGGGCTGTTGCCCTAGAACGTCCGGATGCAAGGAGACACGCCGCAGCCTCATCAACCACTTTGGCGAAACTGTGGAACATTGGTCACATCTGGCCCTATATTCTCATCAGCCTGCACGTGGGTCCTGCGGCGGGGAAGCCGCAGCGCGTGTGAGAGAGAGAATGGTGCGCCATGGCCACGAACAATCGTGGAGACATCTCCGACGTGAAGTTCCTGACCGTTGCCGAGGTGGCCGCGGTGATGCGTGTCTCGAAGATGACGGTCTACCGCCTGGTGCACAACGGCGAGCTCCCGGCCGTCCGCGTGGGTCGCTCCTTCCGCGTCAGCGAGGAAGACGTGAACGAGTACCTGCGGAGCAGCTTCTTCGACGCCGGCTGAGCCCTGGCTGGGCCCTGACCGGGCCGCACTGGGACGCCCACTGCGTGAGAGCAGCACCGGGCCGATTCGGTAACGCCTCGGGCGACCGTTAGGCTGAGGTCTTCATCTCACAAGGGATAGGGCACACGTGGGTTCGGTCATCAAGAAGCGCCGCAAGCGCATGGCGAAGAAGAAGCACCGCAAGCTGCTGAAGAAGACGCGCGTCCAGCGTCGCCGCCTGGGCAAGTAGCCCCGGTACCCGGCGGACATGGACTGGGGCTGACCACCATGGGCCAGGTAGTACTCGTCACCGGCGTCGCCGGTGATCTCGGGCGACGCTTCGTGGCCCAGCTCTCGCGAGCGCCGGGCGTCGAGCGCGCCATCGGGGTCGACGTCCTCCCGCCGCGCGGCGACCTGGGTTCGGCCGACTTCGTCCGCGCCGACATCCGCAACCCCGTGATCGCCAAGGTGATCGTCCGGGAACGGGTCGACACCGTCGTGCACACCAGCGTCGTGGCCACCCCGCCGCTGCCGGCGGTCGTACGTCGATGAAGGAGCTCAACGTCATCGGCACGATGCAGCTCCTGGCTGCCTGCCAGCAGGCTCCTGACCTGCGCAAGCTCGTGGTCAAGTCGAGCGCCGCCGTGTACGGCGCCTCCAACCGCGACCCCGCGATGTTCACCGAGGGCATGAACGCCAAGCGGCAGCCCACCAGCGGCTTCGCCAAGGACGTCACCGAGGTGGAGTCCTACGTCCGCGGGTTCGCCCGCCGGCGTCCCGACGTCGACGTGACCACGCTCCGGATGGCCAACGTGATCGGTCCCCGGATCACCTCCGGGATGACCGGCTACTTCCGGATGCCGGTGATCCCGACCGTCCTCGGGTTCAACCCCCGGCTCCAGTTCGTCCACGAGACCGACGCGCTCGACGTGCTCGAGCACGCCACCACGAGCGAGCTCACCGGCACCTTCAACATCGCCGGCGACGGCGTGATCACGCTGAGCCAGGCCGTCCGCCGGCTCGGCCGCCCGTCGCTGCCGCTGCCGTCCTTCGCCGTGTCGACCTTCGGCTCCGCGATCCGCCAGACCCGCGTCGCCGACTTCTCCCCCGAGCAGGTGTCCTTCCTGACCTTCGGGCGGGGCCTGGACACGACGCGGATGCGCACCGAGCTGAAGTTCGAGCCGAAGTACAGCACCGCCGAGGCGTTCGCCGACTTCGCGGAGTCCGTCTCGCCGGGTCCGGTGAGCCCCGAACGGGTACGGGCCACCGAGGCGGCCCTCGTCGGGGCCCTGAGCAGGTCCTCGAGCACGACCGGAGGTGAGCACGATGGGTGACGCCGAGATCATCCCGCTCGGCACGCGCGGACGTCCGGGGCGTGGCACCGGGAGCAGCACGCCGTCCTCGAGCAGCCGCAGCCTCGCCGGCGGGTCGAGCGCCGCCCGTGCGAGCCGCTCGCGAGCAGCACCCGAGCGTGCGCGTGCCGGCCCAGAAGACGGCGGACGAAGCCTGCGGAGAAGACCGCCGAGAAGCGGACTGCGAAGAAGCCGGCGACGAGAGCACAGCAGACCGAGGAGGCGGAGACGTTGGCCGAGACCCCAGCCGATGAAGCCGCCGGGCCGACCGGGCTCCCGTCCCGCGCGCCGGTCACCACCGACCACCGGCACCCGACTCCCGGGATCCCTCCGCTGGAGTGGCTGGCCGCGTTCACCTCGGCCTCCAAGGAGATCTTCGGGGAGAACTGGGAGCCGCGTCTCGCGGAGTTCCTTGCCTTCCTGCGCCGCCGGCTGACCGGCGAGTTCACCGTCGACGAGTACGGCTTCGACCGCGAGGTCACCCAGCAGTTCCTGGTCGCCGCGCTGCGACCGATCGCGCGCCGCTGGTTCCGCGTCGAGGTGCGCGGCGCCGACAACCTGCCCGCCGAGGGCGGCGCCCTGGTGGTCTCCAACCACTCCGGCACGGTGCCCGTCGACGGGCTGATGACCGCGGTCTCCATCCACGACCACACCGGCCGTTTCCTGCGCCCGCTCGGCGCCGACCTCGTCTTCAAGCTGCCGATCGTCGGCGACCTCGCCCGCAAGGGCGGAGCCACGCTGGCCTGCACCGAGGACGCCGAGCGCATGCTGGCCGGCGGCGAGCTCGTGGGCGTCTGGCCGGAGGGCTTCAAGGGGATCGGCAAGCCGTTCAGCGAGCGGTACAAGCTGCAGCGGTTCGGCCGCGGCGGGTTCGTCTCGGCTGCCATCCGCGCCGGTGTCCCGATCGTCCCGACCTCCGTCGTGGGCGCCGAGGAGATCTACCCCCTGGTCGGCAACATCCCGTCGCTGGCGCGGCTGCTGGGCATCCCGTACCTCCCGATCACGCCGCTGTTCCCGTGGCTCGGGCCGCTCGGCCTGATCCCGCTGCCCTCCAAGTGGCTGATCGAGTTCGGTGAGCCCATCCGCACCGACGAGTACGACGAGGGCGCGGCCGACGACCCGATGCTGGTCTTCAACGTCACCGACCAGGTGCGCGAGTCGATCCAGCAGACGCTGTACACGCTGCTGATGCAGCGCAAGTCCGTCTTCAGCTGACCGCCCCCGGGCGCACGAAATCCGCCCGACGTCGTCGAGCGGTACCAGCAGGCGATCGGCCTACTTGTTGTCGGGCAGGAGACCCCGGTCAGGCCGTCGACGGTGCCCTTGACCTTGCCCTAGTTGGTCGCGCCGTCGACCGTGTCGCCGACAGCGCCTCCTGCCTTGGTGACCGTGTCACCGACACCCGTGGGGTCACTGCCGCCGGTGACCGTCGTGGTCAGGCCGCCGACGAGGTCCTTGACGGTCGTGCCGGTGCCGTTGCCGCTCGCGATGCTCGGGACGAGCTTGCCGGCGCTGTCGAGGGTGCTCGTCACGGTGCCGGAGACGGCGGTCGAGCCCGCCCCACCCTGACCGAGCTTGTCGGCAGCGCCCTGCGCCGCCTGCTGGAGGCCGCCGATCTTCGGGCGGCGTCGCCTGCCTGCGGCAGCGGTGGCCTGCTCGATGTCGGCGCTCGCCTGCTTGACCGGTCGGGCGATCAGGTTGGTGACCGTGGCCGCGCCGGCGCCGGCTGCGAGCGCCGAGGGCGGCGTCAGCGTGGCGCCACCACCGCAGCTCGCGCAGAGGGTGGTGGCCTGCTGGTCGATGTCGGCCAGGGTGTCGGCGGCGTCGCGCAGCGATCCGAGGGTGCTCGGGTCGGCGGAGGAGGCCATCGAGGCGATCTGCGACATCCCGGAGGCGGTGAAGTCGCGGACCTTCGCGATGTCGGCACTGTCGCCGTCGGTCTGGTAGGCGGTGAAGAGCTTGTCGGCACCGGCGTTGGCCTCGTCGCTGAAGCTGTCGAGGGTCGAGCCGACCTCGTCGGCGTCGGGCGACCCGGAGCCGATCAGGCTGTCGACCTCGTCGAGGCGGTTGCCGGCCTGGCCGAGCAGTGCCGAACCCTTGGCGGCGTCGCCGACGTGGGCGGCGGTGGTGACCTGCTCGATGCCCCGCTTGATCGGGTACAGGGAGTCGCCCGGCAGCGCACCGGAGGCGGCAGCGGCCATGCCGGCCGATCCGCCGACGATGACGAGCGCGGCGGCCGCGGTGCCGAGCCGTCGGTTGCGTTGCGAGCGGGTCGGAGGACGGCGGAGGACGGGAGGAGCCGGGACGAGCTCGGTCTCGGCCGCGAGCATCAACCGGCTGCGAAGGTCGGCTGCGAACTCGGCACGAGGGGTGATCTCGGGTTGGTCGGTGAGCACCTGCACGGTGGCGACCAGCTGGCCGTAGCGCTCGGCCACGTCCTGGGTCGCGCGTCCCCCGAGGACACTGTCGAACTCTTCGGCCGCACGTTGCCCGGGAACGGGCACGGGGAAGAGGCGAGTCATGAGTGCATTCCTGTGCTGTATGAGGTCGTGTCGTGTCGGCCGACCGGCCTGCGATCCGCACAGGGGCGGTCTTCCGGCGTCCACGCTGACATCACGCTCAACGAGCCGGTCGGAGCGGAGGTTATGGCACCGATGAAGTTGTCCACGTGGGGCGTGAGACCGCGTCTCGTCTGTCGGTCGCCCCTCAGGCTGCTCATCTCGTTCCCTCGGGCAGGATCTTGGCCAGATTCCGCACTCCGCGCAGCTGCAGCTGCTTGACCGCGCCGGCGCTGCGACCGAGCACATCGGCCGTCTCAGCGATGGAAAGTCCCTGCAGGAAGCGCATCACGAGGCATTCGCGCTGCTCGGTCGGGAGCTGGCTGAGCGCCTCGAGCAGGGCCTCGTTGGTGAGCAGCGAGAGGACGGCGTTCTCCGGGCCCTCGGTCGTCGTGTCGAGGGTCCCCATGTCCTCGGTGGTCTGCTCCAGGCGGGTCCGGCCGGCCTTGAAGTGGTCCATCGCGAGGTTGCGCGCGATCGTCATCAGCCACGCGCCGAAGTCCTTGCCCTGCCACCGGAACGAGCTCATCGAGCGCAGCGCCCGGAAGAACGTCTCCGCGGTCAGGTCCTCGGCCAGGGGCACCGAGCCCACCCGGTAGTAGAGGAAGCGGTACACGCTGGCGTGGTAGTGGTCGTAGAGCTGGCCGAACGCCTCGGAGTCACCGCCGCGGGCCAGCTCCACCAACGCGATCAGGCGACTGCCCTCGGCCTCGTCGTCGAGGGAGGACGTCGCGAAGGCCGAGTCGTCGGGCCGCGATCCGGGGCCGGCCTGGGCCGGTGCCGCGACCGGGCGCTCGCTGGTCTCGGTGAACAGCCAGCCGGAGGGCGACGTGGAGTCGGGTCCGTGGCGGCGACTCCGGCGAGGGCGATCTCGGGGGCGATCAGGTCGATCAGGGCACGCCGGAGCGCGTCCACACCGCGCTCGAATTGCTCCACTGCTGCTCCCCGCAAGGCGGATGTCCGACTTCTCCCCGTTGGACACCTGCGATCGTACGTGGCCGGTGGCCCCTTGTGAACCGGATCGTGACGCCAGTCACCCCGCTCCGACGGTGCCACCCAGCACCACCCTGAGTGAACAGTTGTACCCGTTCGCGAGGCCCCGGAAACCCGCAGCGTCAACCGCGGGTCGGCTCAGGACACCCTGCGACGGATCGCGGCGCCCGCCGCGATGGTGCCGGCGGCGGCCCCGGCGACCGCGGCCGCGAAGACTCCGGCGCGAGCGGCCTTGCGGCCGGTGCGGTAGTCACGGATGCGCCAGTGGTGGGCGCGGGCGTACTCGCGCAGCCGGGCGTCGGGGTTGATCGCGCACGGGTCGCCGACCGCGCTGAGCATCGGCAGGTCGTTGTAGGAGTCGGAGTACGCCGAGCAGCGCGCGAGGTCGAGCCCGAACCGCTCGGCGAGCTCGGTGACGGCGACGGCCTTGGCCGAGCCGTGCAGCATCTCGCCGACCAGCTCGCCCGTGTAGACGCCGTCGACGTGCTCGGAGACCGTGCCGAGCGCACCGGTCAGCCCCAGGCGGCGGGCGATGATGGTCGCGATCTCGATGGGCGCGGCGGTCACCAGCCAGACCCGCTGCCCCTGGTCGAGGTGCAGCTGGGCCAGCGCCCGGGTGCCCGGCCAGATCCGGTGCGCCATGTTCTCGTCGAAGATCTCCTCGCCCAGCTCCTCGAGCTCGGCGACGGTGTGCCCGGCGATGAAGGAGAGGGCCGACGCCCGGGCGTCGGCGACGTGCTCGGGGTCCTCGACGCCGACGACGCGGAAGTAGGCCTGCTTCCAGGCGGCGCCCAGGATGTCGCGGGTGGTGAAGAACTCGCGCTTGTGCAGCCCGCGGGCCAGGTGGAAGATCGACGCCCCTTGCATGACGGTGTTGTCCACGTCGAAGAAGGCCGCCGCAGACGGGTCCGCCTCGACGGCGAGGGCGCTCTCCACCTCGGCGATCGAGGCCGCTGCCTCCCCCGCCAGCTGCGATCGGCGGACCAGGTTCGGGGGTGCCGGACGCCGGTTCCGCGACGACCTGCGAGCCGGTTTCGTCCCCGGTTTCCGGGCCGGCGGAGGGGGCGTCACGCGGCCACCATAGACCTGCGTGGATGTGCGAAACTCTCTCGATGGAGTCCAACGTCGCCGAGCTGCTGGGCCGGGCGGCGATGATGGAGCCGGAGAAGACGGCGTTGTCCGAGGCGACGTCGGGACGCACCATCACCTGGGCGGCCCTGGACGGTCTCGTCGAGCGCGTGGTCCGCGGTCTCTCGGACGCCGGCATGGTGGCCGGCTACCGCGTGATGCTGGCGACCACCAACAGCATCGAGTTCGTCGCCGCCTACCTCGGGGCGCTGCGGGCCGGCATGGTCGTCGTACCCGTCAACCCGCGCAGCGCCACCGGTGAGCTGATCCGGATGCTCGCCGACTCCGGCACCCGGATGGTGATCGCGGACGCCTCGACGATCTCCGTCGTCCGCACCGCCGTGACCGGTCTCGACGAGGCACTCGAGTCGATGGGCATCGAGCCTGCCGCCCGTCCCCGCATCGTCACCGTCGGGACGACGCTGGCGCCGGGCGAGCGGGGCTGGGACCAGCTGGTGGCCAACGCCGGGCACCCGGTGCCGGCCCGGGTCGACCCGGAGAGCCTGGCGGTGCTGCTCTACACGAGCGGCACGTCCGGCCGCCCGCGCGCGGCGATGCTCAGCCACCGGGCCCTGCTCGCCAACATCGAGCAGGTCGCCGCGGTCGACCCTCCGATGATCACCGGCCAGGACGTCGTGCTCGGCGTGCTGCCGCTGTTCCACGTCTACGGGCTCAACGCCGTCCTGGGGCAGTGCGTGCGCCAGTGCGCCCGGCTGGTGCTGGTCGACGGCTTCGACGCCGAGGGCTCGCTCGACCTGATCGAGGACGAAGCCGTCTCGGTGCTGCCGGTGGCACCGCCCGTCTTCGCCTACTGGATGCAGGTGCCCGGGCTCGAGGACCGGCTCGGCCCGGTGCGCCTGGTGCTCAGCGGGTCGGCGCCGCTCTCACCCGAGCTCACCGAGGCCTTCACCGCCCGGACGTCGGTGCAGATCCACCAGGGCTACGGGCTCACCGAGGCTGCCCCGGTGGTCACCTCGACGCTGTGCAGCAAGCAGCTGCAGGCGCAGCCGCGATCGGTCGGCGCCGCGCTGCCCGGCATCGAGATCCGGCTGGTCGACGAGACCGGTCGTCCGCCCGCCGACCAGGACAGCGGCGAGATCCACGTCCGGGGCGACAACCTGTTCTCGGGCTACTGGCCCGACGGCGCCGACGGTCCCGGCGACGACGGCTGGTGGGCCACCGGCGACGTCGGCTACCTCGACCCGACCGGCGACCTCTACCTCGTCGACCGGGTCAAGGAGCTGGTCATCGTCTCCGGGTTCAACGTCTACCCCAGCGAGGTCGAGGACGTCCTGGCCGAGCTGCCCGAGGTCGCCGAGGCGGCCGTGATCGGGATCGACGACGAGCAGACCGGCGAGGCGGTGGTGGCCTACGTCCGACCCACGGCGGCCGGCGCGAGCGACGGACTCGTCGACCTCGTGCGGCGTCACTGCCAGGAGCGGCTCGCCGGGTTCAAGCAGCCGAAGGTCATCCACGTGGTCGAGGAGCTGCCCTACACCGTGACCGGCAAGGTGCAGAAGGGCCGGCTGCGCGCCACCGAGCGGCGTCGCACCCTCGGCCTGCTGGAGTGATCCTGTGAGCGCCCGCGTCACCCTCTACTCCCGGCCGGGCTGCCACCTGTGCGAGCAGGCCCGCGAGGTCGTCGAGCGGGTCTGCGCCGACCTCGGGACGTCGTACGACGAGGTCGACATCACCGGAGCCCCCGAGCTCGAGGAGGCCTACGGCGAGCAGGTCCCGGTCACCCTCGTCGACGGCCGCCGCCACGACTTCTGGCGCGTCGACGAGCACCGCCTCCGCGCCGCCCTCGACGGGTAGTCCCTGACGTATTGGCTGTCGGGTGCGTGGTCTGTCCAGCCAGAACGTCAGGGACTACCCGGAACCCCCCGCTCGACGTGGGACATGTCACATGTGCTAGCCACCGGCCGGGACGATTTTGTTCGCACGTTCACAAACTCCTACAGTGACCAGGTTCCCCATCTTGGAGCGTGTCTGAAGTGAGCAGTTCCCGGATCCCCGAGGCGACGGTGGCACGTCTCCCGGTGTACTTGCGGGCGCTGAACGCCATGATCGAGGCGGGTACGGCGACCTGCTCCAGCCTCGAGCTCGCGACCGCCACCGGCGTGAACAGCGCCAAGCTGCGCAAGGACCTCTCCCACCTCGGCTCCTACGGCACCCGCGGGGTCGGGTACGACGTGGAGTACCTCCGCTACCAGATCTCCCGCGAGATCGGCCTGACCCAGGACTGGCCCGTCGTGATCGTCGGGATCGGCAACCTCGGCCACGCCCTCGCGAACTACTCCGGCTTCTCCTCCCGCGGCTTCCGCACCGTCGCGCTCCTCGACGCCGACGACAGCCGCAAGGGCGAGATCGTCGCCGGCCTGGAGATCCGCGGCTTCGACGACCTGGACCAGGTGGTCGCCGAGCAGGGCGTCGGCATCGGCGTGATCGCGACGCCGGCCGTGGCCGCGCAGTCCGTGGCCGACCGGATGGTCGAGGTCGGCATCCGCAGCATCCTCAACTTCGCGCCGACGATCCTCTCGGTGCCCGAGGGCGTCGACGTACGCCGCGTCGACCTGTCCAGCGAGCTGCAGATCCTCGCCTACCACGAGCAGCGCAAGACCACGGCTGCCCTGCGCGACGACGTGGGGGAGACCGCATGAGCGTCCTCGTCGTGGGCATCTCCCACAAGACCGCGCCGGTCTCCATCCTCGAGCGGGTGTCGCTGGACGCCGACAGCACCCAGAAGATGGTGCGCGAGGTCTCCGAGCTCGAGCACGTCACCGAGGCGACCGTGCTCGCCACCTGCAACCGCACCGAGGTGTACGCCGACGTCGACCGCTTCCACGGCAGCGTCGAGGCGCTCTCGGTGCTGCTCGGCGAGCGCGCGGGGATGGCGCCCGAGGACCTGCTCGGCCACCTCTACGTCCACTACGACGACGGCGCCGTCTCGCACCTGTTCAACGTCAGCTCCGGCCTCGACTCGATGGTCCTCGGCGAGAGCCAGATCCTCGGCCAGACCCGCGAGGCACTGCGGGTGGGGCAGGAGGCCGGCACCATCGGCCCGGCCCTCAACGTGCTCTTCCAGCAGGCCCTGCGCGTCGGCAAGCGCTCGCACGCCGAGACCGACATCGACCGGGTCGCCCCGAGCCTCGTCGGCGCCGCCCTGGAGCGCGCGGCCGAGCACCTCGACGGGCTCGAGGGCAGCCACGTCGTGGTCGTCGGAGCGGGCTCGATGGCCGCCCTGACCGTCGCCAAGGTGGTCCGGGCCGGCGCCGCCTCGGTCGTGGTCGCCAACCGGACCCTCCAGCACGCCACCCGCCTCGCCGCCCAGTACGACGTCGTCCGGGCGGTCCCGCTCGCCGAGGTCGGCTCGATCGAGGGGCCGGTCGACCTGCTCGTCTCGTGCACCGGCGCCACCGGCACCGTCGTCTCGTTCGAGGACATCAGCGCACGCCGTACGACGGACCGCCCGCTGGCCGTCGTCGACCTGGCCCTGCCGCGCGACGTCGAGGTGGCGGTGGAGTCACTCCCCGGCGTGCGGCTGGTCGCGCTCGACACCCTGGGCCGCGAGCTCCGTGAGGTCCCGGCCGCCGCGGGCATCGAGGGCGTGCGCACGATCGTGGCCCAGGAGCTGGCCGCCTTCCTGGCCGCCCGGCGCAGCCAGAGCGTCACCCCGACGGTGGTCGCGCTGCGCTCGATGGCGACCGGCGTCGTGCAGGCCGAGCTCGCCCGGCTGGTCACCCGGCTGCCCGACCTCGACGAGACCACCCGCGCCGAGGTGGAGCGCTCCATCAACCGGGTGGCCGACAAGCTGCTGCACCAGCCCACGGTCCGGGTCAAGGAGCTGGCCAACGAGTCCGGCGCGATCTCCTACGCCGCCGCGCTCGCCGAGCTGTTCTCCCTCGACCCCGAGGCCGTCGAGGCCGTCACCCGGGCGGAGGTGGAGCGGCCATGACCTCTTCAGGGACTTCCGTGATCCGCATCGGCACCCGCGCCTCGACGCTGGCCCGGGCGCAGAGCACCCTCGTCGCCGAGGCGCTGACGCGGCCACCGGTCGCGAGACCGAGCTCGTGCTGATCCGCACCGAGGGCGACGTGAACACCGGCCCGCTGGCCCAGCTCGGTGGCACCGGCGTCTTCGTCGGCGCCCTGCGCGAGGCCCTGCTGCGCGACGAGATCGACCTGGCCGTGCACTCCCTCAAGGACCTGCCCACGGCTGCCCCCGAGGGCATCACCCTGGCCGCCGTACCCCTGCGCGAGGACCCGCGCGACGTCGTCGTGGCCCGCGACGGCCTCACCCTCGGCGAGCTGCCGGAGGGCTCCCGCGTGGGCACCGGCGCACCCCGCCGGGTGGCCCAGATCCAGGCGCTCGGCCTCGGCATCGAGCTGGTCGGGGTGCGCGGCAACGTCGACACCCGCCTGCGCAAGGTGGCCGACGGAGAGCTCGACGCGGTCGTGCTCGCCCGCGCCGGACTGGCCAGGCTCGGCCGGGTCGACGAGGCCACCGAGGTGCTCGACCCGCTCCAGGTGCTCCCGGCCCCGGGCCAGGGCGCGCTGGCGATCGAGTGCCGCGACGGCAGCGACCTCCTGGCCGTGGTGCGCGAGGCCCTCGACGACGCGGGCACCCGCGCCTGCGTGGAGGCCGAGCGCACCGTGCTCGCCGAGCTCGAGGCCGGCTGCTCCGCACCCGTGGGGGCACTGGCCGAAGTTGCGGAAGGCGACCACGGTGACGAACTGTGGGTACGTGCAGTGGCGCTCTCGCCCGACGGCGCCCTGTCCGTACGACGCTCCGCGAGCGGACCACTCGACGACCCCATCGGCACCGGCCAGAAGCTGGCCGCCGAGATGATCGCCGAGGGCGCCTCAGAACTGATCGACGAACGACCGAAGTAGCTCGCACCACCTTAAGAAGGCGAATGTGACCAAGCAGACCTCCAGCACCACCGGATCCCGCGAGAACGCGGGTGCGCGACCCCTGAAGTGGGTCTCGTTCGTGGGCAGCGGACCGGGTGACCCCGGCCTGCTCACCGTGCGCGCCCTCGAGCTCCTGCGGGAGGCGGAGATCATCGTCACCGAGGTGGCCGGCCACGAGGAGCTCGTCCGCAGCGTCCTCGGCCTGCCGCCCGCGGTGCCCGTGGCCGAGGGCGAGGAGCCGGTCGCGCAGCCCGGCCCCGTCTTCGTCGACGGCGGCTTCGGCGAGGACGGCCAGCCGCTGACCCACGCCTCCCGGGCCAAGGTCGTGGTGCGCCAGGCCAAGACCGGCAGGCGCGTGGTCCGGCTGATGTCGGGCGACCCGTTCGTCTACGCCTCCGGTCCCGAGGAGGCGCTGGCCTGCACCAAGGCCGGCGTCGGCTTCGAGATCGTCCCGGGTGTCTCGTCGGTGACCGCGGTCCCGGCGTACGCCGGCATCCCGCTGACCACGAAGAACCACCGCGAGGTGGCCGTGGTGACCTGCAGCGACGCCCGGATCGACTGGAGCTCCTACGCGACGCACCCGACGCTCGTGCTCCTCTCGGCGGTCGGCACCATCGGCGAGATCGCCGCCGAGCTGATCGCGGCGGGGCGCGACGCGTCCACGCCGGTCTCGATGACCCGCACCGGCACGCTGACCACGCAGGAGACGATCGTCTCCACGCTGGCCGACATCGCCGCCGAGGCACGCGCGGCGAAGATGACCCCGCCGGCGATCACGGTGGTCGGCCCGGTCGTCGACCTGCGCCAGACGCTGTCCTGGTTCGAGACCAAGCCGCTGTTCGGCTGGAAGGTGCTGGTGCCCCGCACCAAGGACCAGGCCGGCGCGCTGTCCTCGCGGCTGCGCGGCTTCGGCGCCGTGCCCGAGGAGGTGCCGACGATCTCCGTGGAGCCGCCGCGCAACCCCCAGCAGATGGACAAGGCCGTGCGCGGCCTGGTCGAGGGCCGCTACGAGTGGATCGCCTTCACCTCGGTCAACGCGGTGCGTGCGGTGCGCGAGAAGTTCGAGGAGTACGGCCTGGACGCCCGGGCCTTCTCCGGGCTGAAGATCGCGGCCGTCGGTGGCAAGACCGCGTCGGCGCTGTCCGACTGGGGCCTGAAGGCCGACCTGGTGCCGACCGGCGAGCAGTCCGCCCGCGGGCTGCTCGAGGACTGGCCGCCGTTCGACGACCTGCTCGACCCGATCAACCGGGTCTTCCTGCCGCGCGCCGACATCGCCACCGAGACGCTGGTGGCCGGACTGGTCGACCTGGGCTGGGAGGTCGACGACGTGACGGCGTACCGGACCGTGCGCGCCGCGCCCCCGCCCGCGCCGACCCGCGAGGCGATCAAGAGCGGCAAGTTCGACGCCGTCGTGTTCACCTCGTCCTCGACGGTGCGCAACCTGGTCGGGATCGCCGGCAAGCCGCACACCTCGACGATCATCGCGGTGATCGGCCCGGCGACGGCCAAGACCGCCGAGGAGCACGGCCTGCGCGTCGACGTGATGGCCGCCAACCCGTCGGTGGAGGAGGTCGTGGACGCACTGGCCGACTTCGGTGCCGCCCGTCGTGCCTCGCTGGTCGAGTCCGGCCAGCCGGTGACCAGGCCCTCCGAGCGTCGTCCGGCGACGCGGCGCAGGACCGGCTCGAAGTAGCTGATCGATGAGGAGCGCGCGATGACAGGGTTCCCGGAGGTCCGGCCGCGGCGGTTGCGCCGTACGCCGGCCCTGCGGCGCCTGGTCGCCGAGACGACGCTGCGGCCCAGCCAGCTGGTGCTGCCGCTGTTCGTGCGCGAGGACGCCACCGAGCCGCGCGAGATCTCGAGCATGCCCGGCGTCGTGCAGCACACGCGCGACTCGCTGAAGAAGGCGGCCAACGAGGCGGTGGCGGCCGGGCTCGGCGGCGTGATGCTCTTCGGCATCCCGGCGACCAAGGACGCCGTGGGCTCGGGGGCGATCGACCCGCACGGCATCCTGAACCTCGCCATCACCGACGTGGTCGCCGAGGTCGGCGAGCAGCTCACGGTGATGTCGGACCTGTGCCTCGACGAGTTCACCGACCACGGCCACTGCGGCGTGCTCGACCCCGACGGCTGGGTCGACAACGACCGCACCCTGGAGATCTACGGCGAGATGGCGCTCGCGCAGGCCGCCGCCGGCGTCGACCTGGTCGGGTCCGAGCGGGATGATGGACGGCCAGGTGGGCGCCGTCCGCCGCGCCCTCGACGCCGAGGAGCACTCCGGCGTGGGCATCCTGGCCTACTCCGCGAAGTACGCCTCCGCCTTCTTCGGCCCCTTCCGCGAGGCGGTCGACTCCTCGCTCAAGGGCGACCGGCGGACCTACCAGCAGGACCCCGCCAACGGCGCCGAGGGCGTGCGCGAGGCGCTGCTGGACGTCGCCGAGGGCGCCGACCTCGTGATGGTCAAGCCGGCCCTGGGCTACCTCGACGTGGTCTCAGCGGTCCGTGCGGCCGTCGACATCCCGGTGGCGGCGTACAACGTCTCGGGCGAGTACTCGATGGTCGAGGCCGCCGCCGCGAACGGCTGGATCGACCGCGACGCCGCGATGATGGAGGCGCTCACCTCGATCCGCCGCGCCGGCGCCGACGTGATCCTCACCTACTGGGCCCTCGACGCCGCCCTCCAGCTGCGCGGCTGAGCTCTGCCCCGACCGCATTCCGGGTAGTCCGAGGTCAGAAGCAGCCACTTCGGGCGCTCGGACATGGCGCTTCTGGCCTCGGACTATCTGGAATTGGGGCTCGGGAACGACAGAACCCCCGGTCGGTGACCGGGGGTTCTGTGCTGTCTGGAGTCAGTTCAGCAGGTTGGCAATGCAGGCGTTCAGCGCGCTGAGGTTGAGTGCGCTGATGCCACTTGCGAGGCACTGTGCCTTGGCCTGCGCCTGGGTCAGCGACGGAGGAGCCGGGGGAGCCGGGGTGCTGCCGCCGCCACCGCCACCGCTGCCGCCGGAGCCGCCGAGCCGCTGCCACCGCCGGAGCCGGTCACGCCGCCGACGACGCCGCCCACGGCGTCGTCACGTCCTTGACGACGCCGACCGGGTGCCGCTGCCGCCCGAGCCGGTGCCGCCGCCGACGCCGGAACCGCCGGATGCCGCCACCACTGCCGGTGCTGCCGCCGCCGCCGGAGCCACCGACGCCACCGCCCGAGCCGGAGCCCGAGCCGCCCTTGTAGGTGCCGTTGGCGATCGCGGTGGCCTTGGCCTTCGCGGCCTGCTGCTTGCGCTGCTTGGCCTTCTTGTACGAGTGGTCGATGGCGCTGGAGTAGCCGGAGGAGGAGAAGGAGCTGCCGCCGTAGGTGCCGGAGGGCACCGCGGTGTAGTCACCGGAGCTGTAGGCCTCCATGATCCGCAGCACGAGGTTCACGTAGCTCTGGCTGTGGTTGTAGCGGTAGACGGCCGCCTCCTGGCCCTTGCGGGCACCGAGGTTGTCCGAGCCGGAGCAGAGGTAGACCGCGGTGGCCAGCGACGCGTCGTCGATGTCCTGCGGGTTGCGCTGGCCGTCGCCGTCGGCGTCGACCTTCACGACCTGCCAGGTCGAGGGGATGAACTGCATCGAGCCGACCGCACGGTCGTAGACCGGGTCGTGGTCGAGCTGGCCGCCGTCGGTGTCGTGGATGGCCGCGGTGCCGTTCTTGCCGTTGAGCTCGATGCCGTAGATGCCGGGCTTGCTGACGCCGTCCTCGGTCAGGGTGTTGCCGCCGTAGCGGCCGTGGTCGGACTCGACGCGGCCGATGGCGGCGACGAGCTCCCACGGGATGTTGCAGGACTTGTCGGCGGCGTCGATGATCTGCGCCGAGCGCTGGTACGCCGACAGGGCGGGGGACGGGATGCCGTTGCTCGAGGCGCCGGAGACGACCGAGTCCTCGGAGCCGTCGGGCACGGCGGGTGCCACGACGCCGGGGACGGGGACGCTGGCGGGGGCCTCGATGGCGTTGGCCGGGACCTTGGTGCCGTCGGGGAGGTTGCTCGAACCCTTGTCGGCGGACGAAGCGTTGGCACTGCTGCTGACGAGGCTGGCGGTCCAGACTCCCGAGAGGAGTGCGAGCGGCACGAGGGTGAACGCCTTGCTCCGTCGAGACAAGGTCTTGGTGGTCATGCGGGTGAGTCCCTCCCCAGTAGACAAAAGTGTCGTCAGCCCCGAGCCTCCGACACCTGCTTCAACGACCCTTCCCCGGAGGGGTCACGTACAAACCGGCACTGTGACCCGAGCCACACCACCTAGAGGACGCGTGCCCCGCTACACGCGCCTTGTCAGGTTATGGCGCGAATGCACTAATGAAAATACCTTTGACGACATTCGAGACGATCCCGGACCGGTGGGCTACGTCGCGGCCTCACCCCGGCCGGTTCGTCGGCGCTGGGGGTGGTCGGGGACAATGATCCGGTGCCCGCCACGATCGCCGCTCCCGTCTCCGCCGAGTGGTTCGAGCGCGCCCACCGGGTGACTCCGGGCGGGGTGAATTCCCCGGTGCGCGCCTTCAACGCCGTCGGCGGCACCCCGCGGTTCATGGCCTCCGGCTCGGGCGCCTGGCTGACCGACGTCGACGGCAACCGGTACGTCGACCTGATCTGCTCGTGGGGCCCGCTCCTGCTCGGCCACGCCCACCCCGAGGTCGTCGCCGCCGTCACCGAGGCGGTCGGTCGCGGCACGTCGTACGGCACCCCGACGCGCAGCGAGGTCGCCCTCGCCGAGGAGATCGTGCGGCGTACGCCGGTGGAGCAGGTGCGCCTGGTCTCCTCGGGCACCGAGGCGACGATGTCGGCGATCCGGCTCGCGCGCGGCTTCACCGGTCGCGACGTCGTGGTGAAGTTCGCCGGCTGCTACCACGGCCACGTCGACTCGCTGCTCGCCGAGGCCGGCTCCGGCCTCGCCACGCACGCCGTGCCCGGCACTCCGGGCGTGCCCGCCGCGTCGACCGAGGCCACCCTCGTGCTGCCCTACAACGACCGCGCCGCCGTCGAGGCCGCCTTCGCCGAGCGGGGCGCCGAGATCGCCTGCCTGGTCACCGAGGCCTCGCCGGGCAACATGGGCGTGGTCCCGCCCGAGCCCGGCTTCAACGCCTTCCTCGCCGAGGTCTGCCGACGCCACGGCGCGCTGTTCGTCTCCGACGAGGTGATGACCGGCTTCCGGGTCTCGCCGCGCGGCCAGTGGGGGCTCGACGGCGCGGTCGAGGGCTGGGAGCCCGACCTGGTCACCTTCGGCAAGGTGATGGGCGGCGGCTTCCCGGCAGCCGCGTTCGGGGGCCGGGCCGACGTGATGGGCATGCTCTCGCCGCAGGGCCCCGTCTACCAGGCGGGGACGCTCGCGGGTAACCCGATCGCGACCACCGCCGGCCTGACCACGCTGCGGCTGGCCACCGACGAGGTCTACGCCCACATCGACGCCGCGGCGACGACGCTCGCGGCCGCCGCCGGCGAGGCGCTGACCCGGGCCGGCGTACCCCACGTCGTGCAGAGCGGCGGCAACATGTTCAGCGTCTTCTTCACCCCCGACGGCGGCTCGGTCCGCGACTACGCCGGGGCCAGCGTCCAGGACACCGGCGTGTTCAAGGCCTTCTTCCACGCGATGCTCGACCAGGGGGTCTACCTGCCGCCGAGCGCGTTCGAGGCGTGGTTCCTCTCCGCCGCCCACGACGACGAGGCCCTCCAGCACGTCGTCGACGCGCTCCCGCAGGGCCGCGGCCGCCGCCGCCGGGGCGGTGGGTCGCTGATGGCCGACCAGACGGTGGTGCACCTGCTGCGCCACGGCGAGGTGCACAACCCCGACGGGATCCTCTACGGGCGCTCGGGCGGCTTCCACCTCTCCGAGCGCGGGCTGAAGATGGCCGACCGGGTGGCCGAGCGGATCGGCGACCGCGACATCACCCACCTGGTCTCCTCGCCGCTCGAGCGCGCCCAGGAGACGGCCGCGCCGCTCGCTGCGGCCCGGGGGCTGACGGTGCAGCTCGACGAGCGGGTGATCGAGTCGGGCAACGTCTTCGAGGGCCAGCCCTTCGACATCCGCAACTCGCTGCTGAAGCAGCCGCGGATCTGGTCGAAGCTGTGGAACCCGTTCCGGCCGTCGTGGGGCGAGCCCTACCGCGACGTCGTGGCGCGGATGTGGCCCGCGGTGCTCGACGCCCGCGAGGCGGCCTCGGGGCACGAGGCGGTGGTGGTCTCCCACCAGCTGCCGATCTGGGTGACCCGGCTGCACGCCGAGCACCGTCGCTTCCTGCACGACCCGCGCCGCCGTCACTGCACCCTGTGCAGCCTCACGTCGTTCACCTTCGCCGGTGACCGGCTGGTCAGCGTCGGCTACTCCGAGCCCGCCGGTGACCTGATCCCGGTCGCCGACCGCCGCGACCCCTTCTCCTCCGGCGGGACGAAGGCCGCCGGTGGCGGCGACGACGCCCCGAGCCCTGCCGGTCCCTGAGGTGCGCACCCCGATCCGCCTCGTGCTCGCCGCCCTCCTGCTGGTGGCCGGCGCGAGCCTGTCCGGGTGCGGGGGATCGGGCACCGGCGACAAGGGGTACGTCGACGGCGAGGGCATCGTCACCCGGCTCCCGGTCTCCGAGCGGCACCGGCCCGGCCCGGTCTCCGGCACCACGCTGGAGGGACGCGACCTCGACCTGAAGCAGTACGCCGGCAAGGTCGTCGTCCTCAACGTGTGGGGGTCGTGGTGCCCCCCGTGCCGCAGCGAGGCCACCGCCCTCGCCGGGGCCAGCCGCGACCTCGCCCGCGCCGGGCGTGGTCTTCGTCGGGGTGAACACCAAGGACTCCGGCACCGACCAGGGCCTGGCCTTCCAGCGCCGCTACGACGTGCCCTACCCCTCGCTCTACGACCCGTCGGGCCGCACCCTGCTGGCCTTCCACGGCACCCTGAACCCCAGCGCGATCCCGAGCACCGTGATCCTGGACAAGCAGGGCCGGGTGGCCGCGAGCATCCTGGGTGAGGTGCCGAGCCGGCGCACCCTGGTCGACCTGGTGCAGGACGTCGCCTCATGAGCACCCCACGAAATCGCGTGCTCCTTCCGCTGCGCTCCCTCCGCCCACGATTCCGCGGGGACCCCGCATGACTCCGCTGGACCTCGGCGACTGGTTCGCGCGCACCGCCCACGACGGCTCGATGATGCTGGCGATCCCGGTGGCGCTGGTGGCCGGCCTGGTCTCCTTCTTCTCCCCGTGCGTCGTGCCGCTGCTGCCCGGCTACCTCTCCTACACCACCGGCCTCTCCGGCGCCGACCTCGCCGACGCCCGCCGCGGGCGGATGCTGGCCGGCTCGCTGCTGTTCGTGCTCGGCTTCTCCTTCGTCTTCGTCTCCTTCGGCGCGCTGATGGGTGCCGTGGGCGACTGGCTGTTCACCTACCAGCGCCAGATCACGGTGGTCCTCGGCGTCTTCGTGATCCTGCTCGGGCTGGTCTTCCTCGGCGTGGTGCCGTGGATGCAGCGCGACGTGCGCATCCACCGGGTGCCGGCGGTCGGGCTGGCCGCGGCGCCGCTGCTCGGCGTGCTGTTCGGCCTCGGCTGGACGCCCTGCATCGGGCCGACGCTGAGCGCCGTCACGAGCCTGGCCCTCAACGAGGCGAGCGCCGGCCGCGGGGCGCTGCTCAGCTTCGTCTACTGCCTCGGCCTCGGGATCCCGTTCGTGCTGGCCGCGCTGGCCTACCGGCACATGCTCGGCACCGTCGAAGTGGGTACGACGCCACCAGCAGTGGGTCACCGCGCTCGGCGGGATCATGCTCATCGCCGTGGGGCTGCTGCTCGTCACCGGCTGGTGGGACGTGCTGGTCGGCTGGATGCGCGACGGCTTCTTCCCCGGCTTCACGTCGGGGGTGTGACGGTGACGCACGACGACCGGCACCCCCTCCCACCGCGCAGCCCGAGCCGCCGGAGCCCCCCGAGGGGCCGCCCGCGCTCACCCCGCTCGAGCTGGCGCGCTGGGCCTGGCGCCAGCTCACCTCGATGCGGACCGCGCTGATCCTGCTCTTCCTGCTGGCGCTCGCCGCGGTGCCCGGGTCGGTCGTGCCGCAGGAGGCCGTCGACTCGGTGCGTGCCTCCCAGTGGCGCGCGCAGCACCCGACCCTGACGCCGATCTACGAGAAGCTCGGCCTCTTCTCGGTCTACGACTCGGTGTGGTTCTCGGCCATCTACATCCTGCTGATGGTCTCGCTGGTCGGCTGCATCATCCCGCGGCTGCGCGTCTACTGGCGCGGCGTACGGGCCCGGCCGCCGCAGGCACCGCGCAACTTCGCCCGGCTGCCCGAGAACGTGTCCTTCGAGACCGACGAGGAGCCCGAGGCCGTCCTCGAGGCGGCCCACGCCGACCTGCGCCGGCGCCGCTACCGCGCCGACCGGCACGAGGGATCGGTCAGCGCCGAGCGCGGGCACTCGCGCGAGGCGGGCAACCTGCTGTTCCACCTCTCGGTGCTGATCGTGCTGGTCGGGTTCGCCGTCGGGGGGCTGTGGGGTTTCAAGGGCGGCGTCATCGTGGTCACCAAGGACAGCTTCGCCAACACCCTGAGCCAGTACGACGACTTCCGGGCCGGCGCCCTCTTCAAGCCCGGAGTCGCTCGCGCCGTTCGACTTCACCGTCCACGACTTCGACGTCACCTTCATCCGGGCCGGTCGCGAGGCCGGGATGGCGCACAAGTTCGCCGCCGACCTCACCTACCGGCCCTCGCCGGCGGCGGCCGACCGCGACCAGCGGATCTCGGTCAACCACCCGCTGAAGGTCGACGGCACCGACGTGTTCCTGCTCAGCCACGGGTACGCGCCGCACATCACCGTGCGCAACGCCGACGGCAGCGTCGCCTGGTCCGGCGTGCAGCCCTTCCTGCCCGAGGACAGCACCTTCCGCTCCTTCGGGGTGGTCAAGGTGCCCGACGCCCACCAGGCCAGCGGCACCACCCAGATCGGGCTCGAGGGCGAGTTCTACCCGACGTACGCCTTCACCAAGGCGAGCGGACCGTTCTCGGCCTTCCCCGACGACAAGAACCCCGCGATCTCCATGGTCGTGTGGACCGGCGACCTCGGCCTGGACAACGGCCAGCCGCAGTCGGTCTACACGCTGGACAAGAAGGGCCTCTCGAGGCTGCGCAAGTCCACCGGGCAGCAGGTGCGGCTGGACCTCGCGGCCGGTCGCACCGCGAAGCTGCCCGACGGTCTCGGCAGCGTGACCTTCGACGGCGTCAGCCGCTACGTCAAGCTCCAGGTCAGCCACACGCCCGGGCAGGTGGTCACGCTGGCCGGCGTCGTCCTGGCACTGATCGGGCTGCTCGGCTCGCTGTTCATCCGGCCCCGGCGACTGTGGGTGCGGGCACGCCGTGAGGGCGGGCGTACTCTCGTCGAGATCGCCGGTCTCGACCGCAGCTCGGGCGGCGATCTCGCCGCCGAGGTGGCACAGATCCGCGAACGACTGCAGCCGGTCACAACCGCAGAGCAGACAGGGGACGCACGGTGACCCACGACCAGTTCGAGGTGCTCAGCAACCAGGCCGTCGCGGCCTGCGCGGTGGTGTACTTCCTGGCGTTCCTCGCCCACCTCGCCCAGTGGGCCTCGGGCCGTCGGGTCGAGGACCGCCAGCCGGTGGCGGTCGGGGCGGGCTCCGTCGGCTCCTCGGCGACTCGGTCGGCCGTCGCTCCGCCGCCCGCCGAGACCGACGACGACCCCTCCGTCGAACGGATGCACCTGTTCGGCCGGATCGGGGTGTCGCTGACCGTCGTCGCGGCGTTCGTGCACTTCATCGCGGTCGTCTCCCGCGGTCTCGCGGCCGACCCCGTGCGGGTGCCCTGGGGCAACATGTACGAGTTCACGCTGACCGGCTGCCTGGTCGTGGTCGTCGGCTACCTGCTGCTCTACGAGCGCTACTCGCTGTCATGGCTCTCGCCGGTCGTCACCGGCTTCGTGCTGATCACCCTGATGGTCGACGTGCTGCTGCTCTACACGCCCGTCGTACCCCTGCGTGACGCCCTGCAGTCGCCGTGGCTGGTGATCCACGTGGTCGCGGCGATCATCGCGACGGGCGCGTTCACCCTCGGCGGGATGTGCTCCGCCCTGTTCCTGGTCAAGCAGCGCTGGGTGGAGAAGCACGCGGGCGACGAGACGACCTCCCGCGGCTACCTCGCCCGGCTGCCCTCGCCGGCGGTGCTCGACCGGATGGCCTACCGCGTGCACGCGTTCGGCTTCCCGATCTGGACCTTCGCCGCGCTGATCGCCGGGCCGATCTGGGCCCACAACGCCTGGGGCCGGGCCTGGGGCTGGGACCCCAAGGAGGTGTGGGCGTTCATCACCTGGGTGGTCTACGCGGCCTACCTGCACGCCCGCGCGACGTCGGGCTGGAAGGGCCGCTCCGCCGCGATCGTGGCGCTGATCGGCCTGGCCACCCTGTGGTTCAACTTCATCGGGATCAACTTCTTCTTCGGCAGCGGCAGCCAGCACTCGTACGCCGCCCCGGAGCCGACCTCCGTGGTGCAGGTCCTGCAGACCTGACCGCTCCTAGGTGTCGCCGTCGTGCTCGTGGCGCTTGCGCCGCTGCCAGTCGAGCTCGCGGAGGAAGTCCTCGTCGTCGTCCGGTCCGACCGGGCCGCGAGGGGCCGGTCGACCGCCCGGGTCGCCCCCGCCGCGACGCCGCGGCGGCTTCGACTTGTCGGCCCTCTGGTCGAGCAGCCAGAACAGCGCGTAGAGCACCGCTGCGAAGAACAGCAGGAACACCACGAGGCGGAGCATGTGCCCAGAGTAAGTGGTCCCCGGTGACCGACCACGGAAAGGGGCCGATCGCCTCCCCGGATACCCTCTCCTCGTGAAGGAGTTCGCGATCTACACGGCGCTGCGGCTGGCCCTGTTCGTGGTCTGCTACGCCGTGCTCGGCGGCCTCTACGTCGCGGTCTTCGGCGGGACCGGCGCGCTGGTGTGGCCGTTCATCGCGGCGATCATGCTGTCCTCGCTGCTGTCGCTGAAGCTCCTGGCTCCCCAGCGGCGAGCGGTTCGCCCAGGTCGTCGAGGCCCGGGCCTCCAGGGCGACGTCCAACTTCGAGAAGCGGCGCGCCAGGGAAGACGTCGACGAGCGGGGTCCGGCTCAGCCGCCGTCCTCGTAGGCCGCGACCACCTTGCGTGGGGCCGTGAGCCGCCACGCCTCCAGCACCAGCTCGAGCACCTCGTCGGGGTCGGCCCGGGCCAGGTCGACGCTGACCCAGCCGAACCGGCCGGCGCTCCACCACTCGGCGTAGGTCTCCGGCTCGCTGCGCACCAGCGCCTCCCGCTCGTCGCGGGTGGCCTTCACGTAGAGCCGGGTGCCGTCGGTGGTGACGTAGCCGATCCCGCGTCCGCGGAAGGTCATCACGACCGCGCGCTCGCCCCAGTCACGCTCACCCGTCTCGGGCAGCGAGGCCGCGAAGTCGAGGACGCGGGCAGCGTCGGTCGCCATGAGCCGATGGTGTCACCGGGCGGTGACAGTCACGGCTGGGCCGGCAAGGGTCAGCGCGGGGTACGGCGCAGGTGGCGGTTGATCCGGGTCTCGGACTGGCCCAGCGCCTTGGCCAGGATCGTGACGCGGTTGGCGTAGGCGACAGCGCAGACGACGAGCATCAGCGCGAGGATCAGGAGCCACATGGTCAGCAGTGTTGCCGCTGCTGCTGTGCCCAAACCTTCATCAGCCTGTGTGCTGCACTACATCGGTGACGCACGTGACGGCGACGGCGCACTTCGTGGCCTTCTCCGGGCAGCACTGGCTGCTCCTGGCCGTCTTCGCGGTGGGCGTGGTGGCGCTGCCGATGTGGGGGAGCGCACACCGGGGGACGCCGGTCGAGCTGGCCTTCAGCCGGGCGTTCGCGGCCGTCCTCGGGGGCGTCTTCGTGGGGATGCAGGTCTACTACCAGCTCGAGCCGGGGCCCTTCGCGCTCGGCACGGCCCTGCCGCTGGAGCTCTGCGACCTCGCCGTGGTCGCCGCGGTCGTGGCCCTGCTGACCAGGAACGAGGTCGCCAGCGCCTTCGCCTACTACGTCGCGCTCACCCTGTCGTTGCAGGGCATCCTGACCCCGGCGCTGACGCAGCCGTTCCCGACGATCAGGTTCCTCGGCTTCTGGGCACTGCACCTGATGGTGGTCTGGGCGGCGGCGTACCTCACCTGGGGGCTCGGCTTCCGCCCGACCTGGCGGCTCTACGGGATCGTCTGCGCGCTCACGATCGCGTGGGCGGTGGCGGCGTACGGCCTCAACGTGCTGCTCGGCACCAACTACGGCTACCTCAACCGCAAGCCGGCGTCCGCGTCGTTGCTGGACCTGCTGGGGCCGTGGCCCTGGTACGTCGTCGCGGCGGTGGCGATCGTCGCGGCCGGGTGGGCGCTGGTGCTGACCCTGCCGTGGGAGCTGCTCAGAGCGAGGAGCCGGCGACGCTGACGGCGATCCCGACCAGGATGCCGCCGGCGTAGATCAGCTCGGCCAGGCCGGTCTCCCGCAGCACGGGGACGAGGTCGGGACCGGTGGCCTTGTCGCCCATCACGACGGTGAGCGCGCGCAGGGTGGCCGGCCCGGCGAGCAGGGCGAGCAGGGTCCACCAGGTGGTGCTGATCGCGACCGCGAGCAGCGCGACCACGGCGAGGTCGATCAGCAGCCCGTAGAAGTGCCGGGTCTTCTCGTCGCCGAGCACGACCGCGAGCGTGCGCTTCCCGGCGACGATGTCCGTGGGGATGTCGCGCAGGTTGTTGGCGACCAGGAGCGCGCAGGCGTAGGCGCCGACGCCGATGGCGGCGAACAGGGCGGACAGCTCGAAGGTCTCGGTCTGCACGTACGTCGTGCCGACGACCGCGACCAGGCCGAAGAAGACGAAGACCATCACCTCGCCCAGGCCGAGGTAGCCGTAGGGCTTGGACCCGCCGGTGTAGAACCACGCCGCGAGGATCGCCAGCAGGCCCACGCCGACCAGCCACCAGGCGGTCGTGGCCGCGAGCACCAGGCCGACTGCCGCGGCCAGGCCGAGGGAGAGGAACGCTGCGGTCTTGACGGCTCGCGGGCTGGCCACGCCGCTGCCCACCAGGCGCATCGGACCGACGCGGTCGCTGTCGGTGCCGCGGATGCCGTCGGAGTAGTCGTTGGCGTAGTTCACGCCGATCTGGAGCAGCAGGGCCACGGCCAGCGCGAGCAGCGCCTTCCACCACACGGCCTCGCGCTCCCAGAGCGCGATGCCGGTGCCGGCCAGCACCGGCGCGACCGCCGCCGGGAGCGTGCGCGGCCGCGCTCCGGCGAACCACTGCCCGGGCGTCGGGCGCGCTGCTGGCATGGGGCTGGACATGCCGCGGATTGTGTCAGGGCGAGAATGTCCGGCGTGAGCAGCCTGCGTCCCGTCTCCGGCACCGCCGCGGGGATCTACGCGCTGCTGCGGGAGTGGGACGCCGCCACCTCGCCCGATCCGCTCGTGATCGCCACGTCGGGATCGACCGGGGCGCCGAAGCGGGTGGTGCTCTCCCGCGACGCGATGCGCGCCTCCGCACTCGCCACGCAGGAACGGCTCGGTGGTCCCGGCCAGTGGGTGCTGAACCTGCCGCCGGCGTACGTCGCGGGGGTGCAGGTGCTCTACCGGTGCGTGGTCGCCGGGACCGAGCCGCTCTTCGACCTCGAGGCCCGGGCGTCGGGTCGCTCCTACGTCTCGCTGGTGGCGACGCAGCTCTACCGGGAGCTCGGGTCCGGCGCGGAGGAGCTGAAGCGCTTCGACGCGGTGCTCGTCGGCGGAGGTCCGCTCGCACCGGAGCTCCGTGCCGAGGCGGAGGGGCACGGCATCCGGATCGTGCAGACCTACGGGATGAGCGAGACCTGCGGCGGCTGCGTGTACGACGGCATGCCGCTCGACGGCGTCGAGATCGGCTTCGACGACGGCGAGGTGCTGCTGCGCGGGCCGATGCTGTTCGACGGGTACGAGGACGAGCCGGCGCGGACCGCGATGGCCCTGCGGGACGGGTGGTTCCACACCGACGACCTCGGCGAGCTCGGCGCCGACGGCCGGCTGCGCGTGACCGGTCGGCGCGACGACATGATCATCAGCGGCGGCCTGAAGGTCCCCGGCGCCGCCGTCGAGCAGATGATCGCCCGGCACCCGGCCGTCGCGCAGGTCGCGGTGGTCGGCGTGCCCGGACGAGGAGTGGGGCGAGCGGGTGGTCGCCTTCTGCGTGGGCGATCCGGCGCTCGTCGTCGACGGCCTGGTCGACGCCGCACGAGTGGACGCCCAAGCAGTGGGTCCGGCTCGACGAGCTGCCGCTGCTGCCGAACGGCAAGGTCGACCGGGTGGCTCTCAAGGCGATGGCATGAGGGTCTTCTCGATCCCGCTGCGGACACGCTTCCGCGGCATCACCGTGCGCGAGGGCGTGCTGATCGAGGGTCCGGCCGGGTGGGGCGAGTTCAGCCCCTTCCTGGAGTACGACGCCCCGACCAGCGCGCCGTGGCTGGCGTGCGCGATGGAGGCGGCGCACGACGGGTGGCCCGATCCGGTGCGCTCCGTCGTACCCGTGAACGTGACGGTGCCCGCCTGCGATCCCGAGCAGGCGCGCCGGATCGTGCTGGACTCGCAGGGCTGCCGCACCGCCAAGGTCAAGGTGGCCGAGGCCGGGCAGTCGCCGGGCGAGGACGAGGCCCGGCTCGAGGCGGTGCGCGACGCCCTCGGCGGCGACGGCCGGGTGCGGATCGACGCCAACGGCGGCTGGTCGGCCGACGAGGCGGTGGCGCGGATCCCGGTGCTGGAGAAGGCCGCCGGCGGGCTGGAGTACGTCGAGCAGCCGTGCGCGTCGGTCGAGGACCTCGCCCTCGTGCGGCGCCGGGTGCAGGTGCCGATCGCGGCCGACGAGTCGATCCGCCGGGCCGAGGACCCCTACCGGGTGCGTGACCTCGAGGCCGCCGACGTGGCCGTGCTCAAGGTCCAGCCGCTCGGTGGGGTGCGGGCCTGCCTGCGGATCGCCGAGGACATCGGGATGCCCGTGGTCGTCTCCAGCGCCGTCGAGTCGAGCATCGGGATCGCGGCCGGGGTCGCCCTGGCCGCGGCGCTGCCCTCGCTGGAGTACGCCTCGGGGCTGGCCACCGTGCAGCTGCTCACCGGGGACGTGGTCGACGAGTCGTTGCTGCCGGTGGACGGGAACCTGCCCGTGCTCCGTCCCGCGGTCTCCGTGGCGCGGCTGGCCGAGGTCGCCGCCCCCGCCGACCGGGTGGAGCACTGGCGACGGCGACTCGCGGAGGTCCAGGAGTGGTGGTCGAGCGGAGTCGAGACCCGGCAGGATCGTCGCCCGTGACCTCACCCTCAACGGAGCTGGCGACCTGGCTGGTCGACGAGCTCGTCGAGCGCGGGCTCACCGACGCGGTGCTCTGCCCGGGCTCGCGCAACGCGCCGCTGTCGTTCGCGCTCGCCGCCGACCCGCGGGTGCGGCTGCACACCCGCATCGACGAGCGCACGGCCGGGTTCCTCGCCCTGGGGCTGGCCCGGGCCTCGCACCGCCCGGTCGCGGTCGTGACGACCTCCGGCACGGCGACGGCCAACCTGCACCCCGCCGTGCTCGAGGCCGCGCACGCGGGAGTCACCCTCGTGCCGGTCACCGCCGACCGCCCCGCGAGGCTGCGCCGTACCGGTGCCAACCAGACCACCGACCAGGTCCGCCTCTACGGCGACGCCGCCTCCTTCGCCGACCTCGACCACCCCGACCCCGACGCCCTCGCCGCCGCCTGGCACCCCGGCGGCCCGATCCACCTGAACGTCCAGCTCGACGACCCGCTGATCCCCGATCCCGATAGTCCAGGACGTTCGTGGCGCCGCCGGCCGGCGTGTCGAGGCCACGAGACGCCCTGGACTATCGGGAGCCGCGAGCCAGTGCTGCTGCCGCTGGGGAAGCGGACGGTGGTGGTGGCGGGGGACGACGCCGGGCCGCCGGCGCGACAGCTGGCCGAGCGGGCCGGGTGGCCGCTGCTGGCCGAGCCGAGCAGCGGGTCGCGCACGGGCACGCACCCGGTCCGCAGCTATCGCCTGCTGCTCGGTACGGCGCTGGGCGAGCGGATCGAGCGCGCCGTCGTCTTCGGGCACCCCACCCTGTCGCGGCCGGTCCTCCGGATGCTCGCGCGCGAGGACGTCGAGGTGGTCTCGGTGCCCTCGGCCGGTCGCTGGCCGGCCCGCCCCTTCCCCGTCGACGCCGAGCACCCCGCCGTACGCGCGGAGGCCGACGATCCCGGCTGGCTCGAGGAGTGGCGTACGGCGGACCGGGAGCTGTCCGGTCGCATCGACGCGTTCGTCCGCGAACAGCCCGAGCTCACGCCGTACGACGTCGCGGCGGTCGTCGACGCCGCCAACCCGCCGGGTGGACTGCTCGTCGTCGGCGCCAGCAACCCGATCCGCGACCTCGACCTGATGGCCGGCGCGCACCCGGTCGGCGAGCGCCGGTACGTGCTGGCCAACCGGGGCCTCGCCGGCATCGACGGCACCGTCTCGAGCGCGATCGGCGCCGCGCTGGGCAGGCCACGGAGCACCCGCGCGATGGCCTACGTCGGTGACGTGACGTTCCTGCACGACGCCACGGCGCTCTTCCTCGGCCCCGACGAGCCGCGGCCGGACCTGACCGTCGTGGTGGCCAACGACGACGGCGGCTCGATCTTCGCGACCCTGGAGCAGGGGTCGCCCGCCCACGCCGACCGGTTCGAGCGGCTCTTCGGGACGCCCCACCACGTCGACCTGGCCAGCCTGTGTGCCGCCAGCCGGACGCCGCACTGGCGGGTCGACAGCCGCGCCGAGCTCGAGCACGCCCTCGCCAACCCGAACGGGGGCATCGAGGTGGTCGAGGCCGTCATCCGCCGCGACAACCGTCGCGAGCTCGACGAGCAGATCCGGGCGCTAGCCACCTAGGAGCATGATGTCCCGCGTGACTTTGGTCCTCACGCTCGTCGGCGTGGTCGTCACCGTGGTGATCGTGGCCGCGGTCTGCCAGAAGCTCGACCTGCCCACGCCACTCGTGCTCATCGCGGTCGGCGTCGTCGGCTCGTTCCTGACGTTCGTGCCCGACATCGAGCTGCGCCCGGAAGTCGTGCTGTTCGGGTTGCTGCCGCCACTGCTCTACGCCGCGGCGATCCAGACGAGCCTCGTCGACTTCAACGCCAACCGGCGGCTCGATCCTCCTGCTGTCGGTCGGGCTGGTCGCCTTCACCACCGCCGGCGTCGCCGTGCTCGTGCACTGGCTGCTGCCCGACCTCGGCTGGGGTCCCTGCTTCGCGATCGGTGCCGTCGTGGCGCCGCCCGACGCCGTCGCGGCGACGGCGATCGCGCGGCGGATCGGCCTCCCGCGCAGGATCGTGACGATCCTCGAGGGCGAGTCGCTGCTCAACGACGCCACCGCCCTGGTGGCCCTGCGTACGGCGATCGTGGCGACCGTCGCCTGGTCCACTCTCGCTCGCGACTTCGTGGTCGCGGCGGGTGGCGGCATCCTCGTCGGGTTCCTGTTCTTCGTCGTCATCGGCAAGGCCAGACGGCACGTGACGGATCCCGTCCTCGACAGCGCCCTGAGCTTCGTCACCCCGTTCGCCGCCTACATCGCCGCCGAGGAGATCCACGCCTCCGGGCGTGCTCAGCGTCGTCGTCGCCGGCCTGCTGCTCGGCCACAAGGCGCCGATCCTGCAGACGGCGCAGTCACGCATCGCGGAACGGATGAACTGGCGCAGCATCGCCTTCCTGCTCGAGAGCGGGGTCTTCCTGCTGATCGGGCTGCAGGCGCGCGCGATCATCGACAACGCCTTCGGCGGCGACGTGTCGAGCGGTCGCGTCGTCGCCGTCTGCTCGCTGACCCTCGTGGCGGTGATCGTGCTGCGGCTGGTGTGGGTCTTCCCCGCGCGGTACCTGCTGGTGCGACCGCGCGCCGACTCGGCAGGCAAGAGGCCGCCGTGGACGTTCACCTTCATCCTCGGCTGGGCGGGCATGCGGGGGGTGGTGACGTTGGCAGCCGCCTTCATCATTCCCCGGGACACGCCGCACATCGACGTGCTCCTGCTGATCGCGTTCACCGTCACCGCGGGCACGCTGTTCATCCAGGGGCTGAGCCTGCCGTGGGTGGCGCGGCGCCTGAACGTCCCCTCGCCCGACCCCGGGGCCGACGCGCTGGCCCGTGCCAACCTGATCCACCAGGCCTCGCTGGCCGGCCTGGCCAAGCTCGACGAGCTCGAGGAGGACGATCCGCACTCGGTCTCCGAGACCCTGCGCGAGCGCGTCCTACGGCGTGACAACTCCGCGTGGGAGCGCATCGGCGCCAGCGAGGACGAGACCCCCAGCGAGATCTACAACCGCCGGCGCCAGCTGATGATCGACGCCGAGCGCGGCCGGGTGCTCGAGATCCGGGACACGGGCACGATGGCCAGTGAGGTCATCAACCAGGTGCTGGCGATGTTGGATGTGGAGGAATCGATGCTCGACTACAGCGACGAGGAACGGCAGCGGGTGAAGGCCGGCGTACCCCTCCGGCTCGAGGGCGACTGCGACCACCTGCGCGAGGTGCGACCGCCCGTCGAGCCGGACACCCCGGACGAGTGCGGCGACTGCACCCGCGACGGGACCACCTGGGTGCACCTGCGGATGTGCGTGCTGTGCGGGCACGTCGCCTGCTGCGACTCATCCCCCGAGCGGCACGCCAGCCGGCACTTCGACGAGACCGGCCACGAGGTGATGCGCTCCGCCGAGACCGGCGAGGAGTGGCGCTGGTGCTTCGTCGACCAGCTCACCGGCTGACCGTCCGAGTACCTAGTCGAGTCGCGCGAAGCTCGTAGTCGCTGAGCGGGAAGTGCTCGACGGCCTTCCGGGCGGCCCGGGAGGAGGTCGGGCGGAGGATCACCGCGTCGCCCTCGTTGGTGAAGTAGTAGCTGCGCGAGGTCTCGCAGGAGCCGCGGTTGAAGACGGTGTCGTCCATCCGCTCGAGCATCCGGGCGAGGAACTCGGCGTTGGCGTCGGCGCCGATCTCGAAGGTGTCGGCCCCGCGCCGGTCGAGCTCGCCGAAGAGCCGCTCGAGGTGGCGCATCTGCACCTCGATGGTCATGAAGTAGCTCAGGCCCGAGTAGGAGTACGGCGAGTTCAGGGTGACGAAGTTCGGGAAGTCCGGCACCGTCACGCCCTCGTAGGCCTGGTACCCCTCCTCGCGCCACCACTTGCCGAGGTTGCGCCCGCCGCGGCCGATCACCTCGATGGCCGGGAAGTTCGCGTCCCACAGGTTGAAGCCGGTCGCCAGCACCAGGGTGTCGATCTCGCGCTCCTGCCCGTCGCTGGTGACGATGCCGGTCGGCGTGACCCGCTCGATCGGGGTGGTCTCCAGCGCGACGTGCGGCCGCGTGAACGTCGGGAAGTAGTCGTTGGAGAACGTCGGGCGCTTGCAGCCGAAGCTGTAGTCGGGCGTGAGCTTGCGCCGCAGCTCGGGGTCGGCGACCTGCTTGTGCAGGTGCCGCTGCGAGAGCGAGGCGGCACCGCGGTTCAGGAACTGCACCTGCCGGTAGTGCAGGACGGCGCTGACCATCATCCCCTCGAGCCAGGCGCTGTTGGCCGACCGCGCGAGCCGCTGGGTGACCGGCGCGAGCGCGAACAGCCGTTGCAGCCAGCGCGGGATCCGGAAGTCGGTCTTCGGCGTCACCCAGATCGCGGTGCGCTGGTAGACGGTCAGCTCGGCGGCCACCTTCGCGATCTTCGGCACCAGCTGTACGGCGGTCGCGCCGGTGCCGATGACGGCGACCCGCTTGCCGGCGAGCTCGGCCGAGTCGTCCCACGCGGCGGTGTGGATCACCTCGCCGGCGAAGTCGTGCACGCCCTCGATGTCGGGGAGCCGCGGCTGGGACAGGAAGCCGGTGGCGGTCAGCAGGAACTTCGAGGTGTAGGTGGCTTCCGACGTCGTGACGACCCAGTGCCGCTCGTCCTCGTCCCAGCGAGCGCTCTCGACGGAGACGCCGAAGCGCATGTGCCGGCGCAGGTCGTAGGTCTCGGCGACGTGCTCGGCGTACTGCTTCAGCTCCGAGCCGCGGGCGAACCAGTGCGACCAGCTCGGGTTGGGCTCGAAGGAGTAGGAGTAGGTGACGCTGGCGATGTCGACCGCGAGCCCCGGGTAGTGGTTGACGTGCCAGGTGCCGCCGAGGTCCTCCTCGCGCTCCAGGATGACGAGGTCCCGGCCCGCGGTGCCGTACCCGAGCCGCTTGAGGCTGATCGCCGCGCCCATGCCGCCGAATCCAGCCCCGACGATGGTCACCTCGACGTCGGTCATCGCGCCCGCCCTTCTCTTGAACAGGGTTCAATAGGTGGCACCGTAGCGTGGCCCCATGCGCATCACGAAGTTCGGACATGCGTGCGTGAGACTCGAGCACGAAACCGCGGTGGTGGTCCTCGACCCCGGCGCGTTCACCGAGCCGGAGGCCGTCGACGGCGCCACGGCCGTGCTGATCACCCACGAGCACCCCGACCACTACCTGGCCGACACCCTGCGTCGCACCGACGCGCCCGTGTTCACGATCGAGGCGGTCGCCGCGAAGATCCGCGAGGAGGCGCCGGACGTCGCCGAGCGGGTCACCGTCGTGAAGCCGGGCGACAAGATCGACCCCGGCGTCCCCACGACCGTCGTCGGCGAGAAGCACGCCGTCATCCATCCCGAGCTGCCGCACTTCGACAACAGCGGCTACCTGCTCGACCTCGGCGAGATCACGGTCTTCCACCCCGGCGACTCGCTCACCGTGCCGCAAGCAGGAGGTCGACCTGCTGCTCCTCCCCGTGAGCGCGCCGTGGCTGAAGGTCAGCGAGTGCATCGACTACGCCCGTGACGTGGGCGCCCAACGCTCACTGGGGATCCACGACGCCATCTACAGCGAGATCGGGCACACGATCGTCACCGGGCAGCTGCAGCGCTTCCTCGGCGAGCGCGCCCAGACCTACGTGCGGCTGCAGCCAGGACAGGACCTCTAGCCCGTAATCGAGTGGCTCCGCCCCGGTCCGCACAGGCACACTGGCGGGCGGGGAGGAGGAGCCATGATCGAGCAGCAGGTCGCGCACGAGCAGGACCTGGTCACGCCGGCCACCGACGTGCGCCACGTGCAGCGGTTGCTCGCGCCCTTCGGGGTGCCGGCGTACCGCCGGATGGCTCTGGCCCTGGTCTGCGGCGCCTTCGCGTACGGCGTGTGGGCGATCGCCCTGGTCTGGGAGGTCATCCGGATCGGCGGCGGTCCGGCGCAGCTCTCGGTCGTCTCGACGGCCGGTGCGGTGGGCGTGCTGCTGCCTGCCCTGCTGGCGGGTGTCGTGGCCGACCGCGTCCCGCAGAAGCTGATCGTGATGTCCGTGGCGACGGCGGAGGTCGTCTGCTACACGGTGATCACGGTGCTCTCGCTGACCGAGGTCACCCGGCTGTGGCACCTCGCGGTCGCCTCGCTCTGCCTCGGCATGGGGATGGCGTTCTACTACGCGGCGTACTCCGCGTGGCTGCCGGCCATCGTGCCCGCGTCGCAGCTGCAGGCCGTGAACGGCTTCGAGGGCATGGTGCGCCCGCTCGTCGCCGAGGCGATCGGGCCGGGCGTGGCCGGCGTCGTGGTCGGCCTGACCAACCCCGGCACGGCCACGCTGATCGCGGCCGTGGTCGCGGGTCCGGGCGTCATCGTGCAGATCGGCCTGCCCCGGACGCCGGTGCGGCGCGACCTCTCGGGCGTCGACGGGCACTCCGTCCGCGGCGCCTGGGCGGACATGCGCGAGGGCGTGAGCTACATGCTCCGGACGCCGTGGCTGCTGGCGACGCTGCTGTTCGCCTCGCTGATGGTGCTGATGACGATGGGGCCCTTCGAGGTGCTGATCCCGTTCGTGGTCAAGGACCGCCTCGGCGGCACCGCGGCCGACCACGCGCTGGTGCTCGCGTCCTTCGGCGTCGGCGGTGCCATCGGCTCGCTGGCGATGGCCTCGATCAAGATGCCGCGGCGCTACCTGACCTGGATGAACCTCACCTGGGGCGTGGCCTGCCTGCCGCTCGTGGTGATGGGCGTCGCCACGGAGATCTGGATGATCGTCGTGGCGGCCTTCGTCCTCGGCGTGCTGTTCTCGGCGCCGATGGTGATCTGGGGGACGCTGCTGCAGCGCCGGGTGCCACCCGACCTGCTCGGACGCATCGCCTCGCTCGACTTCTTCGTCTCGATCAGCCTGATGCCGATCTCGATGGCGCTGGCGGGCCCGGTCTCCGACGCGATCGGTGTCGGCACCACGTTCCTGGTCGCCGGCGTCACGCCGATCGTGTTCGCGGTCGTCGCGGTGGTGTGGGCCAAGCTCCCCGCCGACGAGCTGGCGCACCCGCTCAGCTCGACGGGACGCGGTCTACTCGGCCAGCGCGTCGCGGACGGGGAGGAACTTGGCCTGGGCCTCGGCGAGCTCCGACTCGGGGTCGGAGTCGGCGACGATGCCGCAGCCGGCGAAGAGGCGGACGGTGCGCCCGTTCAGCTCGGCCGATCGCAGGGCGATGCCGAACTCGCCGTCGCCGGCCGCGTCGATCCAGCCGACCGGCCCGGCGTAGCGACCACGGGCCATCCCCTCGATCTCGGCGATCAGCTCGACGGCGACCTTGGTCGGGGTGCCGCCGACCGCCGCGGAGGGGTGCAGCGCCGCGGCGAGGTCGAGCACGCTGGCGCCGTCGCTGTCGTGGACGACGCCGGTGACGTCGGTGGCGAGGTGCATCACGTTGGGCAGGTGCAGCACGAACGGCACCTCGGGGACGTTCGTCGAGGAGCAGTACGGCGCCAGCGACTCGGCGACCGAGCGGACGGCGTACTCGTGCTCCTCGAGGTCCTTGGAGGAGCGCGCCAGCTGGCCGGCGAGGCCCGCGTCGCGCTGGTCGTCGCCCGTGCGCCGGATCGTGCCGGCCAGCACGCGCGAGGTGACCAGCCCGCGCTCGCGGCGCACCAGCAGCTCGGGGGTGGCGCCGAAGAGGCCGTCGACGTGGAAGGTCCAGCACATCGCGTAGTCCTCGGACAGCTCGCGCAGCGGCCAGCGCACGTCGACGGGGGCGTCGGCGGTCGCGACGAGGTCGCGGGCCAGCACCACCTTCTCCAGGTCGCCCTCCGCGATGCGCCGTACGGCGTCGGCCACGACCGACTCCCAGGCGGCGCCGCTCATGGCGCCGTCGGCGAAGACCACGTTGCGCGGCGGCGGGGCCGGTGAGGAGACCTCGAGCGGGGGGATCGGAGCCAGCTCGTCCTGGCCGATCACGGTGATCCAGGACCGTCCGCCGCGGGTGCCGACCACGACCTGCGGCACCACCAGCACGCTGTCGCCGGGGTCGTCGGCGAAGGCGAAGCTGGCCAGGCAGACCAGGCCGCTGCCGGGTTCCTCGACCTCGTCGCGGACCACCGCCGACGCCGTCACCGCGCGCCACCAGTCGGCCGCGTCGGAGAAGCGGTCGGCGCCCTCGGTGCGGCACTGGGCGGCCACGCCCCAGGCGACCATGCCCTCGCCGCGGCGCAGCCAGGCCATCGGCTCGGCGGCCGGGAGCAGGTCGATCAGGGTGGCCGGCAGGGAGGCGGGCGCGACCTCGACGGTGCGTGCGACCAGACGTCCGGGGGGCGCCTCCGCGCTCACGCTGGTCACGCCGACGAGGGTACGCGTTGGGCCGATGACCACCGGATGGGTGGGTCAGCTCCAGTAGATGACGACCTTGTCGCCGAGGTGGACCTGGTCGAAGAGCCAGCGGATGCCCGCGTGGTCGCGCACGTTGACGCAGCCGTGCGAGGCGCCGGCGTACCCGCGGGCGGCGAAGTCCGAGGAGTAGTGCACCGCCTGGCCGCCGGAGAAGAACATCGCGTAGGGCATCGCCGAGCCGTACAGCTTCGAGACGTGGTCGCGCGACTTCCAGCCGACGTGGAACAAGCCCTCGCGGGTCGGGCTGTACGACGCCCCGAACCGCACCGCCATCGTCCGCAGGACCCGGCCGTCGACCACCCACCGCACGGTGCTGCTCGTCTTGTCCACGCAGAGCGCGCGGCCGGTGCGGCAGCGGGCGTCGAGCGGCGCCTGGGTGTGCACGTCGCCGGGGAACCGGTTGGCGAGCTCGTCGCTGGTGGGCTCGCGGGTCATCGCGAGCAGGCGCTGCTGGGTCAGCCGGTCGACGTACCCCGTCGCTGCGAGCCCGCGCTTGGCCTGGAAGCCCTTCAGCGCGACCACCGTGGAGCGCCCGTACCGGTCGTCGACGTCACCGAAGAACCAGGCGATCTGGCGCAGCCGCGACTGCAGCTCGCGCACCCGCGGGCCGTGGTCGCCCCTCTCGAGCAGCGGCGGGAGCAGCCGGAGCGGGGCCGGTGCCGGCAGCAGCACGAACGGCTCGGTGGCCGCCGGTGCCGCGACCCGGTGCGGGGCCGCCTCGGGCGCCGACGCGCGCACGGCCACCGCGGGCTGACCCGCGGGTGTGAGTCTCGAGACGCCGTACCCCAGGGCGCAGGTGCCCACGAGGACACCCAGCACCATCGTCCCGGTGACCACTCTGGTCACTCGCGTACCCATGGGGAGATCATCGCCGCTCGACACCTAGGGTTGCCGGCATGACGCGCGCCGATCTCGAGAAGCAGCCTGCGGAGGTGCAGGCGATGTTCGACGACGTCGCGCGGCGTTACGACCTCACCAACGACGTCCTCTCGCTCGGCCAGGACCGCCGCTGGCGCCGCCACGTCGTGCGGGCGGTCGATGCCCGGCCGGGGGAGCGGGTGCTCGACCTCGCGGCCGGGACGGGCACCTCGAGCCAGCCGTTCGCCGACGCGGGCGCCACCGTCGTCCCGTGCGACTTCTCGGTCGGGATGCTGCGCGTGGGCAAGCAGCACCGACCGCACCTGCCCTTCGCCGCGGGGGACGCCACCCGGCTGCCCTTCGACGACGACACCTTCGACGCCGTCACCATCTCCTTCGGGCTGCGCAACGTGGTCGATCCCGAGGCCGGGCTCCGCGAGATGCTGCGGGTGACCCGCCCCGGCGGCCGGCTCGTGGTGTGCGAGTTCAGCTCGCCGACCTGGGCGCCGTTCCGCACCGTCTACCTGGAGTACCTGATGCGCGCGCTGCCCCCGCTCGCGCGCACCGTGTCCTCGAGCCCCGACGCCTACGTCTACCTCGCCGAGTCGATCCGGGCCTGGCCCGACCAGGCCGCCCTCGCCGAGCAGATCGGCCGCGCCGGCTGGGGCTCCCCGCAGTGGCGCAACCTCTCCGGCGGCATCGTCGCCCTGCACCGCGCCACGCTGGAGTGCCCGAGTGGGAGGGCCGAAACCCGGTGCCCGCGATCCACCTGCCACTCGAGGCTCAGGGTCAGACGGGCTCGCACCTCCACCGGTGGCGGGTCAGCCGGCTCCCTGGTGGATGCAGAGCACGTTGCCGCTCGGGTCGCGGAACCACGCGGCCCTCTCGCCTCCCATGTCGGCGATGTGGTCGACCGTCTTGAAGTCCGGGGTGTCGTAGTCCTCGAACGTCACGCCGGCGGCCTCGAGCTCGCGCCACCTCCCGCGCGATGTCGTCGACTCCCCACGTCATGGCGGTGCTGTCGGAGCGCTGCCCACCCGGCCGGGGGAGCAGCATCAGCTGGGCGCCGGCGCCGAGCGAGAACATCGCACTGCCCTCGGCGTTGGTGCCGGTGAAGTCGAGTCCGAGATTCTCGACGTAGAACTTCTTCGCCCGGTCGACGTCCTCGACCGGCAGGGCAAACGCCACACCACTTCCTGTGAGCGACATGTGCCACCTCCTCGGGTTGTGCGTCCAGCGTGCTCCCGCCCGCGAGTGAGCAGCAAGGGACGAATGCCGCGGGGTGCCGTCAATAAGGCAACGTCGGCGTTGGCTAAATCCGCTGGTCAGGGGCGGAAATGAGGGCCCCGGGGCGGGTTAGCGCGAGGGCAGCCGGACCTCTATGCTGACGAAGTCATCAGTTCGTGAAGCAATTCACATGTTCACGAACGAGACGGTTCGCCACGGTCGGCTGCGGAGCACTGAGGAGGGTCATGGAGCTCTACACACCGGTGCTGGCACTGATGATCCTCGCCGCCGGATTCGCGATCTTCTCGGTCGTGGTCAGCTCGCTGACCGGCCCGAAGCGCTACAACCGCGCCAAGCTCGACTCCTACGAGTGCGGCATCGAGCCGACCCCCCAGCCGGTGGGCGGCGGCCGGTTCCCGGTGCGGTACTACATCACCGCGATGATGTTCATCGTCTTCGACATCGAGATCGTGTTCCTGTACCCGATCGCGGTCGCCTTCGACCAGCTCCAGCTCTTCGGCCTGATCGAGATGGTGCTGTTCATCGTCCCGGTCTTCGTGGCCTACGTGTACGTCTGGCGCCGTGGCGGCCTGGAGTGGGACTGACCACCCGGGAGGGGATTGAGCATGGGTCTTGAGGAGAAGCTGCCGAGCGGCGTGCTGCTCACCACCGTCGAGGGCGTCGCCGGCTACATGCGCAAGGCGTCCTTCTGGCCGGCCACCTTCGGCCTGGCCTGCTGCGCCATCGAGATGATGACCAGCGGCGGCCCGAAGTACGACCTGGCCCGCTTCGGCATGGAGGTCTTCCGCGCCAGCCCGCGCCAGGCCGACCTGATGATCGTGGCCGGGCGCGTCAGCCAGAAGATGGCCCCGGTGCTGCGCCAGATCTACGACCAGATGGCCGAGCCCAAGTGGGTGCTCGCGATGGGCGTCTGCGCGAGCTCGGGCGGGATGTTCAACAACTACGCCGTCGTGCAGGGCGTCGACCACGTCGTCCCCGTCGACATGTACCTGCCGGGCTGCCCGCCGCGGCCGGAGATGCTGATCGACGCGATCCTCAAGCTGCACGACCAGGTCCAGCACACCAAGCTCGGTGCCAACCGTCTCGCCGAGATCGGGGCCACCGAGGAGACCGCCCTCAACGCCCTTCCGACCTCGGAGATGAAGGGCCTGATGAGGTGACGGACAACGACAACCAGCCGACGCCCGACGCCCCTCCCGGCACCGAGGTCGACGCGACCTCCACGATGCCGGAGAACGTGCCCTCGCCCGACTCCGGCACCGAGCAGATCGGCCGGCGGCAGGGCATGTTCGGGGTCAGCGGCAGCGGCGACACCTCCGGGTACGGCGGCCTGACCCGCACCGTCGAGCTGCCCGGCGCCTCCGAGCCGCCGTACGGCGGATGGATGGACGACGTCGCCAACGCCCTGGCCGAGCGCACCCGTGACGCCGGGCTCGAGGGCGCGGTCGAGAAGGTCGTCGTGCACCGCGGCGAGATCACCTTCTTCATCAGCCGCCAGCACCTCGGCGCCGTGGCCCGCCTCCTGCGCGACGACGCCGCGCTGCGGTTCGAGCTGTTCTCCGGGGTCAGCGGCGTGCACTACCCCGACGACGTCGGCCGCGAGCTGCACGCCGTCTACCACCTGCTCTCGATGACCCACAACCGGCGGATCCGCCTCGAGGTCACCGCCCCCGACGCCGACCCGCACGTGCCCAGCGTCGTCGCGACGTACCCCACGGCCGACTGGCACGAGCGCGAGACCTTCGACTTCTTCGGCATCATCTTCGACGGCCACCCCGCGCTCACCCGCATCGAGATGCCCGACGACTGGCCCGGCCACCCCCAGCGCAAGGACTACCCGCTGGGCGGAATCCCGGTCGAGTACAAGGGCGGCACCATTCCGCCGCCGGACCAGCGGAGGAGCTACACATGACCGACCACTGACCCGTACGCCGCCTCCGAGGCGGAGACCAGCCAGGGCAAGGTCTTCACCGTCACCGGCCAGGACTGGGACTCGATCACCGAGGGCCTCTCCGACGTCGACGACGCCTGGGACAACAAGGTCGTGGTGAACATGGGGCCGCAGCACCCCTCCACCCACGGCGTGCTCCGGCTGATCCTCGAGCTCGAGGGCGAGACGGTGACCGAGGCGCGGTGCGGCATCGGCTACCTGCACACCGGCATCGAGAAGAACATGGAGTACCGCACCTGGGTGCAGGGCGTGACCTTCTGCACCCGGATGGACTACCTGAGCCCGTTCTACAACGAGGCCACCTACGTGCTGGGCGTCGAGCGGCTGCTCGACATCGCCGACGACATCCCCGAGAAGGCCACGGTGATGCGCGTCCTGCTGATGGAGCTGAACCGGATCTCCTCCCACCTGGTGTGCATCGCCACCGGTGGCATGGAGATCGGCGCCCTGACCGTGATGACGATCGGCTTCCGCGAGCGTGAGCTCGTGCTCGACCTGTTCGAGCTGATCACCGGCCTGCGGATGAACCACGCGTTCATCCGCCCCGGCGGCGTCGCGCAGGACATGCCCCCCGGCGCCCTCGACCAGATCCGCGACTTCGTCGCCCTGATGAAGAAGCGCCTCCCGGAGTACGCCGCCCTCTGCAACGCCAACCCGATCTTCAAGGCCCGCCTCGAGAACGTCGGCCACCTCGACCTCGCCGGCTGCCTGGCGCTCGGGCTGACCGGGCCGCCGCTGCGCTCGACCGGCTACGCCTGGGACCTGCGCAAGACCCAGCCCTACTGCGGGTACGAGGACTACGAGTTCGACGTGTGCACGTGGGACACCTCCGACGCCTACGGACGCTTCCGGGTGCGCCTCGACGAGATGTGGGAGTCGCTGCGCATCGTCGAGCAGTGCGTCGACCGCCTCGCCGACCTCGAGGGCGCGCCGGTGATGATCGGCGACAAGAAGATCGCCTGGCCCAGCCAGCTCGCCATCGGCAGCGACGGCATGGGCAACAGCCTCGACCACATCAAGCACATCATGGGTGAGTCGATGGAGGCCCTGATCCACCACTTCAAGCTGGTCACCGAGGGCTTCCGCGTCCCGCCCGGCCAGGCCTACGTGCCGATCGAGTCGCCACGCGGCGAGCTCGGCGCCCACGTCGTCTCCGACGGCGGCACCCGCCCCTTCCGCGCCCACTTCCGCGACCCGTCGTTCACCAACCTCCAGGCCACCTCGGTGATGAGCGAGGGCGGCATGGTCGCCGACGTGATCGTCGCGATCGCCTCCCTCGACCCGGTGATGGGGGGAGTCGACAGATGAGCGAGAGCACCGGACCGGATCCCTGGGATCGACGACGGCACCAACGCGACCGCCGTCTCCACCACCCAGGTGCGGCAGGAGCCGCTGGACCCCGCGGTGTACGCCGAGCTCGAGGCGATCGCTGCCCGCTACCCGCAGCCGCGCTCCGGCCTGCTGCCGATGCTGCACCTCGTCCAGAGCCACGAGGGCCAGGTGACCTCGCGCGGCATCGAGGCATGTGCCGAGATCCTCGGGATCAGTGCGGCCGACGTCAGCGGCGTCGCGACCTTCTACACGATGTACAAGCGCCGTCCGGTCGGCGACTACCACGTCGGCGTCTGCACCAACACGCTCTGCGCGATCATGGGCGGCGACCTGATCTTCGAGCGGCTCAAGGACCACCTCGACATCGGCAACGACGAGACCACCGAGGACGGCAAGATCACCCTCGAGCACATCGAGTGCAACGCCGCGTGCGACTTCGCGCCGATGATGACGGTGAACTGGGAGTTCATGGACAACATGACCCCGCAGACGGCCACCGCCCTCGTCGACGACCTGCGCTCCGGTGTCGAGGTGACCTCCACCCGCGGGCCGCGGCTGGTCACCTGGCGCGAGGCCGAGCGGGTGCTCGCGGGCTTCCCCGACGACCTCGCCGACGAGGGCCCGACCGCCGGCGCCGCCTCGCTGGTCGGCCTGGCCATCGCGCGCGAGCGTGGCTGGACGGCCCCGAGCCTGCGCGAGGCGCAGGAGTCGCAGCGCTCGGCCGACGCGGCGGAGGGCGACACCACGGCCGGCAAGGCCGAGGGCAGCCACGAGGCCGAGGAGAAGGAGTCCGACGCCGCCGTCGACGAGTCGCCGGCCGAGGCCAAGCACGAGGACAACCCCGACAACAAGGGTGGGGACGACAAGTGACCGACATGCTGACTCCCGTCCTCACCGACAACTGGGACGCCGACCGCTCCTGGACGCTGTCGGTCTACGAGGACCAGGGCGGGTACGCCGGGCTGCGCAAGGCCCTCGCGATGGCACCCGAGGAGATCGTCGAGGCGGTCAAGGCCTCCAACCTCCGCGGCCGCGGAGGTGCGGGCTTCCCCACCGGCATGAAGTGGGGCTTCATCCCGCAGGACAACCCCAACCCCAAGTACCTCGTCGTCAACGCCGACGAGTCCGAGCCGGGCACCTGCAAGGACGTCCCGCTGATGATGGCCTCCCCGCACACGCTGGTCGAGGGCGTGATCATCAGCAGCTTCGCCATCCGCGCCCACACCGCCTTCATCTACGTGCGCGGCGAGGTGCTGCACGTGATCCGCCGGCTGCACCGCGCCGTCGAGGAGGCGTACGCCGCCGGCCACCTGGGCAAGGACATCCACGGCTCGGGCTACGACCTCGACGTGATCGTGCACGCCGGCGCCGGGGCCTACATCTGCGGCGAGGAGACGGCGCTGCTCGACTCGCTCGAGGGTCGTCGCGGACAGCCGCGCCTGCGCCCGCCGTTCCCCGCGGTCGCCGGGCTCTACGCCAGCCCCACCGTGATCAACAACGTCGAGTCGATCGCCTCGGTGCCGAGCATCATCGACCGCGGCGCCGAGTGGTTCGCCTCGATGGGCACCGAGAAGTCCAAGGGCTTCGGCATCTTCTCCCTCTCCGGCCACGTCACCAACCCCGGCCAGTTCGAGGCGCCGCTGGGCATCACGCTGCGCGAGCTGATCGACCTCGCCGGTGGCATGCGCGGGGGCCGCGAGCTGAAGTTCTGGACGCCCGGCGGCTCCAGCACCCCGCTGCTCACCGCCGAGCACCTCGACGTACCGCTGGACTTCGAGGGTGTCGGCGAGGCCGGCTCGATGCTCGGCACCCGCGCGCTGCAGATCTTCGACGAGACCACCTGCGTGGTCCGGGCGGTGCTGCGGTGGACGGAGTTCTACAAGCACGAGTCGTGCGGCAAGTGCACGCCCTGCCGCGAGGGCACCTGGTGGCTGGTGCAGACGCTGGCCAACCTGGAGCAGGGTCGCGGGCAGGAGAGCGACCTCGACATGCTCGACGACATCTGCGACAACATCTTCGGCCGGTCGTTCTGCGCGCTGGCCGACGGCGCGGTCAGCCCGATCACCTCGTCGATCAAGTACTTCCGCGAGGAGTACCTCGCCCACCTCACCCACGGCGGCTGCCCGTTCGACCGGATGGCCTCCACCGTGTTCGCCGACGAGGCGGTGACGGCATGACGACGACGCCGGAGAAGTCCAAGGACGCTTCGACAGGCTCAACGACCGGAGAGATGGAGAAGTCCGACGAGGTCACCCTGACCATCGACGGCATCGAGGTCTCGGTGCCCAAGAACACCCTGGTGATCCGGGCGGCCGAGCGGGTCGGCGTGCAGATCCCGCGGTTCTGCGACCACCCGCTGCTGGCGCCGGTCGGCGCCTGCCGGCAGTGCCTGGTCGAGATCCCCGACGCGGGCAACGGCCGTGGGATGCCCAAGCCGCAGGCCTCGTGCACGATCACCGTCGCCGAGGGGATGGTGGTCAACACCCAGGCCACCTCGCCGGTCGCCGACAAGGCCCAGCAGGGACAGATGGAGTTCCTGCTGATCAACCACCCGCTCGACTGCCCCGTCTGCGACAAGGGCGGCGAGTGCCCGCTGCAGAACCAGGCGATGAGCAACGGCCGCGGCGAGACCCGGTTCACCGAGCACAAGCGGCTCTACCCCAAGCCGATCAACATCTCCGCCCAGGTCCTGCTCGACCGCGAGCGCTGCGTGCTGTGCGCGCGCTGCACCCGCTTCTCCGAGCAGATCGCCGGCGACCCCTTCATCGCGCTCGTCGAGCGCGGCGCGCTCCAGCAGGTCGGGATCTACGAGAAGGAGCCGTTCGAGAGCTACTTCTCCGGCAACACCATCCAGATCTGCCCGGTCGGCGCGCTGACCTCCTCGGCGTACCGCTTCCGCTCGCGGCCCTTCGACCTCGTCTCGACGCCGTCGATCGCCGAGCACGACGCCTGCGGCTCGGCGATCCGGGTCGACCACCGCCGCGGCAAGGTGATGCGCCGCCTCTCCGGTGACGACCCCGAGGTCAACGAGGAGTGGATCACCGACAAGGACCGCTTCGCGTTCGGCTGGTCCAACCAGGCCGACCGCCTCGCCTACCCCCAGGTCCGCGACGACGGAGACCGGAGAGCTGCGGCCCGCGAGCTGGCCCGAGGCCTTCATCGTGGCTGCCCGCGGACTGGCCGCGGCCAAGGCTCACGGCGTCGGCGTGCTCACCGGCGGCCGGCTCACGGCCGAGGACTCCTACGCCTACGCGAAGTTCGCGCGGGTCGCCCTCGGCACCAACGACATCGACTTCCGCGCTCGTCCCCAGTCGGCCGAGGAGGCCGCGTTCCTCGCCTCCGAGGTGGTGCTGCGCGGGCCGGACAACGGCGCCGTGACGTACACCGACCTCGAGACCGCGAGCTCGGTCATCCTGGTGGGACTCGAGCCCGAGGACGAGGCCGGCACGGTCTTCCTGCGGCTGCGCAAGGCGGCCCGCGGCCGGACCGGTGGCGCGGTCTACTCGCTGGCGCCGTACACCTCCCGCGGGCTGCACAAGATGTCGGGCACGCTGATCCCGACCCGGCCCGGCGACGAGGTCGCCGTGCTCGACGGGCTGGCGCACCGCCAGGACGTCCCCCTCGACAAGCGCTCGGTGCTGCTGGTCGGCGAGCGGGCCGCGGGCGTCCCCGGCGCCCTCGCCGCCGTCGCGAAGCTGGCCGCCACCACCGGCGCTCGCGTCGCCTGGATCCCGCGGCGCGCGGGTGACCGCGGTGCCGTCGAGACCGGTGCCCTGCCCAACCTCCTGCCCGGCGGCCGCCCGGTCGCCGAGGTGCAGGCCCGGGTCGACCTCGCGACGGCGTGGGGCGTCGACCACCTGCCCGACACCGTCGGTCGCGACACCGACGCGATCATCGCGGCGGCGCGCACCGGCGAGCTCGGCGGCCTGGTCATCGGCGGCGTCGACCTCGACGACCTGTCCCAGCCCGACGCGGCCCGCGAGGCCGTCGAGCGGGCCGGCTTCGTGGTCGCCCTCGAGGTCCGCGAGTCCGAGGTGACCCGCGCAGCCGACGTGGTCTTCCCGGTCGCCCCGGTGACCGACCGCCCCGGCACCTTCGTCAACTGGGAGGGACGTGTCCGCCAGTTCGGCAAGGTGCTGCACAACCCGGCCTCGCTCCCGGACCTGCGCGTGCTCGCGGGCATCGCCGAGGAGCTCGGCACCGGGCTCTCGCAGGGCCTCGGCTTCCGCACCACCGAGCAGGTGTGGGCGGAGATGGTCGAGGTCGGGCCGTGGGACGGCGAGCTGGCCTCGTTCGACGAGTGGACCGACCACGACGTGTCCGACCCGGGCGTCACCCTGGCCAGCGATGCCGGCCTCGTGCTGGCGTCGTGGAAGCAGCTGCTCGACGACGGACGGATGCAGGACGGCGACGAGGCGATGCGGCAGACCGCGCGCAAGCCGGTGCTGCTGGTCGGCGCGGCCACCCTGGACAGCCACGGCCTCGCCGTCGGTGACCTGGTCACGCTCAGCGGCCCGCGCGGCTCGGTCGACCTGCCGGTCGCGCTCGGCGACCTCGCCGAGGGCACCGTGTGGGCGCCGGCCACCTCGCCCGGCCTGCCGGTGCGTAGCCTCGTCGGGCCCGCGGGCAGCCCGGTCACGGTGAGCGTCCGGACCGGGACCACGGACGGAGGTCACGGCATGAACGCGCTGATCACCCCGATGCACACCATCGGGAACTTCAAGGAGTTCGGCCACGACTCCGTCTGGGTCGTGATCCTCAAGGCCGTGCTGATCTTCGTGCTGCTGGTGCTGCTCACGCTCTTCAACATCTGGTACGAGCGCCGGGTGGTGGCCCGGATGCAGCACCGGATCGGCCCCAACGTCAACGGCCCCTTCGGCCTGCTGCAGAGCCTCGCCGACGGCGTGAAGCTGGCGCTGAAGGAGGACATCATCCCCAAGGCGGCCGACAAGGCCGTCTTCATCATCGCCCCCGTGATCGCGACGGTGCCGGCCTTCGTCACCTTCGCGGTGATCCCGTTCGGTCCCGAGGTGCAGATCCCGTTCACCGACACGGTGACCCCGCTGCAGCTGACCGACATGCCGGTCGCGGTCATCTTCGTGATGGCGATCGCCTCGATCGGCATCTACGGCATCGTGCTCGGCGGCTGGTCCAGCGGGTCGACGTACTCCCTGCTCGGCGGGCTGCGCTCGAGCGCCCAGATGATCTCCTACGAGGTCGCGATGGGCCTGGCCTTCGTGGCGGTGTTCCTCTACGCCGGCTCGATGTCGACCTCCGAGATCGTGGCGGCGCAGACCCACACCTGGTTCGCGTTCACGCTGTTCCCCTCGTTCGTGATCTACGTGATCGCGATGGTCGGCGAGACCAACCGGGCGCCGTTCGACCTGCCCGAGGCCGAGGGCGAGCTCGTCGGTGGCTTCCACACCGAGTACTCCTCGCTGAAGTTCGCGCTGTTCTTCCTGGCCGAGTACGTCAACATGGCGACCGTCTCGGCGCTGGCCACGACGCTGTTCCTCGGCGGCTGGCACGCGCCGTTCTGGATCGACACCTTCTGGCCCGGCGCCAACGAGGGCTACTGGCCGTTCCTGTGGTTCATGGGCAAGGTGATCGGCTTCATCTTCGTCTTCGTGTGGCTGCGCGGCACGCTGCCGCGGTTGCGCTACGACCAGTTCATGGCGTTCGGCTGGAAGATCCTGATCCCGTTCTCGGTGGTCTGGATCGTGGCCGTCTCGGCGATGCGGGTGATCAACCTGCGCGGCGGGATCTCGACCACCACGGTGCTGATCATCGTGGGCGTGATCGCGCTCGTGCTGCTCGCCTCGCTCCTCGTGCCCGAGCGCTCGAAGGGCGAGGTCGAGGCCGAGGACGAGCCGTTCGACGCCTTCGCCGGTGGGTACCCCGTCCCGCCGCCGACGTCCGCCACGCCCGCGGGTGACATGACCGTGAGAGGTGAGCGCTGAGATGGGATTCCTCAACGACATGAAGGAGGCGGCCTGGGACCCGGTCGCCGGGTTCGGGGTCACCTTCCGCACGATGTTCCGCAAGGTGGTCACCGAGCAGTACCCGTTCGAGAAGGTGCCCACCGCACCGCGCTTCCACGGCCGCCACCAGCTCAACCGCTGGCCCGACGGGCTGGAGAAGTGCGTGGGCTGCGAGCTGTGCGCCTGGGCGTGCCCGGCCGACGCGATCTACGTCGAGGGAGCCTCCAACACCGACGAGGCCGACGGCTCCGGTCGGTACAGCCCCGGCGAGCGCTACGGCCGCGTCTACCAGATCAACTACCTGCGCTGCATCCTGTGCGGGCTGTGCATCGAGGCCTGCCCGACGCGGGCCCTGACGATGACCAACGAGTACGAGCTCGCCGACAACAACCGGGCCGACCTGATCTACGAGAAGTCCGACCTCCTCGCGCCGCTGCTGCCCGGCATGGAGCAGCCTCCGCACCCGATGCGGCTCGGTGACGACGAGGGCGACTACTACCGCGGCACCCTGCGCCGCCGGGACGACGCTCCGGACGCGGCGGCGGAGGAGACCGCATGATCGCGTTCTGGACCCTCGCGCCGATCATGGTGATCTGCGCCCTGGGCCTGCTGTTCGCCCGCAAGGCGGTGCACTGCGCGCTGCTGCTGGCCGTGGTGATGATCAGCCTGGCCGTGCTCTACGCCGTGCAGGACGCCCCGTTCCTGTTCGCGGTGCAGATCATCGTCTACACCGGCGCCATCCTGATGCTGTTCCTCTTCGTGCTGATGCTGGTCGGCGTCGACGCCTCCGACTCGGTGGTGGAGACGATCCGCGGCCAGCGGCTGTTCGCCGCGGTCGTCGGCCTGATCTTCGGCGCGCTCCTGGTGATCGGCGTCGCGCAGGTCTCCGTCGGCGTGGTGACCGGGCTCGGCGTCGCCAACACCGGCGGCAACGTCGAGGCCATCGCCAAGATCCTGTTCACCACCTACGTCTTCGCCTTCGAGGTGACCTCGGCGCTGCTGATCACGGCCGCGCTGGGAGCGATGGTGCTGGCCCACCGCGAGCGGCTGACCCCGAAGCTCTCCCAGGCCGACGTGGCCGCCCGCCGGATGCGCGAGTACTCCGAGACCGGTCGCCACCTCGGCCCGCTGCCCCCACCCGGCGTCTTCGCCCGCCACAACGCGGTCGACACCCCGGCGCTGCTGCCCGACGGCACGCCGTCCTCCGCGTCGATCTCGCGGGTGCTCGCGGCCCGCGGCTCGGTCAACCAGACACCGGGCAGCGCCACCCAGGTGGAGCGGTTCGGCGGCTCCGACGAGACCGTGCCCCCGCGCAACGACAGCGGGGAGGCCGGCCGATGAAACACCCCACGAAACTGCTCGCAAGCGGCGCTCCGCGCGGGCGCTCACACTTCCGCGGGGGCCCCGCATGAATCCCACACCGTTCATCACGCTCTCCGCGATCCTGTTCACCATCGGTGCCGTCGGCGTGCTGGTACGACGCAACGCGATCGTGGCGTTCATGTGCGTGGAGCTGATGCTCAACGCCACGAACCTCGCGCTGATCACCTTCTCCCGCACCAACGGCAACCTCGACGGCCAGATCGCGGCGTTCTTCGTGATGGTGGTGGCCGCGGCCGAGGTCGTCGTCGGGCTCGCGATCATCATGACCATCTTCCGCACGCGTCGCTCGGCCTCGGTCGACGACGCCAGCCTGCTCAAGTACTAGGGGTACCTGTGATCACACCTGGCTTGGCGGCTCTGGCCGCGACGGCCACGGAGGGGCACGTCCCGGTGGTGGACCCGTCCTCCGCGGGGTCGCTGGCGTGGCCGCTCGCGCTCGTGGTCGCGCTGCCCGCCTTCGGCGCGGCCGTGCTGCTGCTCGGCGGGCGACGCACCGACAAGTGGGGCCACTGGCTCGGCGTCGCCATGGTGGCCGGCTCGTTCGCGATGTCGCTCGTGCTGTTCATCTCGATCCTGGGCCGCGCCGACTCCGACCGGCAGATCCAGCTCGACCTCTGGACGTGGTTCACCGCGGGCTCGTGGACCGTCAAGCTCGGCCTGCTCTACGACCCGCTCTCCGCGCTGTTCCTGCTGCTGATCACCGGCGTGGGCGGGCTGATCCACCTCTACTCGGTGGGCTACATGGAGCACGACGAGCGGCGCCGGCGGTTCTTCGGCTACCTCAACCTCTTCGTCGCCTCGATGCTGGTCCTGGTGCTCGCCTCCGACTACGTCGGCGTCTTCCTCGGCTGGGAAGGGGTCGGCCTGGCGTCGTACCTCCTGATCGGCTTCTGGCAGTACAAGCCCACCGCCGCAGCTGCCGCCAAGAAGGCCTTCGTGATCAACCGGGTCGGTGACATCGGCCTCTCGCTGGGCGTCGGGCTGATGTTCGCCACCTTCGGCACCACGTCGTTCGCGAAGATCTCGCCGGTCTCCGGCGAGGCCTCGCACGCGGCACTGACCGCGATCGGGTTCCTGCTCCTGCTGGCCGCCTGCGGCAAGTCGGCGCAGTTCCCGCTGCAGACCTGGCTGCTCGACGCGATGGAGGGCCCGACCCCGGTCTCGGCCCTGATCCACGCGGCGACCATGGTGACGGCCGGCGTCTACCTCGATCTGCCGCTCGCAGTTCATCTTCGACTACAGCGAGCAGGCCCGGCTGGCGGTCGCCATCGTCGGCACGATCACCCTGCTGATGGGTGCCTGGATCGGCTGCGCCAAGGACGACATCAAGAAGGTGCTGGCGGGCTCGACGATGAGCCAGATCGGCTACATGATGCTCGCCGCCGGCCTCGGCCCGGCCGGCTACGCGCTGGCGATCTTCCACCTGCTGGTGCACGGCTTCTTCAAGGCCAACATGTTCCTCGGCGCCGGCTCGGTGATGCACGGCACGAACGACGACGTGAACATGCGCCACTACGGCGCCATCCGCAAGGTCATGCCGATCACCTTCCTCACCTTCTCGATGGGCTACCTCGCGATCATCGGCTTCCCGGGCTTCCCCGGCTTCTGGTCCAAGGACAAGATCATCGAGGCAGCGCTGAACCAGAACGTCACCCTGGGGATCCTGGCCCTGATCGGCGCCGGGGTCACCGGCTTCTACATGACCCGCCTGATGCTGATGACCTTCTTCGGCGAGAAGCGGTGGGAGCCCGAGGTCGACCCGCACGAGTCGCCCAAGGTGATGACCATCCCCCTGATGGTGCTGGCGGCCCTGTCCATCGTCGGTGGCCTGCTGATCCTGAACGACTGGATCGTCGACTTCCTCAGCCCGGTCGTCGGCACGCCGCCCCACGAGGACCCGCTCCTGCCCGCCCTCGTGGTCAGCGTGATCGCGGTGCTGGTGGTCGCCGTCGGCGTGGTCATCGCGTGGATGCTGTTCGGCCGGCAGGAGGTGCCCCGTGAGGCGCCGACGAAGGTCTCGGTCTTCACCACGGCCGGCCGCAACGAGCTGTACGGCGACGCGTTCAACGACGCGATCATCATCGGACCGAGCGAGGAGATGACGGAGGGGCTGGTGGCCTTCGACCGCGGGGTGGTCGACGGTGGCTTCGTCGGCACGGGTGCGGTCCTCGCCGGCCTGTCCGGGCGACTGCGACTCGCGCAGAACGGGTTCGTGCGCTCCTACGCGCTCTCCATCCTCGGCGGCGCCGCCCTGGTCCTCCTGGCACTGCTGGTGGTGAACCTGACATGAACGGTTTCCCCTGGCTCACCGTCCTCTGGCTGCTGCCCGTCGTCGGCGCGGTGGTCGTCGCCGCGCTGCCCAGCCGTGCCGCGGCGAACGCTCCCAAGCAGATCGCGCTCGGCTTCTCCCTGGTCACGCTGGTGCTCGCCGGGGCTCTCGCCCTGGACTACAACTCCGGCGGGGGTCGCCAGTTCGGCGAGGAGACCGAGTGGATCAAGCTGTTCGGCGCGCACTACGCGCTCGGCCTCGACGGCATCGGCCTGACGCTCGTGCTGCTGACCGTGGTCCTCGCCCCGGTCGTGATCGTGGCGTCGTGGAACGACGGTGACTCCTCACCGCGCGGACCGAAGGCGCTGTTCGCCTGGATGCTCGCGCTCGAGGGCCTCTCGATCGGGGTGTTCGCCGCGACCGACGTCTTCCTGTTCTACGTCTTCTTCGAGGCGACGCTGATCCCGGTCTACTTCATGGTCGCCGGGTACGGCGGCCCCGACCGGGTCCGCGCTGCGGTGAAGTTCCTGCTGTTCTCGCTGGCGGGCGGACTGATCATGCTCGCCTCGGTGATCGGGCTGTACGTCGAGTCGGCGAAGACCGAGGGCGGACCGACGTACCTGCTCTCCGACCTCGACAAGATCGACTTCGGCACCGCCGCCGGACGCTGGATGTTCCTCGGCTTCTTCATCGCCTTCGCGATCAAGGCGCCGATGTTCCCGGTGCACACCTGGCTGCCGGACACGACCGAGCAGGCCACTCCCGGCACCTCGGTGATGCTGGTCAGCGTGCTCGACAAGGTCGGCACCTTCGGGATGATCCGCTACGGCCTCGAGCTGTTCCCGGAGGCCTCCCGATGGGCGACGCCGGTCGTGGTGGTGCTGGCGATCTTCAGCATCCTGTACGGCGCGTTCATGGCGATCGGGTCGCGCAACATCCTGCGGCTGATCGGGTACACGTCGATCTCGCACTTCGGCTTCATCGTGCTGGGCATCTTCGTGATGAACAGCCAGGGGCTCTCCGGCGCGAACTTCTACATGTTCAACCACGGCCTCTCCACGGCCGCGATGTTCCTGCTCGCGGGCTTCCTGGTCACGCGTCGGGGCTCGGCGCTGATCGAGGACTTCGGCGGGGTGGAGAAGGTCGCGCCGGTGCTCGCCGGGCTGTTCCTCGTCTCCGGCCTCTCGATGCTGGCCCTGCCGGGTCTCTCGCCGTTCGTCTCCGAGCTGCTCGTGCTGGTGGGCGCCTTCGTGCACTCGCCGTGGGCGGCGGCGTTCGCCGTGCCCGGCATCGTCCTGGTCGCGATCTACGTGCTCTGGCTCTACCAGCGCCTGTTCACGGGTCCGGTGCGCCCGGGGATCGCGGGCATGCGTGACCTCGGCTGCCGCGAGCTCGTCGCCGTCGTACCGCTGCTGGTGCTGATGCTGGTGCTCGGGCTCTACCCGAAGCCGCTGCTGTCGGTGATCAACCCCGCGGTCGACTTCACGATGTCGCAGGTCGGCAAGGCCGATCCGCAACCGTCCGTCCCGGGGGAGGCGAGCCGATGACGACGTTCAAGGCACCGACGATCGACTACTTCTCGATCTCGCCCGTGCTGATCGTGCTCGGCGTCGCCCTCGTCGGCGTGCTCGTCGAGGCGTTCCTGCCGCGCGCGCGGCGCTACGCCGTCCAGGTGGGCCTCGCCGTGGTCGGGCTCGTCGCGGCGTTCGTGATGACGATCCTGGTCTTCGACAGGCTGCACCCGGGAGCGCACACGCCCAAGACCGGCTCGGTGGAGGCGATGGGCGCACTGGCCGTCGACGGCCCGGCCCTGTTCTGCTGGCTGCTCGTGCTGGTGCTCGCCCTGCTGAGCGTGCTGCTCTTCGCCGAGCGCGCGCTCGAGGGCGGAGTGACGGCGTTCGCGGGGCAGGCCGCTGCGCTCCCCGGCACCGAGGCCGAGCGCGAGGCCTCGACGAAGGGCCTCGAGCACACCGAGGTCTTCCCGCTGATGATGTTCGCGGTCTCCGGCATGCTGATGTTCCCCGCTGCCAACGACCTGCTGACGCTGTTCGTCTCGCTCGAGGTGCTCTCGCTGCCGCTGTACCTGCTCTGCGGGCTGGCCCGCCGGCGCCGGCTGCTCAGCCAGGAAGCCGCGATGAAGTACTTCCTGCTCGGTGCCTTCAGCTCCGGCTTCTTCGTCTACGGCATCGCCCTGACCTACGGGTACGCCGGCTCGATGGGCTTCGCGCAGATCGCCGAGGCCGCCGCCTCCGGTGCGGGCAGCCGCGGCTTCCTGCTCGGCGGGATCGCGCTGATGTCCGTCGGCCTGCTGTTCAAGGTCAGCGCGGCGCCGTTCCACTCCTGGACCCCCGACGTCTACCAGGGTGCGCCGACCTCGGTCACCGCCTTCATGGCCGCCGCCACCAAGGTCGCCGCCTTCGGCGCGATGCTGCGCCTGTTCTACGTCGCGTTCGGCGCCAGCCGCACCGACTGGATCCCGATGATCTACGTCGTCGCGATCCTCACCATGGTGGTGGGCTCGGTGCTCGCGCTGACCCAGACCGACGTGAAGCGGCTGCTCGCCTACTCCTCGATCGCGCACGCCGGGTTCATCCTGACCGGCTTCCTCGGCATCCGGTCGCTGGTCGACGTCGCCGGCGGCTCCCTCACCGGTGTCTCGGCCGTGCTGTTCTACCTGACCACCTACGGGTTCACCACGGTGGCCGCGTTCGCGCTGATCACCGTCGTACGCGACGGTGGCGGCGAGGCCACCCACCTCTCCCGGTGGCAGGGCCTGGGCAAGGAGTCGCCCCTCGTGGCCGGCCTGTTCGCCTTCCTCCTGCTCGCGATGGCGGGGATCCCGCTGACCAGCGGGTTCATGGGCAAGTGGGCGGTCTTCGCCGCCGCGATGTCCGCGGGCGCGTGGCCGGTGGTCATCGTCGGCGTGCTCACCTCGGCGATCGCGGTGTACTTCTACGTCCGCGTGATCGTGCTGATGTTCTTCGCCGAGCCGGTGGGCGAGGGCCCGAGCGTGACGATGCCGAGCATGCTGACCAGCTCGGTGATCGCCGTGGGGGTCGCCGCCACGCTGGTGCTCGGCCTGGTGCCCGGTGCGCTGATCGACCTGCTCGGACGCGTGGGTGTGTTCGTGCGATGATCTCTGTTCCATGAGCAGCCCCCTCGCCCTCCCGATCGACGACCCGGAGCTCGAGGCGCGACTGCTCTCGCGGATGGACGAGGTCGAGGCCGAGCTCCACGAGCACGTGCAGAGCGAGGCGCCGTTCGTCACCGAGGCGGCCCGGCACCTGATGGAGGCGGGCGGGAAGCGCTTCCGGCCGCTGCTGGTGCTGCTCGCCGCCGAGACCGGTGACCCGGCTGCCACGGGCGTGGTCACCTCGGCCTGCGTCGTCGAGCTGACCCACCTCGCCTCGCTGTACCACGACGACGTGATGGACGAGGCCGACCTGCGTCGCGGCGCCGAGTCGGCCAACGCCCGCTGGGACAACCACGTGGCGATCCTGACCGGCGACTTCCTGTTCTCGAAGTCCTCCGAGCTCACCGCGTCGCTCGGCGCCGACGCCGTCCGGATCCAGGCGCAGACCTTCACCCGGCTCGTCGAGGGCCAGATCCTCGAGACCCTCGGCCCGATCAACGGCGAGGACCCGCTCGAGCACTACCTCCGCGTCGTGGCCGGCAAGACCGGGTCGCTGATCGCCACGTCCGCCCGCTACGGCGCGCGCTTCGCGGGCGCACCGCGCGACGTCGAGGAGGCGCTCACGGAGTACGGCGAGAAGGTCGGCGTCGCCTTCCAGCTCTCCGACGACATCCTCGACATCGGCTCGGAGACCGAGGAGTCCGGCAAGACCCCGGGCACCGACCTGCGCGAGGGCGTCCCGACCCTGCCGGTGCTGATCGCCCGCCGCTCCACCGACCCGGCCGACGCCCGGCTGCTCGAGCTGCTCGCCGCGGACCTCACCGACGACGACCTGCACGCCGAGGCACTGGGCCTGCTGCGCGCCCATCCCGCGATGGCGGAGGCCCGCGCCTACGTCGTCAACCTCGCCGGCGAGGCCAAGGCCCTGCTCAAGGTCCTGCCCGAGGGCACGGTGCGCGCCTCCCTCGAGGCGTTCGCCGATGTGGTCGCCACCCGGACCGCGTAGTCGATAAGGTCCCTGGCAGCGCGCGCCGTCTGTGGGGCGCCCCGCACGAGTCCAGCGAAAGGACCGATGGCGATGTCCGAGACCCCGCCACCGCCCCCGCCTCCGGGTGAGGACGAGCAGCCGCCTCCGCCGCCGCCGCTACACCGGCGCCCAGCGGCCGCGACCAGCCCGCCCAGCCCGTCGAGCAGCCGTACGGGCAGCCGCCCGCGCCAGCCCTACGGCCAGCCGCCGGCCCAGCCCTACGGCCAGCCCTACGGCCAGCCGTATGCGCAGCAGTACGGCCAGCCGTACGCACAGCCGTACGCACAGCCGTACGGGCAACCTCCGGCGAACAACCAGAAGGCCGTCTGGGCGATGGTCCTCGGCATCGTCGGCCTGCTCTGCTGCGCCTTCGCGGGCATCGCGGCGATCATCCTCGGCAAGCAGGCGCAGAACGAGATCGACGCGTCCGGCGGTGTCCAGGGCGGTCGCGGCATGGCCACGGCCGGCTTCGTGCTCGGGATCATCGCCCTCGTGGCCTGGGTGGTCATCGTGATCTTCTACGTGGTCGTGCTCGGCGTCGCTGCCAGCTCCAACGGCTGAGCTCGCCATGGCAGAGAACCCGGCGGCTCCGACGTCGTACGGCCCGACCTCGGCGCCGCCCCCGAGCTACCTCGGCTGGGCGATCGTGGCCACGGTGCTGTTCTGCCTGCCCCTGGGCGTGGTCGCGATCGTCTTCGCCAGCCAGGTCAACGGCAAGTACGCCGCGGGCGACTACGCCGGCGCGCAGGAGTCGTCGCGCAAGGCCCGCACCTGGGCCCTGTGGAGCACCGTCCTCGGTGTCTTCCTGTGGATCGTGGGCGTGGCCCTGGTCGTGTTCGGCCTGGTCGTCGCCTCGAACACCTCCACGTCCTACTGAGCTGCCACCTCTGGGCCGGTCAGACGGTCCCTCTTCGTCTTGTTGGAACGTGTGATCAAAACCCGTCTTGATCACACGTTCCAACAAAACAGGTCGAGGGGCCCTCAGCCGTGGCCGACCCGGATCGCCCGGGAGGCGTGCTCGGGCGGGTCGGTGAGGGACCGCCGGATGGTGGCGGCGACGTCGTCGGGGAACGCTGCTGAGGTGGCGGTCAGGCTCTCCCACGACAACGTGCAGCCCGAGGATCTCCTCGGTCGCGCGCAGGGTGCCGGCGGCGTACAGCTCGTGCCAGATCCAGAGCAGCTTGCCGGTCGCGCCGATCACCCAGGAGCGCACCTCCAGCGTGGACCCGCGGGAGATCTCGTCGAGGTAGCGGATGTGCGCCTCGACGGTGAAGAGCGAGGCGCCGGCCGCGGCGCGGTAGTCCGGGCCGAGCCCCACCGACGACATCACCTCGTCGGTCGCGTGCCCGAGCACCAGCACGTAGTACGCCTCGGAGAGGTGGCCGTTGTAGTCGATCCACTCGTCCCGGACCTCCTCGGTCCAGGTGCAGAGGGGCTCTGGGGGCGGGGGAGCGCTCACACCCGGCCCAGCGCCCGGAGCACGGCGATCACGCCCTGGTCGCGCTCGGCGACCAGCTCGTCGATGCTGCGGCCGGCGGCCTCGCGCTCGCACCCGTCCACGACGTCGTTGCGCAGCTCGGGGGTGAGCTCGGCGGCCACGAGCCGGGTCCAGGGCGAGAGCAGCGAGGGGCCGAAGTGGTCGAGCATGTGCGCCATCCCGCCCTGACCGCCGGCGAGGTGGAAGGTCAGCATGGGCCCCTGCACGGGCCAGCGCAGCCCCGGGCCGTCGGTGATCGAGAGGTCGATCTGCTCCACGGTCGCCTCACCCGCGGCCACCATGTGCAGCGCCTCGCGCCACAGCGCCTCCTGCAGCCGGTTGGCGATGAAGCCGGGCACCTCACGGTCCATCGTGATCACCGACTTGCCGACGTGGCGGAAGAAGTCGGAGGTCCAGGCGACCACCTCGGCCGAGGTCTTCGTCGCCGCCGACCACCTCCACCAGCGGGATCAGGTACGGCGGGTTGAACGGGTGCCCGACGACGTGCCGGTCGGGGTGCTCGCAGCCGAGCTGTACATCTCGCTCATGCCGTAGCCCGAGGTCGACGAGGAGATGACGATCGCCCTCGGCGCGCGGCCGCGTCGATGTCGGCGAACAGCCGGCACCTTGAGGTCGAGGTCCTCCGGCGCGCTCTCCTGCACGAACTCCGCGCCGGCGAGCGCCTTGTCGAGCTCGGGCTCGAACCGCAGCCGGGCCGGGTCCGCACCCTCGGCCAGCCCGAGCTGGGTCAGCGCCGGCCACGCGGCGTCGACGAGGTGGCGCAGCCTGGTCTCGGCGTCGGGGGCCGGGTCCCAGGCCACCACGTCGTAGCCCTGGGCCAGGAAGTACGCCGCCCAGCCGCCACCGATGACGCCGGCGCCGACGCAGCAGACGGTGCGGACGTCGGCGACCGCGACGGGAACGGCTGCCATCAAGACCTCGGCTTCAGGTTGAGCAGCTCGCGGGCGTCGTCGGGCGTGGCCACCTCGCAGCCCATCGCCTCGATGATCGTGCGGGCGCGCTCGACGAGCTGGGCGTTGGTCGCCTTCACCCCGCGCGAGAGGTACAGGTTGTCCTCGAGCCCGACCCGCACGTGCCCGCCGAGCAGGATCGACTGGGCGACCCACGGCATCTGCATCCGGCCGAGCGCGAACGACGCCCACTGCGACCCCTCGGGGAGCTGCTGCACCATCGAGGCGAGCAGGGTGGGGTCGGCCGGTGCGCCGTACGGGATGTCCATGCAGAGCTGGAACAGCGGCGGCGCGTCGATCAGGCCCTCCTCGACCAGCTGCCGGGCGAACCAGAGGTGGCCGGTGTCGAAGATCTCCATCTCGCACCGCACGCCGAGCTCCTGGATCAGCTTGGCGCCCTCGCGGAGCATGTCCGGGGTGCTGACGTAGACGAGGCTGCCCTCGCCGAAGTTCAGCGAACCGCAGTCGAGGGTGCAGATGTCCGGCATCACCTCGCGGACGTGCTTGAGCCGCTCGGCCCCGGTCACCAGGTCGGTGCCGTCGACGAACGTCGTCGGGTCCTGCGGGTCGAGCACCAGGTCGCCACCCATGCCCGCGGTGGTGTTGACGATGACGTCGACGCCGCTGGCCCGGATCCGCTCCACGGCCTCGCGGTAGTAGGACACCTCACGCGAGCCGCGGCCGGTCGAGGGCTCGCGCACGTGCACGTGGACCACGGTCGCCCCGGCGCGGGCGGCGGCGATCCCGGACTCGGCGATCTGTTCAGGAGTCACCGGGACGTGCTCGGAACGGCCGACGGTATCGCCGGCTCCGGTCAGGGCACAGGTGATGATCACCTTGCGGTTGATCGTCGTCATCATGGTTCACCTCCGGTGATTGATTGATCAGTTAGTCAGTCAGTATCGTCGTCAGGTTCGCCGGGGGGAAGCCCCTCAGCCGCCCCCGCTGGTTGAGCCGTCCCCGCTGGTTGAGCTTGTCGAAACCGCCGCGCCCGCCACCACGGGAAGCCCCAGGTAGGACAGGTCGCGCATCTGCCGGTCGACCAGGACGTCGTCGTAGGGCCAGAGCGAGGTCTTGAGGACGGCGACGTCGAGCGCGTGGTCGACGTAGCCGAACTGGCCCCGGCTGCCGTCGGCGGTCACCTGCACGCCCGCGTCGTCCAGCGGCCACCAGTGCCAGCCGAAGCCGGCGTGCGTGGTGATCGAGCTGGGCAGCCGTCCCGGCGCGGTGAACGCCTCCGCCGGACGTGACGACGCCTCGACCCAGTCGGTGGTGAGCACCTGCTCGCCGTACGCCGTCCCGTCGAGCTGCAGGGCCGCCAGCCGGAGCCAGTCCTCGGCACACGCGGCCAGGCCGCCTCCGGCCAGGGCGACACCCTCGGCGTCGACGGCCACGGCGGCGTCGCGCACGCACCCCAGCTGGTCCCACAGGGCGCCCATCGCCTCGACGTACGACGTCCCGGTGGCACGCTCGCGCACCCAGTCGAGCACCTGCGAGTCGGCGGTGGAGTACTCCCAGCGCGTGCCCGGCCGCTCAGCCGGCCCGACCCCGGCGAGCAGGGATCGCGAGTCGTCGCCGGCCCCGGCGAAGCAGGAGATCAGCCGGGTGGCCGGGCCGGTCGGGTCGCGGTGGTCCTCCACCCAGGCGGTGCCGGTGGTCATCGACAGCACCTGCTCCACCGTGCACCCGGCGTACCCGGAGCCGGCCAGCTCGGGCACGAGGTCCTCCACGAACGCGTCGAGCGAGAGCGCTCCGTCACTCACCGCTCGGCCGACGAGGTGGGCCAGCGCCGACTTGGTCATCGAGGCGCCGAGCAGCAGCGACTCGGGTCCGACGCCGTCGGCGTACCACTCGTGCACGACCGCGCCGTCGCCGAGCGATCCGTCGTGCACCAGCAACGAGGTGGTGTGGGTCTCGGCGACCCACTCCGGCAGGCTGCGCATCCGGCCGCCGCCGGCGATCTCCGCGGTCAACGCGGCGGGACGGCGGGGGAGCGGCCGCGGTCGCGTCGCCGCCACCGTGGCGTGGCGACGCCCGGGGTCGAGCTGGGGGTCGACGAAACCGAGGGTGGAGAGCCCGGGGCGCTCGCTCATCAGCGCTCGAGCCATCAGTCGATGCGAGGACTGTTGGCCAGCAGGCGCTTGGTGTACTCCTCACGCGGGGAGTCCATCACCTCGACCACCGACCCCGACTCGACGAGCCGGCCCTCGCTGAGGATCTGGACGCGCGCGGCGATCGAGCGCACCAACGCCAGGTTGTGGGTCACGAACAGCATGCTGATGCCGCGGCTCTGCCGGAGCTCCTCGAGCAGCGCGACGATCGAGCCCTGCACCGACACGTCGAGCGCCGAGGTGATCTCGTCGCAGACCAGCAGATCGGGCTCGGCGGCGAGTGCACGTGCGATCGCGACCCGCTGACGCTCGCCGCCGGAGAGCCGGCTCGCCTGGTACTTCAGGACCGCCGGACCCAGGGCCACCTGGTCGAGCAGCTCGATCACCCGCTGGGTGGCCTCCTTGCCCGAGGCGATCCCGAACAGCTCCATCGGCCGCTTCACGATCTGCTCGATCGTCAGCCGCGGGTTCAGCGAGAGGTACGGGTTCTGGAAGATGTACTGGATGCGCTTGCGGTCGGTCGCGCTGCGCTGCCGGGAGCTCTTCTGCAGCTCGTCGCCCTCGAAGGTGATCGAGCCGGTCCACTCCTTGTGCAGGCCGCCGACGCAGCGCGAGATGGTCGTCTTGCCACTGCCGGACTCGCCGACCAGCGCGACGACCTCGGCCTTGCCCACGTCGAGGTTGACGCCGTGGACGACCTCGGTGCGGCCGTAGAAGATCTTCAGGTCGGACAGGTCGAGGATGATGTCGCGCAACTTGTCGGGGTCGGCGTCGGGCACGGTGCCGCGGGCGATGTCCCAGTGGCCGATGTCGTTGGCGCGGATGCAGCGCACCTCGTGGCCGGGCTTCAGCTCCGCGAGGGGAGGTACGGCGGCCGCGCACTCCTCGATCGCGTACTCGCACCGGTCGTGGAAGCGGCATCCGCCGGGGCGTGCTCCGGGCGCCGGGGTGCGACCGGGGATGCCGGTCAGGGCGCGCGCCTGGCTCAGGTGGGGGATCGAGTCGAGCAGCGCCCGGGTGTAGGGATGCATCGGCTGGGCGAAGATGGTCTCCCGGTCACCGAGCTCGGCGATCTGGCCGGCGTACATCACCGCGACCCGGTCGGCGATGTTGGCGATCACGGCGAGGTCGTGGGTGACGTAGAGCGCCGCGACGCCGTGGGTGCGGCACAGCTCGCCCATGGTCTTGAGCACCATGCCCTGCGTGGTGACGTCGAGACCCGTCGTCGGCTCGTCGAGCACCAGCACCTTGGGCTTGGGCAGGAAGGCCATCGCCAGCGCGACGCGCTGCACCTGACCGCCGGAGAGCTGGTGGGAGTAGCGGCGGAGGAACTCGTCGTCGTTGGGCAGGCCCACCTCGGCGAGCCCGTCGCGCGCCCCCTGCAGGCGGCTCTCCGCGGTGCCGAGCCCACGCAGCTCCATCAGCTCGACGATCTGCTTGCCGATGCGGATGCTGGGGTTCAGCGCGGCGGCAGGGTCCTGCGGCACGTAGGCGATCTCCTCGCCGCGCAGCTGGCGGACCTTCTGCCAGGGCAGCTCCAGCAGGTCCTTGTCCTCGAAGAGGATCTTGCCGGCCTCGATGGCCGCGCCGGCGCGGGTGTAGCCGAGCAACGAGGTGCCCACGGTGGTCTTGCCGCTGCCGGACTCACCGACCAGGCCGACCACCTCACCGGGCCGCAGCACCAGGTCGATGTCGTCGACGACGTCGACGTTGTCGCGGCCGGTGAGCACGATCCGCAGGTCCTGGATGGCGATCCCGCTCGTCTCGCGCACCTTCGTCGGCTCCGCTGCTGAGGTGGTCATGAGTCGCCGCTTCCCCGCTGGTTGAGCTGCGCGATGCCGTCGGCCATCAGGTTGGTGCCGATGGTGAACAGACCGATGATCAGCACCGGCGCGAGGACGGCCCAGGTCTGGGTCGACAGCGCCAGCCGGTTCTCGTTGATCATCTGCCCCCAGTTGGCGGCGTTCGGGTCGGTGGAGAAGCCGAGGAAGCCCAGGGCGGCGACGATGCCGATCGAGTAGGTCAGTCGCAGCCCGGCCTCGGCCAGGAGCGGCGCGTTCATGTTCGGCAGCACCTCCGCGACGATCACCCGCGACCTCTTCTCGCCCAGCGCCTCGGCGGCGTAGACGAAGTCGCGCGAGACCAGGCCCAGGGCCACCCCGCGCGAGAGCCGCGCGACGCGCGGTGCGTGCGAGAACCCGACGAGCAGGATGATCATCCAGGGCTTCGGCTGGTCGATCGAGGTGAGCACCAGCAGCGCCAGCAGGATCTGCGGGAAGGCGAGCATGACGTCGTTCAACCGCATGATCACCTCGTCCCACCAGCCGCCGGAGTACGCCGCGACGACGCCGATGAGCGTGCCGGCCACCATGCCGAGCACCGTGCTGAGCACGGCGATGATCAGGATCTCGGTGCCGCCGTACATGAGCCGGGAGAGCACGTCCTGGCCGAGGTAGTCGGTGCCGAAGAGACCAGTGCCGGAGAACGGAGCACCGACCACCTCGTTCTCACCGTGGGGCGCGAGCAGCGGTCCGAGCACGGCGAAGAGCACGATGACGCCGGTGATGGCACCGCCCACGACGATGCGCTTCTGCTGGAGCGCACGCCGCCAGATCGACGGGGTGCTGAGGGGGGCCGTGGTGCTCATGCTGGACCTCTCATCCCGAGATCGCCGTCCGTGCGCGGGGAGTGAGCAGGATCGAGAGCAGGTCGGCCACGAGGTTCACGCCGACGTAGATCGCGGCCATGATCATGCTCAGCGCCTGCACCATCGGCACGTCGTGGTTGCGCACCGAGTCGACGAGCTGCAGGCCGATGCCGGGATAGTTGAAGATGGTCTCCACGACGACGACCCCACCGGCGAGCCACGCCAGCTGCAGCGCGATCACCTGGATGCCGGGCACCACGGCGTTGAGGAGTGCGTGCTTGCGCATCACCACCGTCTCGGGGATGCCCTTGAGCCGGGCCAGCTCGACGTAGTCGCTGTCGAGCACCTCCAGCAGCGTGGAGCGCACGATGCGCGAGACGTACGGCGCCACCGCGAGCACCAGGGTGAGGACCGGCAGCACCATCGCCTTCGGCTGGTCCCAGGGATGGCCGCCCGGGGGGACCAGGGTGACCGCGGGGAACCAGTGGAAGACCGTGGTGGAGAAGAGCGCGACCAGCAGGATGCCGATGACGAACTCAGGCAGGCCGGCCAGTGCCAGCAGCACCGTCTGGATGACGGTGTCGGGACGCTTGCCCCGGTAGTTGGCCGAGATCATCGCGACCCCGAAGGCGACCGGGATCATCACCACGGCCGAGATCAGCACCAGCACCAGGGTGTTGACGACGTCGCTGCCGATCAGCTTGCTGACCGGCAGCTGGTTGGCGATCGAGGTGCCCAGGTCGCCGGACAACAGCCCGCCGAGCCAGTGGAAGTAGCGGGAGACGAAGGACTCGTCGAGGTTCAGCTGGGCCGTCAGCTCCGCCACCCGGGCCTTGTTGGCGGTGTAGTCCTTGCCCAGGATCGCCCGGACGGGGTCGCCGAGCGCCGTGGTGGCCACGAACACCAGGATCGAGACCAGCCACAGCGTGAGCACCGCCAGCCCCAGCCGGCGAGCGAGCCAGAGCGTCCACGCCTTGGCGCCGTGGCTGCCCCGGGGAGGGGCAACCTCGTCGAGAGGGCGCTGGGAGGGTTGCGACGTCGGCCATGACGAGCCCGGTCAGGCCGAGAGCTTGGCGTTCTTGAAGTCGTAGTCACCCAGTGGCTGGAACCGGCCCGGCTCGATGCCGGAGACCTTCGGGCCGAGACCGTCGACGATCGTCCGGAAGCCCCAGATGATGTAGCCGCCCTCGTTGTACTCGATCTCCTGGGCCTGCTGCAGCAGTCCCTTGCGCTTGGTCTCGTCGACCGTGGCCTGGGCACTGGAGATCAGGCCGGCGAACTTCGAGTTGTCGAAGTGGGTCTCGTTGTAGGTGCCGCCCTTGAGCGAGCCGACGGCGGCCTGCGGGAGGTAGTTGCGGGTGTTCCAGAAGTCCTGGGCGAACGGGTAGGACAGGTAGTCGTCGCCGTAGAAGGGGTTCTTCTTGACCACCTTCACCGTGACCCCGGCCTTCTTCGCCTGCTCCACGAACAGCGAGGCCGACGCCGGCGCGGCCGGGCCGATGTCGTCGCCGGTGAACAGCTGGACGGTCAGGTCGGACTGGCCGGCCTGCTTGAGCAGCGACTTGGCCTGCTCGATGTCCTGCTCACGCTGCGGGAGGTCCTTGGCGTAGTCCGGGTCGAACGGTGCGTAGAGGTCGTTGCCGAGGAAGCCGTAGCCGCTGAGCGCCTGGTCGATCATCTGCTGGCGGTCGGTGATCAGCCGCAGCGCCTGCCGCACCCGGACGTCGGAGAACGGCTTCTGGTCGACCCGCATGGTGAAGGGCACCCAGGCGCCGGTCTTGCTCTCGAGCGTCTTGCCGCCCTGCTTCTTCACCGTGTCGATGAGGTTGTAGGGCAGGTTGTCCATGGTCTGGATCTGGCCGGCCTGGAGCGCGTTGACCAGCGCGTTGGAGTCGGCGAAGTCCTGGATCTGGATGGAGTCGAGGGAGGGCTTGTCGCCCCAGTAGCCGTCGTACCTGTCGAAGACGCTCTCCTTGCCGGGCGTGAACGACTTGTACTTGAAGGGACCGGTCCCGACCGGCTTGGCCGGGTCGTAGTCGGTGGGCACGATGCCGAAGGTGTACTCCGCGAAGAGCCAGTCGAGCACGGCGTACGGCGTCTTGAGCGCCACCACGACGGTGCTCGCGTCGACCTTCTTGGTGCCGTTGCGGTCGATGATCGCTGCCAGCGCGCCTCCGGCCGAGGTGGGCTTGGGCCCGGCCACACGGTTGATGGTGAACAGGACGTCCTCGGGGGTGACGTCCTTGCCGTTGTGGAAGGTCACGCCCTGGCGGAGCTTGATGGTCCACGTCTTCGCGTCGGCCGACGGGGTGATCGACTCCGCGACCGCCGAGGCGACCTTGTACTAGTGGTCCCAGTAGAGAAGGGGCTCGTAGAGCTGGTAGGTGCGCGCGATGTCGGCGGACTGCACCGGGCTGTGCGCGTCGAGGGTGTCCTTGCTGCTGCCGCCGGAGGTGCCGTGGATCAGCAGTCCGCCGGACCCGCCGGATCCGCTGCTGCCGGACGAGCTGCCACCGCAGGCGGCGAGCATCTCCGATCCGCCGACGGCCGCCGCGGCGACGCCGCTGGCCTTGAAGAGCGTGCGGCGCGAGAAGTTGTTGCCCTCGGGGGCAGTGCCTGCGTTGTTCGTCATCCGAACACCTCCGTTTGATATGCGAACATAGGAGGGCGCAGAATCCGCGTCAAGGAGGGAGCGCCGTGGGAACTCGAGTTTCGACCAAGTCGTTATCGAACGCCGCCTCTGGTCCAGACAAGCTGGAGGCAGGCGCCTCCGGCTCCCGCGTGCAGTCGGTCGATCGGGCCGCGCGCCTGCTGAGGGCCGTGGCGACTGCCGGCTCGGACGGCGCGGGGACGGTGGCGCTCGCGGAGGCCTGCGAGCTCAACCGGGCCACCGCATGGCGGATCCTCTCGACGCTGGAGACCCACGGTCTCGTGCGGAACGTCCGCAACGCCGGTGTGTGGACGATCGGGCCGGGCACGTTCGGCCTCGTCCGTTCGGCGGGCCACGACGTCTTGCTGCACGACACCCGCGAGGTGCTCGAGCGGCTCGCGCTCCAGACGCGGCGAGACCGCTGCCCTCGCCGTCCCTCGCAACGGCGGGCTCTCCTACGTCGAGGAGATCGCGCCGCCGGCCGTGGTCGCTGCGCCGTGGGGCAACAAGCCGATCAGCCTGCACGCCACGTCGACCGGGAAGGTGCTGCTCGCGTGGTCGAGCGACGAGGTCGTCGACCGGCTGCTGCCGCGCCGGCTCGAGCGCTTCACCGACTCCACGATCACCGACCGGGATGCCCTGCTCGCCGACCTCGAGCTGGTCCGTCAGCGCGGGTACGCGTGCTGCGACGCCGAGTACGACCCGGCCGCGGGCGGCGTCTCCGCGCCGGTGCTCGACACCGCCGGACGGCTGCTCGCCGTGGTCAGCGTGTGGGGGCCACCGCCGCGGGTCGCACCCGCCCGGTTCCCGGTGCTCGGCGCACTGACCATGGAGGCGGCCGCCCGGATGGCGCCCTGACTCGGACCAATCTCCGGGTCAGACCGCGGCGGCCTCGGCGGCGAGGCGCAGCTGCTGCTGGCGGCCACGGAGCGCCTCGGCGGTGAAGAGCGCCAGGGCCAGCCAGACCAGTCCGAAGCCCACCCACTTCACCGTGGTCATCGCCTCGTGGAAGACGAGCAGCCCGAGCAGGAACTGGATCGTCGGCGCGAGGTACTGCAGCAGCCCCAGCGTCGTCATCGGGATCCGGATCGCGGCACCGCCGAAGCAGATCAGCGGCACGGCCGTCACCAGCCCGGTGGTCGCGAGCAGCACCGAGTGGTCCACGCCGTGCCCGGTGAAGTGCGACTGGCCCGCGGCACTGAGATAGAACAGGTAGCCCAGCGCGACCGGCGCGAGCACCAGCGTCTCGAAGGTCAGCGACTCGACGGCCTCGACGTCGGCCTTCTTCTTGGCCAGGCCGTACGTCGCGAACGAGCCCGCCAGCAGGAACGCGATCCACGGCGGGTGTCCGTAGTCGACGGTCAGGATGAGCACGGCCACGGTGGCGATCCCGATCGCGACCCACTGGCGCGGGCGCAGTCGCTCGCCGAGCACCAGCACTCCGAGCAGCACCGTGACCAAGCGGGTTGATGAAGTAGCCCAGCGACACCTCGACGACCCGGTCGTTGTTGACGCCGTAGATGAAGCCGCCCCAGTTGAACGAGATCACCACCGACGCGAGGAGCAGGAGCCCGAGCACCCGGCGGTCGTGCACGATGGCGCGGAGGGCGGGCAGGCGGCGCAGGGCGAGGGTCAGGACGAGCATCGTCACCAGGGACCAGACGATCCGGTGGGCGAGGATCTCCACCGCCCCGGCAGGCTCCAGCAGCCGCCAGTAGAGCGGGAACAGCCCCCACATGACGTACGCCGCGGCGCCGAGCAGGAAGCCGCGCCGCAGTTCCGTCACGTCACTACCGTACTAGCAAGACGCTCATGACGCTTGCGGCCGCAGCCGGGAACGCGCGGTCAGACCACGGTCCAGGTGTCGCTTCCGCTGATCAGTCCGGCCAGCGCGGCGTGCTGGTCGGTCTCGCCCTGGGACGGCGGTGGCGATCTGCGCACGCGCCTGGTCGTCGTACGTCGGACGCTCGACCTGGCGGAAGATGCCGATCGGCGACTGGTGCAGCACGCCGGCGTCGGTGAGCCGGGAGAGCGCGAACGCCGTCGTCGGGTCGTCGGCGTGGGCGTCGTGGACCAGCAGGTCGGCCTCGTCGACGTCGGCCGTGGCGACCACCTCGACGCCGCCACCGGTCGCCGAGCGGACGATGCCCTTGCTGGGGATGCCGGCCTCGTCCTGCTGGCCGAAGCGGATCGGCTGGCCCTGCTCGAGGGGGATGATCGCGTCGGCCTTGGTGTCGGGCGACTTGATCGCGTCGAAGGCGCCGTCGTTGAAGATCGGGCAGTTCTGGTAGATCTCCACGAGCGCGGTGCCCCGGTGGGCGGCGGCCGCCGACAGCACCCCGGTGAGGTGCTTGCGGTCGGAGTCGATCGTGCGCGCGACGAAGGTGGCCTCGGCGCCGAGCGCCAGCGAGACCGGGTTGAACGGGTGGTCGACCGAGCCGGCCGGGGTGGACTTGGTGACCTTGCCGGGCTCGGAGGTGGGGGAGTACTGGCCCTTGGTGAGCCCGTAGATGCGGTTGTTGAACAGCAGGATCGTCATGTTCACGTTGCGGCGCATGGCGTGGATCAGGTGGTTGCCGCCGATGGACAGGGCGTCGCCGTCGCCGGTGACGACCCACACCGAGAGGTCCTCGCGCGAGGTGGCGATGCCGGTCGCGATCGCCGGGGCGCGGCCGTGGATGGAGTGCATGCCGTAGGTGTCGAGGTAGTAGGGGAACCGCGAGGAGCAGCCGATGCCGGAGACGAACACGATGTTCTCGCGGCGCAGCCCGAGGTCGGGCAGGAAGGACTGCACGGCCTTGAGCACGGCGTAGTCGCCGCAGCCGGGGCACCAGCGCACCTCCTGGTCGGAGGTGTACTCCTTGCCGGTCTGCTTCTCGTCGGTCGTGGGCACGCCCGCGAGGCCGGGGAAGGGGAGTCGGTTCGTGCCTGGTGGTCACTTCACGGACTCCTTGTCCGCGGCGTCGGTGGCGCGGCGCCTCGCCGGTGGTCGGCCTCGATCAGGTCGGTGATGGCCTCGGCGAGCTCGGCAGCCTTGAGCGGCAGCCCGCGCACGTGGTTGTAGCCGACGACGTCGACGAGGTACTTCGCCCGGATCAGCAGCGAGAGCTGGCCGAGGTTCATCTCGGGCATCATCACCGCGTCGTACTGCTTGAGGATCTCGCCGAGGTCGTTGGGGAACGGGTTGAGGTGGCGCAGGTGCGTCTGGGCGACGTCGAGGCCGGCCTTGCGGACCCGGCGGCAGGCGGCGCCGATGGGCCCGTACGTCGAGCCCCAGCCGAGCACCAGCACCTTCGCGCGGCCGGAGGGGTCGTCGACCTCCAGCGGCGGCAGCGAGTCGGCGATCCGGTCGACCTTGGCCTGGCGGGTCCGGACCATGTAGTCGTGGTTGCCGGGGTCGTAGGAGATGTTGCCGTGCCCGTCGCCCTTCTCCAGGCCGCCGATGCGGTGCTCGAGGCCCGGCGGTGCCGGGGACCGCCCACGGCCGGGCGAGGGTCTCCGCGTCGCGCAGGTAGGGCCAGAAGTCCGGCGACTCCTCGCCGTCCTTGTCGGTCGTCACGTGGTTGGTCTCGGTCGCGAAGGCCGGGTCGATCGCCGGCAGGTCGTCGACGTCGGGGATCCGCCAGGGCTCGGAGCCGTTGGCGAGGTATGCCGTCGGAGAGCAGCATCACCGGGGTGCGGTAGGTGACCGCGATGCGGGCCGCCTCCACGGCGGCGTCGAAGCAGTCGCCGGGTGACTGCGGCGCGACGATCGGGACCGGTGCCTCGCCGTTGCGGCCGAACATCGCCTGGAGCAGGTCGGCCTGCTCGGTCTTGGTCGGCAGGCCGGTCGAGGGGCCGCCGCGCTGCACGTCGATGACGAGCAGCGGCAGCTCGGTCATCACCGCCAGGCCGATCGTCTCGGACTTCAGCGCGATGCCGGGGCCGGAGGTGGTGGTCATGCCGAGCGGGCCGGCGAAGGAGGCGCCCAGCGCGGCGCCGATGCCGGCGATCTCGTCCTCGGCCTGGAAGGTGGTGATCCCGAACCGCTTGTGCTTGCTCAGCTCGTGGAGGATGTCGGAGGCCGGGGTGATCGGGTAGGTGCCGAGGAAGATCGGCAGCCCGGACTGCACCCTGCCGGCGACCAGGCCGTAGGCCAGCGCCAGGTTGCCGGTGATGTTGCGGTAGGTGCCGGCCGACATCGGGGCGGGCTTGATCTCGTACTGGACGGCGAAGGCCTCGGTGGTCTCGCCGAAGTTCCAGCCGGCCTTGAACGCGGTGATGTTGGCGTCGCGGATGTCGGGGGCCTTGGCGAACCGCTTCTCGAGGAACGCGATCGTCGTCTCGGTCGGACGGCCGTACATCCAGGAGAGCAGGCCGAGCGCGAACATGTTCTTCGCGCGGGCGGCGTCCTTGCGGGAGAGGCCGAACTCCTTGACCGCCTCGACGGTCATCCCGGTCAGGTCGACCACGTTGACCGCGTAGTCGGTGAGCGAGTCGTCCTCGAGCGGGTTGCCGGCGTACCCCGCCTTGGTCAGGTTGCGGCCGCTGAAGTCGTGGCTGTCCACGATGATCGAGGTGCCCGGCTTCATGTCGGGCAGGTTGGCCTTGAGCGCGGCCGGGTTCATCGCGACCAGCACGTCGGGGGAGTCGCCGGGCGTCAGGATGTCGTGGTCGGCGAAGTGGACCTGGAACGACGAGACGCCCGGGAAGCGTGCCCTGGGGCGCGCGGATCTCGGCCGGGAAGTTCGGCAGCGTCTGGAGGTCGTTGCCGAAGGCAGCGGACTCCTGGGTGAACCGGTCACCGGTGAGCTGCATGCCGTCGCCGGAGTCACCGGCGAACCGGATGATCACGCGATCGAGCTGCTTGACCTGCTTGGCCACTCCTGCCGTCCTCTTTCGTCGACTCGGGTGCGGCTCGTGGGCCCTCCTGAGCGCGACACAGGGGCGCCCGGGCCCCTGGACCGGGCTGACACCCAAACGACCCACGATAGTCCGCCCGGCCTGCGCGGACACGACGTCTCCGCCTGCAAGACGGTGGGAGTGACGCGACTCACCGTGGACCAAAGACGAGTCGACTACTCAAATGTAGTAAGTTACTGGACTAACGCGTAATGACTCGGCTACGCGTCCCGCCCACCCCTGCCCCGAAAGGCCCCCCGCTGATGAACCGGTCCACGACTCGCCCGAACACCCTGCGGTGGTTCGGCGCAGCCGCGCTCACCGCCTCCCTGGTTGCCACCTCCGCCTGCTCCGACCCCGCCAGCGGCGGTAGTTCCGACAGCGGCAAGGGCAGCGTCAGCGTGGTCGGCTTCTCGGTGATGAAGACCGCCAACAAGCAGGTCATCGCCGACTTCCAGAAGACCGACAAGGGCAAGGGCGTCACCTTCAAGCAGTCCTACGGCGCCTCCGGCGACCAGGCCCGCGCGATCATCGCCGGCCTGAAGGCCGACGAGGCCCACCTCTCCCTCGAGCCCGACGTCACCAAGCTGACCGACGAGAACCTCGTCGACAGCAACTGGAAGGACAACGCCAACAAGGGCATCCTCACCCAGTCCGTCGTGGCGATCGTCGTGCGCAAGGGCAACCCCAAGGGCATCAAGACCTGGGACGACCTGATCAAGCCCGGCGTCAAGATCGTCACGCCCGAACCCCGGTTCGTCCGGCTCGGCGAAGTGGAACATCCTGGCGGCGTACGGCCACGTCCTCGCCACGGGCGGCACCGACGCCGACGCGCAGGCCTACCTGAAGAAGTTCCTGGCCAACGTCGCCGCCTTCCCCGGCAGCGGCAAGGACGCGACCACCGCGTTCGAGGGCGGCACCGGTGACGTGCTGCTGTCCTACGAGAACGAGGCCATCGAGGCTCGTCAGGCCGGCGCCGACTTCGACTACATCGTCCCGCCGCAGACGCTGCTCATCCAGAACCCGGCGGTGCTGACCAAGAAGGCCAGCTCGGCGGCCAAGGACTTCCTGGCCTACCAGCTGAGCAAGGCGGGTCAGACCGACTACGCCAAGCAGGGCTTCCGGCCGCTGGACACGAGCATCAAGGTCGACGTCAAGGGCGCGAACGACGCGAGCGACCCGTTCCCGGCACCGTCGGAGAAGCTGCTGACGATCGACGACGACTTCGGCGGGTGGGCCGTGGCCAACAAGAAGTACTTCGACGAGAAGGACGGCATCGTCACCAAGCTGATCGCCGACTCCGGAAAGTCTTCGTGACCACAAGCCTTGCCGAGGCTCCGGCTCCGACGCGACCGCGTCGGAGCCGGAGCCGTCGCTCTCTCGGTACCGGGTCCGCGCTGGGCCTCGGCATCGCCACGATCTGGCTGAGCCTCCTGGTCCTGATCCCGCTGGCGGCCGTCCTGGTCACGGCGGCCGAGCTGGGGCCCGGGGGCTTCTGGGACGTGGTGACCGAGCCGCAGACCCTGGCGGCACTGAAGCTGACCGTGACCCAGTCCGTGGTCGTCACGCTCCTCAACGTGGTCATGGGCACGCTGCTGGCGTGGGTCCTGGTGCGCGACCGGTTCTGGGGCAAGCGGCTGCTCGACCTGTTCATCGACGTGCCCTTCGCGCTGCCGACGATCGTGGCGGGCCTGGTCCTCCTGACGCTCTACGGCCCCAAGTCGCCCCTGGGCATCCACGCCGCCAACACGCGGTGGGCGGTGTTCCTCGCGCTGGCCTTCGTGACCCTCCCGTTCGTCGTCCGCACGGTGCAGCCGGTGCTCGAGACCATCGAGCGCGACGTGGAGGAGGCCGCGGCGTCCCTGGGGGCAAGCCGGCTGACCACGTTCCGCAAGGTGATCCTGCCGTCGCTGGTGCCCGCGATCGCCGCCGGCGCCGCCCTCGCCTTCGCCCGCGCGATCAGCGAGTACGGCTCGCTGGTGCTGCTGTCGGGCAACCTGCAGTACCGCACCGAGGTGGCCTCGGTGCGGATCTACGGCTTCAACCAGGACGGGAACCGTGAGTCCGCGGCGGCGATCGCGGCGATCCTGCTGGTCGTCGCCCTCGTCGTGATCATCGCTCCTCGACGTGCTCCAGAGGAGGCTGGCCCGCCGTGAGCACTGATCTGGCCACCCACGCCGAGCCGAGCCGCTGGACGACCTGCACCGGAGCAGGTCCGCAGGCCCAAGCGGCCCCGGGTCGGTCGCGAGCCCGCCGGCGTGCGCTGGACCCTGCGCGTGATCGCCGTCGTCTACGTCGTGATGCTGGTCGCCTGGCCGACGTACCTCGTGTTCGCGCGGGCCCTCGAGCCCGGGCTCGGCGCGGCACTGGACTCCTTGCGCGACCCCGAGGTGGGCCACGCGATCTACCTCACGCTCTACATCACCTTCTTCGCCGTGGTCCTCAACCTCGTCTTCGGCCTGACCGTCTCGATCCTGCTGGTCCGCTACGACTTCCCGGGCAAGCGCGTGCTCAGCTGGCTGCTCGACGTACCGCTGGCGATCTCACCGGTCGTCGTCGGCCTCGCCCTGGTCCTCGTCTACAACGGTCGCGACGGATGGTTCGGTCCGGGGCTGGAGCGCGCCGGGTTCCAGGTCATCTTCGCCTCGCCCGGCATGATCATGGCGACGGTGTTCGTCGCCATGCCGCTGGTCATCCGCGAGGTCGTCCCGGTGCTCGAGGAGATCGGCGACGACCAGGAGCAGGCGGCGCGCAGCCTCGGCGCCAACTGGGGCCAGACGTTCCGCCGGATCACGCTGCCGGCCATCAAGTGGGCGGTCCTGTACGGCGTCGTGCTCGCGCTGGCCCGGTCCATCGGTGAGTTCGGCGCCGTCAAGATCGTCTCGGGCAACATCGCCGGCCAGACCATGACTGCGGCCCAGGAGGTCGAGGACGCCTACCAGAACTTCGAACCCGGTACGGCGTACGCGCTCGCAGCCCTGCTCGCGTTGATCGCGATGATCTGCCTCATCATCGTCGCGGTCATTCGTCCCTCGGAGGACGAATGAGCGAGCGAATCATCCAATGCGTCCCGCAGGAGAACGCGCATGAGCATCAACGTCAAAGGCGTCAACAAGAAGTTCGGTGACTTCGTCGCCCTCGAGGACATCAACGTCGACCTGCCCACCGGCCAGCTGACGGCCCTTCTCGGACCGAGTGGTGGCGGCAAGTCGACGCTGCTGCGCATCATCGCCGGCCTGGAGAGCTCGGACAGCGGCACGGTGACGATCGAGGGCAAGGAGTCCACCCACCTGCCGCCCCAGAAGCGCAACGTGGGCTTCGTGTTCCAGCACTACGCGGCGTTCAAGCACATGTCGGTGGCCAAGAACGTCGCCTTCGGCCTCGAGATCCGCAAGCGCCCCAAGGCCGAGACCGAGAAGCGGGTGGCCGACCTCCTGGAGCTCGTCCACCTCTCCCAGTTCGGGCACCGCCTCCCGGCCCAGCTGTCCGGAGGTCAGCGGCAGCGCATGGCCCTGGCCCGTGCCCTGGCGGTCGAGCCCACCGTGCTGCTGCTCGACGAGCCCTTCGGCGCCCTCGACGCGAAGGTGCGCAAGGAGCTGCGCGAATGGCTGCGGCGGCTGCACGACGAGGTGCACGTGACGACCGTCTTCGTCACCCACGACCAGGAGGAGGCCCTGGAGGTCGCCGACGAGATCGTGGTCATCAACGACGGCCGGATCGAGCAGATCGGCACCCCTGACCAGCTCTACGACGAGCCCGCCAGCGACTTCGTGATGAGCTTCCTCGGCCCGGTCACCACCCTCAACGGCACCCTGGTCCGCCCGCACGACATCGACCTGTCCCTCACGCCCGAGGGATCCGGCGGCACCCGCGGCAAGATCGCCCGCGTCCTCCGGGTCGGCTTCGAGGTCCGACTGACCGTGGAGGTGGAGGAAGAGGGACACCCCGACGTCGAGGTGTTCGTCACCCGCGCCACCCAGCGCCACCTCGGGCTCGAGGAGGGCACCACCGTCTGGCTCACCACCGAGGAACGGCGCGGCCGGCTCGAGGCCACGCAATCCGAGGCGGTCAGCGGCTGACCAGCCCGCATCCACCCGGCGTCTAGGGTCGAAGCATGACCGAGACGAGCGCGCACGACAGCCTGGACAACAAGGCCGCGGAGCTGCTGCGGCTGCACCGCGACCCCACCCTGCTGACGGTGGTGAACGTGTGGGACGTGATCAGCGCGAAGGTGGTCGCCGACACCCCCGGCACCGCCGCACTGGCCACGGCCAGCCACTCCATCGCGGCCTCGCTGGGCTACGAGGACGGCGAGAACATCCCGCTCGACGAGATGATCGAGGCCGTGCGCCGGATCGCCGAGGCGACCACGCTCCCGGTCACCGCCGACCTCGAGGGCGGGTACGGCGACCCGGCCGAGACCGTGCGCAAGGCCATCGGTGTCGGGATCGTCGGGGCGAACATCGAGGACCAGATGCGGCCGCTGAGCGAGGCCGCTGGCCAACGTGGCCGCGATCATGGACGCGGCCGTGGCCGAGGGCGTCCCCGACTTCGTGCTCAACGCGCGCACCGACGCCTTCGCCAAGGCCGGCGACCGCGACCGCGCCGAGGTGCTCGCCGACGCCGTCGAGCGCGGGAAGGCCTTCCTCGACGCCGGGGCGCCGGCGGTGTTCGTGCCCGCGGTGCTCGACGAGGAGCAGGTCACCACCCTGGTCGAGGCCTACGGCCCCCAGCGGCTCACCATGATCGGCATCCCCGGCAACCCGTCGCTCGCCCGGCTCGAGGAGCTCGGCGTCGCCCGCGTCTCCTACGGCCCGATGTCGCAGCGGGTCGCGCTGACGGCCCTGCAGGAGCTGGTCGAGGAGGTCGGCCGCGGCGGCGGCGTCCCGTCGACGATGCGGCCCCTCAACTAGAGCGCTCGCGTCACCATCATCCGGCGGACCTCGTCGGCGCGCTCCTCCAGCCTCGCCCGCACGACCGGCGCGGCCTCGTGCGAGACGTCGATGGCGCGGTCGAGGTAGCTCGCGTCGATGGCGAAGACCGGGAAGAGCGCGCGCGCGTACCCCATGGCCGGGATCATCCCGCCGTGGTCGAGGGTGGGCACGGCCTCCAGGTAGCGCTCGGCGTACGGCGCCAGCACCTCGTCCTGGCCCGGGCGCCAGAAGGCGTTCCCGACCGCCCCGATGGAGGAGATCGGCACCTTGCGGTGCTCGACGAGCGCCTCCCAGCCGGCCGCCTTGGCCTCGGCGTCGGCCGCCGCGGTGCGCACGATCAGCGCGCGCACCCACGCCTCGGGATCGGTGTCCTGCTGGACCAGGCGGTCGAGCACGTCGTCGCCGGCGACGTCGCCGAGCTCGGCGCGGCGTACCAGCACCCGCCACTGGAGGTCGACGTCGTGCGTGGCGGCCTCACCCAGCTGGTCGAGGTCGGCCAGCGAGCCGGTGCGCGCCCAGGAGCGCAGGGCGGCCTGCGGGTAGCGGCCCTGCTCCACGAACCAGGCAGACGTCTGCGCCACCAGCTGGCTGAGCGCCTCGCGCTCGCCCTCCGGCGACCAGTACTCGGCCACGCGGGTGACCAGCGCGAGGTAGGGCTCGACGCACGTGGGGGCGGTCTCGGCGCGGAGCACGCCGGACCAGGCACTCGACGACCTCGGCGGCCCGTGCCTCGCCGGAGACCAGCAGGTCGCGCACCGTCGAGACGGCCACGCCACGCGAGGTGGGCGTGGGCAGCTCGGCGGCGAGCTCGAACAGGGCGGCACGCGCACCGGCCTCGGGGTGGCACCGGACGAAGGTGAGGTCGTCGTCGTTCTCGAGGTAGAGGTCCGCCCCCTCGGGGAGCTCGACCGGGGTGCGCTCTCGCCGGCGACCTCGACGGTCTCGAAGGCGATGCGCGTCAACCCCTGCGGCGTACGGCGGTAGGCGCCCACGCCCACGACGTGCGGCCGCGGGGCGCTCGTGCCGGGCGCCGGGGTGGCGACGAGCTCGAACCCGGAGCCCGATCGCTCCAGGGTCAGCACGTCGGCGCCGGCCTCCTCCAGCCAGGACGCGCGCCAGCGGTCGAGGTCGCGCCCACTGGCGGTCGCGAGTGCGTCCATCAGGTCCTGGAGCGTCGTGTTGCCCCACGCGTGCCGGGCGAAGTACGCCGCCATCCCCCGGGTGAAGGTCTCCTCGCCGAGGTAGGTCATCAGCTGCTGGAGGACCGAGGCGCCCTTGGGGTAGGTGATCGCGTCGAACGCCGCGGCCGCCGCCGCCACGTCGGGCACGGGCTCGCGGATCGGGTGCGAACGAGGTCCCATGTCGGCGAGGTAGGCCTGCTGCTTGTCGTCGGCGAGGTGACGGGCCCAGGCGTCGGTGAAGCGGGTGGCCTTCGACAGCGCCCAGTTGGCGGCGAACTCGGCGAACGCCTCGTTGAGCCAGAGGTCGTCCCACCAGCGCATCGTGACGATGTTGCCGAACCACATGTGCGCCATCTCGTGCAGCAGCACGGCGGCGAGGAGCTCCTGCTCGGACGGGGTGGGCGGCACCCGGGTGAGGAAGGCGTCGGACCACGTCACGCAGCCGTAGTTCTCCATCGCGCCACCGAGCTCGGGCACGAACACCTGGTCGTACTTCTGCTGCGGGAAGGGCATCTCGAAGGCCTCGCCGAAGAAGGCCATCCCCTGACCCGTCACGGTGAACAGCTCCTCGCTGTCGCGGTCCAGCACCGCGGCCAGCGACCGGCGGGCGAAGAGCCCGAGGTCGTGGCCACCGACCGTGCGCCGGATCTCGTGGAACGGGCCGGCCAGGACGACCGGGTTGTACGTCGAGAGGGGTGGTGTGTCCGGGAACGCCCAGCGGCGGGCGCCCTCGACCTCGTGGACGGCGACGTCACCGCTGTTGCTGACCACGGTCCACGCGCTCGGCGCCGTCACGGTGAAGGCGTGCGGCGCCTTCAGGTCCGGCTGGTCGAAGCACGCCCAGACCTGGCGGGCCTCGTCGGGCTCGAAGGACATCCAGACGTAGACCTCGCCGTCGGTCGGGTCCACGGACTTGTGCACGCCCTCGCCGTCGGTGGTCCTCGGCTGGACGGACTCGACCACGACCACGTTGTCCGCTCGCAGGTCGGGCAGCGCGATCCGGCCGCTGTCGGCCGGTCCGACGGGCTCCCCGTTGAGGGTCGCGGTCACGACGTCGGCGCAGCAGTCGAGGAACGTGCTCGCGCCGGGCTCGCGACAGCTGAAGGCGATCGTGGAGACGCAGCGGACGTCGGTGCCCTCGGCGAGGTCGGTGAGGTCGACGGCGATGTCGTAGCGACTCACCTCCAGCAGCGCAGCCCGCTGCTCGGCCTCCTGCTGGGTCAGGCTGAGCGCCGCACCGGTCACTGGTGATCTCCCCTCATCGCTGCCTCGCAGCGAGTCCGCAACGCCTCCGCATGCCGCCGGAAGCCTTCCTCGACGCGTCCGGGACCCGCCAGTGCGACCAGCGGACCCGAGAACTCCTCGACGGTCTCATACCGGGTCGGTCCGCCGTCGGCCTGAGACAGGCGTTGGTAGCGGGTCCCGCGCACCAGCCCGAGCTTCGCGGGCAGTCCCTCGTAGACGTAGGCCAGCGTGGCCCGTCGTACGCCGTCGACCTCGTGGGGCGGTTCGACGACGCTGATCCGCTCCGGGCTGGTGGCGTCGCGGCCGTTGGCCCAGCGCACGTGCAGCGTGATCGGGTCGCCGACGGCCGGGGGCGAGGGACACTCCGCCTTCACGACGAACGGGTTCCACTCGCCGTACGACGCGGTGTCGAGCATGACCGCCCAGACGTCGTCGATGGGCGCGTCGATGTCGACCGCGGCCTGCGGGTGAGTGGAGGCCACGGGTCAGCGGTGGTCGGTCGACGCTCGTCGTGAGCCGTCGAGGGGCTGATCCATCGTGTGACACGCACCCGGAACCGGATGGTGACGAGTGGTGATCCACGGCGCTCCCTCGACTTCTTTCGGACTGTGTGCGGGCCGGCTGGTGTCGCCTTCGCCGGGAACCCGCACCGAGGCCACGACGTTGACAGAAGGGCGAACATGCCCGCGACCTGAATCCTCGCGCACGACGTGCTCACGGGTACCAGCATCTTCACCTGTCAGTCGGGCGCTGGACGTGTGGCGTCGGACGTGCTCGGCCGCGATGTTCCTCGCCTGCGCCGGCAGGTTCGTTCCGCCCCGGAGAGCGCCGCGTGCGTCATAGGGTGCCCGGGTGGAGGAGTCCCGGGCCAATGGCGCGGAGGTGTACCGCGCGATCGTGGATGCGTCCCCGTCCGCGGTCATCATCACCGACCGGGAAGGGCGCGTCGTCCTGGTCAACGCGACAGCGGAGACCATGTACGGCTACTCCGCCGCCGAGCTGCTCGGAGCTCGGATGGACGACCTCCTGCTGCCGGAGCGCCTGCGCGAGCACCGCCGGGTGTGGCGAGACCGCTACTACCACCTGCCCGAGGATCGGCCGATGCTGCTGAGCCGGGTCGAGACCGTCGGCCTGCGCAACGACGGCACGGAGTTCCCCGCGGAGATGAACGTGACCACGGTCCACGTCGAGGGCGAGCCGATGTTGCTCGCATACATCGAGGACGTCACCGCCCGGAAGCAGCTCGAGCAGGAGGCGGCCGCAGTCAGCGACGACCTCATCGCCACTGTCTCCCACGAGCTGCGCACACCGCTCACCTCCGTCCTCGGATACACCGAGCTGCTCGCCGACGTGGTCGCCGCGCGCGTCACCGAGGCCGACCTCAACGAGGAGCTCACTCGCATGCTCCAGGTCGTCGAGCGCAACGCGATCCGCGAACGGGGACTGGTCGAGGACCTCCTCACCATGGCGTTCTTCGACAGCGGGGAGACCAGGGTCGCGCTCGGGCCCGTCGACCTGAACGAGATCGCGCGGCAGGTCGTCGAGGACCACCTGCCCGGGGCCCGCAGTGCGGAGGTGACGCTGAGCGTCGCCGAGAACGGGGCAGTGGGCGCCGTGCTCGGTGACCGCTTCCGCCTCTACGAGGTGTTCGACAACCTGGTCAGCAACGCAGTGAAGTTCACCGACCCTGGAGGCGAGGTCCGCGTCAGCGTGCACGACGGCGGGAAGCTCGCCTCGGTCGAGGTTGCCGACACGGGCAGCGGCATCGCCGCCGGGCGACATGCCGAGACTGTTCGACCGCCTCTACCGCGCACCGAGCGCCATCGCTTCGCAGAAGCAGGGCGCGGGTCTGGGCCTGCCGATCGTCAAGCGCATCGTGGACGCGCACGACGGCCACATCTCGGTGCGCAGCACCCCGGGACGCGGCACCCTGCGTGCAGGTCGACCTCCCGTACGCCGAGTCCGCCGTCGACGACGTCTCAGGACGGCCATCCCACGCGGTGCGGGGCAGGTCTGATCAGCGGTAGTTGGTGAACTGCACCGCGAAGTCGTAGTCCTGACCCTTGACCAGCGCGATCACGGCCTGCAGGTCGTCGCGCTTCTTGCTGCTGACGCGGAGCTCGTCGCCCTGGACCTGCACCTTGACGCCCTTGGGGCCCTCGTCGCGGATCAGCTTGCCGACCTTCTTGGCGTCCTCGGAGGTGATGCCCTCCTTGAGCGCGATGCTGATCTTCGACTCACGGCCGGACTGGCGCGGCTCCCCGGCGTCCAGGATCTTCAGCGACTGCTGCCGCTTGACGAGCTTCTCCTTGAAGACGTCGAGCACGGCCGTGGCGCGGTCGTCGGCGTTGGCAGAGATCTCGATGCCCTGCTCGCCGGACCACTTGATCTCCGCGCCGGTCCCCTTGAAGTCGTAGCGCTGCGAGATCTCGCGCGCTGCCTGGGACAGTGCGTTGTCGACCTCCTGGCGGTCGATCTTGCTGACGATGTCGAACGACGAGTCGGCCATCGAGCGGGCCCTCCCTGCGATTTAAGTCCGGTGGCGTTGCTGCGCTATTCTCGCTGCGCTGCGGGCCCAACCCTAGTCGGACCGCGAGCACGGCAGGTTGTCCGAGCGGCCAATGGAAGCGGACTGTAAATCCGTCGGCGTATGCCTTCGCAGGTTCGAATCCTGCACCTGCCACCAATCGTCTTTGAGCCTCTGACCTGCGGGTTTGCTTCGTTCATCGAAGATCCTGATACCCCCAAGGGGTATCAGGATCGTGTGCTTTCAGAGCCGATGTCTGCTCTGTTCTGCGCAGGCGACTGACCTGCACTTTTGCGTCGATAGAACGCGGTCGTTTCATTGGTCGTGGGGAATACGGGGGGAAGTTTGGCTGCCCACGAGCGTGGTGAGGCATCGTGCGGGCGTGGTGGCCTGCGGCTTCATTGTGGGTGGGGGTATCGAACGTCGGCGGATTTCGGGTCCGCGCACATTCGAGGGTGACGTGGCTGGTGCCTGCCCCAGGACCTGGAGGTCGAGCTTGGAACCTGTTGTCGGGATGTTCCCGTCAACCAGCGAAGTCCGACTCGAATGGTCGTGATCTGCCCATGATCGGGGCGGTGCGCGGTTCGGCCCGGGTGGGTGCGTGTAGGCCTCTGCTGGCTAGGCCGCGAGCGGTTCGGGTGCTCTGCGCCCCGTCCGCGTCCCGGTGTACTCATCGCGAAGGAACCCAGGGCGTTTCGCTCGGGGTGGCGGCGCTGTTCCCACTCGCCGCGGAGTGCTGCTGCACTGGCGCGGGGGTCGCGTCTGCAGCTGGTTGCTGCGCTGTGCTCGCGCCGGTGGCGCGCCACAGCGAGTAGCCCAGGCCGATCATTGCGATGCCGTTGGGGAAGGCCAACAGTCGGAACCAGGGGTCGGGCAGCACCTGGAGGCCCGCGGAGACGACGCCGCCCACGGCAAGGAGCACGGCTGCCCACCTGGCGAGGACGTGCGCGCGGTACAGGCCGATGCCGAAGATCAGGCCGCCGGCGAGGTACAGGACGGCCTCGAGCAGGAGCACGATCTTCAAGCCGCCGATGTCGCCGCTGGCATGGCCACCGCCGGCCACGGCGAGGACGTCCTTGACGTAGGCAGGGCTGGTGTCGGCGATGGAGGGCAGGACGTAGGCGGCGATGAACGAGGTGCTCAAGATGACCAGGTAGTTGGCGGCGAAGAGCACGTACCCGACCAGGCCCAACGCGCCCATCTTCTTGACCTGGTAGAGGTACATGCCAGTGATGCCGACCAGGGCCAGGGCGGCCATCAGCACCTTCAGGGAGCTGCGGACCACCCATTCGGTCGCGTGGACCGAGGCAACGTCGAGCTTCGGATGGTCGAGCTGCACGCCGATGAAGATGACTCCGGCAGCAACGGCCGCAACGGCCGCCGTCCTGGTCAGTGCGCGGGGTGTGATGCTCATGTCGGGCTCCTGTTTGGGTGGGTGCGAGCGGTGTATTAGGACGCGGCTTCGGCGGCTAGGTGAGTGCTTGGTGTCGTGGCCTGCGGGTTCACTCTCGGTCGGGCTCGGCCTACTTCACTTCGGCCCGGCCGACGATGGTGAGTCCGACGATCATCGGGATCAGCAGCCAGATCACGCTGGTGACGCCGAGGTGTGCCCACTGCGGGGCTGTGACGGTCCCGTCGACCAGCGCGCCGGCGGCGAACTTGAAGTCGACCCAGGGCTGCAGGTGGCGGAACCAGTCCTGGGAGCTGGCGAGGATCACGGCCAGGGTGGGTAGCAGGAACGAGTAGACGAAGTAGCCCACGAGAGCTCCGGCAGAGCTGCGGATGAGCACGCCGAGCATGAAGCCAACGCCCAGGCCGAGGACGTTCCCGAGGAGGATGGTGGCCATGTTCATCAGGGTGAGGTCCCAGACGGGCTCGACTCCTGCGATCCTGGTCCCGACCAGGTTGCCCAGTGCGCCGAGGGCCAGTGCGAGCGGGACCGTGGCGACGGCGACGCCGACCGATGCGACGGCCTTCGCAGCGATGACACGTCCCCGGTGGGGTACCAGGGTGAAGGTGGTGAGCCCGCTGCGCTGGCTCCATTCGCTGGTCACCGACAAGATCGCGATGATCGGCAAGATGACTGTCATTGGATAGCCGACCGCGGTGGCGAACGTGTTGTAGGTCAGGCCGGTGTCTGAGGAGAATCCGATCACCGCCGCTGTCGCGATGAACCCCAGAAGGCCGATGCTCGCGAGCAGCCAGAACCCTGACCGGGTGTCGAACATCTTGCGCAGCTCGGTGGTCACGATGCGGCCCATCGGAATGTTCCGATGGACGGGCGCCGCGCCCGTGGTGACCTGGGCAACGTGTGCGGGTGTTGTCTCGATGATGGTCATGCGACTGCTCCCTGCGGGTGGGTGTGGCTGGGGGTCTCGCGTTGGGTTTCGGCGGTGAGTTCGAGGAACATCTCCTCCAGGCCGGCGCCGTCCGCGGCCTTGAGCTCGAGCAGGGGGATGCCGGCTGTGAAGGCGATCATTCCGATCTGGGCGGTCTCGGCGTGGGCGAGGAGCCCGTCGGTCCCGACCGGGGTGGTGGTGATGCCTGCGTCGAGCAGCGCTCTGGCGGCAACATCGAGGTCGGGCGTGCGCAGCACTGATCCCGCAGACCTGAGCAGGTCGTCCTTGGCTCCCTGAGCGACGATGCGTCCGTTGCCGATCACCACCAGGTCGTCGGCGACGACCTCGATCTCGTGCAGGAGGTGGGAGGAGAGCAGCACGGTTCCGCCTCGGTCGGCGTAGTCGCGCAGCAGTCCGCGCATCCAGCGGATCCCGGCGGGGTCGAGTCCGTTGGCCGGCTCGTCGAGGATCAGCACCTCTGGTTCACCGATCAGGGCGGTCGCGATCCCGAGCCGCTGCCGCATCCCCAGTGAGTAGTCGCGGACCCTGCGTGACGCCTCGGCCGGAGTCAGGCTGACCAGGTCGAGCATCTCCTCGACGCGACCGCGCGGGAGCCCCATGAACCGTTGGGCGATGGTCAGGATCTCCCGCCCCGTGCGGCCAGCGTGCTGGGCGGAGGCGTCAAGCAGGACTCCGACCTCGAGGCCAGGATTGGGCAGGTCGACGTAGCGACGGCCGGTCACGGTGGCGGTCCCCGAGGACGCCTTGGTCAGCCCGACCAGGATCCGCATGGTGGTCGACTTCCCGGCCCCGTTCGGGCCGAGGAACCCGGTCACGCGACCCGGTCGGGCGGTGAAGCTGACATCGTCGACGGCGGTGAAGCGGCCGTAGGTCCTGGTGACAGAGTCGATGGTGATCATCAGTGGTCCATCCCTTCGGTGACGGGGGAGGGCTTGAAACCTTTGAAGGTCAGGTAGCAGCCGAGGGAGAACTCCCAGAAGACGACGGGTGCGGCCACGATCCACCAGGCCGAGCCGTGGTGGGTGATACCGACCATCGAGGCGATGGTGACCATGAGCAGCAGGGGGCCACCGACGAGTCCCATCACCGGGATCGCCTTCGGTACCAAGCCCGACTTGTACATCAGTGTGCCGAGCAGAATCCCGTTCACGGCCGGCATCAGGTTCGGGCCGATGAGGAACACCCAGTTGTAGGCAGCGACGAGCGCGTTCTGGGTCATCACCAACGAGTGCGCTTCGGCGCCGGTGGCACCGGGGTGGCGCAGGGATACGACGGTCAACAGGCTGATCACACCGATGGCGATCACCGCAGCCTCGAACATGCGAGTGCTGACGAAGCCGAGCGCCATGGACTGGCTCTGTCGCTTCATCACCGGGTACAGCGCGACCGCGCTGCCGACGGCGGTCAAGGCGTTGACGAGGTCGAGGATGGTGCCCCACACCACCTGGGTGTCGGCTCCCGAGCTGATGATGTAGTGCGAGTCGTTCAGCAGTGGTCGCAGCAGGAACACGGCGGGGATCGAGCTGGCGAAGGTGATCAGGTAGAACAGGCCGCCGTAGAACGCGCTCCTCCTTGCCGGGCTCATCGGGACCCGGGTGCTCGGTGCACTCAGGTTCGGTGGGTTCTCGATGGTGGTGGTCATGACGGGCTCCTTGCTGGATGGGTCAGGGGTTGGTGGGCTCTGAGGTGGGGTCGGGCTCGATCGGTGTGACCGAGACGAGTGGTAGCCCGGTGTCGCGCACTTTCTGCAGCAGACCGTGCAGGGCGGACTGGTCGACGACGCTGCCCTGGAGGAGGGTGGTGCCGTCGCTTTCCTGGGTAAGGGTGAGTCCGTCGAAGCGGTCAGACCAGCGGGCGTCGAGGTGGCCTTGGACCCGGATCTCGTACCAGCGCGCCTCCGGACGCCTGGCCGATGTTCCGTGTGTCTGACTCATGGCGTGAACCTAGGAGCAGACGTGGTGAGCTGGGATCACCACATGTGGTGATTGATGTGGTGATTCAGTGGTTGCGGCGGTCGGGCATCAGTCCGAGCTCCTCGCCACGGCGTACGGCGGCGCGACGGTTGTTCACTCCGAGCTTGGCGTAGATGTTCTTGGTGTGGGTGCGCACGGTGTGCAGGGACACGACCAGCTCTCCCGCGATCTCCGGGCCGGCCAGGTCGCTTCCCAGCAGGCGGAGCACGTCGAGCTCGCGTGCGCTGAGCGGGTCGATCAACCCCTGGGCGTCCGTCCGGATCTCCGCGGGTCTGCTCGCAGTGGCCAAAAGCCGCTCGGCATACGTCGTGGCGATGCCTTGATCGGCTGCGACCCGGAGCAGAGCCGTCATCGAGGCCCCTTCGTCGAGGAACATCCGTGAGTACCCTTCCGGCTCGGCCATGGCAAGGGCACGCTCCAGCGCCCCCCGCGCGGCGGGTGCATCTCCATGCAGCTGGTGCACGAGCGCGCGCAGCACCAGGATCTCGATGACGCTGCCGGTGCGGTGGCCGGTCTCGGCTTCCTCGAGCAGACGGTCGAGCAGCAGCGCTGCCTGGGCGAGCGACCCGTCGACCTGGCACTGGCCCAGCAACACCCTGGCCAGCGTGACGTGCTCGTACTCGCGTAGGTAGCTGAGATCGTCCTGGACACCGAGGCCTTCGTCGTCGGCCCAGCCGAGAGCCGCGCGCACACGTCCCTGCCGCACCCACATCCGCGCCCTGGTCGCTGGGACCGGACGAACGTTCGGCGAGAAGTCCCCGACATAAAGACGTTCTGCCTCCTCGAGCCAGTCCACTGCGGCGTCGAGGTCACCCTCGGCCTCACTCAGCTGGGCCATCGCAATCCGCCACCGGTACGGGTTCTGCGGCAACCCGGCATGGGACCCCAGCTCCTCGCTGCGCACCAGCAGCTGCCGGGCGGTGAGCAGGTCGTTGCGTTCACGGTGAAGGGCACTCATTCCGACGTACATGTCGGCTGTGCCGCGCAACCCCGGTCCGCCGCGCTCAGGATTGAGCTTCAGGGCCTGCTCGTAGGTGTGCAGCGCGTCTCTCAGCCTGCCCTGGGTGATCTGGATGTCGGCCAGGGCGATGGACAGCCCCATGACGTCGGCCAGGTGCCCCGCACGTCGCATGCTGGCAAGACTGGTGACGTAGGCGTCACGGGCTGTCTCCAGGTCCCCGCCCGACCAGGTCGCAAGCCCGATGAGTGCGGCCGCCGCTGCGTGCCCTAGGTGGTGTTCCCCGTCGAGGAGGCTCAACGCCCGTTGGGCGTGCGCGATCGTGGCCGCGGGGTCACCTGTGACCAGTGCCAGGCCGGCCCGGTGCACGGCCACCCCCGCGGGCAGGTCACGGAAGCCCTCGTCGTCGGCGACGGCCATCTGGCGTTCCTGCTGCCCGACGACCGGTGTCGCGAGCCAGCGCTCGGCGTTTCTCAGGTGCCGCTCCACGTCCTCGAACTGGTTCGTTCCCATGAGAGCCCCGGCGTATCCGTTGCTGAGCACTGGACGCGCCGCCAGTACCTCCTCGGGCAACCGCTCGACCCAGCCTCGGAGCCTGGCCTCCTGCCGGTCCCTGGCCAAGTCCCGTAGCGCGCGCTCCAACAGGTCGGCTGCGCGTTCGTGGTGACCGCCGGCGATCGCGTGCTCGATGGCCTCCGAGGGTTCACCGTTCGCTGCGAACCAATCACAGGCACGCCGGTGCAGCTCGGCAACCAGGTCGGGTGATTCATCCCAGAGGTGGGCGCGCAGCACGTCGGCGAAGAGATGGTGATAGCGGTACCACTGGCGGTGGTCGTCGAGCGGGACGACGAACAGGTTGCCGCGGTCCAAGGCCTCCAGCACTACCTTGCCGCCTGCTGTCTCGGTGACGGCGTCGCACAGTGGGCCGTTCAGTCGCTCGAGCACCGAGGTCTGCAGCAGGAAGTCGCGGACGGCTGCAGGTTGGCGTTGCAGCACTTCCTCGGCCAGGTAGTCCACGATGTACCGGTCGTCGCCGGTGAACCCGGCGATGAAGCCGGCCACGTCGTCGCGGCCCTGCATCGAGAGTGCGGCGAGCTGGAGCGCTGCGATCCATCCCTCGGTGCGTTCCTCCAACGCTGCGACTTGCTCCGCACTGAGCTGCAGACCCATCGCTTCATTGAGGTACGTCGCGACTTCCGCGGGTGTGAATCGCAGCTCCGCGGCACGGACCTCGACCAGGTCGCCCCGGGCACGCAGCCGGGGCAGGGGTACGTCGGGGTCGGTACGGCTGGCGATGACCACATGCAGGCGTGCGGGCAGGTGGTCGAGCAAGAACCCCATCGCCTCCTGCACCTCACGGGACTCCACCTGGTGGTAGTCGTCCAGGACCAGCACGATGTGGTCCCCAGGAGCGTCAAGATCGTTCAGCAACGACGTGAGCACCTGCTGGATCGGCGGCGGCTGTGGTGTGCCCAGCAACGCCAACTCGGTTGCGCCGACTCCGGGCTCGGCCTTGCCCAGGGCTGCGAGCACGTAACGCCAGAAGGCGACGGGATCGTTGTCACCCTCGTCGAGCGAGACCCAGGCCACGCTTCGCTTCAACGGTGTGTCGGCCAGCCATTCGGCAAGCAACGTGGTTTTGCCGAAGCCTGCGGGAGCAGAGACGAGCATCAACGTCGAGGTGGCGCCGGCGTCCAGCCGCTGGCTCAGCCGTGAACGCGAGACCAGTCCTGCTCGAGGCCGGGGCGCGTGGAGCTTTGTGACGAGAAGAGGAGCTGGCATGACCGTCTCCGGTAGGGCGCGCGATTCATGCACCGTGTGACTCAGACTAGACCTGCTGAGCTGTCGGAGTGTTCCACTGGAGGCACACCCTCTGGAGGGCACCGTGCCCGACGTTTCTGTTCGTCCCAGCCCTGCCGGTCCCGTGGAACGCGTCAGCTGGCACTTCATCGCCTTCTACGTCGCGGCTTACATGGGTGCCATCCTGCTGTTCCTCGCACCCCTGCTGGTCAGCCTGTCGCTGAAGATCAACTCGCTGGTGGGCATCAAGCAGGCGCCGAACAGCCTTGCGCTCGTCGCCGGATGCGGCGCCCTGCTCGCCTTGTTCGCCAACCCCTTCTTCGGAAAGCTCAGCGACCGGACGTCTTCACGGTTCGGCATGCGGCGACCGTGGCTCGTGGGTGGCCTGCTGGGCGGTTCGCTGGGAATCCTGGTCGTAGCGCTGGCACCGAACATCGGTGTCGTCCTGGTCGGCTGGTGCTTCGCCCAGCTCTTCTTCAACGCGGTTCTAGCTGCCCTGATCGCAGTGTTACCGGACCAAGTGCCCGTCACGCAACGCGGCCAGGTCGCCGGCGTGCTGGGCGTCTGCCTACCGGTTGCCTCGGTGAGCGGCACCTTCGTCGTCCAGCTCTTCGCCGGCAACCAGCTCGCAGTGTTCCTGGCACCTTGCGCGATCGGGGGAGCCCTCATCCTGCTCTTCGTCACCCGGCTCGACGACCGCCGGCTCACTGTGACCGATCGGCCGGAGTGGTCCCGGCGAGAACTGGCGCGCACCTTCTACGTCAACCCGCGGCAGCACCCCGACTTCGCGTGGGCCTTTGCCAGCCGCTTCCTGTTCGTCCTCGCCTACGCCTTCCTCACTACGTACCAGGCTTACTACCTGCTGGAGAAGATCGGCACCGCGGAAGACGACGTCCCTCGGCAGATCTTCCTCGGTACCCTCACGATGGCCGTGGTGATCGTCGCCGCATCCCTGATCGGGGGTGTGGTTTCTGACCGGTCAGGGCGTCGGAAGGTCTTCGTCTGCGTCGCCTCCGCCGTCTTCGGTGTGGCGATGTTCGTGATCGCCGTGGCCAGCAGCTTCAGCGGCTTCCTGGTCGGCATGGCTGTCGGCGGCCTCGGCTTCGGCCTCTACATGGCCGTTGATCTGGCGCTCGTCGCCGACGTGCTGCCCGACACGAACAGCGCCGCCAAGGACTTGGGCGTCATGAACATCGCCGGAGCCCTGCCCTCCGCCATCGCCCCGGCGCTGGCGCCAGCGATCCTCGCTGTGGGCCACGGCAGCTACGGCGTGCTGTATGCCGTGGCGGGCGTCTGCGCCGTCCTCGGAGCGGTCGCGATCCTGCCCGTCAGACGCGTCCGCTGACCCGCACCCCAGAGCCCTGCGGGGTGTTGAATCCCTTCGTGATCAGCCAGATCGGGAGGAACACCAGCTCGAACAGTCCGCCTGGGACGACCAGGAGGAGTCCAGCACCGGCACTCATGTCAAGAACGCCGAGGAGGTCGAGCGGCACTCCGATGGTGAGCGAGACGTATCCCACCAGACCGAGGAGCGCGATGGCTCGCGGGACGAGCCGCGATACGAAGAGGAGGTAGGTGAGGATGATGCCGCCAACACCGGTTGGCACGTAGACCCACAGCAGGTGGTTCGGGACGACCTGCGACACGGCCAGCAGGTAGACACCGCAGACTGCGGAGACGGTGCACTCGGTGATCCTCAGTACGGGATACCACATGGCAAGGCGTGTGTTCACGTCCTTGAGGACCGGATACATCAACAGGCCGATGGCCACGACCGCGAGACCCGAACACATCATCAGGAGGACGCCGACGGTCAACGGAGCCCGGTCGGTGTCGCCGTCGACGAACGCCTGTATCAGGGATGTGCCGAACATGGCGGTGACCATCTGAACGACGAACAGGATGCCGACGGTGGTCGCCGTGGCTCTTCTGGAGAGAGCGCTCTTCGTGTTGAGCTTCGGGACGCTCGTACTGCTCAGGATGGTCATGACTTACCTTTCCGGAGGCGTCAGGACCAACGCGGTACCTAACGGTGTTAGATTGGATTCACGACACTAACTTAACGTTGTTAGATTGTCTATGGATCGGGCGATCCGAGGGAGGGAGACACCGTGGGGCGTAGGTCAGCTGAGGCGGCGAACAGGGCCCCGGTGAACCGGGAGCGGACGCTGGAGGTCGCCCTGGTCGTGGCGGACAGCGAGGGGATCGAGGCCGTCACCATGCGCCGCCTCGCCCGCGAGCTGGGCGTCGAAGCAGCGTCCTTGTATCACCACGTCGAAGGCAAGGAGCAGATCCTCGACGGGCTGGTCGACGTCGTCGCCGCCGGGATCGAGCTTCCGAAGCCGTCCGCGGACTGGCGGAAGGTCGTCAGCGAGCGGGCGCAGCGCACGCGTGCGGGCCTGCTCCGCCACCCCTGGGCCGTCAGTCTGATGGCTTCGCGGACGAGCCCCGGGCCGGCCACGCTGGGGTTGTTGGAAGCCGGGATCCGTTGCTTCCGCCAGGGAGGGTTCTCGGTTCCGATGGCTGCTCACGCGGTCTCGACGGTCGACAGCTACGTGCACGGATTCGTGTTGCAGGAGGTCAACCTGCCCTTCCGCAACGAGTCAGAACTGGCAGCCATGACCGCCGACATCATGGAGTCGTTCCCAGCTTCGGAATTCCCCTACCTCTTCGAGATGACGGTCAAGCACGTTCTGCAGCCGGGCTACGACTACGGCAAGGAATTCGACACCGGCCTGTCGATCGTGCTCAACGGTGTTGCCGCGTTGCGCGAGCAGTAGGTATGCGCAGCTCATGACTGGTCGGCGTCATGTACGACGATGGCGATCTGCACCCGGTTGGTGACGTCGAGCTTCGTGAACAGGCGCGACACGTGCGCCTTGACTGTCGCTTCGCTCATGAACAGCCGGGAGGCCACCTCTGCGTTGGAGGCGCCGGACCCGATCGCGGCCGCCACCTCACGTTCACGATCAGTGAGCGCGGCGAGGCGTTCTGCGGCTGCCAGGCGGCGTTCGGATCCCTGACCGTCGCCGAAGTGGGAGATCAACGTCCGGGTGACGGAGGGGGAAATGATCGCCGCACCCGAGGCGACGACGCGGACGGCATTGATGATGTCTGCGGGTGGGGTGTCCTTGACCAGGAATCCACTGGCTCCTGCACGCAGGGCGCTCATCACCTGCTCGTCTGCCTGGAACGTGGTTAGCACGATCACGTGTGGCGGTGAGTCCAGCCGCCGCAATGCCGCGGTCGCGGTGATGCCGTCCATCTCGCGCCATGCGGATGTCCATCAGCACCACGTCGGGTCGATGCTCACGAACCGCCGCCACTGCACCCGCGCCGTCGTCGACCTCGCCGACAACCTCGAGGTCTTCGGCAGAGGACAGGATCAGCTGGAGACCGGCGCGCACCAGCGCGTCGTCGTCGACGAGCAGGACCTTTATCTTGGCCATTGCAGCTCGGCGTCCACGATGAAGTCGCCCGATCCGTCTGGGCCGTGCACCAGGGTGCCTCCGGCGAGTGTGACTCGTTCCTGCAATCCGAGCAGGCCAGCGCCCGAGCCCGGAAGCGTCGGACCGGCGGACGGGCGCAGTGGTTTGCGGTTGCGGATATGGACGTGCAATCCGTCTTCTGGCCCACCAGTGACACGCACCCATGCGGTGGCGCCGCTGGCGTGCTTGCCGATGTTGGTGAGCGCCTCCTGCACGATCCGGTAGGCATCTCGCCCCAGGGCGCTCGGTACCGCGTCCACATGGTCCACGAGCATCTCGAGGTCGATCCTCGCGCCGGCCAGCCTTGTTTCGTCAACGAGTCGGCCGATGTCTGTCAGCGTCGGCTGCGGGGCGTCCGGGGGCGGTGTGTCCTGTCCTGTGTGCTCGCGCAAGACGCCGATTACGCCACGTAGCTCCTCGAGGGCCTGCCGGGCAGTCACGCGCATCAGTTCCGCTGTCTCGCGCACCTTCTCCGGCGGCAGGTCCGGTCGCACCTCGAGCCCTCCCGCGTGCAGCGCCAGCAGGGAGATTCGGTGTGCAAGCACGTCGTGCATCTCACGGGCAATGCGGGTGCGCTCGGCCATCCGGGCCTGGTCCTCGTGCAGGCGCTGATCGCGCTCGGCGCGCGCGGCGCGTTCGCGCAACGTGAGAAGGAGCTCTCGACGGGCACGAAGGAACATCCCCCAGCCAATCGCCGCGAGCATGAGCGGAGTGACAAGCAGGACAACAGACACGGGGCCGGTTGTCGGGCTGTATAGGGCGAAGACCAGCAGTGAGGGGATCCACAGCGCGGCGACCAGCAGCACTGGCCGCAACGGGCGGTACACCGCCAGTGATGACAGCGCGAGTAACCCGGCGGGAGTAGCGGACGTCGAGACCATCCCCAACACGACGCACGCAAGCGCGACACCCAGCGGCCAGCGCCGTCTCCACCACAGCGAAATGCAGGCCAGGGCTCCGCACGTCACGTCCACGACGACCTGCGTGGTCGGCAACGACGAACCGGTGCCGTGCAGCTCGGGGCTCAGGAAGAGCGCCCCGAGCACGAAGGCGGCCAGACATCCGGCGAGGTCGACGAGCACGTCGCGGCCTGTCCTGGGGCCGGCCGAGGGTGGCTGCGACAAGTCACCTGACGACAGCGACGCCGTCGTCATCACCCGTGCTCTCCACCACTCCATGACCGGGACATGACCTCAGCGTAGGGACCTGCCCCGGAGCGGAACACCGACGAAGGTCGACGTGGCCGCGACCAAAGTCGGTACCCGCAGGACCCAGAGACCGCCTTTCGATGCCACGTCGTGGCCATCCAGCCGATGTGCGCGCCTGCCCCGCACAGCCATCGTTTGGGCATCGCCACCCACCAAGGAGCCCATCGCCATGAAACAGGTAATCGAACGGCCGCTGACACCATCGCCCCAGCCGGCAGGGACCACGTCAGGCGGCTCTCGTTCCCCGGCGCAGCTCGCGCTGTGGCAGCTGAACCTGCTCCGCGTCGGCTACCTCTTCATGGGGGGAGGGCTCGCCATCATCAAGTGGCCACTGCTCTTCGGGCACCCGACGTGGGGAGTCGCCGAAGGCACCAAGGAGTGCCTGTTCATCGCGCTGTCGTTCCTGGCACTGCTCGGGCTCAGGTACCCCCAGCGGATGCTCCCGATCCTGCTGTTCGAAGTCACGTGGAAGCTGCTCTGGTTCGGGATCGTGTTCCTGCCCCAGTGGGCGAACAACGAGCTCGACGCTGCGACTCGCACCCAGGCCAACGCCGTTGCCTTGGGCGTGATCATCATCGCCGTCATTCCATGGCGCCACGTCTTCACTCAGTTCGTCATCGCGCCTGCTGATCCGTGGCGGCGGCGCAAGTAGGGCCCTTCGCATCGAGATTGCAGTCGCTCGCGGTCGACCCACCAGGGGATCTCTGACGTGCCGAACCACCAACAAGACCGTCCAGCGACCAACTCACAAGGAGCGGACATGGACACCAACCGCGGTGAAGCGCTGTGGACAGCTGCCACATCGATTGCCCCATGGCAGCTCCGCCTCGGCTACCTGATCTTCCTGGGCTTCGGGCCCTGGCCAGTGCCCGACGGGATGGTGACGACCTGGACAGCCAGTCGCCAGCCCGCCGTCTGAACCTCGACCGAACGACCCGTCATCAGCTCGCGGGGCCAGCCCAGGCCCGGAGTGCCACCCACCGAACTCTTCGGAGGAACCATGTCCCGCCCGCTCATGCCTGCGACCTTCTACCGCATCGCTGCGGTAGCCGGCGCCGGAAGCGCCGCCGTACTGCTCGTCAATGCCGCCAAACGAGCTGAGGTCATCCCGACCTCGGCGTTCACCCAGCTGGTCGCTCCGCTGGCGCAGATCCTGGCGTTGGCGCTCGTCACCGCTCTCTACTTCGCCTTCGGTCGCCGCACCGGCATCTTCGGTCTGGTCGCCTACTTGCTCAACGCGTTCGCCCTGGCGGCACTTGTCGGTGTCGAGTTCGTCATCAACCTCGTCTTCAGCGATCTCCCGAAGGGCACAGTGGACGCACTCCGAGACGGCTCGTTGGGCGTTGCCCTCACGGTGGCTTCCATCGCGTTCCTGCTCGGCACTCTCGCATTCGTCACCGCCATGGTGCGCGGCCGCGAGATCCCCACGGCCCCGCTGGTGCTGTACGCCGTCGGAGCAGTCCCGGTCGCATTCCGTGCCTTCGTACCAGAGGTGGCACTGGACCTCGGACTCGTCACCCTCGCGGTCGGCATCGGGTGGCTCGCAATCTGGCTGTTCAACAGCTCCAGCCGCATCGAGACCTGGGCAATGCCGAAGACACCGGCCCTCCAGCACATCGGCGCCTGACGCTCCGGGCGGCCGGGCCCAAGGCCCGGCCGCCTCCACCCTCAGTCACCTCAGCCCGATCACGAAGGAGCACAGACATGATCACCATCGACTCTGTCACCCGGACCTACGGCGGCTTCACCGCCGTCGACGATGTCAGCTTCACCGCCCGACCGGGTCGCGTGACCGGGTTCCTCGGCCCGAACGGGGCCGGGAAGTCGACCACCATGCGGATCCTGGTCGGGCTGACCAAGGCGTCCTCGGGGACCGCGACCGTGACCGGACGCAACTACGTCGACCTGCCCAATCCTGGCCTCGAGGTCGGAGTCCTCCTTGACGCCTCCGCCCAACATGCGGGGCGCACGGGGCGGGAGATCCTCACCATCGCCCAACGGTTCATGGGTCTCCCGCGCGGTCGCGTCGAGGAGATGCTCGATCTGGTCAGCCTGACTCCGGCCGAGGCGTCACGCAGGGTCCGCGACTACTCACTGGGGATGCGGCAGCGGCTCGGGATCGCGACCGCGCTGATCGGTGAACCAGAGGTGCTGATCCTCGACGAGCCGGCCAACGGACTCGACCCCGCCGGGATCCGCTGGATGCGCGGACTGCTGCGCGACTACGCCGACCGAGGCGGAACTGTGCTCCTTTCCTCCCACCTGCTCCACGAGATCGAGGTCGTCGCCGATGACCTCGTCGTGATCGGCAACGGACGCATCGTCGCCCAAGGAGCCAAGAGCGACCTCCTCCGATCGGCGGGGTCCATGCTCCGCACCAGCTTGGACCGCACCGTTGTCGCCCAGGCACTGTCCGCCGGAGGAGTCACCTCGACTCACGTCGGCGACGACGGGCTGCTCGTCGATGCGGAGGCGGGTCAGGTCGGGCAGATCACCTTCGCCGCCGGCATTCCCCTTCTCGAGCTCAGGCCCGCCGACGGCGCCGGCCTGGAGGAGATGTTCCTCAAGCTCACCGCGGAGTCCCAGCGCGAGACCACCAGCGACAACCAACACGAAGGAGCACTCAGATGACCGGCCTCGACCTGGCACCACTCGCTGGCGGGGCGGCCCAGTCGCCCGCGGCACCACCCCACCCGGGGATCCCGCTGAGCCGCGTCGTCACGACGGAGCTCCGCAAGATGTTCGACACCCGGTCAGGGTTCTGGCTGATGGCAAGCATCGGCATCCTGGCGTTCCTCGCGGCGGCTGCCGTCATCGCGTTCTCCTCGACGAACGACCTGACCTACTCCTCATTCGCCACCGCCGTCTGCTTTCCGATGACCATCGTCCTGCCCGTCATCGCGATCTTGTCGGTGACCAGCGAGTGGAGCCAGCGCAGCGGGCTCACCACCTTCACCCTGGTACCTCACCGCGGGCAGGTCATCGGAGCCAAGGCGATCGCGGCCGTCGCTGTCGCCGTCGCCACGATTCCACTCGCCCTCGCGATCGGCGCACTCGGAAATGTCGTCGGCGCCACCATCGCCGGTATCGACCCGGTCTGGGACGTGACGCTGACCAACATGCTCACCCTCGTTCTGGCCAACGTGCTCGGCCTGCTCGTGGGCTTCATGCTCGGGGTGCTGATCCGAAGCTCGGCCGGAGCGCTGGTGGCCTACTTCGTCTACCAGTTCCTGCTGCCGACCCTGTCCATCATCCTTGCCAACTCACAAGGCTGGTTCCGCCACCTGCAACCCTGGATCGACTTCGAGTACGCCGGCGGCACCCTGATCGATGGCACCGTCACCAGCGAACAATGGGCACACCTCGGAACATCGGCAACCCTCTGGCTGGCCATCCCGCTCATGATCGGGCTCGGCCTCGTCACCAGAGCCGAGGTCAAGTAGTCCAAACACACCACGGCGCAATTCGTCCGACCACCGCGCATCCGCAACAACTCCAGGAGAGTCCGATGTCAGCCCAGCGCGTGTTTCTCGATCCGACCGACCAGAGCGTGGGCCAGCTGCTGCAACGAGGCATCTCCGGCCCCGTCACCATGCTGAATCTTCTCCGATTCCGCGACTGGGCCGACTACTCGGAATTCCCCGAGGCAGCGCCGCCTCACCGCATCAGCGGCAGCGACGCCTATGACCGATACATGGCGCACACGATGCCGTTCCTGACCGCCACAGGCGGTTCGGTCAGCTTCCTCGGCATCGGGGGACACAACCTGGTCGGACCCCCAGAAGAGCGATGGGATCTCGTCATGGCCGTGCGACAGACCAGTGTGCAGGACTTCCTTGCCTTCGCCACCAACGAGGCCTACCTGGCCGGTCTCTGTCACCGCACGGCCGCTCTGGAGGACTCCAGGTTGATCCCGTTGGTCGAGCACCGTTCCTCGTGAACGCCCTGGCGGCGTACGCCCGTCGACGCGGCGAGGAAGCCGGCTCAGCTGCCTTGGTCGGCTGTCTCGTCGCGTCGGCCGGTTCGGAAGTTCATGCGCTCACCGGGTCGCTCGAAGATGCTGAGGATCTCGGAGGGCTGTCGGCCGGTGCTGCCGAACCAGTGCGGGACCAGCGTGTCGAACTCGACGACGTCGCCGGTTCGCAGGACGAGGTCCTCCTCGCCGAGAATGAACCGCACGTCGCCTGAGAGGACGTAGATCCATTCGTGGCCGTCGTGCGCGCGTGGCTCGGGGGTGGCCTTGGTTGTCGGGATGACGATCTTCCATGCCTGCCTGCCCTCGGGAGCGCGGGTCAGCGGGATGACCGTTCTTCCCTTGACCTGGCCGGGCTTGAGCCTGATCCGAGGATCACCTTCCTCCGGAGCGGCCACCAGGTCGTCCAGCGGTACCCGGTAGGCGTGCGAGAGCGCGAGGAGCAGCTCGAGCGTGGGTCTGCGCCCTCCGGTCTCGAGCCGAGACAGCGTGCTCTTGGAGATGCCGGTCGACTCAGCGACCCCGGTCAGCGTCAAACCGCGCTGGCTCCGTGCCTGTCTCAGGCGCGACCCCACGTGGCCGAGCGCGTCGGCGATGGCCGCGGGGGTGTCGTGCACGGGATTCATCTGACTCCCGATTCCCACAAACAGCAACGTTGGTAGGTGATCTGTTCGCCCGGTTCCACTCTGGGAAACATGAGTCAGTACGACGTAGCGGTCATCGGCGGGGGCGCCGCCGGCCTGTCCGCAGCCCTGGTCCTCGCCCGAGCCGGCCGGGCGATTGTTGTGGTGGACGCCGGTTCGCCGCGCAACGCCCCGGCCTCCCAGCTGCACGGCTACCTCTCCCGTGACGGCCTTCCGCCCTCCGAGCTGCTGGCCGCGGGCAGGCGAGAGGTCGAGGGCTACGGCGGCGAGATCGTCCACGGCACCGCCACCGCAGTCCACTCGGACGGCGAAACCGGCTTCTTGGTCACACTCGCCGACAGCTCCACGCTGGCCGCGCGTCGGCTCCTGGTGACCACCGGACTCCGCGACGAGATCCCAGACATCCCGCGGCTTCGCGAACGCTGGGCCCGCGACGTCCTGCACTGCCCCTACTGCCACGGCCACGAGGTGCGTGGCCAGCGTCTCGGGGTGCTCGGAGGAACACCGGGAGCCGTCCGCTTCGCCCAGATCGTGCGCCAGTGGACCAACGACCTCGTCTACTTCACCGCACCTGGGCTGCTCACCACCACCGAACGGACCCAGCTGCAAGCTCGAGCGATCGGCGTGGTCGAGGCCACCATCGACCAGCTGGTCATCGACGAGGACCAGCTGCGTCGGCTTACAGCTGCGCGACGGGTGCGTCGTGCCCCGCGACGCGCTGTTCGTGCCACCGCGCTTCATCGCCAACCACGACCTCCTCACCGACCTCGGCTGCCGAACCGACGACAACGGGTGGGTCACCACGGACCCCGCCGGGCAGACCAGCGTCCCCGGCGTATGGGCAGCAGGCAACGTCGTCGACCCGCGTGCCCAGATCATCACCGCCGCCGGCGCAGGCTCTGCGGCCGCGATCGCCTTGAACGGCGACCTGGTCGACGAAGACGTACGCCTCGCTGTGCACGACTTCGAGCACGGCCTCCCACTCACCCTCACCGCACACACCCACCCGAAGGAGACATCATGACCACCCGATCCGCCCCACCGGCTCCACCCACCAAGCACCAGCTCGCCCTGATGATCTGGCTGGCGGTCTTCCCGACCCTCACCGTCCTCAACCTCGCCCTGGGCGACTGGCTCCACACACTGTCGCCCGTCGTCCGCACCTTCGTGCTCGCCACCATCGCGGTGCCGATCGTCATCTACGGCCTGATGCCGCAACTGCACCGCGCCCGCGGACAGCTCCTGACTCACCTGGGGAGCACCTCATGAGGACCACGGTGACGACCCCGGCCGGCCTGACCGGCGCGGGTGATCACTCGACCTCCCCGCGCGTCGTTCGCCCGGACTCCAGCGTGCGTCAGACCGCCCGCATCGTCGGAGTCCTTTTCCTTGCGGGCTACCTGGCATACGGCGTAGGCAGCGTCATAGCGCAGGGCATCGTCGACTCCGGTGACCGCGGCGGCTCCACCACGTTGCTCGTCACCGGCACCGCCCTGATGCTGCTCAACTCTGCATTCGTGATCGGCATCGGTCTCCTGATGTTCCCGATCCTGCGGGTCCACAACAAGGCCGTCGCCGCGGGCTACCTGGGCACGCGGATCTTCGAGGGCGTCGTTCTCGCCATCGGCCTCGTGGGCCTCATCGTCCTCTCCGGCTCGGACGCCATCGACGCGAATGCCGACTTCTACAGCGTCGCCGAGGCCGCTCTAGGTGTTGGAAGCCTCTTCTTCTGCGCCCTGCTCTTCCGCACCCGACTTGTTCCGCGTTTCCTAGCTGCCTGGGGCTTCATCGGCTACGCGTGCTTCGCCGGGGGCAACCTGCTCGAGCTGGTCGGCGTCGCGGGCGCCGGAGTCGGCGCCGCCATCCCCGGTGGATTGTTCGAGCTGACCTTTGCCATCTGGCTGATCGCCCGCGGGTTCGCCTCCACCGCGATCGTGCGCTACCCCGCGAGCACCTGATGCACATGAGCGCCCCGGCCCGCAATCAGGTCAGCCTGGACGACACGCGGATTACTGGTTGAGATCCCTACAGCCACGGTCTGCTGTGCAGTCTTGAACGACTTGGATGCAGGTGTGAAAGCTCCACCAGGTGGAAAGCTGCAGTGCGTGGCTCGTCTGTGGTCCGGGGTCAGGTCTTGATGACGACCTGGCCGCGAACCTGTCCCGCCTTGAGCTGGCGTACGGCGTCGGGAACCTCGGAGAGGGAGTACGACCGCTCGATGCAAGGTGTGACCTCGCCATCGGCGGCGAGCCTCGCGAGGCGCTCGAGCCCTGAGTAGTGCTCCTTGTTGAGCACCGAGGTCAACCTTTGCGCGACGAACGGCGATACAGCCGCGGCCTTCAGCTGGCGTCCCATGCCAGGGCTCCATGTGCTGCCGCTCTCCCCGCCGACGATGACGAGAGTCCCCTTCGAGTGGACAGCCCTGCGCAGGCGCGAGACCGATGTCATCCCGCCGATGTCAACGACTACGTCGTACCTCTGCGAACCGTCGGTGAAGTCTTCTCGTGTGTAGTCGATGACGTGTCGGGCTCCCAGCGCGGTGACCAGGTCGGCCTTCGACCCGCTGGCCACGCCGGTGACGGTGGCGCCCATCGCGACCGCGATCTGCACGGCGTAGGTGCCCACACCCCCCGACGCGCCCACAATGAGCAATGTCGACCCCCGGGCGACACCGGCCACGTCCAACGCACGCAGGGCAGTGAGCCCGGAGATCGGCATGGCGGCTGCCTGTTCGAACGAGAGGTTCTCCGGCTTGAGGGCGAGCTTGTCCTCGCGGGCGACGGCGTACTCGGCGAAGGAGCCCTTGGCGATGCCGAACACTTCATCGTCGACCTGGAATCGGGTGACACCCTCGCCGATGGCGGTCACTGTCCCAGCGACGTCCTGGCCCGGGACTGGGTTCTTGGGCTTGAGCAACCCGAAGCCCATCAGGCGCATCAGGTACGGCTCCCCGGTCATCACATGGAGCACGCCGCGGGCGATTCCTGCTGCCTGCACCCTGACGAGTACCTCGTGGGTTCCCGGTCGAGGCTGTTCGATGTCCCGCACTTGTAGGACATCCGCCGATCCGTACCGGTCCTGGGTGATCGCCTTCATGGCGTCCTCCTTCGTGTTGTTCACTTCACTGTGTCGGGTCAGTGGTGCATGTGCATACCGGCGGCTCCGCTCACCTTGGTGGCCGGCATCCGGAGCAGTGCGAAGACCGCGACGACTCCGCCCATCGCGGCGGCGCCGATGAACCCGGCCGAGAACGCATCGGCAGCGCCTGTGGCGGTGGCGAGCGACCCTGCGCTGGACGCGATCGCCGAGAGGATGGCGACGCCGAGCGCGGCGCCGATCTCGTGACCGGTCATCAGGAACCCGGAGGCGACACCGGCGTGGGAGGCGGGGATGCCGGCCATCGAGGTCACCGAGACGGGTACGAAGACCATGCCGACTCCCAGCCCCAGGATGGTGAGGCCGGGAAGGACGTCGGTTGCGAAGTGCGCGTTGCTGGTGGCTGTGGACAGCCACAGCGACGAACCGACGGTGACCAGCAGTCCGATCGTCGCGATGACCCGCGGTGAGAGGTGGCCCAGCATGTGTCGCGCCAGGAGCGTTCCTACGGTGATGGCGAACGCGAAGGGCAGGAACCCGAGCCCGGTCTGCAGGGCGGAGAAGCCCAGCACCGTCTGGACGAAGATCGAGGTCAGGAACACGGTGCCGACCAGGATGCCGGTGACGCCGAGCATCACCGCGGTACCCGAGACCAGGGTCTGCAGCTTCCAGATGTGCGGCGGGAACAGCGGCTTGGACGCGCGCTGCTCGAGCTTGAGGAACGTGCCGAGCAAGGCCCCGGAGACTGCTGCAGCGATCACGGTGTGCACCGACCACCAGCCGTAGGTGGTAGTGGTGCTGACGGCGTAGACCAGGGCGGCGAGCCCGCCGACGACAGCCCCTCCGCCGGCAAGGTCGAAGTCGCGGACACTGGGTCGCGGCGTGCTGTCCCTGGCGATGACGTGGCGACCGATGACCAGCGCGACCAAGCCGATGGGGGCGTTGATCCAGAAGATGGCTTGCCACCCGGACCATGTGGTGAGTGCACCGCCAAGGAGGACACCGGCTGCGACACCGAGGCTGCCGACGGCACCCCACATGGCGAGTGCGGTCTTGCGTTGGGCGCCGGCGTAGGTGGTCATGATCAGGGAGAGGGCCGAGGGGGTGAGCAGTGCGGCACTGAGGCCCTGGACGGCGCGGGCCGCGATGAGCTGGCCACCGCTGTCGGCGAGACCGCTGACCACGGAGGCGACCGTGAACAGGCTCAGCCCGGTCAGGAACACGTTGCGCCGTGAGAGCAGGTCGGCGATGCGGCCGCCAAGGAGGAGTCCGCCACCGGACATCATCAGGTAGGCGGTGACCAGCCACGCCAGTTGGCTGCCCTGCATCTGCAGCGCGCGTCCGATGGAGGGCAGGGCGGTGTTGACGACGGAGATGTCGAGGACGACCAGGATCTGGGCGGCCAGGGCAACGGCGAGCAGTGCCCAGGACTTCTTGTGGCCGCCTTCTTCGGGGGCTGCTTCCTCTGTCGGGGTGTGGTGGGCGGTGTGTGACATCGGTACTCCTCGGGTTGGGGTCGCGCTGGTCTGGCCGGGCGTGCTGGGAGGCGGGTGCGTGGTCATTTCTGCTCCATTCGGGTGCCGGTGCGGACCGCGGAGACGACCTCGTTGACGGCGCGGATCGCCTCGACCGCGGGGGCCTTGTCGCCGACGATCCCTTCGTGGGTGGAGCGAACGGTGCGGCGAACGCTGTTGGTCGAGAGCGCCGCCAGCTGGTCCTGGGCACCTGCCCAGCCCGCACCATCGAGCGACTCGGTGGTGCTGAGCACCGCGAGGGGCCGATTGCCCAGCGTGGTCAGTGCTTGAGCCTGGGCGAAGACCTTCAGAGCGACGGAGATCTCGTCGCGGCCGTTCCGGGCGGCCTTGGTCGAGGAGGTCATCGCCTGAACCTGGGCACCTGCTGGGTCGGGCAGGTGTGCGCCGGGGAAGAGCCGAGCCACACCGAGGCGGGCCATGCTGGGGAACAGGGCGAGGCCGCGGCGCATCGCAGCGTACTGACCGCGGTAGGCGCGGATCTTGGTGAGCTGGTAGGGGCTGGAGCTGTCCAGGAGCACCATGCCGGCGACCTGCCCGGGATACCTGGCGGCGTAGGTCATCGCGTAGGTGCCGCCCGTGGAGTGCCCCACCAGGATGTAGGGGCCGCCCTCGTCCGCCGCGGCGAGCAAGGTGTGCAGGTCCGCGGCTGCAGTGATTCCGTCTTGGGTGTGCGTGGTCCCTTCGCTCCAGCCCTGTCCGGCACGGTCATAGGCGCAGACTCGGGTGGCGTGCTCGACCGGGCCGGAGATCCTGGCCCATGAGGCGGAGATCTCGCCCAGGCCGTTGAAGAGCACGACGGTGGGGCCGCCCTGGCCGTGGCAGTCGAGGTGTAGCCGGTGACCGTTGACCTCGTAGGTCTTGCCGGGGGCGGCGTAGGTGCTGAGGTCGTGGCTCTCCGCGATGTTCTCGAAGGTGGTGCCCACGGAGGCGAGTCCCAGGAGGGCCACGACGGGGATGAGCATCCAGCGCCCAGCGCCGGTGATGGACCGACGGACCTGGACGAACATCCACGCCGCCATGGCAAGCACGACCGGCGGCCACACCCAGCTCAGCCGCGTCATCGCGTCATAGCCAGGGCTGAACAGCACGAGTGCGACACCCGTGGCGCCCAGGACGGTCGCCGGGACGAAAGCCCAGCGCTGCGGATGGGTGGTGTAGCGCTCGGTGAGGATCGCGATCAGCGCCCACCCGAAGCCGAAGCCGACGAGCACCGACCCGGTCATCACGCTCTCGGTGCCACCGGCAAAGACGGCCAGAGTGAGCACTAGAGCAGCTGCGCTACCGGCGGCCAGGGAGCCGGCGATGATGCGCGCCACCGGTCCATGCGTCGCCACGACGGGCGGCGCGGTGGTGTCGTCACGGTGGCCGGTGGCGTGGATGTCGACGCTCATGAGGGTCTCGCTCTCGCAGAGGTGGTTTCTGCTCTCGAGCGTGGACGCGAACGGGTTTGCTCACCCCGGTCAGATGGCCGGGATCGGCGGTTGGCAGTTAGCCGAGGTCGAGGTGGGCCAGCTCGCCGCGGGAGGTCACTCCGGCCTTCGCGAACACGTTGCGCAGGTGGAAAGCCACCGTTCTCGGCGAGACCCAGATCTGCGCCGCGACGTCCTTGTTGGACAGGCCCGAGGCCACCAACTGGGCGACCTTCAGCTCCATCGGGGTCAACTGCACCATGGTGGAGACGTCGCGCTTACGCGCGGTCTCACCGGAGGCACGCAGCTCCTGGCCAGCACGGTCAGCGAGGGGAACGGCGTGCAGGTCCCCGAATATTTCGAGCGCGGCGCGGAGGTGAGTACGGGCGTCGACACGCCGCTGACTACGGCGCAGGAACTCGCCGTACGCGAGCTCGACCCGAGCCTGGTCATACGGGCGGTTGGCGGCAGCATGGTGGGCGAGCGAGGAGTCGAAGAACTCGCTGGTACGACGCGAACCGCCCGCGTCCTCGTGCTCAGAGAGCACGGCGCGACCGAAGTCGGCTGCTGCCTGCGCCCACGGCAGTCCGGTGCCACCCACGAAGGCGTCGAGGTCGGCCACCCACGTTGCGGCCTCGTCCCGGCTGTCGCCACGAATGGCGGCGACGATGCGGTCCTCGGCTGCCATCTGCGTCAGGACGGGCAGCTGCATCTGTCGGAGCTGGTGCAACGCGCCCACCGCGTCCCCGCCGAGCAGCGCATGAACGCCTTTGGCCCACCGGGTCAGGTCGACGACGGGCTGGGCCAAGATGCCCACAGGGGGCCGCGCCACGAGCAGCTCTTCGAGCGTGGCGAGACGTTCGCCATAGTCAGGGCGCCCCTGAAGTGCAGCCAACAGCGTGAGCCAGGCCTGAGGGGCCGCAGTGAGAGCGGCCTGTCCGACGCTGAGACCGAGGGCGACAGCCTCCTCGCACGAGCTTCGCAACGCCGCCCACTGGCCGCCCACGTATTGGCCGAACGCGAGTCGCTGGAGCGCATACAGAACGGCCATACCGTCCCCGGTTTCCCGCGCGCTCGACAACATCAGGCCATAGAAACGCCGATGGCTCTCGTCATCGCCCAGGTGGAGCGCCGCATTTCCGAGGTTCCCGAGCAAGTCCAGGTCACCGAGTGTGTCGTGCGCTTCCACCGCGGTCTCCAGGGCCCGGTGCAACTCTTTCAGGGCAGCAGCGCGGTCTCCCTCGATGTCGTGCCGCGTGCTTCCCAGCAGCTGCTTGAGGCATCGGGTGCGTGCCGTGTCCTGTGGGGAGTCGTGAAGATCGATGACGCCGTCCGCGAGAGTCGCCCCGCTGTCGATGCCATGGCTGTGCGCGACCGCGACAGCCACGGCCATTTCCAGGGCACGAACCGGATCGTGGGACAGCGACCTTCTCAGCGGCTTGGATGAAGATCCGGTGCGCGTCGGCCGCCGAACCGACGTTGACCGCAATACGGCCGCGGAGCCTGTCGACGTCAGCAATCAGCAACGGGTCGTCGGTCCGATCACGCGCTGAGGACAAGAGAGCGGATGCTCGGGTCGTCTGCCCCGACGACCAGGCGTTGCGGGCGGCAGCGAACCGGTGGCGTGCCTGTGCGGACGTGTCGACAGCAAGGTCGGCGGCCCGCTCGTATGCGTCCGCGGCGGCCCGGTAGCCGCCTCGCCGCTCGGCGCGCGTGCCCACATCGGCGAGAGCAGCTGCCAACTTCTCATCCGGACCCTCGATGGACGCGGCCCGATGCCATGTCGCACGGTCGGAGTCCTCGAGGCTGCCCAGGGCATCGGCCAGAGCCCGGTGCACGGCACGACGCTCGAGCACGGTGGTGGCCTGGTAGACCGCGGACCGGACGAGCGGATGCCGGACCGTGACGCTGTCGCCGGAGACGGACAGGAGCCCCGACCGCTCTGCCTCGGCGAGCGCTTCTGGGCCGGCACCGAAGGCCGCGGCGGCGCGCTGGACCGTCGTCAGCTGGCCGGTGTCGTCGGCAACCGCGACCAACATCAGCTGCTGTGCGGGCTCGGTGAGCCGACGGCAGCGGTCCAGGAAGACCCGCTCGACTCGCGCAGTGAGCATCAGCTGGGGCGGCAGCGGCGCCGCGCCGGCCAGTTGCGCGTCACTCAAGCCTCTCGGTAGCTCGACGAGCGCGAGCGGATTGCCTCCGGTCTCCGTCTAGCAGCCGTTCTGTGACCTCGGCTGAGACGACGACCGCGGTGTTCTCGGCCAGCAAAGCCCGCACTGCAGCCGCGTCCAGCCCCCGCAGGACCAGCGACGGAACCCCTTCCGGAGCGAACGTCCGGTCGCCGGTCTCGCGAGCGGCGAACACCACGGCCACTCGGTCAGCCTCCAGTCGGCGGGTCGCGAACAGCAGCGCGTCGGTCGAGGCCGAGTCGAGCCAGTGTGCGTCGTCGACAACACAGAGCACGGTGCCCTCCTCCGCGGCCGCCGTCAGCATCGAGAAAGTCGCAACCGCGACCAGGAACGGCTCGATCGAGGGCCCGTCCTCCTCGCCGAAGGCGACACGCAGCGCTCTGGCTTGCGGAACGGGTAACTGCGCGCGCAAGCGCATCACCGGAAGCAGCAGCCGATGGAGCGCCGCGAACGCCAGGGGCGCCTCGACCTCGAGTCCCTGGGTCCGCAGCACCAGAACTCCGTCTGCCGAGGCGACCAGCTCCTCGAGCAGGGCCGACTTGCCGACACCCGGCTCACCCCGGACGACCAGGCTGCCCGAGATCCCGTGACGAGCCCGCTCGAGGAGCTCTGCCAGGCGCGCGGTCTCGAGATCCCGACCGACTAGCACGCTGTGACCGTACTACCGAGCCGAGCCCCGGCCCTCCCGCAAACCCGGCGCTTTGGCCGGGGCGAGACACCGCGCAGATCACGAGACTGAGCACCAGCCACACCAGCCCAGGGACTCGGCTGTCCTCGGTTTTGCGGCGGAACGGCTGTCACACCCACCACCACGCAGGAGTCACCCATGTACACGCCATCCCACCCCGACACCGTGAGCGTCGAGGATGCTTCCGCGCAGCGCCACATCGGGCTGCTCCTCTTCGACGGAGTCGAGGAGCTCGATGCGGTCGGCCCCTGGGAGGTGTTGGCCTACTGGACGCGGCACCACCCTGACGACGGCTGGTCCGTCTCGTGCCTGTCGCCCGGCGGCGTGGACGTCATCGGTGCGAAGAACCTGGTCCTGGGTGCGCACCATTCCCTCGAGGGGGCACCGGCGCTCGAGGTGCTGATCCACCCCGGTGGGCATGGCACACGTCGTCTGCTTCGCGACCCCGATCACCTTGACTGGATTCGCGCCCAGCGCGCCGCGGTCCCGTTGATGGCCTCGGTGTGCACCGGAAGCCTCGTCTACGCCGCGGCCGGTCTGCTGAAGGATCGCCCGGCTACCACACACTGGGCGTCGCTCAACCTGCTCTCCGAGATCGATCCCACCGTGATCACCGATGTCGACGCGCGGTTCGTCGACGACGGTGACCTGCTCACCAGCGCAGGCGTCTCCGCCGGCATCGACATGGCCCTGCACCTGGTCGCCCGCCTCGCTGGGGTCGAGCGTGCCCGCGAGGTACGCCGCGGCATCCAGTACGACCCACACCCACCCGTCTGAGTGCCGGGATCTCTCACACTGCCGCCCCCGATGGGCACCTGTCGGCTCCCGTGACGACGGCAACCCCGGCCATTTGGCCGGCGCGACCGGGACCCCTGGACGACGACGCTGAAGGCCATGAAGGCAAACGAATCTCGGCTCACCGACAGGAGTACGGCCATGGCCAGCACGCGAATCGTCGAGGAGGAGCGCGGCACCTACACCGGGCAGATCAGGCCGCAGCACAACGGCTACTGGGCCGGCGAGTTCTCGGCCAGCGTTCCCACGCCTCCCGGTGCCCCGGTTCCCGACCCCGGCGGCTGGCGCTAGTCCCCGACCGAGCAGACCCCGACTACCCCCCGGCAGGCCACGATGACCACCACCGTTCATTCTCCAAGCACGCACTTCCGACCCGACGTTGCGGCTTCAGCACCGGTCCGCATGCCCGGGAACCGACGTCCCTCCGTGGCGCTGGGCCTGCTGGTGTCCGCCCAGTTCGTGGTCATGCTCGACACCTCGATCGTCAACGTCGCGCTGCCCTCCATCCAGGCCGACTTCAGGCTCGGTCCCACAGCAGTGACCTGGGTGGTCAACGCCTACGTCCTCACCTTCGGGAGCCTGCTGCTCCTGTCCGGGCGAGCCGCCGATCTGTTCGGTCGCCGTCGCATGTTCATCGCAGGTTCGGCGCTCTTCACCGCCGGGACCCTGGTCGCAGCATTCGCGTTCAGCCCTGGGGTGCTCATGGCTGGCCGCATCGTCCAGGGCGCCGGCGCAGCTGCCCTCAGTCCCGCCGCGATGTCCCTGCTCCTGCTCACCTTCCCCGGTCGCGAACGCGCCCGGGCCATGAGCCTCTGGGGTGCCGCCTCCGGACTCGGCGGAGCCACCGGCGTCCTCGCCGGCGGCCTGCTGGCCGGGACCTTCGGCTGGTCATCGGTGTTCCTGGTCACCGTGCCCGTCTCGATCACCGCCGTCGCCCTGGCTCGGCACGTGCTTCCTGAGGGCGGACGCGGCCCTCGGCGCCGGTTCGACTGGCTCGGCGCAACGAGCCTCACAGGAGCTGTCATCGCCCTGGTCCACGGCACTCTCGGCGCCTGCCAGGAGGGCTGGACGACACCGTCCGTCACGGCAAACCTGACCGCTTCTGGTGTGCTGTTCGCGGCGTTCGTGTACGTCGAGCGCCATGCCGTCGACCCGTTGGTGCCGCTCGAGCTCTTCCGGTCCCGCGTGCTGAGCACAGGCGTGGCTCTCGCCATCCTCGGCGGAGCCGCGCGTGCCTCGGCCTTCGTGCTGGTGGCATTGGACCTACAGCAGGGGCTGTCCATGGCTCCCGGGCGGGCCGGACTCGCCATGGTCCCCACATCGATCACGGGGTTTCTCTTCTCCCTCACGCTCCTGCCGCGGCTTCTACGTGCGCTGGGGCCGCGGCGGAGCATGGTGATCGGGTTGGTCATCCTCGCGGCCGGCCACCTGTGGCTGGGACATGCACCGGCACAGGCCGGCTACACCGTGGCGGTCCTCCCCGGGTTGCTGTTGGTGGCCGTCGGCGTCGCGCTCAGCTTCATGCCCACCACGATGGTCATCGCCTCGGCGGTACCGGGAACACACGCAGGCCTGGCATCCGGCCTGGCCGGGTCCGCCACCCAGGTCGGCGCTGCCCTCGGCACCGCCACGTTCACCGCGATCGGCATGTCCGCCGGAGGAACGACGACCGACGCGCTCTCCTCCCACGGGTTCACGGCCGCCTTCACCGCCGCGGCCGTCGTCGCGCTTGCGACCGCAGTCCTCGGCACCACGATCACCCGAACCCGCGGACTGAGAGCCGCCTGCTCGCGTCACCCACCACCCTCCGCAACGAAAGGCACCACCATGAGTCCCCACACCCGAACCTCCACGAAGACGTGGGTCCGCCGCGTCCTGCTCACGGCGCTGGCGGGCATCGTCTCGCTCGTCACCCTCGCCGTGGTCGTCTTCGCGGGCGCTGTCGTCACCGGCCGAAGCGTCCACCGGACCGTCTCCGACTGTGGCGACGGGCACGCCACGCGACGTCGGTCGAGTACGCCGAGCCCGGCGGTGCAGCCACCAGCAGGCCGCACAGCCGCCGACTCGTGGTCGCATTCGTCGCAGGCACGGCGGGCACCATCGCCAGCGACCTCCTCGCGCCGTACGACATCTTCGCGAGCTCGCCCGCGTTCAGCACCTACGTCGTCTCCGAGACCGCCACCCCGGCACCCCTCGAGAGCGGGCCGGCCGTGATGCCGACCTACACGTTCGCCGACGTCGACGCGAACCCGGCTCTGAAGCCGGACCTGGTGGTCGTGCCCGGACTCACCAAGCCCACAGGTCCCACCGAAGCCCCCCTACGCAGCTGGGTGGCCCGCGAGCACGCCGCCGGCGCGAAGGTGCTCAGCGTGTGCAGCGGCGCGATGGTGCTTGCCGCCACCGGGATGCTCGACGGACTCGACGCCACCAGCCACTGGTCGCGCATCAGCGCCCTCGAGGCCAGTCGACCTGCCGTGCACTGGCTGCGAGGAGTCCGGTACGTCGAGGACGGATCCGTCACGACCACAGGGGCAGTGACGTCAGGCGTTCCAGCCGCACTGCACCTGGTCGCCGAGCTCGCCGGACCCACCGAGGCACAGCGAGTCGCCGATCTGCACCCGGAGCTCCACTGGACCCCGACCCAGACGACCCGCATCGCCAAAGATCACTTCGCCGCCCACGACTGGCCAGTGGGGTTGAACTACGTGCTGCCGTGGTTCCGACCCACAGTCGGCGTCGCCCTGCGCGACGGTGTAGGGGAGCTGGACGCGACCGCGGCCTTCGAGGTCTACGGCCAGTCGGCGGCCGCGCGCACCGTTGCACTCGCCGCGGGCGACACCGTCCGCACACGACACGGTCTGGTGCTTCTCACCACGAGCTACACCCACGCGTCCGGCCTGTCCCGTGTCGTCGTACCCGGTGCCGCGTCGCAGAAGGACGTCGATCCTCGACTGCGGGCCTGGGCTCACGACGCGCATCTCGTCGTTGAATCCCTGGTCGTGCACGACGGTCGTGACCACCGGGCTGAGGGCGGGTTCAATGCGGCGTTGGAGAACCTGGCCGACCAGACCGACGCCGCGACCGCGGAGGCGACGGCCAAGATGATCGGGTACCCGATCGCGGACGAGGGCCTCGGTCCTCAGCACCGGTCCTGGAGGGCGCCGCTGTTGACCCTGGTGGCAGTGGCCCTGGCCATCCTCATCGGGATGACTCCTGTGCGCCTGATCCGGCGGCGACGTCGGCTCAGGGCTTCGGGTGCGTACGCTCGCGAGGTACAGCCGCCAGCCTCACCGGAGCCACGTACGTCGAGTCATGCGACGACTGAAAGGGTCATGTGATGCGTGTGGAGACGAGCAGCGGCATCGCGCTCGAGTACGAGACCTTCGGCGACCCCGCCGACCCGACTGTCCTCTTGGTCATGGGGTTCGGGACCCAGATGCTGGGCTGGGACGCGGAGTTCTGCCGCATGCTGGCCAGCCGAGGTCGTCACGTGATCCGGTACGACAACCGCGACTGCGGCCTCTCCACCAAGTACGACGCCCGCCCGGTCGACCTGATGGCTTTCATCACCGCGGTCACGTCGGGCGATGTCGATGGTGCGCGCGCGATGTCGCCGTACTCGTTGCGCGACATGGCGTCCGACGGGATCGAGCTCCTGGACGGCCTCGGCATCGACCGCGCGCACGTAGTCGGGTCCTCCATGGGAGGCATGATCGCGCAGAAGATGGCGATCGACTTCCCCGAGCGAGTGCTCTCGCTGACCTCGATGATGTCCTCGACGGGAGAGCCCGAGTACGGACAGTCGACGCCGGAGGCCCAACAGGCTCTCTTCTCGCCCCGTCCGGCTGACCGAGAGGGCTACGTCGCCGCGGCTGACCGCGAGCTCGTCTGGGCCTCGCGGCGATACGGCGACCGGGCGGAACTGCGCGCCCTGGCTGCCGCGAGCTATGACCGCTCGTACTATCCCGCCGGCGTGCCACGGCAGCTCGCCGCCATGATCCTCGACGGCTCCCGCGCCGACGCACTCCGCGGCCTCGAGGTGCCGACACTTGTCATTCATGGCAAGGACGACACCTTGATCGATCCGAGCGGTGGACGGCGAACGGCGGAGTTGGTGCCTGGCGCCTCGCTGCTCCTGGTCGAGGACATGGGCCACGACAGGCCGCTTGCTCTGTGGCCACGACTGATCGACGCAATGCAGCGCGCACACAGACGTCGAGGCGGGGCCCCTAAACGCGCTGGAATGACGCACCCATCGCGGCATGTGAGTGCGCTTGGTGGACGGTCACCCGCGTCTGATGGTCACCCAGGACTCTCAAGTGGTGTGGAAGATAAGAGGCGTGATGATGAGCCCGATGATCGGGTCCAGCACGGATGCTGGTCGAGATCGGTGACATCACCCGGCTCCCCAACTGCGACCACTTCGCCTCCTGGATTGGCACCGCACCCATCGACGCCTCCTCAAGCGACCAGGTCCGCCACCGGCTATCGACGGGCCGGCAACCGCCAGATCAACCGGGTCCTGCACATCATGGCCACCGTCCAGCTCCGCAACCCAGGACCAGGCCGCGACTACTACGACCGCCGCAAAGCCGAGGGCAAGACCTCCATGGAAGCCATGCGCGCCCTCAAACGACGGCTCTCCGAGATCGTCATCCGCCACCTCGTCGACGACGCAGTCGCGCACTCGGTGACGAGCCCGGGAGCTTGGCGAGTTGGCCAAACCCTTCCGGGGAACGCAGCTCCGCCCGAAACGTGACATTAATAGGCGCTTCTCGGGCGCGAGTGGACGACCCATTGAGGTCAGCGAGCCTGGCGCGGCAAACTTCGTGTTCCCTGAGTAGATGGTGCAGGTCGGGAGCGGGTGATCCAGAGGGCGACCAGCAGGTTCGGCACCCAGCAGAGCCAGGCCGTGGCCGTGTAGATCGTGTGGAAGGGCAGCCAGGTGTGCACCGATGACTCGACGGCGCTGTAGGTGCCGAGGATCAGTCGCAGGGTCACGCCGGCGAAGACGAGCGAGAAGCTCCGGATCATCCATCTGCGGTGGTCGCCGATGCGTCCGCGCAGCACCATCGCGAATCCAGTCCACGTGCATGCCAGCCAGAGCACGGCCAGCGAGGTGAAACCGAGCGAGGCGATGAGGCCCGTGTATGCCGTCGAGGCCATGCCCAGTCCCGCGAGGCCGCCGATCGTCGCCGCGGTCAGATACGTGACGCCGAGAGTCCGATGCACGCGGGTGTGGCCACGTCGGAGTCGCGGCAGAAACTGAAACGGTCCGACGGTCAGCGCCAGCGCGGCACCAGCGATGTGCAGGGTCAGCATCGTTTCGCGTCTCAGGTAGACGTCTCGTTGCTGCTGGAAGAAGTTCGCGGGGTTGAGCCCCAGGTATCTCGAGACGAGGGCCACGGTGGCGAAGCACAGGAGAGCCATCGCCCACCACCACGTGCGAACCAACCCAGGCCTCGAAGGCCGCGCCTGGCCGTTCGCGATGACCGTCATCGGTCCGCTCCAGCTCCGGCGGGGAGGCGTACACGTCCTAGCACGGCCAGGCCGATGCACATCAGGGGGGAGAACCAGGACGGCCCATCCTCCGAGCCGTGGACGATGGTGGGACCTTTTGCCTTTTCTCGCCCCCGGGGCAACCAGTTCATCGGGCTGAGATGACGCGTCCGGCTCGCCCATGACGCCACATCGAGGTGGCGATGCCGATCATGAACACGGCCAGCAACAGCAGCGCGGGGTGGAGGAACAGTCCCGCAGTCGAGGCGAACCCGACGTGTGCGGTCACGACGCCACCCCCCAGGAACGCGACGCCGGCGACGGCGGCGGTCCAGCCCAGCCAGCGCGGGTAGAGCCGGCCCGTGGCGATGGAAAGACCGAGCAGGACGAGGGTGAACCCGTTGCAGATGTGGAACACCGCGCTGAGGCCCTTCTCCAGACCGCGTAGACCTTCGGCGACCTGGAACGCCGAAACCTTGGATGGACCGGTTGTGGTGACCCAGGTGTGCACCGCTGAGCGCAGCGCGATGCCGTCGAGGGCCATCTGCACCGCGAAGACGGCTGTCAGCAGGATCGCGGTGAAAGCGCCGACCATCGCGAGTGCTCCGGACATCCCGCGTTGGCGCGACAGTGCGCGAGCCAGGCAGAGGAGGGATGTGGCCAGGAGCAGCGTGCCGAGGAACTGGCCGAGGTGCACCTCGGTCCAGATCCGGGAGTGTGAGTACTCCGCGAACGCAGCGCTGGAGTCGTTCGGGTCGGCCTGGGCCGGGTGCAGCTGATCCATGACGACTTGGACGAGGACACCCGCGATGCCGGTCACCGCGCCGAGCCTCAACAGGGCTCGCTCCCTCGTGACAGTGTCCGGGAGCGATTGCCCCGAAACCATTTCTACTGACGTGTCGGCTTCTTGCTCGTCGACCTCGATGTCGTGCATGGGCATCTCCTGTTCCCTGGGATCCGGCCGCGACGACCAGTTCGATGTCCCACGCTCGCTGCCCTGGCTTTCCGTGTCCTTGCCGACGTCCGCGCCGCCTTGCCTTCGACTAAATGCGTTGACTGCAGGCCAGACATCCGCAGGGCAATCGGTACCTATGCGGGCGTGGGCATCGCGCTCGACGAGCTGCACAAGGCCGTCGTGCCGCCGCCTGAACGCACAAGAGTCGAGCTAGGAGGCCAAACCCTCACGAGCGACGAGATCGGCCAGCAGCTCACGGTGTGCCTGCGCATCCTCGGAGCGGCCCAGCGCCGCAGCCAGGTCCGCGAGGTAGCCGTCAACCGGTCCGGCGTCGAAGGAACCGGTCGAGGCGATCATCCCCGAGCCGGGACGCAACATCTCATAGGCCAAGGCGATCTCGTCCTGGTCACCGCCCGCCAGAGCGGCCTGTGCATGGATACAGCCGCTCGCGAGCCAGGCCCAGTCACGAGAGGGTTGATTGTCGACAGAGAAACGGGTTCCGCCTCCCTTGCGAGAGAACACCAGAGCCTTTGCGTCCGCAGCCATCCGCGGGCTGACCCTGGCCGCGAGGTCGAGCAACGGACCTGCCTCGTCGAAAGCACCAGCGCGCAAGAACAACGTGAGCCGAACGGTCGCGAGCATCGCGTCACGCCCCCACCAGGGCCAGTCGAGCTGTTCCACCTCGTCGACCATCCGTAGGGCTGCGCTCACCTCGCCGTCCAGGGCGCGTCGCGAGCAGTCCCACAGGCGCTGCTGCATCGCGGGCAGCGGCAGCCGCAGTTGCTCCGCCATCTTCCGCGCCGTACGCGCATGGGCATCTGCGGCGCGAACCTCGAAGAGCTGGAGTCGCAGCCGGCACGCCATCTGGTGCCCGGCCAGCTCGAAGCCGGGGAGTCCGTGCTCGCGGCTGACCTCCACCAACCGCTCGGCGACCTTCGCACGCTCGCCCTCGCGCCCGGGGAAGGCGGTGGCGGCCAGACGTGCGTTGACGGCGAACGCGAGCTTCTTCGGGTCTCCCAGATCCTTCGGCGATGCCGAGCGCCTCGGCGGTGAGGTCATCGCACCGGGCCTCTTGGTCCGGCGCGTAGATCTCGATGGCCAGGGTGGCCAGCAGCATGCAGCGTTCGGCGGGGGACGGTGCGGGCGTCGTGCCCAGCGCGTGTTCGAGAAGCTGGATCATCGCGGTGTTGACCTGCCCCATGGGTCGGGGGAGCCAGACCAGCGGACCGTCCAACGACGTCAGCGCCTCGACGACCAGGCCGGGGTCGCTGGCATCCGAGGCGGCCTGCACCGCTTCGGCGCGAGTCTCGATCGCACCGACGGCGTCACCCGCGTCGAGCTGCGCTCGGACGAGTCCGAGCAGCACCCTCACCCGCCGTGCGGGGTCGGGGATGGTGGCGTTGCGGTCGGCATCGTTGGCCACTTGCCACCACTGCAGCGCAGAGTCAGGTGCGTGTCGGGCGGTCGCTTCGGTCGCGGCGGCCACGGACCAGTGCACCGTCTCGTCGGCATGGGTCGGGCCGGCATCGCGTGCATGGGCCGCGAGCAGGGTCGGGTTGAGTCGTCCCGCATCGGCGAGCATGCGCAGGGCTCGAGCGTGCAGCCGCGTCCGTCGTACGGCACCAAGGCGGCCGTAGGCGGTCTCCCGGACCAGGTCGTGCCGGAACCGGATCACGCCGCCCTCGTCTGCTCGGAGCAGATCCGCGGCCACGGCGGCATCCAGCCCGTCGTCGACGTCGGGGAGGTCGAGCTCGGACAGCTCCGCGATGCTGGCCGGGTCGATCGTGGACCCGAGCACCGAGGCAACCAGCAGCATGTCCTCGCTGGGGGCGGCAAGGCGCGCCATGCGGGCGCCGAGGACATCCGCGACGGAGGCGGGTACGACGTCCAGGGGTGAGGCCCCGGACTCAGCGGCGAAAGCAATCGTCTCCTGGAGCAGGAACGGGTTGCCACCGGTGCGCTCGCGCAACGCCGCCGCGTCGACCTCGAGTCCGGCTCCTGCCGCCAACGCCTGGACGTCGGACTCGGTCAGCCCGTCGATCTCGAGCCGGATCACGCCGAGTCGGGAGAGCCGTGCCAGCGTCGCGGTCAGTGCCGGTGAGCCGGTGGGCCGGCTGGTCACGAGCACGAGAAGTCGTGATTCTGCTGACCGGGCTGTGACCTCGGCGAGCAGCGCCTGCGACGCGGCGTCCGCCCAGTGCAGGTCGTCGAAGACCACCACCACGGGAGCCTCGAGGCTCGCGGTCTCGAGGAGCTCCCCGATGCGCTCGGTTTGCCGCCACCGCGCAGCGGCCGGCTCCGCGTCGGTGCCCGAGCTGCCGCCGTCGACGAGGGCCTCGAGCTCCGGCGCCAGCGGGACCGTTCGGCCCAGCTCTCGGACGATCGACATCCACGGCCACAGCGCAGGTGCCCCTTCGTCCTCTGAACCGTGCGTCCACACCGCGCGCCAGCCCCGGGCGACGAGGTCGTCGGTCGTTGCGCGTACGAGCCGGGTCTTGCCGATGCCGGCCTCTCCGACGAGCACGGCGGTGGTGGCTTGGCCTGACTCAGCGGCCTGGGCGGCGGCGTCCAGGACTGCCCGAGGGCGACCGCGTCCGACGAGTGGCGATCCGCTGCCGGGCAGTGGGCCGCCTTGGGTCTGGATGGTCGCACTCGTTGAGGGCTTGGTCGCGGCGTACGGATCTGGTTCCTGCGCGAGGATCAGCTCCTCGGTGAGCTGCAGATCGGGACCGGGATCGAGCCCGGACTCGTCGCGGAGGTGGACGCGAGTCGCCCGGAGCACCCCCAGGGCATCGTCCTGCCGCTGTTGCCGATAGAGCGCGACAGCCAGCAGCACCGCAAGTCGCTCGTGCGAGCGATGCTGCTCAGCGAGGGCGGTCAGGTCCACGACGACCCCGGCCTCGTCCCGTCCCAGGCGCAGGCACGTCTCGGCGTACAGCCCCGCGACGTAGAGGCGCAGCTCCTCACAACGCCGACGCTCGAGCACCAGCCACGACTGCTCCCCAACGCCTTCGTAGGCGTCGCCGTGCCACGAGGCGCGCGCCTCCGCCAGCTCGACGTACGCCGCCTCCAGATCACCAGCCGCGAGCAGGCCCGAGGCGCGCCGAGCGCGCTCCTCGACCTCGCCCGTATCGGTGTCGACCGCCAGGGCGTATCCGCCGGCGGCACTGACCAGGGGAGAGGACGCCCGCGCCGCGCGGTCAGGGTCGATGGCACGCCGCAGCTTGGAGACACTGACGTGCAACGACGCGGCCGCTGAGTCCCCGGCAACTGGTCCCCACACGTCGGTGAGCAGCGCCTCGGCAGAGACGGGCTTGCCACCCGCGACCGCCAGGCGAGCCAACACCTCGCGCTGACGCGCACCGCCGACGTCGATCTCCTGCCCGTGTCGCACGAGCCGGAGCGGCCCGAGCACGCAGAGCAACAGGTCGGAACCCATGAGCGCAGTATGCCGTCAGCCGCGAACGTTCAGACGACGGAAAGAATCCAGCGGTTCCGGCAACAGTCCGGCAAGTCGGCTCTCCCAGGGTGGCACCACAACCCACGAAGGAGCCACCCGTGCCAAAGACCACCGAACGCGCCGAGCTGATCGGATTCGTACTCACCCACTCCCTGCTCCGCAACGAGCTGCCCCGCCTCGCAGCCGCCCTCGCCGGCGGCCCGATGACCCCCGAGGAGGAGGTCGTCGTGGAGGACCAGCTCAGGGTGGTCACCGACCACCTGCTGCGTCACCACCAGGAGGAGGACGAGTTCCACTGGCCACTCCTCGTGTCGCGCGCACCGGGCGCCACCCGTCTGCTCGCACTCCTCGAGGCCGAGCACACCGAGATGGACCCCCTCGTCGAGCTCGTTCGCGACCGCGGGCTCTCGCGCAAGGACCGTGCACTCGCGATGTCCCGGCTCTGCGAGCTGGTACTCGCCCACCTGGAGGTGGAGGACCGGTCCGTCGTACCGCTGCTCGCGGTCCACGTCACCGCAGAGGAGCAACGGGGAAGCATGGAGCGCAGCCGCGCCAAGATCCCGCCTGCGGATGAGCTCAGGGTACTGGCCATGATGCTCGCCGCTGCCGACGAGGGTGAGCGAGTCCGCATGCTGGCTCCCCTTCCCGACTTCGTCGTGACCGCGTGGTCTGAGCAGGCTGCCCCGGCGCTGAGCAGCGTGCACCGGGTCCTCGCCGACGTGTCGGGCCGCAAGGCACATGGAGCGAAGTCAACGACTTCTGTCGAGCCGGGATCGGACACCGGGGGCGGTCGTGCCTGACATCGCGCTCACCGGGCTGACGAAGCGGTACGCCGCAGTGGCCGCGGTCGACGACCTCACCGCCCAGGCGAGCGCTGGTCGTATCACCGCGTTCCTCGGTGCGAACGGTTCCGGCAAGACCACCACGATGCGACTGCTGCTCGGGCTCTCCGAACCCGATTCGGGGTCGGCCCTGATCGGTGGCCGGCGCTATCGCGATCTGCCCCACCCGAGTCGAGTCGTGGGAGCAGTGCTGGACCAGGGCTTCCACCCGCACCGGAGTGCACGCAACCACCTGCGGATCGTGGCCGCTCAGGCGGGTGTCTCCCAGACCAGTGCCGTCGACGACGTACTCGCGGAGGTGGGGCTGGCGGAGGCAGCACGCCGATGGGTCGGCGGCTTCTCGTTGGGCATGCGTCAACGCCTCAACCTGGCGGCCGCCATGATCGGCCGGCCGGAGAACCTGGTGCTCGACGAGCCGTTCAACGGCCTCGACCCTGCGGGCATCCACTGGATGCGCGGTTTCCTGCGCTCGTTCGCCGACCGTGGCGGCAGCGTGCTGCTGTCCAGCCACCTGCTCTCCGAGATCGCCCACAGTGCCGACGACGCGATCATCATCGACCACGGCCGTCTGGTCAGCGCCGGACCCATGTCGAGCCTGGCTGCGGCGTCTCGAAGGTCGCGCGTCGTCACACCGGACGGCGTCATGCTCGCCGCCGCGTTGACCCGCGCCGGGGCAGAGGTGAGGCCCGGCGGCGGGGACACCTTGCTCGTCGCCAACCTCTCGACGGAGGAGATCGCTCGCATCGCGTTGGACGCCCGACTGTTGGTGACCGACATGCACGCGGAGAACGACGATCTCGAAGCCGTCTTCATCGCTCTCATCGAACGAACGGATGTCCACTCATGATCGCGCTGCTACGCATCGAGCTGCTGAAGCTTCGCACCGCCCCTGCCGGCTGGGTCGCGCTCGTCCTCACCGCCTTGTTGACAGTGATCTCGGTGTTCTCGAGCGTGCTGCTGGCCGGCGTCCAGGGTGCCCCGGCTGTCGGAACAGTCAGCAACATGAGCAAGGTCTTCGCGACCGGGGTCGTCAGTGCCAACGTGATGTTGGTGCTCGGAATCATGATGGCCGCAGGGGAGGACCGGCACCGCACGATCCTCGCGACCTATCTCGGGGAGCCGCGTCGCGGCCGCGTCCTGGTCGCGAAGCTGGTCACGGCCGGCGGACTCGGTCTGGTGTACGGCGCCCTCACCTTCGCACTGACTCTGGCGGTCGCCGTCCCCCTGTACGCGACCCAGCGGTGTGCACGACTATCCGGTCTCGATCGGCGCACTCTGGCTCGGAACGACACTGCTGACGGGTTGCTTCGGCCTGCTGGGCGTGGCGCTCGGGGCGCTGACTCGCAACACCGTAGGCGCGATCATCGGCGCGCTCGGTTGGGTGTTCCTCATCGAGCTCGCGATCCTGCAGCCACTGCTGCCCACCGTCGCGAAGTGGCTCCCCACCGGAGCAGCAATCGCGCTGACCACGCCGGTCCAGGTCCCGGACACGAACCTCGCACCGGCCCTGGCAGCGCTCGTTCTCGTCGGCTGGGCCGCCGCCGTCGCGCTCCTCGCGAGTCGAGTCACCGTGAACCGAGAGCTTCGATGACGGGTCCTTGAACACGGCACAGCGCACGCCAAGGCGCCCGGACAACCCGGGCGCCTTGCGTGTGCTGGGTCAGCGGACCTCCCGTCGCAGCGAGACGACCGAGGCGACGAGGCACACGGCGACGGCCCAGCCGACGAGCACCAGTGCCGCCACGACCGGGGGCAGCATGTGTGCGCTCTGCTGGCCGGCCCTCGTCAGCGCAACGCTCGCTCCGGTCGGCAGCCACTTGGCCATCCCCGGCAGCGACCACCTGCAGGATCGCGAGCTCAACCACGACAACCCAGGCGAGTCCGCCCAGGATCGCGCCCACGGTGTTACGGGTCAGCGCACCCAGGGCCACGCCGAGCAGTCCGTAGCAGGCGCTGACGGCCACCGTCCCGAGGCCCAGCGCGACGACGTCGACGTGCAGGTCGTGCACTCCTTTGGACGCGAGGAGGGGAACCCCACTGCCGCCGCGAGGCCGAACGCGAACGCTCCGACGGCGGCGCCGAGCACCCCGGCAGCCAGCATCTTGGCGGCCAGCACCCTTTCGCGTCGGGGTTCGCCCAGGAACGTGGCCAGGTTGGTGCGGTGCCGGTCTTCCCCGGCCGCGATCAGGATGCCCATTACCAGCATGGCGACCGAGGTGAAGGCGCCGACCGCGAAGACGCTGGCAATCGTCTCCACGCTGTCGAGCGGAGGGTTCTCCCCGTGACCCGCGAACAGGATCGTGACGGCGGCCGGGACGGCACTGAGCAGCGCGGTGAGGACGAGCGTGATCCAGATGGCGGGTGTGGTGCGGAGCTTGAGGAACTCGATGCGGACGAGGCGGTTCATGACGTGCTCCCTTGAGGCTGGGTGAGGGTGTGGAAGAGGTCTTCGAGGTCGGCGCGCTCGTTGCGCATGTCGGTGACCAGGACGCCCAGCTCGAGTGCCGTCCGTCCCACGGTGTCGCGGGTCACCCCGGTGACGGCCAGCTCTCCGCTGGAGGTGGTCGTGACGTGGGCTCCCTGCGAGGCCAGGGCGTTGCCGAGGATGTCTGCGTGCGAGGTGGTGACCAGCAGCGGACCACTCACCGCCAACAGCTCGGCCACGGGACCGACGGAGACGACCCGGCCGTGGTCGATGATGACCGCGTCGTCGGCGCTGCGGGCGACCTCCGCGAGCAAGTGGCTCGAGAGGAAGACCGTGCGCCCGCGGTCCGCGAATTCGCGCAGCACCCGGCGCATGGTCAAGATGCCCTCGGGATCCAGTCCGTTGAACGGCTCGTCCAGCACGAGCACCTCGGGATCGCCGATCATGGCCGAGGCCAGGGCGAGTCGCTGTCGCATCCCGAGGGAGTAGCCACCTACCCAGCGCCGGGCGGCACCTTCGAGACCGACCAGCTCGAGCAGCTCGTCGACTCGGGACGACCGGGACTTCGGCCTGGGCCGCCGCCAGTCGCAGGTGGTTGCGCGCCGTACGACGGGGGTGGAAGCCCGGGTCGAGGACGGCGCCCACGGTCTGGAGCGGGTGCTCGAGCCGGTGGTACGGCGTCCCGCCGATCGTCGCCTCGCCCGAGGTGGCGCTCGAGAGGCCGAGGAGCACCCGCATGCTCGTGGTCTTGCCCGAGCCGTTGGCGCCGAGGAAGGCGGTGATCCGGCCGGGCCGGACGGTGACCGTGACGTCCTCGAGCGCGATGACCGGCCCATAGTGCTTGGACACGTGGTCGAAGGCGATGGTGGACATGGTGACCTCCTTGGATGGTCGGGTGGTGGGGGCAGGGTGCATGTCGAGGCGGCTCATCGCGCATCTGCTGTCCGGATGACCACGCGCGTCCAGGCGAGGACGCAGGCGGGGATGATCACGGCGACGGGCAGCCAGGGCACGTAGCAGGGGACGTCCATCGCCTGCAGGCTGCCCTCGAGGACGGTGGCGAGCAGCAGCCCGATCACCGAGCAGGCGAGCACTCCCGCGTAGCGCACGGGCTCTGCCCGGCGGACGGAGACGGCGCGGACCAGGACTGCGATCACGCCGATCAACATGGTCGGCAGGTAGAGGTCGTCGCGCACCCCGATCAGGCCCGACATCGCCGAGCCGGTGAAGGGGTTAGACACCGCGGCGTCGTCCATCTGTCCGCCGCCCAGAGCAGCGCACACGACCTGCACCACAGCCGAGGCGGCCACGATGCCGGCAACCCAACGCCAGGCACCGAAGATGCGGCCAGTCGGGAGCGCCATCGGCAGCAGCACGAAGGTGGCCACGTCGGGCCACACGTAGGAGAACTGCCCCACCCAGGTGGCGGCGACGAACAGGGCGTGCGGCCCGTGGCCGTCGCCACCCCAGCTCCGCAGCGCGACCAGCAGCGCGTTCACGGTCCAGCCGACACCGGTGAAGGCGAGGAGCCCCGCCCACCGGGAGGCCGTGCGGAGAACGATGCGTTGGGCGATCAGGACCATCAGCATCCCGAGTGGCGCCGCGACCAGCGGGTAGCCGAGCTCCTGCATCTCGTTGGGAACCACCAGTGGGCTGGTCGCCGCGGCGACGGCCGGTAGCAGGGTCAGGACGGAGAGGACTGCCGTCCCGACGAGGACGGGGGTGCTCCAGCGGGGCGGGCTCGTCGCCTGCGTCCGCGGAGTCGACGGGTGCGCGGGACGCTGGTCGCGCTCCACGAGGGAGATGGCGTCCTCCACGGGGGTGGGGGTGTGGTTCATGGTGGTGGCCCTTCGAGGTCGTTGGATGTGATGCCGCCAAGCCTCGTGATCCGCACGCCGCCGTGCACCGGTGCAGACATCCGTCTTCGAGTGCCGCTCGGACACCACGCAGGTGCAGCTGACCTCACCCCGACCCGGACCCCTGCCTCACTGACGCGGCCGCGTCCAACCGCCACACTGGAGCCATGCCATCCGCCGCGTTCACCGGTGCCGTGGTAGGTGGCCTGGCGGTCGCCGCCACGACGGTCCTTTCGGGCGTCGTGGGACCCAACGGCGACGACGTCTTCACCGGCATCGTGATCGCCTCGTTCTGGCTCTCCGGCATCGTGGCCAGCGCAGCGCGCCCCAGGTCGAGGGCCGCCGTCCTGCTGATGGCTACCGGCGTGGTGGGTGAGTGCTTCATCGCCGTGGACGTGGTGGCCAACAACCAGGGCACACCGGGCTGGGGACTGGCAGCCCGGGTGCTGCAGTGTCTGGCGTTCGCGTGCTGGCTGGCCACGATGGCGACCTACCCCGCCGACCGGACCGACCGCTTGTCGCGCACGGCAGTTGCCGTCGTGTCCGTGCTCGCTGTGGTGTTGCCACTGTGGTGGTACGTCGGTCAGGTGTCGGGTCCCGCTCCCGTCGGTGCGGCGTACCAGGTGCTCTACGCCTCTCCGCTTCTCGGACTGGTCCTGCTCTCCCGCACCTATCGACACAGCGGCTCGCACCAACGTCGTCAGCTGCGGTGGCTGCTCCTGGGCATGGTCTCGGCCGCGGTGTTCTACACCTTCAGTGCCACGCCGCTGAACGACTTCGTCCCGGCTGTGCTCGACGCCGTCCTGTTCGCGACGGTCACTGCTTTCGTGGCCGTGAGCGCTGCCATCGGACTGGTCCGGCCGACCGTCGTCGACGTCGATCTGGTGATCCGTCGGTTCCCGGTCTGGGTGACCCTGTGGATCCTGATCACCGCCCTCTACGCCGGGGTCACGGGGCTGCTCAGCCTCGGCGCCGGTCAGCATCTCCCGGTGCCCTGGGCCGTCGTGCTCACCATGGTCTCCGCAATGCTCTTCCAGCCCCTGCGGGTGCGCCTCGAGAGGGTCGCGGACCGCGCCGTCTTCGGCCGCCGGCTGGACGGGTACGACATCCTCCGGGACCTGGGCCAGTCCCTGGAGGCGTCGGCCCATCTCGGCCAGGTGGCGCAGGCGATCGCCGAGGCCATTGCGGCCGGCGTCGACGCGTCCTGGGTCCGGCTCGTCTCGTCGGAGACCAGCGAGCACGGCGGGCTCGAGGTGTACGGCGTGGTCGGCTCGCCCGCTGGCGCGTCGGTGCTGCAGGTGCCGGTCGTCCATGCCGGCAGCGTCGTGGGGATGCTCGAGTGTGGTCCGCGACGCTCCGGGACCTACACCGATGCCGACGGCGAGATCGTCACCTCGGTGGCGCGCCAGGCGGCGATCGCGGTCCTGAACGTGCAGCGCGCCGCCGACGTGTCAGCGTCACGGCGGCGACTCGTGGACGCAGCCGACACCGAGCGTGCGCGAATCGAGCGCGACCTCCACGACGGCGTGCAGCAGCACCTCGTCGCACTGATGGCGGCAGTGGAGACCGCCCGGAACACGACCGACCCGACCATTGCGCGAGCCGCACTGGACTCCGCCCGCGAGATCGGCGGCGGCGCCATGGGTGAGCTCCGATCGGTGATCGGCGGCATCCTCCCGCCGGTGCTTGCCGACCGTGGCCTGGTCGCAGCGGTGCGCGCCCGTGGCGGCCAGCTCCCGATACCGGTTCAGGTCGAGGTCCCACCGGAGGGACTCCCCAGGTTCGGTCGTGAGACCGAGATCGCGGCGTACTTCTTCGTCAGCGAAGCCCTCGTCAACGTGGTGCGGCACGCGCACGCCACCTCGGCCTGCGTGCAGCTGCGCGTGGATGAGGGTCATCTGGACGTCGTGGTCAGCGACGACGGGCGAGGCATCGCCCCCGGTGTGGCCTGGCGAGGGCTCCAGGGACTGCAGGACAGATTCGCTGCACTTGGCGGGGCGATCGAGGTCAGGGGCGCAGAGCACGCAGGCAGCGTGGTGTCCGGAAGGTTGCCGACATGAGGGTGGTACTCGCTGATGACAACTACCTGGTCCGTGAAGGCGTGCGTCAGCTCCTGGAGTCGTCCGGCCGTGTCGAGGTCGTGGCAACCGCCTGCGACGGCGCGACCTTGCTGACGGCTGTGGAACAACACCGCCCCGACGTGGTCGTGACCGACATCAGGATGCCGCCCGACCACAACCTGGAAGGCATCGAGGCGGCGCGCGCCATCCGCCGGGACCACCCGGAGATCGGCGTCGTGGTCCTCTCACAGCACGCAGACGCCAGCTACGCAACGATGCTCCTCGCCGAGGGGGGCGAGGGCTGCTCCTACCTGCTCAAGGATCGGGTGGGGGACCTCGGACAGCTGCTCTTCGCCCTCGAGGAGACCGCCAACGGCCGAAGCGTCATCGACCCTGCCGTCGTACAGACCTTGATCACCAGCCGGGGCCAGGCCGCCGCGTCGCCCCTTCGCACACTCTCCGAGAGGGAACGAGAGGTCCTCGCCCTGATGGCCGAAGGTCTCGACAACAAGGCGATCGCCACTTCGCTCGTGCTCTCGGACTCGGGAGTCGGCAAGCACATCAACGCCATATTCGGCAAGCTCGGGATGCCCGAGGAGCACGGCGTCCACCGCAGGGTGATGGCCGTGCTCACCTTCCTGCAGGAGACTTCTTGACCGTTCCGCCTACGCGGTCCCGTGCGAGCACGTCGAGCAGGGCGCGGTGCTGCGGGCGGGAACAGGTCAACTCACTCACAGGACCGAGGGGACCGAACCATCGGAGATCTGACTCCACCGAAGCGCCGTGTTCGGTGCCGTTAGGGAACCCGTGGGTCAGTTTGGCTGCCGACGAGCTGGTCAGGCAGAGGTTTGACGCGGTGGCCCGCTGGTTCGTTCCGGGGTGGCCTCGCACGGCGATGGATATCGAGTCCGCGCCCAGGTGCTTGATTGGTGTTGTGGTGAGGTCGTTGGTGAGCACTGCGGTGCATGCCGGTTGTCTGGAAGCTGCGATCGAACCGGTTAGTTAGGCGACCTGATAGATGTGCGGCCTCGAGGGTCATCGCGACTGTCTGGCTGTGTCCAACCATCGATGACTGTGCGTCGCTGGTTGTGGGGAATACGGGAGGAAGTTTGGTGGTGAGTGAAGAAGTCGCAGGTCACCACGTTGGGTGCGGAGGACTGTAAATCCGTCGGCGTATGCCTTCGCAGGTTCGAATCCTGCACCTGCCACCAGCGTGAATGAGGCTCTTGACCTGCAGTTTCCTGGCTGGTGGGGGCACCTGGTGAGGCCTCTCACCAAGACCGGCGCTGACCCACCAACTCTGCTCTGCGTCGGAGTTCGTCGGGAAGTTGGGGGCTACCGGGCTCCCTTGCCCCCAATGTTTGGCAACGCATCGGCGTCACTGAGGCCCGTAGGTTGCATGGGAGTCACGGGTCCCTGCGTGGCGGCTGCATCTGCGGTGGCATGACCTAGGTGCTCGGATCCTCCTGGAGTTTGAGGGGGTCTAGCACGAGAGGGTGGGGCCCCCTTCAACGGTGTAGAGGCTTCACCGGCAGGGCTGCCCGAGAGGGCAGGCGATCTCGCGGTGAGGCCGCAGTCATGCCGGCCGGGGCGGGCGGTCCGACGCAGCCTCCGTGAGCGTCGTAGAAGCCGGGACCTGCCAGGCCCGGGCCGGTCAGCTGCGGGCGGTTCGCGCCGCCGCCGTTCGGGTAGGCCGTGTCGAACCACTGCCCGAAGAACGTGCCCAGCCGAGTGCGGCACGCGTTGGTCCGGTTGGGCAGGAGGCGGGCGAAGGCCGCCTCGAGCTGCGGCTCGGTGATGCTGGCCTCGCCGTACTGGCGCTGGATCAAGCGCAGCGCTTTGTTGAACCGGCTCGAGCCGAGAATCTGACGCAGTGCGATGTAGGTCGTCCCGGGCGGGTGTACGTCGTGCTGCCGCTGAACAGGCTTGCTGGGGTCGGATCGGAGGGGGCGTGTCGCCACAGGCTGCCGGTGTTGGCGTAGTTGGTGTTGAACTGGTCGACGAGGCTCTGCTCGAACGCGGCGCGACCTGTCGTCGTGCCCGGCCCGCCGGCATCCGTCTGCGCGTTCCGGGCGTCGAAGAGGTACTCGCCGAGGGTGGCCATGCCCTCCTTGAAGAACGTCAGGTTGAAGTTCGCCTCCGAGACATTGTCACCCCACCACTGGTGCATGTTCTCGTGGTTGAACGTGTCAAGGTCGATCTCCCCGCCCGCGAAGGTGATCATCGTCTGCATCTCCTCCTCGAAGCTCGCGGAGGGGACGCCGACGAGGACGCCGTCGGTGGCGAACGGGAACCGGCCGTTGAACTGGCTCTGGAAGTCGGTGATGTCCTGCTGCTGGGCCATCACGACCAGGTTGTCCGCCTTCTGGCCGGCGCCCAACGAGCTGCCCTGTCCCTCGTAGTAGCGGATGCCGTCGGAGCCGACGTGCGAGGTCAGGTCGAACGCGCCGACGCTGTTCTCGACCAGGTAGCTGGCCACAGGGGCGCCTGACCGCCAGTGGAAGCTCATCGAGCCGCCGGGGAAGTTCCGGTCGAGGCGGTTGGTCCGGGTCGACAGCAGCCGCCCGTTGGCGATCGCCGTGCGGCCGATGTTGACGGTGTCGTAGAAGTCGTAGGTCGGCTTGGCACTCGGGTGGTTGTTGAGCGGCGTCCAGTCCTCGGTGCCGACCGGTTCGGTGGTGACGAAGCCTCCGTCTCCTTCCGGGTCGTCGGAGCGGAACCATCCCTCGGTCGACCCGTCACCGTCGAGGTGCACGCCGGGCCGCCCGGTGTAGGCAATGCTGACGCTGAAAACTGCGCCTGGGGACAACGGGTGCTGCGGTGTGATGACCAGCTTGTTGGCCGGGCACGCCTCGCCGTCCTGCGCGTTGACGTCGTCGCCGGTGACCTGCGGGGAGCAGGCCGGTGGCAACGGATTGTGCTGGGGGCCCCCGACGGGGGTGACCTGAGAGGCCTGGTGTGCGCGCGGGTCCGGATCGTTCACACCCTTCGGGTCGCCCGGGTAGGTCGGTTGCACGAACCGGAACGAGGCGCCTCGCCCGTTCACCGTCACCGACTGCACGGCCATGTCGGGGCCGTCATCCGTGAGCACCGACGAGCGTTCGAAATCGAGGCTGAAGTCGGTCAGGCACTGCGTGGCCCGGTCGGTGAGCACCACGTGGTTGCCGGGCAGAAAGCGGTTGGACGGCGCGTCGTACACCATGTGCACGTCGGTGTGCAGGCTGCGGTAGCCACCGTTGCCCATGTCCGGATAGACGTGGTCGCCGGGGTGGGAGAGCGTGCGTGCCCCCGAACCGCATCGCGCTGCATGTCTCACACCGGCTTGCCCCAACGCTAGCTGCGGCGTGCCCGCTGCCACCGAGAACGCAAGGAGGAGTGACACCGGGACGAGCGCAAGACGCCGGATCATGTGCGCAGTTCCCTCCCGCGGCACCCCTGTGGACGCGAGTCACGCGGCCGAAGCGCCGAGTACCCGCACGCTAGACGTGTCCCCGACCGACGACAAGGCCCGTTCACTGGAGCCATCCCTGCTCGCCGGTTCGTGACGGGTGCCCACCCCCGCGCCTCACGGTGCGGAGCTCACCTGTGCTGCGAGTGCCGCGCGTGAGGAGACGCCGACCTTGCCGAACGCCTTGGAGAGGTGGGACTCCACGGTCTTCTCGCTCAGAAACAGGCGACCGGCGATCTCACGGTTGGTCATGCCTCGGGCCACGAGCTCGGCGATCTCGCGTTCGCGGGAGCTGAGGGCCTCGACTCCGACACGACTGGTGGCACGAGGGCCACCAGCGCCGACGCGGAGACCGAGTCGTCGCAGCTCGAGGGTCGCGGCGTCGGCAGTACGTCGTGATCCGCGCGAAGCGGCGAGTCGATGTGCCTTCCGCAGGTGCACGACTGCGGCTTCGCGGTCGAGAGAAGCGAGGGCACGGCCGGCCAACAGGTGAGAACTTGCAGCATCGAGCTCGGCGCCGACGGACTCGGCCAGGACCGCCGAGGAGCGGGCCAGTTCCGCGGAGCCGGCGAGGTCTCCGCGCGCGCCCAGTACGAGAGCGCCCGCTTGCTGTGCGGTGACGGTAGCTCCGGTCAGCCCCAGGCTCTCGGCCAGGCTCGCAGCCCGGTCGGCGGCCAGCGCTGCGCCCTCGCGGTCGTCGAGAGCGAGTCGGGCCTCGACCAGTCGCGGGGCCCATCGACAGACCCATCCGGGCTCGACGTCGTAGGCCGCCAGCAGGGGCTCACCCTGTGCCGGCCGGCCGGCTGCCAGCAGGACCGAGCCGAGCACGGCGTTGGCGATGGTGACCAGGGCCGAACGGTCGAGACCCTCGGCCAGGACCACGCTCTCATGGGCGGCGTGCAGGGCGGCGTCGAGCTCGCCGCTCTCGAGGAGGACCCACGCCCGCATCCACAGCGCCCATTGCATGGACTGGTCGTTCCGGGTGAGCCGCGCCTCGACCTCGGCGCGGTCCGAGACCTCCGTCGACTCCGCCGTACGCCCGAGCAGTCCCAGGGCGAGCACCTCGGCGAGCAGCAGCGGTACCGCCGCGGTCCCGTTCCCTACCCGAAGGGCGGCGCGGGAGGCACGCCTGCCCACCTCGAGGGCGTCGTCGAGCCGCTCGAGGGCAACCAACGACCAGGCAGTCGCGATCATCAGCTCGGCGTGCCTGGCCAGTTCATCATCGCCGGCGTCCCGCACTCCTCTGACCGCGGTGGCTGCCGCGACCTCCGCCTCGGCCGCCCGACCGGATACCCGATGACCCAACGCCGCCATCGAGCTGGCGGCCGCACCCACCAGCCCCTCGCCGTTCCGCGCCATCTCCGCCCAGTTCGCGATCTCGCCGTACTCGCCGTGCTCGTAGGCCGAGAGGGCAAGGGCAGCGGCGACCTCTGCGTACAGCGGCTCGGAGACCGACGACTCCTCCACTGCATGCAGGAGCCGGCGTCGAGCGGCGTCGTGCCGTCCGAGCAGGCGTTCGACCGACGCTGCCGCCAGGACGAGCCGAACTCGGTCACCAGCGGAACCTTGACCGAAGAGCAGACCCTCCTCTGCGCTCGCCAGTGCCTCGCCGAGGCGTCCGGACTGCACCAACACCTCGGCAAGGTCGGAGAACGACGACATCCCGTCGGGTGGCGCCGCTCGCTTCGCGGCGAGCATCCAGTCCGCGGCGATGGGCGGGGCGTGCCCGCGCACCAGCGCCGCAGCGTGACGCAGCATGGCAGCGCTCTCCAGGTCACCAGGCCCGGCGACGTGGGCGACGTGTCGCGCGCGGCTGGGCAGCGACTCCCCCAGGGACCCCAACACCGTGGCGGCCCGGGCATGGTTGCGCAGCCGTACGACGACCGGCTGGCTCTCGTAGACCGCTGAGCGGATCACTGGGTGCCGGAAGGTGAGCTGCTTCGCGCTGCCGGCAGTCACCAGTCCGCTCTCCAAGAGCTCGTCGACGGCATGATGGCCCGCGACCGGGTGCAGCTCGGCCGTGGCTGCGGCAACGTCGTGGTCGAAGGGGTCGCCGAGCACGGACCCGGCGCGCAGCAGGGCAACGGCGTCTTCCCTCAGGGCCGCGACATCACGGGAGACTGCGGCGACGATGCTGCTGGGTACGTCGGTGGTCGTCGCGTGCGCGAGCTCGACCAGCAGTAGCGGGTTGCCACCCGAGCTCTCGAAGATCCGCGCTCGGACCTCTGGTGACCGGTCGGATCCGGCCAGCAGGTCGGAGGCCGACCGGTCCAGCGGCGCGATGTCGAGCACCACCGCTGACCGGCCCGCAGAGCGCGCCGCACCCAGCACCGCCTCGGCCACCGCTCCGGGACGCACGGCCACGACCACCAACAACGGCCCCTGAGGTGGGCGCCGCACCAGCGACTCCAGCAGCTCCGAGGAAAGCGGATCGGCCCAATGCACGTCATCCAGCGCCAGCACCCGCGGGTGAATGCTCGACAACGTCTCGGCCACCCCACGGAACAGCTGCCAGCGCGCTTCCGCGTCCTCCGGCCTGACGGGTTGCAGGCCAGGCATCGCCCCACGGAACAGGGCGAGTGGGATGTCTCCCTCGAGCTCGGTGGCGCGGCCGGTGAGCACCTCGAGCCGACGAGACCGGGCGTCCTCGATCAGGACCTGCAGGAGCCGGGTCTTGCCGATGCCCGCCTCACCCCGCAGCACCAGCACGGCTCCTTCGCCCGCGACCGCGGCGTCGAGAGCGGCCGCAAGATGCGCCATCTCTCGCTCCCGACCTACCAGGTCCATCCCGCGAGCATCGCACCCCGAGGGTCAGGGACAGGGAATCCCCCGATGTCCAGGGCGCCCACACCGGGCAGCGTCGTACCCACACACACCCCACGGAGGACGACATGAGCATCACCCCCACCGCTGTCTCCGGCGCCACCGACCTGGCGACGGCACGAGCTCGCAACGAAGCGACGTGGAGGGCCGCGGCACTGGCCCTCTACGCCGGCGACATCGAGGAGTTCCTGACCCACTGGACCGCCCACCCGACCTACTCGGTGGCCTACCCGGTCGAGGGGCTGCCGTCCGCCGTCGCCGGCCGCGAGGAGTTCCGAGCCCTGTTCGGAGGATTCGGCGCGGCGACCACCCACATCGAGGTCCAGGACGTGCGCTTCCACCAGAGCGACGACCCCGACGTGGCGTTCGTCGAGGAGCGCATGGTCGCCGACCTCGCCACCGGTGGGCGCTATGAGAACGTGCTTGCCATCCGAGTCACCTTCCGCGATGGCCTGATCGCGGACATGTACGAGTACTACGGCCAGGTCGCCCACCAGGCGCTCGTGCAGAGTCTGCGGGCAGGACTGTGAGCGCCCTCACCACGGCCACGGGCGTCCTGTTCGGACCAGGGCTCACCGACGTGCGGATGATGGTGGTCGCGCACACCAACTTCCGCCGAGAGCTCAAGCTCGCCGTCCCCGCCGTACGCCGGGTAGGGGCGGGAGACCGCCGACGGGTGACCGTGGTCGCAGATCACGTCGAGCTGTGGACCGGCCTGGTCGCCCACCACCACGCGATCGAGGACGAGCTGCTCTGGAACCGCCTCCTGGACCGGGTGCCCGACGAGGTGGCACCGCTTGTCCATCTGATGGAGTCCCAGCACGAGGGTGTTCACCAGCTCCTGGTCAGTTGCCCTGCCTTGGTGGCCGCGTGGCGCGACTCGGCCTCGGTCGCCGATGCGACACGGCTCTCGGACCACCTCACGCGTCTCGTCACCGCGCTGTGCGAACACCTCGACGTCGAGGAGGCGCGTGTCCTCCCACTGATGGCACGCCACATCACTGTCTCGGAGTGGGAGGAGTTCACCGAGCGCGGGATGGAGTCGATCCCCAAGGGCATGCTGCTCACCGGCTTCGGGATGATGCTCTACGAGGGCGACCCCGACGCCCTCGCACCGGAGATCGCCAAGCTCCCAGCTCCTCTGCGGCCGGTACTGCCGGCTCTCGGACGGTGGGCGTTTCGCAGGTACGCACGCCGTGTGCACGGCACGCCCGCTCCGCCTCGCGGCACCACGTGACGGGCGTCGGCTTGGTGCCAGACGCGGCCGTCGCGCCGGCTGGCAGGGCGATGTCGTCGCCGGCGAGGCCGACAAGGGCGGTGACGGTAATGGTCGCCTTGTTTCTCGACGCCGAAACGTCCGCGGTGACCAGCGGATTCCTCGCCACGCGTCACGGCACGCTGTGCACGGCGCCGGACCCCTGACCCAGGCCCTTCAGCGATATCGCGACGGGATGGTGAGACCGGGTCGTTCGTCGTCCCAAGCCATGGCGGAGATTCGCCAGCCCGTTGGCGTACCGATGAATTGTGTCGAGATGATCCCGTCGCTTCGCGTCACGACACCTGCCCGTTCACTTCGTTTCGAGTAGGTGCTCAACCGGTGAGCCACGTTGCCGAACCTCTCCGTCACCTGGGCCGTCTCGGTTTCGGAGAACGAAGTGAGCCGCCCCGAGAGGAAGTCGTCAGTGCGGTTCTTCACGAACTCCTCGATCCCCAGGCTCTCGGGGACACCGCTGGAGGTACGGACCAACCTTCCTCCTTCGGCGAACAGGGACGGCAGCGGTGAGTAGTCGGGGCGATTCCCGGACTCGAAGGAGACTCCTGCAAGGAACTTCTGCATGACCTCTGCCATGGCTGCCTCCGCGTGGGAGAGATCGTCATCGCCGGGGTCGGGGTCTGGACCTTGATTTGTCCAGGCGACATAGCTGTCGCGGAGGTCGTCGGCCCTGTTCTGCGCGTGGGCGTCATGTGTCATGGGTTGATCCTTGCTGTGGTGGACCGACGCTCGCGCCCGACCGACTGTTGTCTCTGAGGTGCGGCGGGGTGATGACCTGGGCGGAGCTGGAGGAGCTGGAGGAGCGACTTCGGGCGGCAGGCCCGACCCGACTGTCTTGGTCGGGCCTGCCGCCTTGTCGGAGCTGTTCGCGCTCGACCGCCGTCGTCAGCGTCTCGAGTGCGGACATCCGGCTTCCTAGGCGTGTTCGCTGACGGGATAGATCTCGTCGGCGACGAGACCGTGAGCGTCGCGGTGCACCGTGTTGGCCGCCTCGGCGTCTGGTGCCTCGACCAGGCAGAAGATCTTGCCGGCTGCCTCGTCGACCCAGTAGCGCAGGTAGTTCACGCCGTGCTTGTTCTGTGTGGCCAGGTCGGCCTGGTGGGCGGCGGCGACGTCAGTTTCCGTCACGCCACCCTCGACATTGTGGATGTCCATGAACAGAGTCATGTCGGTTCCTTTCGGGATGTGGTCGACGCCATCCGCCGACCTGTGCGCTACCATACGGCAAGAACGTGCAAAAACGTGAAGGAGTGTGCATGTTAGCCGCTGAACGGAAGGATTTCCTGGCCGCGCAGCTGGCCGCTGCGGGCAAGGTGGTCGCCAAGGACGTCGCGCTCGAGCTCGGTCTGTCCGAGGACACGGTGCGTCGCGATCTGCGCGAGATGGCGAGCGCGGGCCTGTGCCAACGCGTCTATGGGGGAGCCTTGCGTGTGTCTCCGGCGGTGGCGGACTATCCGACCAGGGCTGGGGTCGCGCCGGAGAGCAAGCGCCGGGTGGCTGCCCGTGCGGCTGCGCTGATCTCCCCGGGCAGCACGGTGATCTTGGACGGAGGGACCACCACGCTTGCCGTCGTGAGCGCGTTGCCGCTCGATCTCCGCTGCACGGTGATCACGCACAGCCCGACCATCGCAGCTGCACTGCTTGGTCACGAGCAGGTCGAGGTCTTCATTCTCGGTGGCCGCCTGTTCAGGCACTCCGCAGTCACGTGCGGCGCGGCCGCCGTCGAAGCCGCCCTGGGCATCTCCGCGGACCTGTTCCTGCTCGGGGTCACCGGTGTACGCACAGACTCCGGTCTGACCACCGGTGATGCTGACGAGGCCGCCATGAAGCGAGCCCTCGCCAATCGCGCCGCCGAGACGTATGTCCTGGCCAGCGCCGAGAAGGTCGGAGCCGCGTCGCCCTACCTGGTGCTGCCGGTACGTGAGGTCACCGGGATCGTGACCGACAGTCCCGCGACCGATCCCACGATCATCGAGCTGAGGGACCAGGGCGTGACGCTGCTCGATGCGTCCGCAGGCACGCCATGACCAGGACCCTTGTCAGAGCACGCAGTGCATGCCGCACCGAGCCCGCAGCTGCCGTCTCCGGCCAGAGCGTTTCTGCCCGTGAGGCCGAGGTGCTGGCCGCGGTGTCCGAGCACCTGACCAACGCAGAGATCGCCGAACGGTTCTTCATCTCGGTGCGCACGGTGGAGAGCCACGTGTCGTCGCTCCTGCGCAAGCTGCAGGTCCGCGATCGACGCGCCTTGGCCAGCATGGGCTCGCGCCCGCCGCCTTTGTTCGAGCTTTCGGGCTGCGCGAGAGCGCTGCACGGCCACTTGCCGCCACCCCTGACATCGTTCGTCGGCCGCGACGCCGAGGTGAGAGATCTTCGAGCAGCGCTCGCCCAGCACCGTCTGGTGAACGTCGTCGGACCGGGCGGTGTCGGCAAAACGCGGCTAGCGGTGAGCGTCGCTGCTGGCCTGGACGAGCACTATTCCGACGGCGCATGGTTCGTCGATCTGACCGCGGTGGCTCAGGAGTCATTGGTCCTGAGCAGTATCGCGACAGTGCTCGGTCTCGACCCACACCTGACGGGAGAGATGGAGGCCGCGGTACTGCGCTGCCTCGCCCCCCGGGAATCGCTTCTGGTGCTCGACACCTGCGAGCACCTGCTGGAGGGTCTCGGTGTGCTGCTCGAGCGGCTCTTGGCCGCCTGCCCGCGACTGACCATCCTGACCACGAGTCGCGCACGCTTGCTGCTGCCGTTCGAGTGGACCTTCCCGCTTCATGGGCTGTCCTCGGAGACCGGTACCGCAGGAACCGGGGATGCCGTGGAGCTCTTCTTCCGGCGTGCGGTGGCGAGTGGCACCACGCTCACTCCCACGGACGCGGGTCGGGTTGGCGCGCTGTGCGAAGCCCTCGAAGGTGTGCCACTGGCCATCGAGCTTGCGGCTGCCAGGCTTCCTTCTCTAGGGCTCGACGGATTGGAGGCCGGGCTTCCGGACCCACTCGGGACGCTCACCGGAGGGTCCCGCGGTGATGAAAGGCATCGCTCGTTGCGCGCCACGCTCGACTGGAGCTACTGGCAGCTAGACGCCCTCGACCGGGCATTGTTGCGGCGCGTGTCGGTGTTTGCAGCGCCCTTCACGGCAGAAGCGGTAGCCGTGGTCGCGGGATGGACACCACTGGCACCCGAGGCGGTCGCCTCCAGGCTTGCCGGTCTCGTTGACCAGAGCCTCATGCGCACCGATTCGGGTCCGGGTGTCACCCGCTACTGGGCTGCGGAGCCGATCCGGCAGTACGGCGCCGAACTGACCGACGACGCAGGTGAGGTTCTCGATCTGAGGTCCCGCCATTTCCGGTGGTGCCAAGAGCGGGCCGAGACACTCCTCGCCGGCATGTTGGACGAGCCGAGACCTGTCGGATGGCGTACCGATCTCGGCCCGTTCGGCGACGAAGTCACTGAGGCGCTGACGTGGGCTGCTGGGCGTGAGGGCCATCGGGAAGGGGCCCTTCGCCTGGCGCAGGTGCACGAGGGGTTGAGCTCGATGGTGCCGCATCGCGAGCCTCGCCTGTGCCCACACACATCTCTGTCGCGCCCCATCGAGCGCTGCCTTCAGCCCACCGGTCCCTGAGTATCGGGTCGATCCGCTGCGTCGAGGACGAGGCACGGGTGTCAGACCGAGGGGCAGATCAACCGAAGGTGTCTCGATCCGAGATGAGGCCATGCCCCACGTGAGTACGTGAGATCCGCCTCGGCACTGAGCCTCAGTCCTGCGAACGACGTATGTCCGACGGCATGGGATCCGAGTGGGACTGGCCGACCCTGGCGTGGCGCGCACCTTGGTGCTCCGTGGCTACCACGGAAACGACCACGGACATCGGTTTCCGTGCCGAGCACGGATGTTGATTGCTCCCGTACGGACCAGGCTCGGTCCAGCGACCAGGTTCGCTCATCGATCCAGCAGGAGCAACACATGATGTCTGAAATTCCCATCGTCTTCTTTCGCGAACGCCACTGGAGCTTGCGAGTAACGACAGTGTGGTTCCCAGTGCGTAGAGCCAGCGGAACGAGCTCATGACGTCCACGCTGGGCGCGGCGCAACCAAAGCCGCACGGGACCCCTGACGCATCGAACATTCTCGTGCGGCCCCTCCGGCGTCACGAGGAGTCAGCCCTGGTCGACGTCTTCGATGCGATGAGCGCGAGATCACGCGAACTGCGATTCCTGACGTCCAAGTCTGGGCTGCGGGCCTCTGAGCTGAAACACCTCATGAACATCGACCACCACGACCGGGAGGCACTCGTCGCCTGGTCACCCTGGAGCACGACGGAAGGTGGTCGTCGAGCGATCGGGATCGCGCGTTTCGCGCGAAGCGTCGAGGATGCCTCGGCGGCAGACGTCGCCGTGTCCGTAGCCGACCACTGGCAGGCCCGAGGGGTAGGCACCGCACTGGCGGACGCCCTCGCAGCGAGGGCGCTGGAGGTGGGTATCCGCCGATTCGTTGCGCTGATGTCCTCAGAGAACGCCGCCGCTCGAAGGCTGCTGCACCGAACTGCTGCGACAGTCCGACTCGTTGAGCGTGAGGCCGGTGTCTCGGAGTACGTCGCGGAGTTGCCAGTCCCGCTGGCGGGCACTCCAGATGGTGCTGCAGAAGTCTCGGGGCGAGGGTCTCGCGACATGTGCCTCACGGCGTCTCGCCAGGCTTCGAGGGCACCGTTGGGTGTGCTGCCATGACGACGACCCCGTACTCCTCCCACACCTCGAACGAAACCTCGTCGATCGCAGGGACCCACAAGTCAGCCGAGGTACCCCCCGAGTCCACGTGTGCGTGCGGGCAGGCACTCGAGTACTCGCACTGGACCAGCTGCCCCCGCTGCGGAGTTGCACGACTTCGGTTGCGCTGACCTCTGTCACAACGCAGGCGCCCGCGAACTGAGCGGTCCGATCACCTTCGAGGACGTCGGAGCGCCTCGGCATGTCTTGGGAGTCCACCCGCTGTGCTGTCAGCCAGCATGTGGTCCCCGCAACGCAGATGTGGATGAAGGTGCGGCTTCGGATCAGGCTGGGCAGGAAAGGCGCACAGCCCAGGTAGTGGCAGATCTCTCTGCAAGGTGATTCGCGGCCACGGAGCTCTGAAGAAAACATGTGATGGCGCTGCTCGCACGTCATGAAGGGTCTCGCAACGCCAGTGCTATGCGCCCATGCAAGCGGTGCCCTCGGTCATGACGCAGGAATCTCCTCGAGACCGTGGTAGACCGGGATACCGCGACGTCGCGCGATTGCGACGTCCTGGTCGGCGCCTGTTGAGGCGCCTGGCAAGCGCAGGACCGCGTCGCAGTGTTCGAGGAGGCGCTCAGCCGTGGGGTAGAGGATCTTGTCCGCGAGCGGGTCCGAGGGGCTGGTGGCGCCTGCCTCGCGCAGTACCGGAAGGGCCACCCACTCGCCGATCATCGGCACGTGTCCGGCCTGAAAGATCGGCCAGGAGGCGGCTTCCAGGCGAGCGAGGTTGGCAGCGATGAGCTCGGGATCGTCGTGGGTTCCGGAACGGTAGGGGCCGGCTATCAGGATCAGCATGGGTTTCCTCGTCATGCGCGCCACTCTACGACAGAAACGCGTAAGAACGTGAAGAAACATGTAAAAACGTGCTCAGAGCGACAGGCATCCTCGACACTTCGTTGACGCCGCCCCTGAGGTCGCGGTGATGGTCCTCAAGGGTCTTGGGCGGAATACGGGCGGACGTCTTGGCCCGTTGCAGGTGGGATCGGCCTGGTATGGCCGCGGTTCGGCTCCGGCAAGGCGGCCACGTGTGAGCCCGTCGCCAACGACATGGGCGGCGGAATGACGCACCCGCGCGCGACCGCAACTTCGCTGCAGTCGACCGTGAGACCGCGGCCGCTTTGCAACCGATCTTGGCCGTGCTCACGCGACAAAACACATGGATGTCGCACTGGCCACGTTTGGGCGATGCCCTCTCCGGCGGACTGACCGAGCGGGAGCTCGTGGTCTTGGATCTGCTCGCATCGGGACTCACCGCAACGAAGATCGGCGTCCTCCTTGGCATCTCCGCCAGGACGGCACAGAAACACGTCGAGAACATCTATCGCAAGCTCGGTGTGAGCAGTCGACATCGGGCCGTCATGGCAGCGCGCTCACACCACATTCTCTGACAGGGACGCAGACCTGGCTCTGTGAGACGGCGCAGAGTCGCTGCAGAGAGCCGAGCACCACGCCCGCCCCTAGGGGGTGACTCAGAGCGCCGACAGGCGGCGGAGACAACACGTCGTCAGACGTCGGAAGGTGGCCGATTGATGCTGTGGTGAGGTAGTTGGTGAGCCCGGCGGTTCCCCATCGGAATGTGGGATCAGCGATCAAGCAGGTTTTGAACAGCCTGAGAGCTGTGCGGGCCGCGTCGGTGATCGGGCCCGACCGGCTGTCTGCAGCAGTCGCCGACTCTGTGTCGCTGGTCGTGGGGAAGTTTGGTGGCGGGCGGCGAAAGCGCAGGTGAGCACGTCGCGTGCGGAGCACTGTCAAGCCGTCGACGTATGCCTTCGCAGGTTCGAATCTTGCACCTGCCACCGGCATGAAAAACGCCTCTGACCTGGGGGTTCTCGTGTGGGCAGGCACTCGGTGAGTGTCTCACCGCTGCTTGCCCCGCCCCCCACAACCGGCTGTTTGTCGCTGGTCGTGGGGAATACGTGCGGACGTTCGAGTCCGTAGGCGCACTCGCGAGTGGCAGCACGCTCAACGGCGAGCTGGGGGGGTGCAGTTGCTGAGCTCACACGCCAAGGGGCGCGGTTGTCGCCGCTGCCGGGGCGTGTGTGCGGGTACGACTCGAGAGGATCACTCCCATCGTCGCGATGGAGAGACACATCGGTGCCAGGAGTGCGACGGCGAGTAACCCCCCAGAACCTGACGGCACCACGAGGATGCCACCGACCATCAGGACAACGACGAGCAACGTGGGCACCGTCTTGCTCCGAAGCAGGCCCACTCCGAGCAGGATCACACCGATCGTGAGCAGGGGCGCCGGCATGAACGGCACCCCAGCAAGTGGCGCGTCGTTCGCGATCCGGACGACCTGCGTCGCAACGTCACCGTGGGCGGGGGTCAGCATGCCGAGCACGACGCCGAACATCAGGTTGCCGGCACCGAGACCGGCGAGTGCGATCCCGGCGAGAACGCCGCCGATCGTGGCCCACCGGCCACCTCGGGCGGGCACCAACCGCATCAACCCGGCCATCCCTGGGACCAGCAGGAAGGCACCGATCGCGATCACCAGCTCCGTCGCCACGAATCGTGTGTGATGGGCTGAGATCTCTGCGACGTAGCGAGCGGGAGCCTGGGTCGAGGAGCTGTTGCCGAGGTGCCCGATCCACACGCAGAGCGATCCGGCCACCATCGCGACGGCGAGCAGTCGTTGCCGGAGTCGGCTGATGTCGTCCATTCTTCGAAGCCCTTTCCTCGACCGTCCCAATGACGGCGACCCGGTGAACCTAGAGTCGCCAGGGCTCGGGACACCTCCGGCCAGCCGCACCGTTCGCGGCGTCCCGCCCCCTACCTTTGGTGGAGTCGGCATCCGCCTCACAGCGGAGTCGGTGAGCCCTCCGGTGCTCCTAGAGTGACCGAGTGGATCCCGCGCAGGGGCGTCAGCTCGACGTCCGGCTCACCGATGCGCTGTTGCCGTGTGCGTTGGTGGTGGCGGCCGAGATCGAGCACTTCTCCGGTACGAGCACCGCCTTTCGCGGTACGGCCGACCCCGCTCTGATCGCGATCCTGGTGGCGTTGGTCCCCCTGCCGCTGGTGTTCTGGCGTCGCGCTCCGGTTGGAACCTTGGTCGCGGTGGGTCTCCTGCTCGCGGTGCCTCCGCTGTTCGTGGCGGCCTCGATCATGTACGTCGGTGGGCTCGGCGCGTTGCTGGCGGCCGTCTTCGCGTGCGCCCGGTGGGGACGTGAGCCGTGGGACCGAGTCGGTCTGGTAGTCCCAGCGGCGGTCTTCGCGTTGCTGTCGGTCGCTGTCCCGGGGTTCTTCGCAGTGGGGACCTTCACCAACGCCATACCCCTGGTAGCGGCAGCGTGGCTGGCCGGTGCCGGCCTGCGGCGGTGGGAGGGTCGCAGCGAGCGCAGCGCCGAGAGTGCCCGCGCGAACGAGCGGGCCACGATCGCCCGTGAGCTGCACGACGTGATCGCCCACCACGTCAGCGTCATGGTCGTGCAGGCCGGATCGGCCCGGCTGCTGTTGGACAGCGACACCGCCGGCAGCGAAGTGGCTCTCCGCAACGTCGAACGTATGGGGCGAGAAGCGCTGGTCGAGATGCGTCGGATGCTCGGTGTGCTCAAGGGGGAACCCGGCGAGCTCCCCATCTCACCTCCGCCGACACTTGACCATCTCGAGCAGCTCACCGAGTCGATGGCTGCCGCCGGGGTGACTGTGCAGCTGACCCGGGCCGGGGTAACCGGGCCACTGCCGACAGCTGTGGATCTGACGGCGTACCGAATCGTCCAGGAAGCCCTGACCAATGCACTCCGGCACGGCGGGGGTTGCGTCGCGCAGGTCCGGATCGAGAGGTGCTCAGATCGGCTCGAGCTGCGGATCAGCAACCCCCTCGGCCACCAACAACGGCAGTCGCTGCCCGGCGGCAACGGCACGAGCGGCATGCGTGAGCGCGCCCGGATCTTCGGTGGGACCTTGGTCGCCGGTCCGGTCGACGCGGAGTTCCACGTCGAGGCGACGTTGCCACTGGACGGTGGCCGCGATGCGTGACTGCCCGATCAGGGTGTTGATCGCCGACGACCACGCGCTCGTCCGTGGTGGGTTCCGGTCGATCCTCTCCACCCAGGCCGACATCGAGGTCGTCGCCGATGTCGCCGATGGCGCCGAGGCTGTCACCGCGACGATCCAGCACCGGCCCGACGTGGTCCTCATGGACATCCGGATGCCTGTCCTCGACGGCCTCGGCGCGACCCGCCAGGTCGTCGACCGCAGTGAGGCGCGTGTGCTGATCCTGACCACGTTCGACCTCGATGAGTACGTGTACGCGGCCCTCAAGGCGGGAGCAAGCGGCTTCATCCTCAAGGACGGTCCGGCCGAGGGACTGGCCGACGCCGTGAGGACCGTGGCCGCCGGACAGTCGCTGCTCGCCCCCGCCATCACCCGCCGGGTGATCGAGGAGTACGTCCGTCGGCCCGCCCCCGGGGCCCCGCCCGACCGCGCGGTGAGCACGCTGACCCCACGGGAGGCAGACGTGTTCCGCGCGCTCGCGGCCGGTAGGTCGAACGCCGAGATCGCGCGCGAGCTCTTCCTGGGCGAGGCGACGGTGAAGACGCATGTCACCTCGCTCCTGCAGAAGCTCGGCCTGCGCGACCGGGTCCAGGCCGTCGTCTTTGCCTACGAATCCGGCTTCGTCCGCGTCGGCGGCTGAGCCCAGCCACGCGAACGTGCACGGGGCCACTTGGTGGTATTTCCCGTGTGGCTTCGTCGGGCGAGTGCTAGGGACAGGGGAGAAGTATTCGATGAGCGATGCGGCGAGAAGCAGCGCCTTTGCGGGCTCGGCCACTGCGTGGCGAGTACGGCGATGAGATCCCTGGCGAGCGCTGATGGGCCCATTGGCTGGCGTCCCCTTGTGGCCGTCAGGATCTATCGGTTAGGGAGACCCGCCAACGGGGAGCCTCGCGGAGGCACACGAAGCGCTCTGGCTGTCCCTGGCTGTCCCTGGATTTCCCTGGCTGTGTGTCGCTGGTCATGGGGAATGCGGGAGGAAGTTTCGACATGAGCGACGAAACCGCAGGTCACCACGCTGTGTGCGGAGGACTGTAAATCCGTCGGCGTATGCCTTCGCAGGTTCGAATCCTGCACCTGCCACCACCACTCGTCCCCGGACCTCGCGAGGCGAGGGAGTGGCTCGACCTCGCACGCGGACTCAGTTCTCGTCGTCGAAGCGCGGCAGGTGGTCGGCCAACCAGGCAGACAGTGGGCGGGGCGGGCGTTTCAGCAAGCGCTCGACTGTCGGCTGCACCTCGGTCTCGAGCTCGGGATGGTCGCGGAAGATCTCGACAGCGGCGTCGCCATAGGGATCGCCCATCTGACGGCGCGCTTCGTCATCGGTGATCGGCTCGAAGGTCAGCTGTCGACCCAGGGCAGCACCCACCAGTGCCACCTGGTCCGCGGGCGTCAGTGCCGAGGGGCCGCTCAGCCGGTAGATCTGGCTCTCGTGCCCGGATGCGGTGAGGGCCAACGTCGCCACGGCCGCGATGTCGGCCGGGTCGATCATCGCGGGCGCCACCTCGGCGAAGGGTGCACGCACGACGTCGCCCTCGTCGAGCTGGTCGCGCCACCGGAGAACGTTGGACTGCAGCGAGCAGGGGCGCAGGAACGTCCAGCTGGAACCGGACGCGGCAACGGCTCGCTCCGAATCGAGGTGCATGGCGCCCATGGCGTTCCCACCTTCGCCGAGCTCCGCCGAGCTGGCCGACAACAGGACGACATGCGCAGCGTCCAGGGAGTCGAGCAGCCCGGCCTCGGCCGCATAGCCGCTCATCATGAAGACACCCTCGACGTCGTCCAGGGCATCGTCGAGAGCGTGCGGTACCTGGGGATCACGCACGACACCCTCGACGCCCCGCGGCCAGGACCGCGGGCGGCGGCTGACCGCGCGCACCGGCACGCCCAGGTCACTCAGCCCGCTCACCACGTGGCTGCCGACGTTTCCCGTGGCTCCCATCACCAAGATCGCCATCTCCGGATGCTATCGGCGCCCCGTGGGTCCTACGCAGGTGCGGAAGTGGGTTCGGGCGACCAGGGAGCAATGGAGGCCCGCTACGTTCGCGAGGTGGAGATCACCACGCGCATCAGATCCGGTCAGGGCGACTTCCTCCTCTTCGCGATCACTCCACCGAGGCAGTCGACGCCCGCCGAGCGGCTCCCGGAGATCGCGCGCGCCACCGTCGAGCGGCTGGCCCAGCTCGACCTCGACGGACTGGTGCTCTACGACATCGACGACGAGAGATCCCGCAACCCGGTCGAGCGCCCGTTCCCCTTCAGCCCGACCGTCGACCCGTCCGAGTACCGAGCCGAACACCTCCAGGCGTGGCGCACTCCGGCCGTCGTCTACCGCGCGGTCGGCAAGTACCAGCGCGAAGAGCTGCGAACGTGGCTCGCCGAGCAGGATCCGCACCGAACGTTGACCGTGCTGGTCGGCGCCGCCTCCAGCGGCACCAACCCGGCCGTGTCCCTCGCCGATGCCCAAGCCCTCCGGGCAGAGCTGAACCCCGAGCTGCTGCTCGGCGGAGTCGCGATCCCGGAGAGACACAGCCGGCGCGAGAACGAGCACCTACGCCTGATCGCGAAGCAGCAGGCGGGCTGCCGGTTCTTCGTCTCCCAGGTCGTCTACGACCCCAACGCCGCGAAGAACCTCGTCTCCGACTACCGCTACGAGTGCGAGTCCCGTGGACTGGCCCCGGTCCCGATCGTGTTCACCTTCTCCGTGTGCGGCTCGATGAAGACCCTCGAGTTCCTTCGCTGGCTCGGCATCGACGTCCCTCGGTGGATCGAGAACGACCTGCGGCACTCGACCAACACGTTGGCGGCGTCCCTGGAGCAGGCGCAGGCGACGGCCGTCGAGCTCATGGACTTCTGCCGCCGCCTCGGAGTGCCCTTCGGTCTCAACGTGGAGAGCGTCTCCATCCGCCGCGAGGAGATCGAAGCCTCCGTCGACCTCGCTGGTCGACTGACGACCCACATGCGGGCTTAGTCGAGGCCGCCTCCGCGGCTCGCTGAGGCGGTCCGCGGAGCTCCGGTTGTCCACGGATGCCTCATCCGCCCATCGGTGTGGCCGGCGTTGACGAGCGTCGACACGTCTCGCACGACAAGGCGACGGCGAGCCCGATCGCGTGACACCGAGCCGATGACCGCCGGGTGGGGTGTCTCACCGGCATCTGATCAGAGATCCCGGGTGGCGCGCACGGCACCGGCTGCGAGGAGAACGACGACGTAGGTGGCGAGCTCCAGGCAAGCCATCGCCAATGACGGCGTGCGCGGGGCGTTCGGACCGGTGGGCGGGTGGATGCTGACCAGTGCGTCGGCAGCGTTGACGAGGAGCCAGCGGTCCGGGAGGTAGCTGAAGCTCTCGACGGCTCGCGCGACCGGCCATGCCAGGAACACCAGCGCGAACATGACGGTGAGCGCTCCGGCTGTATGCCTGATCAGGGCGCCCAATCCGAACCCGACGAGTGTCACCACGACCATGTACAGCGCCGCGGCGATGACCGCGCGGAGGACGTGGGGGTCGGACAGTGCGACGTCGACGTGCCGAGCCGCCACCGCGTGCTGTCCGAGGATGAATGCGGCGAAGGTCGACAGGACGCAGATCGGCAGCACGACGAGGACAAGTGCGGTCACCTTCGCGGCGTACACCTGCAGTCGCCGGGGGGTCGCGAGAAGCGTGGCCGGCATCGTCCCGGTCGCGTACTCGCTCGTGACGGCCAGGACGCCCAGGGCCCCGAAGGCGAGCTCGGCGAACTGGAAGCCCGAGAAGGAGTCGGCGACCGGGTCGAAGGATGCCTGGTCCTGCGCGCCGAGCTGGGCCCAGTGGTGTGCTGTGGAGGCCATCTCCAGGAAGCCCACGCCGAGCCCGACGCAGACGGCCGCCACGGTGACGACGTACGTCGAGGGCAGGGAGCGCAGCTTGAGGAGCTCCGATCGGATCAGCGCGATCGTGCTCATCGGACGTCTCCAGCCCGGTGACCGCTGAAGTCAGCCATGCCACGGGTCAGCTCCAGGTAGATCCCCTCGAGAGTGGTTCCACCCCCGGCGACGAGGTCTTCGACGGGAGCATCCGCAAGCAGGCGACCGCGGCCGATCAGCACGAGGTGACCGGCAGTGAGCGCCACCTCGTTGATCAGGTGACTCGAGACCAGCACCGTGCGCCCCTCGGCGGCGAGGGCGGTCATCAGGCCGCGGAGCCAGAGGATTCCTTCCGGGTCGAGGCCGTTGTTCGGCTCGTCGAGGATCAGCACCTGCGGGTCACCGAGCAGAGCGGCAGCGATACCGAGGCGTTGCTTCATGCCGAGCGAGAATCGACCCACACGTCGTCCGGCCACGTCGTCGAGCCCGGTGATGCCCAGGACCTCGCGCACCCGCTGCTTCGGCAGCCGGTTGGCGGACGCCAGGTAGCCGAGGTGGCTGTACGCGCTCCGGGACGGGTGGAAGCCGTTCCCGTCCAGCAACGACCCCACCACCCGCAGCGGCTCGCGGAGCTCGCGGTAGCGGCGGCCCCCGATCAGGACCCGGCCGCTGGTGGGAGTGGTGAGTCCCACCATGGTCCGCATCGCGGTGGACTTGCCGGCTCCGTTGGGGCCGAGGAATCCGGTGACGACGCCGGACTCGACCTCGAAGCTGAGATCGTCGAGTGCCCGGGTGGATCCGAATCGCCGGGACAGGTGCTGGACCTGGATCATGAATGCCCTTCCGGTCAGGCTGGCGGATTGCTGCCCACGAGGCTCGCGTCGGGGCCGGTCGAATGCATCTGGCCGTGGGCGGATTTCTGACTCGCGGCAACGCCTCGAGCTGACCGTCCGAGCCGGCCGTCCGCCCGCGGGCATGGGCCCGGAGGCAGACGACGTGGTCGGCGGCGCAGATCTACGCTGGGGCGATGAACCCTCAGTCCACCGTCGCGCTGGTGGGGTGGATGCGCCCGGCCACGTGGCTGTTGATCGACCGGCTGGCGGGAATCGGCTACGGCTTGCTTGCGTTTGTCGCGCTTGCGAACGGCGCCTCGTCGGCCGCCGCATGGCTGGCGGCGTTCGTGGGCGCGGTCTGTCTCGCCGTGCCGGTGACGACCAGGCGTCGCGCGCCCCTCAGGTCCTTGGCGGCGCTCCTCGCGACGCTCATCGTGATGGCGGTGTTCGCTCCGTCGAGCGTGGTCATGGCGTTGCCGCCGGTCGTGCTGGTGCTCTACACGGTGGCCGTCGAGACTCGTCTGCCCGCCGCCGTCGCGGCGTTGGTGGTGACCTGCGCAGCCGTGTGGGCCACCGCCCTGCCCCACCTGCTGCACCCCGGCGGGATCCTGGTCACCATCCCGGTGCTCGTGGCGGCGTGGGCGCTCGGCGCTGCCTTCGGGCTGCACCGTCGTCACCTGCGCCTCCAGCTGGAGCTGCAGGAGCGACTTCGTCGAGCCCACGTACGGCGTTCCGAGCTGGACCTGGTCGATCAGCGGGTCCGGATCGCCCGCGAGCTCCACGACGTCGTCGCGCACGGCCTGAGCGTGATCACCGTGCAGGCCGGCTTCGCGGGACTGGTTGCCGACGATCCGGACGAGGTCCGTTCCGCACTCGACTCGATCGAGACCACCGGACGACAGACGCTGGACGAGATGCGGACACTGCTGGAGGTCCTGCGCGACGGCACGGAGCTCGACCAGCCGGCACTGTCGCCCGCGCCCCGGATGGACGACCTGGAGGCAATGTTCGACCGCATCCGCGAGGCGGGCGTCGAGGTCACTCACACCCGACGCGGTCCGATCACGCCGCTGCCGCCGCTGATCGAGCTCAACGCCTACCGGATCGTTCAGGAGGCGCTCACCAATGTCGTCAAGCACGCTGGTCCGGTCGGGGCGACCGTGCACCTGGAGCAGGACGACGACGAGCTGACCATCACGATCCGTGACGAGGGGCCGCCGATGCCGGAAGTCACGGTCGAACCCGGCCACGGCATCACCGGCATGCTCGAACGAGCCAGGATCCTCGGTGGGACGTTGCAGGTCGGGCCACTGCCCGGGGGAGGCTACGAGGTCGTCGGCCACCTCCCCCTCTCGGGGCGTCCAGCGACGCCACGGGTGCTGACCGCGGACCCGACGTGATCAAGGTCGTCGTTGCCGACGACCAGGTGTTGCTGCGGGCCGGTCTCGCCGGCATCGTCGACACCGCTCCCGACATGACGGTGGTCGGGCAGGCCGGAGACGGCGGGGCCGCACTCGTGACCACCCAGGACACTCACCCCGACATCGTCCTGATGGACATCCGGATGCCGGTGATGGACGGCATCGAAGCGACCCGGCAGGTCGTCGCCTCCACGAACGCCAAGGTGCTGATCCTGACGACCTTCGACCTCGACGAGTACGTCTACGAGGCGCTGCAGAACGGAGCGAGCGGGTTCCTCGTCAAGGACACGCCACCCGCAGAGCTGTTGGCGGCAATCCGCATCGTGGCGGCTGGTGACGCGCTGCTCTCGCCGCGCGTGACCCGTCGCCTCATCGACCGGTTCGTGAAATCCGGTGACCGCGGGCTGAGCCGCGACCCGGTCGTCCTGCCTGATGACGTCACCAGCCGCGAGCGTGAGGTGCTCGCCCTCGTTGCCGCGGGACACACCAACCCCGAGATAGCCGAGAAGCTCCACATCGGAATCGGGACGGCGAAGACCCACGTCGCCCGCCTCCTGTCCAAGCTCGACGCACGAGACCGCGTCCAGCTGGTCATCCGCGCCCATGGGCTCGACCAGGCTCACCGGTCACCGGCCGCTGGGCCATGACCGGACGTACGTGCCGGGCAGGCCGCCTTCCAGGCACCTCCACCGGGATCGATGACCCGTCGCCCTCGCGGCGAAGTCGAGGAGGCACTCCTCCCCGGTGACGAGCGCGGCAGGCCCCGCCCTGGAGCCGAGGGGCAGCAGCCGGCGCAGCGGGAACATGAGCCGGTAGGCGGCGTAGTCGGTGAAGTCGAAGTGCTCCGTCCCGTCGAGGGTCACCGACCACGACGGCCCCGCGCTCGCGCGCACCATGGTCCGCGACGTCGCGAGGTCACGTCGGTCCTCCGCTGTCGGTGGGCGACAGGCGGCCGTGACACACGAGTTCTCGTGGCCCATGAGGAGCAGCGGCTTGTCGAGTCCCGATGTGCTCACCCGCCCGATGTCGAGGCCGTCGATGTTGGCGGCTCCGACGCAGGAGCGGTCTTCGCGACACGCCTGGAGCGCGGTGGCACCCCCGAACGAGTGCCCGACGTAGAGGACGCCCGGCAGCACGCGCACGCCGTGGATCGCGTGCCGACCCTCCCGTGACACGAATCGTGCATCGCCGACCCACTCGGCCAGGACTCGTAGCGCTGCCGCGTGCACGCCGGCGCTGTAGAGGCTGCCGTCTGGCAGGCTCCCGGCACGCGACTGGGCGACCACGGTGTTGCGGAGCACCGTGACGTTGGAGCTGTAGGTCGGCGTGAATCCCGCGACCACGTAGCCGTGCGAGGCCAGCGCCTCGGCCATCGCCTGGTACTGGACGATGGAGAACCCCAGCCCCGGCGCCAGCACGACGAGGTGGTGGGGCCGCGCATCCGGTGGGGCGTCCGAGACGGAGTGGGTGTGGATCGCCGCGAAGCTCGACTCACCCAGACCGATCAGGCCCGGCCAGTGGACCCTCGTCCACAGGCCTGGCGCGTACGCCGAGCTCTGCCGGTCGGTCGCCGACGCCGGGTACCAGATCCAGGCGGAGAGCCGGCGAGGGACGGAGCGTGGGTGCGGTGCCAGAGCGTCGCGCCTGCTCTGGTCGGTCCACTCGAACGTGCTGCGACCGATGGGGCCGCCGCCCGCGGGGATCGGGAGCCGGGTCGCCCGATGGGTGGCTACCGCGCAGAGGCCGACGTACGCGGCGCCCAGGACCAGCAGTGCCGCCACGGCCGCCGCGCATCGTCGTACCCACTTCATGCCTTGCATGCTGACCGGGTTGCTCCCGAACTGCAGCAGGCGCGGGCCGTCTTCGCGCGATCTTCACGAGACCTGCACGAGTGCACCGAGGTTGGGGGCTGCCTGTCCACCGGTGCTCGTTCCTCTGTGCTGTCCACGTGGGTGATCGACGGGTGGACGACCTCCCGAGGATCGCGAGCAGAAACGCTTGTTCCGGGTGCTTGCTCCGGGCCCTGACGAGTGACGCCCCTGGTGGTGGTCGGCAGGGCTAGCTGGTGACGTCCTTGCCGGCGAACCGGGCCCACCCGGCGAACCAGAACACGACGCCGTACGCGACGGCGACGTAGAGGCCCTGCTGGACGCCGTCCCACGCGATCGGGGAACGGAAGAGATCCCCGAACGCGAGCCAGTTGTGGGTGATCAGGAACGGGTGCAGCCAGGCGATCTGCGGGATGCTGTCGGCGATGAAGCTGGCGGTGCTGAAGATGACCACGGTGATCATCGCCCCGATGGGCTGCTCGGTGAGCGTGGAGACGAACAACCCCACCGCGCCGAGGGATGCGAAGCAGATGCTCAGGTAGAGCGAAGCGGCGAGAACCCTGAGCAGCCCGTCGGCGAAGCCGATCTGGGTGCCCGAGAGCAGGGTCAACTCGCCGCCGCCGAACAGGGCCAGCCCCATCACGATCCCGGTCACGGTCACCGTCAACGTCGCCACGACCGAGAAGATCACGATCGCGAGGTACTTCACCCCGAGCAGGCGGGCCCGCTGCACCGGAACCGTGAGCAGGTAGCGCAGCGTGCCTAGGTTCGCCTCGCCCGCCACCGCGTCGCCCGAGATCGCCGCCACCGCCAGTGGCAGGAACAGGCCGAGCTCGATGGTCAGGGACGCGAGCGCGACGAACAGGCCGTTCTCGGTGATCGAGCTGAAGAAGTCGGGGCCGTCACCGCCACGGCCGGGGGTGGACACCTTGACCGCGATCGCGATCAGGACAGGTACCCCGGCCAGCACCAGCAGCCCGGCCTGGTTGCGACGGCGGCCGAAGATCAGCCGCAGCTCCGAGCGCAGGAACCGGGTCGAGACGGTCCGGGGCCGTCGCTCGACGACTACTTCAGCCACTGACATCGAAGCCCTCCCCGGTGAGCGAGACGAAGACGTCCTCGAGGGACGGGGCGCCGACCCGGAATCCGAGGACGGGAACCCCGGCATGGACGCAGGCCGCGACGACCTTGTCCGGTGAGACCTCGCCGAGGTTGCCGGTCGCCGACGTCCGGGTCACGTGCACGTCGAGCAGGCCGAGCTCCGTCATGATGCGGCCCGCCTCGTGAGGCTGGTCGGTCTCGACGACCGCCTGGTCCTGCGTCCCGGCCCTGACCTCGGCACTGGTGCCCTGCGCGACGAGCTTGCCCGCGTGCATCACGCCGAGGTGGCTGCACATCTGCTCGACCTCGGAGAGCAGGTGGCTGGAGACGAGCACGGTGGCGCCCTCCTCGGCGAGCGAACCGACCAGGGCGCGGACCTCTCGGGTGCCCTGCGGGTCGAGCCCGTTCGTCGGCTCGTCGAGCACCAGCAGGTCACGCTGACGAAGCAGCGCGCTCGCGATGGCGAGACGCTGGCGCATGCCCAGGGAGTAGGCGCGGTAGCGCTTGGCTGCCGCCACCAGCAGGCCCACGCGATCCAGGGCGGCGTCGACCCGGGCGCGCGCCGTCCGGGCGTCGGTGGTGCGGTCGGCGGCATCGAGCCTGGCCAGGTTGTCCCGGCCGGAGAGGTACGGGTGGAACGCAGGTCCCTCGACCAGAGCGCCGACCCTGGCGAGCACGGCGGGGCCCTCGGCCGGCATCTGGTGGCCGAGCAGCTCCACGCTCCCCGACGTGGCGCCGACCAGGCCGAGCAGCATCCGGATGGTGGTCGTCTTGCCGGAGCCGTTCGGGCCGAGGAAGCCGTAGACGGCCCCCGTGGGCACGACGAGGTCGAGCGAGTCGACCGCCACCTGCTGCCCGAACCGTTTGGTCAACCCGGCGGTGGCGACGGCGACGCCCGGCATCAGCCGGCCAGTGCGGCGTACAACGCCTCCGGGGCCACGGCTCCCACGGCCACCCGGCCGTCATCGGTGAGGAGGGCCGAGAACAGGGTGCCGCGCAGCAGGTGCCCCGAGCCCCAGGCACCGCTGACCGTGGGCAGGACCTTGAGCATCGTGGTCAGCTGCTCCGGACCCGGACGTGGCGTCCGCGGGCAGCTTGGCGACCACGACCGAGGTCCAGCCGGCGCCGACGACCTTGGGCTCGGCTGCAGACCCGGCCTTGTCCTTGTGGTCGGCGAGGCCCTTGCCGGGGCCGGCCAGCTCACTCGGGGTCTTCGATCCTGACGCCTCGGTCACCTTGGTGCCGGGGGGCGGGTTGAAGCCGAACGCCGACGCGCTCGGGGTCGACGGGTCGAAGGAGGTGAAGCCCACCTCGAAGGAGGGGTCCTGGCTGTTCTTCGCGAACACCTGGACGCGGGTCGGCACGTGGGTCTTGCCGTCGATCGCGATGCGTACGGAGTCCACCAGCGATCCGGCCTCCTTGGGCTGCAGCACGAGCTCGTAGGCGGACCGGCCGGCCACGGTGGCCGTCCCGTCGGTGCTCACCTTGGTGCTCGGCGAGATCGCTGCCAGGGCGGCGTTCGCGGCCTCCTGGGGTGTCGTCGGAGAGGCCTCCGCCAGCTGCTTCGGCGCATCGTCCTTCGTCAGGGCGACCGTGCGGTGCGTGGCGGTCTTGTCCTTGCTCGACCAGGTCCAGAAGTCGGTGCCGTTGCGGACGAGGTCGGACTCACCGAGGGATCCGAGCAGGGCGAGCCTGACCTTGTTCGGCCCGGCGTACCAGAGGCGCAGGGTGTGCGACCCGGAGATGAGCGAGGTCATGTCGGAGCTGCCGCCGCCCCCGACACCCGGAAGGCTCGGCAGGCCGAGGTCGGCGTTCTGGACGATCGTGCCGGAGAGGCCGTCGAGCTGCGCCTTCTGCACGTCCGCCAGCAGGGTTGCGGGACTGCGCTCCGGCAGGCCGCCGCGGGCGGCCGCGGTCAGCACACCGACAGTGGATCCCCCGGCAGCGAGGACGACGGCAGCGGCGACGGGGACGAGCCATCGGACGGCTGGTCGACGGGTGAAGGGGCTCATGGGCCAAGGGTGCACCAGGGCCGCTGTGAGATCGCTGAGAGAGCCAGGGACGGCTGCGCCTCGCGTGCCAGTCTGGGGGCATGCGGCTACTGCTCGTCGAGGACGAACGGCGCCTCGCGCACGCCCTGCGCCGTGGTCTGACCGGCGACGGGTTCGTCGTCGAGGTGGCGGCCGACGGGGTCACGGGCCTGGAGCTCGCGCGGCACGGAGACTTCGATGCCGTCGTGCTCGACGTGATGCTTCCCAGGCTCTCCGGCTTCGAGGTCGTGCGCACGCTGCGCGCGGAGGAGAACTGGGTCCCGGTCCTGATGCTCTCGGCCAGGGCGGGTGAGTACGACCAGGCAGAGGGCCTCGACCACGGGGCGGACGACTACCTCACCAAGCCGTTCTCCTACGTCGTCCTGCTCGCCCGGCTGCGATCCCTGCTGCGTCGCACCCCTCAGGCGAGGCCTCCGGTGCTCTCGTCCGGTGACATCCGGCTGGATCCCAGCACGCGCGTGGTGACGGTCGACGGAGCACCGGTCGCCCTGACGCCGCGTGAGCTCGGCCTGCTCGAGTACCTCCTGCGCCGTCCGGACCGGGTGGTGTCCAAGGTCGAGATCCTGGACCACGTCTGGGACGCCGCAGCCGACGTCAACCCCAACGCGGTCGAGGTCTACGTCGGCTACCTGCGCCGCAAGCTCGGTCGGCGACTCGTCGAGACCGTGCGCGGCGCCGGGTACCGCCTCGAGGCATGAGTCGCGCGCGCGGGTGGCCGCAGCTCAGCCTGCGGGCCCGGCTGCTGGTGATCGGCGTGCTCGGCGTGGCAGTCGCACTCGCCGTCGGCAGCTTCGCGCTGTACGGCGTCCTGACCCTGGTCAGCTTCCGCACGCTCGACAACGCGGGCGACGCGACCGCGGCCGAGGTGGCCGACCTCGTGAACCGGGACCGGCTCCCCGACCCCATCCCGGTGACGGGCAGCCAGATCGTGCAGGTGCTGGACTCACGCAACCGCGTGGTGAGCGCCTCGATCAACGGCGATCGGCTGACGGCCGTGGTGACCCCGGGGGAGGTGGCCGCGGCACGAGATGGACGCCATCCCCAGGTCCCCGGGTCGCGGGTCGGCCTGGACGCGATGCTCCGCATCTCCGCAGCCGAGGCGGGACCGGCCGGCGCTCGCCGTACGGTCGTGGTGGCGCAGCGCATCGATGACATCGCCGACAGCCAGCGGATCCTCCGGCTCACCCTGCTGACGACCTACCCCCTGCTCCTCCTGGTCCTCGCCCTGATCGCCTGGCGCGTCATCGGCGCTGCCCTGCGACCGGTCGAGACCCTCCGGGCGACGGCTGAGCGGATCTCGGGGACGGGCCAGGACGAGCGGCTGCCCGTCGCGGCGTCGCACGACGAGGTGCACGACCTCGCAGTGACGTTGAACTCGATGCTCGACCGGCTCTCGACGTCCCGTGCGCGCCAGCGGGCCTTCATCGCCGATGCGGCGCACGAGCTGCGCAGCCCGCTGAGCTCGATGCAGACCCAGCTCGAGGTCGCCGATCGGCTCGGCGAAGGCTCGGAGGTGACGCGCGACCTGCAGGCAGAGGTCGCCCGGATGACCGGCCTCGTCGAGGACCTGCTGGTGCTGGCGCGCCTTGACCGGGAGGCCTCGCCAGCGCGGGCGCCGCTCCCGGTCGACCTCCGCGACGTCCTGCTCCGCGTGGTCCGCCGCCGGTCGGGCGCGCGGGTCGAGGTGAGTGCCGGAGCCCTCCCCGAGGTCGTGGTGCACGGTGACGCCGAGGCACTGGGACGCGTGTTCGACAACCTCACCGACAACGCGGTCCGGCACGCGAGCACGGCCGTGGTCCTCGAGATGAAGCGGCACGACGACCACGTCGAGGTGCTCGTCTCGGACGACGGGGCAGGCATCCCCGAGGCGGACCGGGCCAGGGTCTTCGATCGCTTCACGCGCCTCGACGAGGCCCGCGACCGTGATGCCGGGGGCAGTGGACTGGGGCTGGCCATCGTGCGCGAGCTCGTCCACCAGGCAGGTGGGGACGTCTCACTGACCGCCGGGCCGAGGGGTGGCCTCGAGGTCAGGGTGACGCTGCCGGTCGCGCCGGAGTCGTGACGTCCTCCGCGCGAAGGTCGTTCCCAGCACCCACACGAGGGAGAGCCATGCGAGGGCGACGAGGCCCGACGCCACCACGTCGGTGAGCCAGTGGTAGCCGAGGTAGACGCGACTCGCAGCGACCCCGACCGCCAGGATCGACGCGGCCGTGACCAGGGCGATGCGCCCCGGGCGCTTCGCTGCCGGCCAGAGCAGCCACACGAGCAGGGCGAGGAAGACCGTCGAGTTCAGCGTGTGCCCCGACGGGAACGAGTACGTCGTGTCCACGGCACCGAGACGGTCGACCGCGCCGGGCCGGGGACGTGCGACCAGCAGCTTCACCGCCACCGTCAGGAAGGCCGAGCCGCCGATGCCGAGGGCGAACAGGGTGGCCTTCGTGAGCCGACCCCGTGCGAGGAGAGCCACGAGGGTGAGGACCGCGAGGAAGCCCACGACGACCTCGCTGCCCAGGAACGTGAAGGCATGGGCCAGGTCGGTGAGCGCCGGCGTACGCATCCTCAGCACGTCGGTGGCCGTCGCGGGGTCGAGCCGGCTCGGTCCGTCGTGCTCCCCGGCGGCATCGGCCAGGGACACCACCCCTGCCGTGGCAAGGGCGGCGACCAGCATCAGTGGCAGGCCTCGGACGAGCAGGTCGGAGCGCCGCAGGGGCGCGTCGTCAGGCTGACGAGGTGCGCCTTTCGAGAGGGAGAGTCACACCGTGACTTCGTGCCGGGTCTGGTCGCTGGGCACGTCCGGCGAGGGCTTCACGTGCCGGCCGGCGAGCTCACGCCAACGCCAGCCCAGCACCCGGAGCATGGCCTCGCGGACGATGTCGCCGGTCATCTTCGAGGTGCCGACCGCTCGGTCCGTGAACGTGATCGGTACCTCCGTGATGCGCAGTCCCAGCCGACTGGCGTTCCAGGTGTTCTCGATCTGGAAGCAGTACCCGTTCGACTCGGAGTTCAGGGCACCGATCTCCTCCAGGGCCTCGCGCCGGAACGCCTTGAAGCCGGCGGTCGCGTCGTGGACCGGCATGCCCAGCACCAGGCGCACGTAGACGTTTCCGCCACGAGAGATGGCTCGGCGCCGCAACGGCCAGTCGCGCACGCCGCCGCCACGCACGTAGCGGGAACCGATGGCGACGTCCGCGTGCTCGAGGGCCGCCAGGAGCGCCGGGACGCGCTCCGGCGGGTGCGAGAGATCGGCGTCCATCTGGACGATGGCCTCGTACGGCCTGGCCAGGGCCCAGCCGAATCCGGCGCGATAGGCCGCACCGAGACCCTCTTTCCTCGTCCGGTTGAGGAGGTGGAGGCGTTGGCCGAACTCGCGGTGGGCCGTGACGAGCCGTGCGGTGCCGTCGGGGCTGTCGTCGTCGACGACGAGGATGTCCACGTCGGGCGCGTGCCTCAGCACCGCGTCGAGCATGGTGACGAGGCCCTCCGCCTCGTTGTAGGTCGGGACGATCACGACGGTCTTCATGCTT
>CAWCFR010000014.1:0-16102 GCA_963794725.1 uncultured Actinomycetota bacterium
TGTTCACGGGCCATGAAGAACATCGGCTTCCTGTCGTTCGGGCACTGGTCCTCCTCGCCGCACTCGCAGACCAGGTCGGCCTCGGACGCGCTGCTGCAGTCGATCGACCTCGCCGTCGCGGCGGAGGAGCTCGGCGTCGACGGTGCGTACTTCCGGATCCACCACTTCGCTCAGCAGCTGGCGTCGCCGTTCCCGCTGCTCGCGGCGATCGGGGCGCGGACGAGCAGGATCGAGATCGGCACCGGCGTGATCGACATGCGCTACGAGAACCCGCTCTACATGGTCGAGGACGCCGGGTCCGCCGACCTCATCGCCGGAGGGCGCCTGCAGCTCGGGATCAGCCGGGGATCACCGGAGCAGGTGATCGACGGCTACCGCTACTTCGGGCACGTCCCGCCGGAGGGCACCGACCACGCCGACATGGCGCGCGAGCACGCCCGCGTCTTCCTCGAGCTGCTCGAGGGTGTCGGGTTCGCCGAGCCGAACCCCCGGCCGATGTTCGCCAACCCGCCCGGGCTCCTGCGCCTCGAGCCGCACTCGCCCGGGCTGCGCGACCGCATCTGGTGGGGCGCCGGGAGCCGGGCGACGGCCGAGTGGACGGCGGAGCAGGGGATGAACCTGATGAGCTCGACCCTGCTCACCGAGGACACCGGCGTGCCGTTCCACCAGCTGCAGGCCGAGCAGATCCAGATGTTCCGCGACGCCTGGGCCGCGGCCGGCCACCAGCGCACGCCGCGAGTCTCGGTCAGCCGCAGCATCTTCCCGATCGTCAGCGACGAGGACCGCGCGTACTTCGGCCGCGACACCCGCAGCGAGGACCAGGTCGGGCACCTCGAGGGTGGCCTGGCGCGCTTCGGCAAGACGTACGCCGGGGAGCCCGACCAGCTCGTCGCAGACCTCGCCGAGGACGAGGCGGTCGCCGCAGCAGACACGTTGCTGCTCACGATCCCCAACCAGCTCGGCGTCGACTACAACGCCCACGTCCTCGAGTCCGTCGTCCGCCACGTCGCTCCGGGGCTCGGCTGGCGCTAGCGGGACGCCCGGCCGGCTACTGGAGGCCGGTGCGGACGGAGGTGATCCGCTGGGTGTTGAAGCCCAGCCAGTGCATCCGGCCGATGTAGCGCGCGTGCTCGATCTTCAGGCAGCGGTCGACGACCACGTCCAGGCCACCCTTCTCCGCGATGGTGTTGCCCTCCTCGTTGATCACGCCGAACTGGCACCAGAGGGCGTCCGCCCCGATCTCCACGGCCTCACGGGCGATGTCGGGCAGCGCGTCCGGGGCGCGGAAGACGTCCACGATGTCGATGTGCTCGTGGAACGTCGCGCAGGCTCGGGTAGCTCTTCTCGCCGAGGATCTCCGACTCCCGTGGGTTCACCGGGATGACCTGGTAGCCGTGGCGCTTGAGGTAGTAGCCGACGAAGTTGCTGGCACGCAGCTGGTTGGCCGAGAGCCCCACCACGGCGATCGTCTGCGCGCCGTGCAGCACGCTTCTGGATGGTCATCGGGTCCTGGTACTTCGTGAGGTCGGTCATCGCGTCGCTCCCGCCGGCGTGGTGAGTGCCTCGATGTTGGCCAGGCCCTGCTCGAGGTCCCAGACCAGGTCGTCCGTCGACTCCAGGCCGACCGAGAGTCGCACGGTCCCCGGTCCGACGCCCGCGGCCTCGAGCTCCTCGTCGCTGAGCTGGCGGTGCGTCGTGCTGGCCGGATGGATGATCAGGCTCTTCGCGTCGCCCACGTTGGCCAGGTGCGACCAGAGGGTGACGCCGTTGATCAGCGCGAGCCCGCCGCTGCGCCCACCCGCGCAGTCGACGGAGAAGACGGCGCCCGCACCGCGCGGCAGGTACTTCTCGACGAGCGGGCGGTAGCGGCTCGAGGGGAGACCGGCGTAGGTCACGTTCGAGGTCAGGTCGTGCGCCTCGAGGTGCGTCGCGATCGCGAGCGCGTTGGTGACGTGACGCTCCATCCGCAGCGACAGCGTCTCCAGCCCCTGCAGGAACAGGAACGCGTTGAACGGCGAGAGCGCGGCACCGAGGTCGCGCAGCGTCTCGGCCCGCAGCTTCATCAGGTAGCCGTAGGTCCCGAACGTCTCGTGGAACTGCAGCCCGTGGTACGCCGGCGACGGCTCGGCGATGACGGGGAAGCGGCCGTTGGACCAGTCGAACTCACCGGAGTCGACGACGATCCCGCCGATGCTGGTGCCGTGACCGCCGATGAACTTCGTGGCCGAGTGGATCACGATGTCGGCGCCCCACTCGATCGGGCGGCAGAGGTACGGCGTCGCGAACGTGTTGTCGACCAGCAGCGGCACGCCGTGCTCGTGGGCGATCGAGGCCACCACCTCGATGTCGAGCACGTTGCCCGCCGGGTTGCCGATCGTCTCGGCGAAGAAGGCCTTCGTGGTCGGGCGCACGGCCTGTCGCCACGCGTCCGGGTCGTCCGGGTCGACCCAGGTCAGCTCCACGGCCATCTTGCGCAGCACGTGCTTGAGCTGGTTGACCGTGCCGCCGTACAGCGCCGAGGAGGAGACGACGTGGTCACCCGGCTCGAGCAGGGTGAACAGCGCGGCCATCTGGGCGGCGAGCCCGCTGGCGAAGGCCACGGCACCGGCGCCGCCCTCGAGGTTGGCCACCCGCTCCTCGAAGACCGCGGTGGTCGGGTTCATGATCCGGGAGTAGGTGTTGCCGTACTCCTGGAGGTTGAAGTACGCCGCCGCCGACTCGGGGTCCTCGAAGACGTAGCTGGTGGTCTGGAAGATCGGCACCGCGCGTGCCCCCGTGTTGGGGTCGGGCCGCTGCCCGGCGTGCAGCTGCCGGGTCTCGAACCCGAAGTCGTGCTCCTGCTCGGGGTTGGTCACGTCTCGACTCCTAGGTGTGTTGAACAAGAACTGGCGGATGAGTGGGGTCTGGCGGGCTTCCTCGAGCAGGAAGCAGTCGTGCCCGTAGGGAGCCTCGATCACGTGCAGCTCGACCGGCTTGTCGAGCTCGGTCAGCGCCGCCTCGATCTCCTGCGAGGCGACGGGCGGGTAGAGCCAGTCGGAGCTGAAGGCGATCAGCAGGGTGCGCGCCTCGACGTCCTCGAGCGCACGGCGCAGCGAGCCGCCGCCGTGCTCCCTGGCGAGGTCGAAGTAGGTCAGCGCGCGCGAGGTGTAGAGGTAGGTGTTGGCGTCGAAGCGCTTCACGAACGACTCGGCCTGGTGGTCGAGGTAGCTCTCGATCTCGAACTCCGGCTCGGTGATCGTGTAGCGGATGTCGTCGCCGTCCTGCAGCCGCCGGCCGAACTTGTCCTCCAGCGCGACGCCGGAGAGGTAGGTGACGTGACCGACCATGCGCGCCACGCTCATGCCGTCGTCGGGCTTCTCCGCCGTCTGGTGGTAGTGCCCGCCCTGCCAGGCCGGGTCGCGCCGGATGGCCTCGCGCGCGATCGCGTTCCACGCCACACCCTGCGGGTGCAGCGCGTGGGTGCTGGCGATGGACACGATCGCGTCGACCTCGTCGGGGTAGGTGATCGCCCACTCCAGCGCCTGCATCCCGCCGAGCGAGCCGCCGGCCACGGCCGCGAGCCGGTCGATCCCCAGCTCGTGCAGGAAGGCCCTCTCGGTGCGGACCATGTCGGCCACGGTGATCACCGGGAAGTCCGAGCCGTACGGCGTGCCGGTGGCCGGGTCGACCGACGAGGGCCCCGTCGTGCCGCTGCAGCCGCCGAGGAGGTTGGTGCTGACGACGAAGTAGTGGTCGGTGTCGAAGGCCTTGCCCGGCCCGATCATCCCGTCCCACCAGCCGAGACCGCGGCTCGACGAGCCGTCGCGGTCCTCGGCACCGAAGCCGTCGCGAGTGCTCTCCGCCGGCGGCGTCGGCGAGAAGCCGGCCGCGTGGGCGTCGCCGCTGAGCGCGTGGCAGACCAGGATCACGTTGTCGCGGGCGGGGGAGAGGGTCCCGTAGGTCTCGTACGCCACCCGGACGGGGATCTCGCGCCCGCAGTCGAGCGGCACCGGATCGGGGAGATCGAGGAACTGCGTCTCGACAGTGCCCACCGAGCCGGGCACGATCGTCGGGACGGACATGAGCGCGATGCTATCGGGCCATCAGGTAAAGTCCTGAATCCCTATTGGGTCACTAGATTTAACAGCGAGAGAGGCATCACCGAGATGACGACAACCGAGAACGCCACTGCGGACAACGGGGTGAACGTGCAGGCCCTGCTCGACGCGCGCGAGGTGCTCAAGGGCGCGCCCGAGGCCGCGCAGTTCACCTGGAAGGCCACGTCCACGTGGCAGCGCGGCGTGCACACCGACGTGAAGGTGCAGAACTACTTCGGTCTCGGCGCCGACCAGCAGCACAAGGCCGAGCGCACCTTCGTGGCCGACCACCCGGAGACCTTCGCGGCGACCGACGAGGGCATCACCCCGATCGAGTTCCTGCTCGTCGGCCTGGCCAGCTGCCTGAGCGCCGGGGTCGCCTCCGTGGCGCAGAACCGCGGCATCCAGCTGCGCTCGGTCGAGGCCGAGGTCGAGGGCAACCACGACATCCGCGGGATCCTGGGCGCCGACAGCGACGTGCGCAACGGGTTCAACGACGTCAAGGTGACCTTCAAGATCGACGCGGACGCCTCACAGCAGGAGATCGAGGCGCTGGTGGCCCAGTCGCAGAAGCGCTCCGCGGTGTTCGACGCCCTGACCAACCCCACGGACGTGACCGTCGGTGCTGAGGTTGCCTGAGCACGTCTCCACGGTCGTCGTCGGGGCCGGCCATGCCGGCCTCGCGGCGAGTCACTTCCTCACCGAGCGGTCGATCGACCACGTCGTGCTCGAGCGCGGCGAGGTGGCGAACTCCTGGCGGCACGAGCGGTGGGACTCGCTGCGCCTGCTCACGCCCAACTGGCAGAGCCGGCTGCCCGGCCACGCCTACAACGGCTCGGACCCCGACGGCTACATGGACGCCACCGAGGTGGCCGACTTCATCGAGGGCTTCGCGGCCGCCTCGAAGGCTCCCGTCCGCACCGGCACCGAGGTGAGGTCGTTGCGACGTGCCCCCACCGGGTACGTCGCCACGACGGACCAGGGTGAGATCCACAGCGACACGGTCGTGATCGCGAGCGGGGCGTGCAACAAACCCAGCGTGCCCGCGTTCGCGGCGTCGTTGCCGCCTGCGCTGACCCAGCTGACGGCGTTCGACTACCGCAACCCCGACCAGCTGCCGCAGGGCGGCGTGCTCGTCGTGGGCGCCTCGGCCACCGGCGTGCAGGTGGCGGCCGAGCTCCAGCGCTCAGGCCGCCCGGTGACCTTGTCCGTGGGCGAGCACACCCGGCTCCCGCGCACCTACCGCGGTCGCGACGTGCTGTGGTGGATGGACGCCTCGGGCGTGTGGGACCAGCGCTACGACGAGGTCGACGACCTCATCCGGGCACGCAGCCTGCCGTCGCCCCAGCTCGTGGGGACTCCCGAGCGGGCCACGCTCGACCTCAACGCGCTCACCGAGCTGGGGGTCTCCTTGGTCGGTCGCTGGGCCGCCGTACGAGACGGTGTCGCGCTGTTCTCCGGTGGCCTGCGCAACGTGTTCGCGCTGGCGGACCTCAAGCAGCAGCGCCTGCTGGACAACTACGACCAGTGGGCCGTCGCTGCCGGCATCGACGACGAGGTCGGCCCCGTCGAGCGGTTCGAGCCGACCCGCACCCCGGCCACCTCTCGGCTCCAGCTCGACCTGGGCAGTGGTGAGATCAGCTCGGTCGTCTGGGCCACCGGCTACCGCCCCGACTACAGCTGGCTCGACGTGCCCGTCGTCGACGGCAAGGGCCACCTGGAGCACGAGGGGGGAGTGGTGGAGGCCAGTCCCGGGCTCTACGCCCTGGGTCTGCCGGTGCTGCGACGACGCAAGTCCACCTTCATCCACGGCATCGAGGACGACGCACGCGAGGTGATCGAGCACCTCGCGGGGTACCTGGCCTAGGCCGGTGGGCCGAGGACATCCGCCCGAAACGCGGCCGACATGCGACCGGCCTACGTTCCGGACGTCCGGCAAGGAGCCGGAACTCGGCGAGGGAGCCCCAGTGAGCGCGAACAAGGTCCGTCTGCAGGCCATCACGGACGTGGAGGCCTACGCGCCCCCTGCTGTCTCGTTCGATCCGGGGGAGGAGCCGGGGAAGATCTTCGGCGAGAACGTGTTCAGCCTCTCGGCGATGCAGAAGCGGCTTCCCAAGGCTGTCTACAAGTCGGTCCTCAACACGATCGAGAAGTCCGCCCCGCTCGACTCGGAGGTCGCGGACGCCGTCGCCTCGGCGATGAAGGACTGGGCCCTGGAGAAGGGCGCCACCCACTACGCGCACGTCTTCTACCCGCTGACCGGCCTCACCGCCGAGAAGCACGACAGCTTCCTCGACCCGGTCGGCGACGGCACCGCCTTCGCGTCGTTCTCCGGCAAGACCCTGATCCAGGGAGAGCCCGACGCGTCGAGCTTCCCGAACGGCGGGCTGCGCAACACCTTCGAGGCGCGCGGCTACACCGGCTGGGACGTGATGAGCCCGGCGTACGTGCTGGAGAACCCCAACGGCAACACCCTGTGCATCCCCACGATCTTCATCTCGATGACCGGCGAGGCGCTCGACCACAAGACCCCGGTGCTCCGGTCGCAGCAGGCCATGGCGGTCCACGCCGAGCGCGTGCTCCAGCTCTTCGGGCACGAGAACTCCGAGCACGTCGTGTCCTACCTCGGCCCCGAGCAGGAGTACTTCCTGGTCGACCGGCACTTCTTCCTCTCCCGCCCGGACCTGATCAACGCCGGCCGCACCCTCTTCGGCGCGAAGCCGCCGAAGGGCCAGGAGTTCGACGACCACTACTTCGGCGCCATCCCGGAACGGGTGCTGGCGTTCATGATGGACACCGAGCGGGAGCTGTTCAAGCTCGGCATCCCGGCCAAGACCCGGCACAACGAGGTCGCCCCCGGCCAGTTCGAGATCGCGCCGATGTTCGAGCGCGCGAACGTCGGCTCCGACCACCAGCAGCTGCTGATGACGACGTTCAAGTCCGTCGCCAAGAAGCACGGCATGGAGTGCCTCTTCCACGAGAAGCCCTTCGACGGCGTCAACGGCTCCGGCAAGCACGTGAACTTCTCGCTGGGCAACAGCGAGCTCGGGAGCCTCTTCGTCCCGGGCGACAGCCCGCACGACAACGCCCAGTTCCTGGTCTTCTGCGGCGCCATCATCCGTGCGGTCGACCTCTACAGCGGCCTGCTCCGCGTCTCCGTCGCCTCGGCCAGCAACGACCACCGGCTCGGCGCCAACGAGGCGCCGCCGGCGATCATCTCGATCTTCCTGGGCGAGCAGCTGGCAGACATCTTCGACCAGATCGCCAAGGGGGGAGCGACGCACTCGAAGGAGAAGGGCACGTTGACGATCGGGGTCGACACGCTGCCGAACCTCACCAAGGACCCCGGCGACCGCAACCGCACCTCGCCGTTCGCCTTCACCGGCAACCGGTTCGAGTTCCGGGCGCCGGGGTCCAACCAGACCGTGGCCGGGCCGATGGTCATGCTCAACACGATCATGGCCGAGGCGCTCGACTACTGCGCCACCGAGCTCGAGAAGGCCGTCGCCGACGGCACCGACTTCAACGAGGCCGTGCAGCAGCTGCTCACCGAGATCATCAGCAACCACGGCAAGGTGATCTTCAACGGCAACGGCTACTCCGAGGAGTGGCCGATCGAGGCCGAGCAGCGCGGGCTCAAGAACCTGCGCACCACGGTCGACGCCCTGCCCGAGCTGATCACGCCCGAGGCGATCGAGCTCTTCGCGAAGTACCACGTGTTCAACGAGCGCGAGATGCACAGCCGCTACGAGATCGGCCTGGAGCAGTACGTGCTCAGCATCAGCGTCGAGGCCAACCTGACCCACGAGATCGGTACGACGACCATCCTGCCGGCGGCGCTGCGCTACCAGACCGAGCTGGCCACCAACGTCGCCGCGCTGAAGTCGGCCGGCGTCGAGGCCGACACCTCGACCCTCGAGGCCGTCTCGGCACCGCTGGCCGCACTGCGCGCCGGCCTGGCGAGCCTGGGCGACGCGATCGGCCACGACCACGATCCCGACTCGCTGGCCGCCGCGACGTACTGCCGCGACACGGTGCTGCCCGCGATGGCCGCGGTCCGGGAGGCGGCCGACACGCTCGAGGGCCTGGTGGCGGACGACCTCTGGTCGCTGCCGACCTACCAGGAGATGCTCTACATCCTCTGAACGGTCACGTTCAGCCCTCGCCGAGACCGGCCTGGCGGGCCTTCACGATGGCGGACGAGCGGTCCGGCACCTGGAGCTTGGTGAAGATGTTGGAGACGTGGTTGCGCACGGTCTTCAGGCTGATCACCAGCTCGTGCGCGATCGTGGCGTTGCCCTTGCCCGCGGCGATCATCTCCAGCACCTCGCGCTCGCGGTCGGTCAGTGACGGGAAGGCGGCCTGGGTGGAGCCCGTGCCGCTCGAGAAGTGGGCGATCACCCGGGTGGCCACCTCGGGGCCGAAGATGGCCTCACCCGCGGCCGCAGCACGGACCGCCCGCACGATCTCGTCCTGCTCCGCGCCCTTGAGCAGGTAGCCACGCGCGCCGGCCCTCATGGCGGCGAAGACGGAGTCGTCGTCCTCGAACATGGTGAGCACGACGACCGCGGCCGCCGGGTCCTGGCGACCGATCCGCCGGGTGGCCTCGATGCCGTCCAGGTCGGGCATCCGCAGGTCCATCAGGACGACGTCCGGCCCGAGCTCGGCGGCCAGCTCCACCGCCCGCGCGCCCGTCTCCGCCTCGCCGACGAGCTCCACGTCGTCGACGTCGGCCAGCATCAGGGCCAGCCCGCGGCGGAACGCCGGGTGGTCGTCGGCGACCAGGACCCGGGTCACGAGGCAGCCTCCACGCCGGCATCCTGCCGTGTCGTCTCCACCAGCGGGAGCACCGCGCGTACGACGAGACCGCCCTCGGTGCGGCTGGAGATGGTGCACGACCCGCCGAGCTCGGCCGCGCGCTCGGTCATCGACGTCCAGCCGACCCCGCGGCCGGTCGCTCGACCGCTGCCGTGGCCGTTGTCCGACACCGTGAGCCCGAAGGTCTCGCCGACCTCGAGCTCGAGCTCCACGAGGCACCGGGTCGCGCCGGAGTGCTTGGCCACGTTGGTCATCGCCTCCGAGGCGATCCGGAACGCCGCGACCTCGACCGCCGCGGGGAGGGCCAGCTGCTCCACCGGTCCCTGCACCTGGAAGACCAGCGCGTCGGTCGTGAGCGACGCGGCTCGCTGGCGGATCGCCCCCACGAGGCCGACCTCGTCGATCGCGGGAGGACGGAGGTCGTCGACCACCCGGCGTACCTCCGTGATGGCTGCCTTGGTCTCGGCACGGATCTCGGCGAGCAGGGCGTTGCGCTCCTCGTCGTCCCGGCGCGACTGGGCCGCCTGGAGCTTGAGCAGGATCGCGGCCAGGGCCGGACCGACCCCGTCGTGCAGGTCTCGGCGCAGGCGCTTGCGCTCCTCCTCCCGGGCGGCGACGATCCGCGATCGTGAGGCCTGGAGCTCCAGCGCGAGCTGCGCGGCGCGCACGGTGACCGCCGCGTGCTGGGCGAGGTCGTGGAGCAGCGCGCTGTCCGCGGCCGAGAGGGTGCGCCCCGGGGGTACCTCGACGGCCAGGTCCCCGACGCGCTCCCCGCGGTGGACCAACGGCACCCGCGTCGCCCCAGGCTGGTCCGGCCGTTCACCGTCGATCTCCACCCAGACGCGATCCACCTTGAGGGCGTCGGCGACCGAGGCGGTGATCGTGTCGACCACGTGCAGGGGGTCGGCCGACTCCACGCTGGCCCCGAGCCGGCGCAGCGCGGCTGCCGGGTCCGAGCGGTAGCCGTAGACCCATCTCTCGATCCGGGCCCGGAGCCACGAGTACGCCGGCTGGACGGCGACCGCGACGATCGCCACGGCGAGCAGCCCGCCGACGGTGCTGTCGCCGAGGAGCCGGTCGGCGGCGAACAGGAGGAGGGCGTAGAGCGCGACGACCGCAACGACGAGCACGCCGTAGACCAGCGTGCGGCTGAGCACCAGCCGGATGTCGAAGAGGCGGTACCGCAGGATCGCGATGCCGATCGTGACAGGGAGGGCGACCCCCGCGAGCGTGAGCGCGAGGTCGACGAGGAAGGTCACTGTCGTCGAGGAGGAAGTGCGCGATCCAGGCGAGCACGAGGGCGAGCGGAAGACTGGTCGCCCCCCACACCAGCCACAGCAGCTGGAGCCGGGCGTCGCCCGTCGACCGGCGCAGCCGTGCCCGGACCGCGAAGGCGGCCCCGAAGAACAGCAGCACGGTGAGCAGTAGCCCGATCGCACCGAGGATGCTGGAGACCGGTGTGGGCAGCCAGGTCAACGGTGGTGGGGCTCCGTGGTGCGAGTCACGGAACTCCTGGGCGTCACCGGCCGCCCCCACCATGAACGCCACGACCCCGACCAGGCCCAACCGAACCCACAGCCGCCAGCGCGGCGACATGGTGTGCCCGTCCGGGACGAGGTAGGCGATCAGGCTCAGCCACAGGAACAGGAAGATCCACGACCCCGCCGCGAGCTGGTCCACCACCATCCCGCTCCGGCTCGTGCTCTCGCCCGTGAACGACAGCAGAGCGCCGAAGCAGACCCCGTGGGCCACCAGCAGCGCGCCGATGGCGGTCTGGTGCGCACGCAGGACCAGCAGGCCGACGAGGACGCTGACTGCAGCCACACCCAGGGCGATGACCGGGTTCATGCGGCAAGTCTGGAGCCTGCGCCCGCCGGTGGACAGACGCCCGGGACACCTTCCCGGGCTGGTCGGGACCACTGCCTCGTGCGGCCGGGGCGGCGAGCCGGAGATGTTCGGTGCATCGCGGGACCACCGGTCCCACCCGACGAAGGGAGCGCACCATGCCGCTCACGAGGTTCGAAAAGCTCTTGCCGTGGAGCGGCGCCGTCGCGGGCGTGTGCTGGATCGGCCAGAGCTTCCTGCAGAACACCTCCACCAAGGACGTCCCCGGCGGCGCCTCCGCGGCGGTGATCCACGACCACCTCGCACTGAACTACGGATCGGTGGGATGTCTCGTGGTGATGGGGATCGCCCTGCTCTTCTTCGCCACCGCCACGCGCAACCTGCTCCGCTCGGGTGAGCCCCGGGAGGCGACGTACTCCAGCGTCGCGTACGGCGGCTGGATCGTGGTCGTCGCCGGCCTCTCCCAGATGGTGATGTGGAGCTGGGCACTGATCAACGGGGCTGCTGACGCCCACGACCAGACCGCCGCGCACACGCTGGGGTACGCGGCGTACTTCAGCTGGGCCGGGGTGGGCATCGGCCTGGCGACCGCCTTCATCGCGATGGGTCTGGGTGGCCTGCGCGGCGCGGTGCTGCCGAGGTGGTTCGCCATCCTCACGGTCGTCCTCGGTGTGCTGGGAGCCCTGGGTGACGCCGGCATCCCACCCGGCGGCCTGGTGACCTACCTGCTGCTGCCGGTCTGGCTGATCACGGCCTCCGTCATCGTGGCCAGGCGGCAGGACCGTGCGGGGGAGCCGGTCGAGCAGGTGCTGGCAGCCTCCTAGCGTGGCGAGGAGTGGCGCTGGGCCGCATGGCCCAGCGCCACCCGTACCGCCCACCGGTGTGTCGGCGCGACCACGGCCCAGACGACGCGCGCGGCCCGGTTGTCGAACGTCATGCCGCTCGCGAAGGTCGCCGTGCCTGCCGTCACCGTGAAGACCAGGGTGGCGATGATCCCCAGGCGAGACCGACGCTGGAGCACCGCGGATCCAGGGGTCGTCGCGACGACCGGCCAGCCCAGCACGTGCGCCGAGTCGCTGACAGGACGGCCCTCGAGCAGCAGCAGTCGCCAGCCGACGGTCAGGAAGAGCCGCATCGCGAACGGGGCACCCTCGAAGCAGGCACGCGCCAGGGCCTCGGAATCGAGTGCTCCGGCCAGGGGAACCGACGCGGCGTGCTGCCAGTCGAGAGGACGACCGACTGCCGCCGCCAGCTCCGGCCCCGGGGCCACCGTCTTCGCGCGCACGGGTCTCACGGTAGGTCCTGCCGGTCACCGTGCACGACCTGGCCCCGGACGACCGATCACTCCTGCCCCCGGTGCGGATCACACCTGATGAGAGCGGCGCCTGGGCTGCCTCATCACCTGGAGGAGCAAGCGATGTTGGACAACGCACGGTTGCGGTGGGTCGTGGTGCTCACTGCGGTCGGATCGTTCATGGCGGCACTGGACACCCTCGTGGTGGCCTCGGCGCTGAGCACGATCCGGCACGACCTGGGCGCCTCGCTCAGCAACCTCGAGTGGACCCTCAACGCCTACAACCTCAGCTTCGCAGTGCTGCTGGTGCCGGCGGCGGTGCTCGGCGACCGGGTCGGCCGCGCTCGGACGTACGCCGCCGGGCTGACCCTCTTCGCGCTCGCCTCGGCGGGCTGCGCCCTCGCCGGTAGCGCCGGTGTGTTGATCTCCATGCGGGTCGTCCAGGGAGCCGGTGCCGCCGTGGTGATGACCCTGGGCCTTGCGCTGCTGACCTCCGCCTTCCCGGCGGAGCGTCGCGGCGCCGCGCTGGGACTGTTCAGCGCCGTGACGGGAGTCGCGGTGGCAAGTGGACCGCTTGTCGGTGGAGCCGTGGTCGACGGGCTCGCCTGGCAGTGGATCTTCTGGCTGAACGTCCCGGTCGGGCTGGCAGCCGCTCCGCTGGTCCTCTTCAAGGTGCCCGAGGCGCGGGTGCCGGGCACCAGGCTCGATGCGCCCGGTGTCGTCCTGCTCGGCGGGTCTGTGTTCGCCCTCGTCTGGGCCCTCGTGCGTGGTGAGGCCGCAGGATGGACCAGCCCTGAGGTCCTCGGCTCCGCACTCGCCGGTGTGGTGGCGATCGCCGGCTTCGTCGCCTGGGAGCGGCGAGCGCCTCACCCGCTCCTTCCGATGCGGCTGGTCCGCCTGCGTGGCTTCAACGCCGGCAACCTCTCCATCGCGCTGACCTTCGCCTCGCTGTTCTCCGGGGTGTTCTTCTACGGCCAGCTCATCTCGGTGGTGATGGGGGAGTCGCCCTTGGGCGCAGGTGTGCGTCTGATGGCGTGGACGGGCACGTTCATCGTGTTCGCCCCGGCCGCCGGTGCGCTGGCCGACCGGATCGGTGAGCGCCCACTGGTCACCGTCGGGCTCGGGCTGCAGGCCGCGGCGATGGTCTGGCTGGCCGCAACGGTCGGCACCGACATGACCTATCTCGACATGGTCGGACCGTTCGTCGCGGGCGGGATCGGGGTGTCCCTGGCCATCCCGTGCGGTCAGAGTGCCGTCGTCGCCGCGGTCGAGGAGGTCGACATCGCCACCGCCTCGGGCGTCAACGCCACCATGCGCGAGCTGGGCGGCGTGCTGGGCATCGCCCTCACCGTGGCGGTCTTCGGCTCCGTCGGAGGCTTCGCCTCACCCGAGAACTTCGTCGACGGGTTCCGCGGCGCCGTGCTGGCGGCGGCCGCACTGTCGTTGCTCGGTGCTGTCGCCGGCTCGATGCTGCCCACCCGTCGGCCACAGCTGGCGGACCTCACCCAGGTGGTGCCGGCATGACCGCGCGGATGGTCACGTATCGGGTGCGGGCGGGTTCCGCCGAGGACAATTCGGCGTACGTTCGCGACGTGATGACCGAGCTCGCCGATCGCCAGGTCGTGGACTCAGCTACTCGGTCTACCTGCTCGACGACGGAGTCAGCTTCGTGCACGTGGTCGACGAGATGCTCGATCCCGAGTCGCTCTCGTCCTCCTCGGCGTTCCAACGCTTCACGTCGACCTTGCTCGCCGACCGCGCAGAGACCAGCCCCGAGGCCCACACGATGACGCTCGTGGGGCGGTACGTCGGATGACACTCGCATCGGAGGACTTCGCCGAACAGGTCGCCCCCTTGCGTCCGGGGCTGTTGCTGCACTGCTACCGGATGCTGGGCTCCTCGCACGACGCCGAGGATGCCGTGCAGGAGACGCTGCTTCGAGGCTGGCGCGGCGTGGACCGGTTCGAGGGCCGCAGCTCGTTGCGGACCTGGCTCTACACGGTGGCGACCAACGTCTGCCTGCGCGAGATCGAGCGTCGTGGACGCCGCGTGACACCGGTCGACCTGGGGCCGGCGAGGGATCCCGCGGACGGGCTTGCAGCGCCGCTGACCGAGACCGTGTGGCTGGGGCCGCTGCCGGACGCCGGGCTCACCTGGGGAGCCACGCCGGCCGACGCGGTCTACGAGCAGCGGGAGGCCGTCGAGCTCGCGTTCGTCGCCGCGCTCCAGTACCTGCCGCCGCTCCAACGCGGTGTGTTGGTGCTGCGAGACGTGCTCGGGTTCAGCGCGGTCGAGACGGCAGAGATCCTGGACACCACCGTGGCCTCGGTGACGAGCGCTCTTGCCCGGGCCCGCCGATCGGTGCGGACCACCTTGCCCGAGCGCAGCCAGCAAGAGGTGTTGCGTGACGTCGGTGACGGTCAGGTGCGCGCAGTCGTCGCGGCGCTGGTGGCCGCCTGGGAGCGCTGCGACGTATCCGGTGTGGTGGCGCTGCTCGCCGACGACGTCGAGCTCTCGATGCCGCCGTACGACGAGTGGTACCGCGGCCGCCACGACGTCGGCGCCTTCCTCGAGGCGGTGCCGCTCTCGCCCGGCAACCGCTGGCAGGGCGAGATCTGCGCTGCGAACGGGCAGCCGGCCGTGGCATTCAGGATCTGGGACGACGCTGTCGGCGCCTACCTCTCCCACTGCCTCATGGTGCTCTCGTTCGCGCCCGACGGCCGCGTCAGGGAGCTCACGACATTTCTCGAGCCCGAGATCGCTCGATGACGTCGACGGTGGAGCTGGCCCGGTTCCACCACTGCGTCACCTGGTGTGGGTGACGTAGATCCGTCCCGCACTGAACTACGGTGACCGCATGTCATCACCGGCAGACGAGCAAGCCGGCTCGAAGAACGCCTTGCCCGGCACCCTCACCACCATGCCACGCTCGATCGTCGTGCTGCTCGGCATCGTGGGCGTCGTCGCGCTGGGGGTCGGCACCAAGGCGGCTGCCGGGATCGTCGCGCCGACGATGCTCGCCCTCGTGCTGACCATCGCCGTGATGCCGATCGGCCGATGGGCGCGCAAGCACCGCTGGCCGGGATGGCTGGCGACGCTGACCGCCCTCATCGCGGCCTACCTCATCCTCGTGGTGATGATCGTCGGCTGCGTCGTGTGCCTGATCAAGTTCGTCGACCTGCTGCCGTCGTACGCCGCCGACGCGAAGTCCATGACCAACGACGTCGAGGCAGACCTCTCCAAGCTCGGCCTGAGCACGAGCTCAACCAAGGACGTCCTGTCACAGCTGGACCCGACGAAGCTGGCAGACGCGCTGGGAGACGTGATCTCGAGCATCCTCGACGCCACCGGCTCGCTGTTCTTCCTCGTGACGCTGATGTTCTTCTTCGTCGTCGCGGTGCCGGGCTTCGTGCCCCGCGTCGCTGCTCTCCAGCGCTCGAAGCCAGACCTGACCGCCGCCCTGGCCAAGTTCCTGAGGGGGTCCCAGACCTACCTGCTGATGACCGCCCTGTTCGGCGCGATCGTCGGCGTGCTCGATGCCGGAGCCTTGTGGATCATCGGCATTCCGCTGCCGCTGGTCTGGGGATTCTTCTCGTTCCTCACCAACTTCATCCCCAACATCGGCTTCGTCATCGGCATCATCCCGCCTGCCTTCCTGGGGCTGCTCGACGGCGGGTGGCAGGGGCTACTGCTCGTGGTCGTCATCTACAGCGTCCTCAACGTCACGATCCAGACGTTCATCCAGCCCCGCGTCGTCGGCAACTCGGTCGGGCTCAGCGGCGAGATCACCTTCATGTCCCTGGTCGTGTGGACGTTCCTGCTCGGCGCGCTGGGGGCACTCCTCGCCGTGCCGATGACGCTGCTCGTCCGGGCGATCTTCATCGACTCCGACAGCCGTGCCTCGTGGGTCGCCCCCCTGATCGATGCCAACGTGGAGGAACCACCCCCGGAGCCCGGGTAGGGCGCTCCGCCCGTGGCCAGGACGCAGCGAACCGCCGCCTCACGCTCAGTGAGGCGGCGGTTCGCTGTCTACGGATGTCGCGGGCGCCGCGAGATCGGCGACGCGACC
>CAWCFR010000015.1:0-340032 GCA_963794725.1 uncultured Actinomycetota bacterium
ATCCCCGGTGCGGGGATGGAGGTGTGGATGCCGTCGGCGAACGAGCCGGCGTAGGCGATCACACCGAGGACGGGCAGGCCCATCTCGAGGGCGACGTCACCACGGGCGAGTACGACGGTGCCGCCGCCCTGGCCCTCGACGAACCCGCCACGACGGCGGTCGTTGGGCCGGCAGACGTGCTTCTCGTCGATGCCCTTGGCGAGCATCTCGGCGGTGTCGGCGGTCGCGCTCATGTTGCCGAAGCCGAGGATGCCCTCGATGCCGAGGTCGTCGAAGCCGCCGGCCACGACCACGCTGGCCTTGTCGAGGCGGATCTTGTCCACGCCCTCCTCGACGCTGACCGCGGCGGTGGCGCACGCGGCGACCGGGTGCACCATCGCGCCGTACCCACCGAGGTAGGCCTGCACGGTGTGCGCCGCGATCACGTTCGGCAGCGCCTCCTGGAGGACGTCGTTCGGCGGCTGCTCACCGAGCAGCGCGTCGACGTACATCTTCCGGGTGGACTGCATCCCGCCGATGCCGGTGCCCTGGGTGTTGGCGAACTTCGTCGGGTGGATCCAGCGCAGCAGCTCGGCCGGCTCGAAGCCGCTCGAGATGAACGCGTCCACCGTGGCGACGAGGTTCCACGCGGCCAGGCGGTCGACCGACTCGGTCATCGAGCCCAGGCCCCACACCTTCGGGTCGAACCCGTCGGGCACCTGCGCGCCGACGAAGCGCGAGAGCTTGAACCGGCGCGGCACCCGGATCTGGCTGCCGGCCAGTCGGGTGACCAGCCAGTCGCCGTCCTCGGTCGGGGAGATCCGCGTCTTGCTGGGGTCGGCCTCGGCGAAGGCGTCGGCCTCGTCCTTGGTGCGGACGACGAACGACGTGTCCTCCTCGAGGAAGACCGGTACGACGAGCGGCGCGGTGTTGTCGACCATGTCGCCGTCGTCGCGGTAGCGGCGGATGCCGACGTTGGCCTCGATCTGCTCGGCGTACTTCTCGACGATCTCGGCCTCGGTCAGCGGCTCGCCCGACTCGACGTCGTGCCAGCCGGCGACGGGCTGCTGCTCCCAGACGATGAGCCCGGTGGTCCACGCCAGCTCGAGCACGCCGGCCGGGGACAGGTGGTCCTCGACCTCCATCTCGAAGCGGGTGCGCGCGGAGCCGACCGGCCCCACCTCACCGGCGCCGACGATGACGACCAGGTCCTCGGGCTTCGCCTTGATCGACGGCCAGTCCATCGTCGGCTGCTCGACTCCCCAGCCTGCGGGGTGGGTCAGGGCGAGCAGGGCGTCGTCGTCGGTTTCGACAGGCTCGACCGGCGTCGGGTCGCCTTCTGCGGCTTCCCGCGCCTCGCGAGCGAGCGCGGCGAGGTCGAGGTCGACCTCGCCCAGCCCGCCGGTCAGGTCGGTGACGATCGGCGACTCGGCCGCGGCCTCCCGCTGCTGCGGGGTGCACAGCTCGAGCAGCTCGGCGGCCATCTCCTGCGGCGACCAGGTGCGTACGCCGGCCTCGGTGACGGCGTCGACCAGCGGGTCGTTGTGACCCATCAGGCCGGTGCCGCGGACCCAGCCGATGTGGGCGTGGGCCAGCGAGACCCGCTGCGCCCACTCCTTCTCGGCGTGCCAGCGCGTGACGAAGGCGTCGAACGCGGCCTTGGCCTCGCCGTACGCCCCGTCGCCGCCGAAGCGGCCGCGGTTGGGCGAGCCGGGCAGTACGACGTGCACGCGGCGCCCGATCCGGTGGTCGGCGCCCTGGGCCGCGAGACCCGTGACCAGGCGCTCGACACCCCACAGCAGGATCCGGAACTCCACCTCGGCGCGCGAGCCGGCGTCGGCCGCCGTGCCCTGCACCGGGGGAGCGGCGAACGGGAAGACCAGCGTCGGCGCGAGGGCCGGACGCAGCTCGGTCTTCTGCCCGCCGGCCGTCTCCACCACGGGGGCGGAGATCCACTCGACGAGCGCGTCGACGTCGGTGAAGGACGCCAGGTTGGCCGGCAGCACCCAGAGGGCGGCGCCGGTCGAGGCGTGGTCCTGGTAGAGGCCGCGGAAGAACGCGAGCCGCTCCTGGTCCAGCCGCGACGTGGTCGCGACGACGGTCGCACCGCCGCGGAGCAGGTCCGCGACGACGGCGCCGGCGATCGAGCCGGGCGCGGCACCGGTGACCACGGCCACCTCGTCGCTCCACTGCTGGGCGTCGTCGGTCGACTTCAGTGCGCCGTCGTAGAAGGGGACCAGGTCGTCGCGCTTCTCGCGACGGGCGCGGTCCAGCCACCAGCCGGCCTGCGCCTTGGCGGCCTCGTCGAGGCCGACGAAGCTGTGCTCGCGGGCCTCCTCGTCACCGACCCAGACGCGGGCGAAGTCCTCGCGGACCGAGGCCCAGCGGTCGTCGAGCAGCACGGCCCGACGCTCGTCGAACGACGGCGCGACCTTGCGGGCCCAGTCCGAGCCGAGCTCGGACTCGACGAGCTGCACGAGCTCGGCGTCGAGGTCCTCGGACTCCTCCGCGACCGGCTCGGTCAGGCCGAGCTGGCCGAGCAGGTGACGCGCGGTCGAGGCGAGGACGCCGTCCTTGCCGGTGATCGACGCGGTGATCTCGTCGAGCGCGGCGGAGTCGACCATCGCGCCGTCGCCACCACCGGTGGCCGGCAGGTCGACCTGCACGCCCTGCGCCTTGCCGACCGCCTGGACGGCGTGGTCGACGACCGACGGGAGGTCCTTGAGGTCGATGCCGAAGCCGAGGTCGCCGCCGCGGGTCGAGGACCCGTCGCGGAGACCCGCGGCGAGCTCGGCCTGCACGTGGCGAGACCCAGCCGGGGCCGAGCTGCCAGGTGTCCTTGACGCGGTCGACGATCGCGGCGGGCTTCGAGCCGGCCGCACCCGCGAACTTGCGCAGCTGCTCCTGCACGGCCTCGGTCAGCACCGGGCCGAACGGCTTGTAGGTGCGGGCCAGCTTGTCCACGTTGGCGGACAGGGCCTTCCACTCGGCCTCGGCGGCACCGTCGATGGCGCCGAGCGAGAGCTCGGCCCCGAGGTCGACGAGCAGCTGGTTGCGGCGCGAGGAGACGCCGTCGCACAGCGCCTCGATCGTGTCGGCGGTGCCGATCTGGTCGGGGCGGACCTTGGTGCGCAGCGCGGCCAGGGTCTTGGTCGCGTCGGCGGCGGTGTAGGTCAGGTCGGCGGGGCGCTCGGCGCCGGGGGCGGCGGTCTTGGCGTCGGGGCGGCGCTTCGCCTTCGGTTTCGAGCAGGCTCGGCGGCGCCTCGTCAGCCACCGGTCCGTCGGCTCGTCCTCGTCCTCCGGCTCGTCGTCGGCCATCGGGGTGTCGGTGGCGAAGACGACGGCCTCGTCGCGCGCGGAGTTCACGATCTTCGGCGCGACCCCGTCGTACGACGGCAGCTTGGTGGTCTGCGCGGCCAGGTTGGCCAGGGTGGGTGCGCTGGCGACGCCGACCTCGACGAACTGCTCGATGCCGAGACCGCCGTGCTCGGGCGCGCCGAACAGCAGGTCCTGGGTCTCGATCCAGCGCACCGGGCTGGCGAACTGCCACGCGAGCAGCTCGATCAGCAGGGTGCGGCCGAGGCGGGCCGGGTCGGCCTCCCAGGCGGCCCAGTCCTCGAGGACCGGCGTCGAGGAGCGGCGAGTCGACGTACGACGCGACCTCCTCGACGAACTCCCGGTCGAGGGTGAACATGCCGCGGCACCAGGTTCGGGATGTAGCGCCCGACCAGCACCGACGGGTCGATGGTCTCCGGCAGCAGGTCGTCCAGGCGTGCGCGGAAGTCCTCGACGCCCGCGTGCAGCTCCGAGGAGTGGAACGGCACGTCGATGCCCGGCACCAGGATGAACGCCGGCTTGCCGCCGGCGCGCTCACGGCGCTCCTCGACCTCGGCCTCGAGGGCCTTCAGCCCGGCGACGGTGCCGGCGATGGCGTACTGCGAGCCGCGCAGGTTGTAGTTGACGATCTGGATGAACTCGCCGGACTGCGGTCCGAGACCTCCGCGACGAAGTCGGCGACGTCGTCGTCGGCCAGGTCGATCTGGGAGGGACGGATCGCGGCGAGGCGGTAGTTGCTCCGGCCCTCGGCGTCGCGGGGCACCAGGTGGTGCATCGCCATGCCGCGGCGGAAGACGATCTCCAGCAGCGCCTCGAGCGGCAGGATGCCGGTGACGGCGGCCAGCGCGTTGTACTCGCCGACCGAGTGACCGCAGGTGATGGCGCCCTCGACGAAGACACCGGCCTCGCGCATCTCGGCCACCTGGGCGACGGCCAGCGTGGCCATCGCGACCTGGGTGAACTGGGTCAGGAACAGCACGCCGTCGGGGTGGCGGTGCAGCTCGCCGTCGGCCCACAGGTCGGTCGGGTTGTCGCGGACGACGGCGAGGATCGAGAAGCCGAGCGCCTCGCGGGTGTGCTGGTCGGCGCGGTCCCAGACCTTGCGGGCCGCGGCCGAGCGGGTGCGGGCCTCGAGGCCCATGCCCTGGCTCTGGATGCCCTGGCCCGGGAAGGCGTACGCCGTCCGCGGGGCCGCCACGACGGCCTGGGCCACCATGGCCAGCTCGCCGTCGGCGCGGCAGCTGACCTCGACGACGGTGTCGCCACCGAGCACGCCGGTGCGCTCGACGGTGACCTCGACCTCGGCGCCCGGCATGCAGCGGGGCGACCCAGCGGGTCAGCCAGCTGCGGATGCCGCGCGGGTGGTGCGTCGCGCCGACCGAGGCGGCCGCGCGCTGGGCGACGGCGGAGAGCCACATGCCGTGCACGATCGGGCCGTCGAAGCCGGCGAGGCGCGCGGCGGGGACGTCGGTGTGCAGCGGGTTGTGGTCGCCGCTCACGGCAGCGAACGCGGCCATGTGCTGCGGCGCGGTCACGGTGAACCGGTCGAGCCGGGCGCGGGTGGCCTCCTGGGCCTCCTTGGCCAGCGGGGCCGGAGTCGGGCAGTTCCGCGGCCCCCGTACGGCCGCGGACCATGAACCGCTCGAGGAGCCGGGCGACGTTCTGCGTCGCCGGCGCCAGATGCGGACCTCGACGCTGATCACCTGACCGGCCGTGGTGTCCACGACGCCGGCGCGGGTGGCGGAGATGGTGAGCTCGGTCGGTCGCTGGTCGGGCAGCGTGCCCATCGTGATCCGGTGGTCCAGGTGCACCAGGTCGAGGAGTCCCTCGACCGGGCCGATGCACGCGAACACGGCAGGCCAGGCGAGCCCGACGAGCGCGTCGGGGACGGCCTGCTCCTGCGGGTCGGCCACGGCGTCGCCGCGGCGGGTGCGCGCGGGCGACGTGACGCCGATGTGGTCGGCGACCAGGTCGGGCGACCAGGTCGCGTGGGCGACCGCCGTACCGGCGTCGTCGACCTCCGGCAGGGAGCCGCCGGCGGTGAGCGCCAGCAGGGCACCCGTCGCCTCGGTGGCGGACTCCTCGGAGATCACCGGCAGCCGACCGCTCGCGACCCCGGACAGGTCGAGGCGCAGGCGCAGGGCGCCGCGGGAGAGCGGCACCTCCAGCACTGCGGCCTCGTCGCCGTCCGGCACCAGCGTGAAGGGAATGCCCTCCAGGCGGTGCAGCGGGTTCGGCACCACGCGCCCTGCCCACACCACGTCCGGAGAGGCGGACGCGGCGTCGAGCGGGGTGGTGTCGGCACCCACGGTGCTCCGGCTCGTCGCGGCGATGGGAGAGACGCCGATCCCCGAGAGGGTCTCGACGATTGCCGCTTCGAACCGGTCGAGCAGGTCGGCCACCGGCTCATCCTTGACGGTGATCCCGCCCACCGACACGGGGCCGGGGATGGCGATCACCTGGTCGGCCCCGTAGGACTCGTCGTGGGCCTGCCACAGCGAGTCCGACCTCCACCAACGGCGTACGTCGGCGTCGATCACGGGGACGAAGTTGACGGGCTTGCCGGGACGACGGCAGACCTCGACGAAGTAGTGCACGTCGGCCGGGTGCAGCACGCAGCTGATGGCCTCGGGGTACGACGCGACGAGCTGGTCGACCGCCGCGGTCGCGGAGTCGGCGTCGTTCCGGTCGACGGTGATCCGCTCGATCGGCCCGGAGGTCTCCGGGTGCACGCGGGCCAGCGAGCGGTCGAGCAACGCCTCGAAGCGCTCGAGGAAGGTGTCGGCGAGCCAGGCATCCGGCTGGTCGAGCGCGGTCGAGTCGCGGGGGCCGCTCAGCTCGAGGTAGCGGCGCAGCAGCTGCTCGTAGGTCATCTCGGCGACGTCGCCGAAGTAGGGCTTGGCGGTGCCGGCCATCGCCTCGACCAGCTCGTCCTTGCGGGCGAGCGCGGCCTCGGCGTCGCCGGCGACCTGGTCGAGCAGGGCGCCGCAGCGCGAGGCGAGGTTGTCGGACTCGTGGATGTCGGCGCCGAGCTGGCTGCGCCCGGAGGTGACGCCGCCGCCGCTGCGACCGGCACCGACCCAGCCGCCGTTGACGTCGAGGGCGACACCCGGGGTGTCGACCAGCATCTGCTTGACGGCGTCGGTGGTGGTCGCCTCCTTGGTGGCCATCGCGGCCGTGCCGACGAGGACACCGTCGACGGGCATGGCGGTCTCGCCGTGCGCCTCGGCCCAGCGGCCGGTGAGGAAGTCGACAGCGCGCTCCGGCGTACCGATGCCGCCGCCGACGCAGACGACGAGGTTGTCGACGCTGCGCAGGTCGGCGTACGTCGCGAGGAGCAGGTCCTCGAGGTCCTCCCACGAGTGGTGTCCACCTGCGACACCGCCCTCGATGTGGGCGATCACCGAGGGTCGTCGACCTCACGGGCGATGGCCAGCACCTGGCGGATCTGCTTGACGGTGCCGGGCTTGAACACGACGTGGCTGATGCCGGCGTCGTGCAGGTCCTCGATGATCGTCGACGGCGTCCTCGAGGTCGGGGATGCCGGCGCTGAGCACCAGCCCGTCGAAGGGCGCCCCGGCCAGCCTGGCCTTCTGCAGCAGCCGCTGGTTGCCGACCTGCATCCTCCACAGGTACGGGTCGAGGAAGAGGGTGTTGAACTGGGCGGTGCGGCCCTCGTCGAGCAGCTCGGTGAGCTTGGCGACGTTGTCGGCGAAGATCTGCTCGGTGACCTGGCCGCCGCCCGCGAGCTCGGCCCAGTGGCCGGCGTTGGCGGCCGCGGCGACGATCGCGGGGTCGACGGTGGTCGGGGTCATGCCGGCGAGCAGGATCGGCGACTTGCCGGTCAGGCGGGTGAAGGCGGTGTCGACGACGGGGGAGCCGTCGCCGCGGTCGATCAGGCGGGGGGCGTGGGTCGACCAGTCGGCCGCCGTACGCACCTCGGCGCCGGCGGTGAAGAGGACGTCGCGGCCCTTCTCGGTCGCGGCCGGGATGACGGTGATGCCGCGGCCACGCAGGGCGCGACCGGTGAGGTTGGCGGAGAGGTCGGACGGGCCGAGGTCGACCACGAAGCGGGTCTCGGCGCCGACGGCGTCGTTCAGCTCGCGGGGCCAGTCGACGGTCTCGACGCAGATGGCGTGGGCGAGGTGCTCGGCCAGGCCGGCGTCCAGGCCGCAGGCCTCGGCCCAGGTACGCACCATGGCGACGGCCGGGGCGAGGGACGGGTGGTGGAAGCCGATGGCGACCGGGATGGCCTCGACGGTCGGGGCGAAGGCGCGTCCGCCGCGGGTCTTGGCCTCGATCTCGGCGGCCTCGGCGGCAGCGCGCTTCTCGACGGCGGCGCGGAACCGGCGCAGGGCGTCGGGGGAGCCGCTGACCACGGTGTGGCGCGGGCCGTTCACGACGCCGAGCGCGGCGACGTCGTCACCCTCGGAGGCGATCTCGACCAGCGCGGCGACCTCGGCGGGCGTGGCGCCGGTGACGGCCAGCATGGGGGAGTCCTCGCCGTGCGGCACGAGGCGGGCGCGGCGGGCGGCGATGGTGGCGGCCGCGCCGATCAGGCGGGCGATCGCCAGGAGCTCGACGTCACTGTCGGTGTCGCTCCCGGCGGCCTGCTCGCGGCGGCCGGCGAAGGCGGCGACGCCGAGGATGCCCTGGGAGTGGCCGACGGCGGAGACGGGGGAGATGCGGGTCAGGTCGAGGCCCTCGGCGGCGAGCAGGTCGAGGGTGGTCAGCTGGGTGAGCAGCACGCCGGGAAGACCGAGCGCGGCGTGGGTGAGCTCGGCAGCGGCCGGGACGCTCCTCGGCCTCGAGCCACTGCTGGGGCTCGAACGGGCGCGGCAGGGCCGCGGCGACCTCTCCGGCCACGGGCTGCAGCCGGCGGCCGGACTTCTCGACCAGCTCGGCCAGGCGCGAGGTGTCCGGCTCCTCCTCGAGGAGCTCGGCGAGCGTCGCGAACCAGTCGGTCCCCTGGCCTCCGAAGGTGACGGCGAACTCCTCGCCACCCTGCAGCCGGTCCGCCAGGGTGCGGCCGCGCTCGGGGCTGGTGTGGTCGGTCGTCGGGTTGCTCGGGGGTGCCTGAGTCATATGAGGAGTACATCATGTTCTCCGCCTGAACCTGAAATCCTCCTCGCGTTTTTAACGAGGTTGTCATCGTGTTCGCGACGTACTCCCCGGTAGGACATGCGAATGTTGCTGGAGGGGCTCCGGATCGCTGTTTCAGCCCCTCGTGTGACATTCGCATGTTCGGGTGGTGAACGGCTCGGACCGCCCTCCGAGGACCGGCCTAGGCTCACGCCATGTCACTGCCAGCACCCGCCCCCGGCCACGTCGCCGTCGTCACCGGAGCCTCGAGCGGGATCGGCGCCGACATCGCGCGCGAGCTCGCCAAGCGCGGCCACGAGCTGGTCCTCGTCGCCCGGTCCGAGCGACAAGCTCCAGGCGCTGGCCGACGAGGTCGCCACCACCGCGCACGTCGTACCGCTCGACCTGACCGACCGCGACGCCCGCGACGGGCTGCTCGCCGATCTCGAGGGCCGCGGGCTGGTGCCGCAGATCCTCGTGAACAACGCCGGCTTCTCGACCACCGGCGCGGTGGCACGTCAGCGACCCCGAGCAGGAGCGCGCGCTCGTCGAGGTCGACGTGATGGCGGTGGTCGACCTGTGCAGCCGGTTCCTGCCCGGCATGGTCGAGCGCGGTCGCGGCGCCGTCCTGAACGTCGCGTCGACGGCGGCCTTCCAGCCACTGCCCGGCCAGGCGGCGTACGGCGCGGCGAAGGCGTTCGTGCTCTCCTACACGCGCAGCCTGTCCGGCGAGCTGAAGGGCACCGGGGTGACCCCGACGGTGCTGTGCCCCGGCCCCGTCGACACCGGCTTCGGTGAGGCGGCCGGCTTCTCCAAGGAGGAGGCGGACGACGCGCTGCCCCAGATCATGTGGCTGCCGGCGGCCGAGGTCGCGAAGCAGGCGGTCGCCGGGATGGACAAGGGCACCCTCGTGGTGATCCCCGGCGCTGGCCAACAAGCTCGGTGCCGGCGTTCGCCACGCTCACCCCGAAGCGGCTGCTGATCCCGATCCTGGCGAGGAGCCACCCGGCCCTGCGTCGCTGACGTCGGCGGTGCCGGTGCTCAGGCCGGCTCGTAGGCCTCGCCGTCCGGGCTGGCCACCACGACCGTGTAGCCGTCGAGGTCGGAGATCCAGAGCTCGCGGTGCGAGGGGCCGTTGCCCTCGGGCGGGTTGCGGTGCGGCGCCCGGACGACGGGTGCGCCGAGCCGCTGCGGCCCGGGTGACCACGTCGTCGAAGTCGTCGACCTCGCCGAACCAGACGAGGACACCACCCCCGACCGGGCCGTCCGCCGTACCGATCGCTCCGTGGTGGTGCTCGACGTCGGCCGCGTGCAGCTGCAGGACGAGCCGGCCGCCGGAGGTGAGCCGTTCGTACTCCGGACCGCCGTGGTCGCTGACCAGGCCGAGCAGCTCCTGGTACCAGCGACTCGCGGCCTCGACGTCCTGCACCGCGAGCATCGTCTGGGACTGTGGCGTGCCGGCAGCGGCGACGAGTCCGATCCGGTTCCCCGCGGGGTCGGTGACCGTCACCAGCCAGCGCTCGCCGCCGTCGTGGACCGGCCGCTCCAGCGACCGTGCCCGCCGGCGTCCGTCACCCGGTCGAGCGCGGGCCACAGCCCGTCGACGCAGATCCACAGCACCGGGCCGCCCGCGTCGACCGGCGACCTCGTCGGTGGTGAGCTGGCCGATCATCCCCGGGGCCTCGAAGCCACCGTTCTCGTGGTCGACCGACCAGCCCAGGACGCTCTCGTAGAAGGTCGCCGACCGGTCGAGGTCGAGGGCCGGGACCTGGAGGTAGCCGATGGAGCCGTGCGGCGGGTGCTGTCCCTCGGGTCGTTGGTCGGTGCTGCTCATGGCTGGGCCTCTCGGGTGGTGGGTGGTGCCTTCTCGTCGGTGAGCAGCCGCCCGAGCGAGCTCGCGAACCAGTCCTGGTAGCGCCGCAGGCTCCAGCCGCGGTCGCGGACCAGCCGCTGGAAGACCGCCGGGTCCATCAGCAGCCAGGTGGTGTCGACCGCGTCCGCGTGGGTCAGGCCGGTAGCGCAGTGGCGCGAGTCGCGCGACGGCGTCGACGATCCAGGTCGCGGTGGCGGCCCGCTGCTCGATCATCTGCTCGGCCAGCGAGGCGAGGCCCGCATCGGTGGCGGCGCCCTCGAAGACGGCCAGCACGAGGCCGGCCGATCGCTGCTGCGCGGGCCCGATCACCTCCGCCACCGCACTGGAGCACCTCGCTCGGGTGCCGGGACGTCGAGCGCGGTGTCGACCCAGCTCCGGTCGAGGACGGGCACCTCCTCGTCGTCTCCGGCGATGGCGACGTCGATGGCGGCCTTGAGCAGCCCGGCCTTGGTGGCGAACTGCTGCTCGAGCCTGGCCACCGACACCCCCGCCTCGGCGGCGACCGCGCGCATCGTCGTCCCGGCGTACCCCCGGCGCAGGAAGAGCGTCGGTCGCCGCGTGCAGGGCCCGCCGACGGGTGCGCCGTGCCTGCTCCTCGCGGTGCGCGGAGTGGTAGGTGCGGGTGGCTGTCGGGAGGGCTCCCCATGACCACTCACTATTGACTAGGGGAAGCCCTTAGTCAATGACGCTAGGAGCGCGTCCGGAGCGCCAGCGCCGCGCGCCGACGGGCGTCGAGCGGCGACTCGCGGCGACTGAGGCGTCGGTCGAGCACCTCGGCGGCGCGCTCGGTGCGCCCGGCCTCCGCCAGCGCGTAGACGAGGGTGTCCTCGAGCACCTCGCGCTGGGCCGCGCTGCCACCCAGGGCGCCGGCCCGGGGGAGCACTGACTCCAGCACCCGAGCGGCGTCTGCGCAGCGACGCTCGACCACGGCCTGCAGCGCCTGGCAGGAGGAGGCGACCACGTCGCGGAAGACCGGGTCGGCGTGCGCGAGCGAGGTGGTGCGGAGCGCGGCCAGCCCGACCGCGTCACCGGCGACCGCCATGGCGAGCGCGGCGTGCACGGCGGCGAAGGGCGTCGGCGGCGAGATCAGCCACCCGTCCGGGGCCGAGGCCAGGATGGCCGGGCCGTCGAGGGTCTCCAGCGGCGAGTCGGCCATCCGGCAGCGCCACAGCAGCGCGCCGCTGTCGACGAGGGCGCGCGATCCGGTGACCAGCGGCGGGGCGAGCTCGCGGGCGTAGCGGCGACGTACGGCGTCCACGTCGCCCTGCACCAGCTCGTGCAGCGCGGCGTGCCAGGAGAAGTGCGAGCGGTGGTTGGCCTGGCGGCCGCAGGTGCGGATCCAGTCGTCGAGCCAGGTCAGTCCGGCGCTGTGCTGGCCGGTCTCGTAGAACACGTGGGCGCGGGCGTGCACGGCGTGGCCGGACGAGGGCTCCACCGACAGCGCGTACGCCGCCAGTGCCTCGGCCTCCTCCCAGCGCTCCTGGTCCTGGCGGACGAAGGCGAGCTGGCCGGCGTACCACCAGTCGTCGCCGTAGCTGCGGCCCAGGGACTCCACGAGGTCGGCGGTCTGCCGGCCCGAGGTGAGGCCGCCGAAGGCGACGGTCGGTACGGCGACGGAGACGGCCAGGGCGTCGCGCGGGAACAGGCGCACGTGCCGCAGCAGGGCGGTCGCGCCGGTGGCCTCGTCGGCGCGCAATCGGGTGGTGACCGCGTCGAGGAAGGAGACCTCGCGGTCGTCGAGGTGCCGGTCGGCGGCCGCGGCGTGCGCGGCCCGCAGCGAGCTGCGCCAGGTAGCCGACCGCGCCCCACTCGTGGCCCAGCAGGGCGAGGGCGGTGTGGGCCTGGACGAAGCCGGGGTCCTGCTCGACGGCGCGGCGCAGGCCGTCCTCGACGCCGTCCTGCAGGCGCAGCAGCCGGCCGAGCGACTGGTTGTAGGTGCGTGCGGCCGCCTTGCTCGTGGTCAGGGCGAGGCCGTAGACGTCGGTGGGGCGGCGCCTCGTCTCGCCGTGCAGGGCGCGCATCACCGACTGGGCGGTGTCGTAGGCCTGCTCGCGGATCTCGGGCATCGCCGTGGTCTCCCACAGGTTGCCGCGACGCAGCGCGCCGACCGCGAAGAGCGGCATGGTGCCGGGCAGCACGCCGACCACGCGGCCGTCCTCGGCGGTGTCGACGCCCAGGCCGGCAGGGCCGGGTCGCACCAGACCCGAGGTGGCCAGCCTTCCGAGCAGCGGGTGCTGGGCGATGCCGTCGACCGGGCCGGTGCAGTTGACGACGGCAGCGACGTCCAGCGTGGTGCCGTCGGAGAGCGTGACCTCGACGCCGTCGCGCATGCGGCCGTGCGGAGACGACGGTGCCCGGTGCCGGGTCAGCCGCCCGGCGTCGACGACGGCGGCCAGCCGCTCGGCCGTGGCCGGCGACATCCGGTGCCGGTGCACGTCCCAGGTGCGGGCGTGGTCGGTGAGGAAGGCGCGCTTGTCCTCGTCGCCGAGCCCGCTCCAGAGCTGGGCGGTGACCGACCGGAGGCCGTCGACGGCCGCGCGCCAGTCGCCGGTCTCGGCGACGGTGTGCGCCACGTGCTCGTCGAGGACCTCGCGCAGCTCCTGCAGGAGTCTCGATGCGGGTGACGCCCGGGGGAGGGGGAACCGCCGGCGTCGTGGGCAGGCGGTGGACGTGGGGGAGCAGGTCGTGGCGCGAGACCGTGTGCAGCACCCGGTCGGGCCGGTCGGCGGCGATCGCGACGTCGACCATGGTCAGCCCGGTGCCGACCAGCAGGAGGTCGCCCTCGGGCAGGTCCTCGTTCCACGGGTCGGCGACGAGGTGGCTGCCGAGGTCGGCGGGGGCCCAGTCGGTGCTCGGCCGGGTGCCGGTGGCCAGCACCACGGCGCGGGCGACGATCGCCTCGCAGCTCGAGAGTCGTACGACGAACCGGTCGCCGCGCTTCTCGATGCCCGGCGACCTCGTGCTCCTTGCGCTCGAGCCGGGCGTTGCCGGGGAACTCGGCGGCCGTCTCCAGCAGCGACTCGAGGTAGCTGCCGTAGACGTAGCGCGGCACGAAGTCCTGCGGCTTGGCCTCGGCGTCGTGGTGGCGTCGTACCCACCGGAAGAAGTGCTCGGGGTCGCGCGGGAAGGCGCTCATCCCGCTCGCCGGCACGTTGAGCAGGTGCCGGTCGTCGCGGGTGGAGTACGCCGTGCCGCGGCCGGTCGTCGGCGCCGGGTCGACCAGCACGACGCGGTAGCGGGAGGAGAGCCCGGTCACCAGGTGCGAAGCGGTCAGTGCGCCGGCGGCTCCCGCCCCGACCACGACCACGCAGCAGTCGCCCTCGCCTCCGGCCATGACCGCCTCCTAAGTCGAGTAAATCAGGAGACAAACATAGCAAAGAGTCGCCGGGTCCCTGCATTCGTGACGCGCGCGTGCGATTCGCCGAGAGGGGGATTCTGGTCGCCCGGCAGATGCGCCAGCTGAGTGGCGCGCGACCGCAGGCTGGACGATCGTCGAGTCCCGGGCGCCGCTCGGCGACGAGCGTGATCGCATCCACGCCGTCGGTCCGGCGCTCGCGTCGCGGGCTGGCGAGCCTGGCGAGCGGCACGTCCGGACGCGCGCCGGAGGACTCCGGCGTGCCGGGCAACCGCCCGCGCGGGGCGCCTCCGGCGAGGGGCGGGGGCCAGTCCCATCCACGAGAGCCCCGGCGGCCCGGCCGCCCACGCCGTCCGCGGGAGTCGCGCTGACCCGGAGCTCGCCCAGGGGATGCGTCGAGCCGGTGGGAGAGGTCGGGGTCGACGTGGTCGACCTCCTCCTGGAGCAGGTCGAGCAGGGTGTCGAAGGACCTCGCGAGCTCGGGGCCGGACAGCTCACCCGCTCGACCACCCGCCAGGCGGTCCAGCCAGGCAGGGTCGAGTCGGTCGACCCCTCGTCCGTCCGAGGTCGGCAGTCCGGCGCGGAGGCAGGCCAGCTGCACGATCCGGTCGCGGAGGGCGTTGACCAGGTGGTCGGCCTGCCAGGTCCGGCCGCGGGCCAGCGCCGATCGGACGTGCAGGGCGTAGAGCCAGGCCTCGCCCACCAGGTTCCGGGCGTCGGGCGGACCCAGCAGCCGGGGCGGGTTGGTCTCGCCGTGGAGCAGCTCGAACCCGTCGGCCCTCGCACCGAACTCGTCGTCGGGCCAGAACGACACGTCCACCTGGAGCGAGTCGCGGGTCAGGAACACCCGGTACAGCGTGGGTCCGGCCCAGACGTCGTGATGAGCCACGACCTCGTGCTCGGCGTACATCCACGCGGTCCAGGCGTCGGCGACCTCGTTCGGCGCGAGCCCGGGGGCGAGGCGCACCATCAGGTCGATGTCGGACCAGCGATCCTCGCGTCCGGTCGCGGCCGATCCGACCAGCGCCGCCGCCGTCACCGCGGCATCGTCGTGCGACCGCGCGACGAGCGAGTCGCGGACGGCCTGGCGTTGCTGCGGCGTGAACAACGCCCCTACTCGGCGTCCTTGATCTCGCAGATGGCCTCGCCGTTGGTGACGCCGGTGCCGACCTCGGCCTTGAGGCCGGTCACGGTGCCGGCCTTGTGGGCCTTGATCGGCTGCTCCATCTTCATCGCCTCGAGCACGACGATGGTGTCGCCCTCCTCGACCGTGTCGCCCTCGGAGACGGTCACCTTCACGATGGTGCCCTGCATCGGGAGAGGTGACGGAGTCGCCGGAGACCGTCGCGCCGGCCTTCTTGCCCGCCGAGCGCTTCGGCTTCTTCGCGCCACCTCCGCCGGCGCCACCGACAGCAGCCAGCCCGCCGGGGAGGACGACCTCGAGGCGACGGCCGCCGACCTCGACGGTGACCTTGTGCCGCTCCTCGGGCTCGGGTGCCTCGGCCGAGGAGCCGGCGTACGGCTCGAGCTGGTTGTCGAAGTCGGTCTCGATCCACTGCGTGTAGACGCTGAAGGACGTGCCGTCGCCGATGAAGGCCTCGTCGCGGACGACCGCGGCGTGGAAGGGGATCACGGTGGGCATGCCGTCGACGACGAACTCGTCGAGCGCCCGCCGCGAGCGCTCCAGCGCCTGGGTGCGGTCGCGGCCGGTGATGATCAGCTTGGCGATCAGCGAGTCGAAGGCGCCGGGGATGGTCTCGCCCTCCTCGTACCCACCGTCGAGGCGTACGCCGGGCCCGCTCGGCGGGGCCCACTTGGTGAGCGTGCCCGGTGCGGGCATGAAGTTCTGGCCGCCGTCCTCGGCGTTGATCCGGAACTCGATCGAGTGGCCCTCGACGCGCGGGTCGTCGTACCCGAGCTCCTCGCCGGCGGCGATCCGGAACATCTCGCGCACGAGGTCGAGGCCGGTGACCTCCTCGGAGACGCAGTGCTCGACCTGCAGGCGGGTGTTCACCTCGAGGAAGGAGATCGTGCCGTCCTCGGCGATCAGGAACTCGCAGGTGCCGGCGCCGACGTACTTCGCCTCGCGCAGGATCGCCTTGGAGCTCTCGTAGAGCCGGCCGACCTGGTCGTCGGTGAGGAACGGCGCGGGCGCCTCCTCGACGAGCTTCTGGTTGCGTCGCTGGAGGGAGCAGTCGCGGGTGGAGACCACGACGACGTTGCCGTGCTGGTCGGCGAGGCACTGGGTCTCGACGTGGCGCGGCTTGTCCAGGAACTTCTCGACCAGGCACTCGCCCCGGCCGAAGGCGGACTCGGCCTCGCGAACGGCGGACTCGAAGGCGTCGGGGATCTCCTTCGATCGTGCGGGCGACCTTGAGGCCGCGGCCGCCACCGCCGAAGACCGCCTTGATCGCGACCGGCAGGCCGTTCTCCTCCGCGAACGCGACGATCTCGTCGGCGTCCTTGACGGGGTCCTTGGTGCCGGGGGCCAGCGGGGCGTTCGCCTTCTCGGCGATGTGCTTGGCCTTCGCCTTGTCGCCGAGGTTCTCGATCGCCTCGGGCGGCGGGCCGATCCAGACGAGGTCCGCGTCGATCACGGCCTGGGCGAAGTCGCGGTTCTCGGCCAGGAAGCCGTAGCCGGGGTGCACCGAGTCGGCGCCGGACTCCTTCGCGGCCGCGACGATCTTCTCGATGTCGAGGTAGGACTCGGCCGGGGTCGCGCCACCGAGCGCGTGGGCCTCGTCGGCGATCCGCACGAAGAGCGCGTCGCGGTCGGGCTCGGCGTACACCGCCACCGAGCCGATGCCGGCGTCCTTGCAGGCCCGGATGACCCGGACCGCGATCTCGCCGCGGTTGGCGACCAGGACCTTCTGCAGCGGCTTCACGCTGGGCTCGCTCTTGGGCACGACACTCCTCGGGTGGGGACGGGGGGCCATCGGGAGACTACTGCGCCGGAGGTACGTCGCTGGGACCAGTCCACCCGAAGGGGATCGCCCAACCATTGACGCGGAGGGCTCACCCGGTGTCGGCTGGGCGAAGGCGAAAGGATCCCCCATGCGTCGGACGATCATCGCAAGCACCGCGGCAGCCGTTGTCCTCTGTCTCGCTCCGCTGAGCGCGACCCAGGCAGCGTCCTCACCTCCCACCCCGGGAGCCGCCGGCATCGGCGACCCCTACTTCCCCCAGGACGGCAACGGCGGGTACGACGTCGGCCACTACGCCATCTCGATCGGGTACTCCCCGACCAGCCGAGCCCTCACCGGCCACACGGTGGTGAGCGCGGTGGCGAAGCAGTCGCTCTCCCGGTTCGACCTCGACCTCGAGGGACTGACGGTCGACTCGCTGCGGGTGAACGGGCAGCCGGCGACCTGGTCGCGCACCACCCACGAGCTCCGGATCACCCCGAAGAAGGCCCTGCAGAAGGGGAGCACCTTCACCGTCGACGCCCGCTACCACGGCAAGCCGCTGCTGCTCGACGAGACGGCGCTGGGCAACGGCGGCTGGTTCAACACCCCGGACGGTGCCGTCGTCGTGGGTCAGCCCCACGTCGCCGCGACCTGGTTCCCGGTCAACGACCACCCGCTCGACAAGGCGACGTACGCCATCGACATCACCGTCCCGAAGGGCCTCGAGGCCCTGTCCAACGGGCGCCTGGCCGGATTCAGACCACGCAGGGTGCGGAAGTCGACCTGGAAGTGGCGGATGGACAAGCCGATGGCGTCCTACCTCGCGACCGCGACGACGGGCCAGTTCGACCTGACGTCCTACCAGCGTGACGGGCTGTCCTTCATCGACGGCGGTCTCCACGGCACTGTTCCAGCGCCCACAGGCTGCGCACGGGCTCGAGCGTTCGCCATCTCCGGGTTCCCAGGACTCGGGCTACCAGAGGCTCCAGCGCACCATCTCGGTGCCGGCGTCCGGTGGCAAGCTCACCTTCCACGTGCGGCGCGACACCGAGCCGACGTGGGACTTCTTCTTCGTGGAGGCCCACCAGGTCGGTACGGCGAAGTGGACCACGCTGCCCGACCTCAACGGGCACACCTCGACCGACGTCGGCAACAGCTGCCCGCAGGAGGAATGGACGGACCTGCACCCGTTCCTCACGCACTACCAGACCGTGGAGAGCGACGGCACCTGCTCGCCGACGGGCACCACCGGCGCGTGGAACGCGGCGTCGGGTGACAGCGACGGCGCCTACGAGACGTGGTCGGTCGACCTCGCGCCGTACGCCGGGAAGCAGGTGCAGATCGCGATGACCGTCGCCGAGGACAACACGGTCACGCTACCCGGGCGTCTGGGTCGACGACATCACCGTCCCGGGTGGGGCCGGCACGACCTCCTTCGAGCAGGACGGCAACCTGATGGACGGCTGGACCGTGCCGGGTGCCCCCGCCGGTAGTCCCGGGAACGACGTCGGCGACTGGACCGTCGCCACGCAGGACACCCGACCGACGTCGGGCGACCGGGCCACCGCGGCGATGAAGCGCGAGCCGGAGATCCTGCGGTTCCTGGAGCGCTACCTCGGGCCGTACCCGTTCAAGCAGGCAGGTGGCATCGTGCGCGAACGACCCGCACCTCGGGTTCGCGCTGGAGAACCAGACCACGACCGGTGTACAGCAAGGACTTCTTCGAGTACGGCGACGTGGCCGACAACGACTCGGTGATCACCCACGAGCTCGCCCACCAGTGGACGGGCGACAACCTCGCCCTCGGCCGGTGGCAGGACATCTGGCTGAACGAGGGCTTCGCCACCTACATGGAGTGGCTCTGGTCCGAGGACCAGGGGCGTGACTCGGTGCAGGACATCTTCGACTCCTTCGCAGCCATCCCCGCCGACGACCCCTTCTGGGACTTCACCATCGGCGACCCGGGCCCGGACCACCTCTTCGACGGACAGGTCTACTACCGCGGTGCCATGACGCTTGCACGCCCTGCGCCAGAAGATCGGCGACGCGGCGTCCGCCCGACTGGTGAAGAAGTGGACGTCGACCTACGCCGGCGGCAACGTGACGACGCCGAAGTTCATCGCGCTCGCCGAGCAGGTCTCCGGCCAGCAGCTCGACGGCTTCTTCCACACCTGGCTCTACACGCCGAAGAAGCCGCCGGGGATCGGCGGCAACTCGCTGGCCAAGAAGGGTACGTCGGACAGCCTGGCGCGTGAGCAGCTGAAGAAGCAGGCCGATCTGCAGCGATAGCGCTGCGGGTCACTGGGTCTATGGCGCCCGCTCGATGCTGCCGAGGGGCGGTCGCTGCTCGCCGTACTGCATCCGCATCCGGCGCTCCAGCGCCCGCGCGGCCCGCCGGTCCAGGAGGCGGGATCCGTGGGGCAGCCGGCCGACGAGGTGGGTCCAGAACAGGTTGCTGGCGATGCGGTACGCCGGGTACCACGGCGGGCGGCGGGGCAGCCCGAGCTCGCGCATCCCCGACGGGCTGGCCAGGAAGGTGGCGGCACTGAGTGCGCGCTCCCGCTCGTAGCGGAGCCGCCAGCCCCGGAGCCCGGGGTAGTGCTCGTGGGTCGACATCAGCGCGGCCGCGAGCGCCCGGCCGTTCTCGTCCGGTCCGGGGTCGCAGGAGAGCAGGCGGTAGAGCACCCGGCGGCCGGCCTGCTCGGTGCGCGGCAGCCACTCCTCCGGCACGCCCATCAGCCAGCCGACGTAGGACCACAGGTGCATCACCGCCTCGGAGTCGCGGCGGGAGACCCGGACGCCGAGCACGCGGGCGTGCAGGAGGTACGACGTCGAGAACGTGCCGAGCGTGCTCGCCTGGTCGTAGGCGTTGATCGGGTACGCCGCGCAGGTCCCAGTCCCAGTCGTCGGCGCGCTCGAGCTGGTAGTTCACGAACGCGTGCATCACCCGACGTGGACGGTCGCCTGCCAGCCGGGACGGTCGCGCGCCATGGCGCCGGGGGTGGTGCAGGCGAGCCACCAGTCGCCGGTCTCGCCGATGCGCAGCAGCGTGGTGGCGCTGGAGAGGCGACCGGAGCGCACCAGCGGCTCGAGCGCCGCGGCGGTGCGGTAGCCGCCGAGCAGCGAGCCGAAGGCGAGGATGTCCCAGCCGTCCCACCCGATCCGCCGGCACGCGCGCGCACCGCGGTCGAGCAGGTCGTCGTCGACCCAGTCCGGCCGCGGCTCGACCGCGTCGAACAGGTCACGCAGTGCGGCCGGCGCCTCGGGTACGGCGTCGATCCCGTGCTCGAGGGCGGTGCGGAACTGCGGCATGGTCACCGTGTGCTCCTCGCGCACGGCGCGGACGAGGGCGTCGGCGACGGCGTCGCGCTCCAGCAGCCCGCGACGCATCCGCTCGGACTCGTCCGCCGTCGGGCGGGCTCCCGGCCCGGCGAGGACCCGCAGGGGAGTCGCCACCCGCTCGGACCAGGCCGGGTCGGAGCGCCAGCGGGTCGGGGTGGCGCGGTCGACGAAGCGACCGGGCGGCAGGTCGACGGGCTTGCTCGAGGTTGCCGAGGTCATGGCTCACGACCATAAAATGAGCAAATGCTCGACTTCTACTCGCGTTTCATCGGCGCGTCAGAGCGTGACGTCCATGACGGCCGTTCACCAGCGCAGGCGGCCGGTCCAGCGTCGCTCCCACGAGATGGTCGACCGCATCCTCGAGGCAGCTGCTCGCGTCCTGGCCGCCGAGGGGTACGCCGCGATGTCGACCAACCGGGTGGCGCGACGAGGCGGGCGTCAGCATCGGGTCGCTGTACCGCTACTTCAACGACAAGGCCGAGATCGTCGAGCACCTGCGGGTCAGGGTGAACCAGGACGTGCTGGCCAGCCTCACCGAGGCGATCCTCGACTCCCTGGAGGCAGACGCCCGCACCGGTGTGGAGCAGGTGCTGGTCACCCTCGTCGCCGGGCTCGAGCGGCACCGGGGCGTGCTGCTCGCCCTGATCGACGAGGTGCCGCTGGGCTCCCAGGCCAACACCGTGCCCGAGATCGAGCGTCAGCTCACCGAGTTCACGCGGCTGTTCGTGCTGCGGCACGCGCCGCGGATGCCGCGGTCCGAGCTCGACGCGAGGCTGTACCTCGCCATGGGGATGACCCTCAACGCCTGCCTGCGGATCGCCCTGGAACGACCCGAGCACCTCGACCGCGACCGGCTGATCGAGCTGGTGACCGAGATGCTGGTCTCGGGCCTGGAGTCCTAGGCTCCCTGCCATGGCCCCGCTTCCCTTCGACCCGATCGACGAGGCGGCGCGGCAGTGGGCATCGCACTGGGAGGGCGCCGCGCCGATGCACGCGGTCACCTCGTTGATGCGGGTCCAGCAGCTCGTGCTCGCGCCGGCTCGACGCGGTCCTGAAGCCGTTCGGGCTCACCTTCGCCCGGTACGAGGCGCTGGTGCTGCTCACCTTCTCCTCACGGGGATCGCTGCCGCTGGGCAAGATGGGCGAGCGCCTGCAGGTGCACCCCACCTCGGTGACCTCGATCGTCGACCGGCTCGAGGCCGACCGGCTCGTCGTACGTCGGCGGCATCCGGAGGACGGCCGCGCCGTCCTCGCCGAGATCACCGCTCGTGGGCGCGAGCTGGTCGAGCAGGCCACCAGCGCCCTCGTCGGCGCGGACTTCGGGCTCGGTGCCCTGGACGAGGAGCGCCTCGGCGAGCTCTCCCGGTTGCTGCGTCCGGTGCGCGAGGCGGCCGGAGACTTCTGACGGCTACTGCACGCAGAACAGGTTGCCCTCGGGGTCGGCCATGGTGGTGTGCTGCCCGCCGGGCTCGTCGACCTTGTACTTCTCGGTCGCTCCGAGCGCCGTCAGCCTCGCCACCTCGGCCTCCCGGTTCCCCGCCCCCACGTTGAGGTCGAGGTGCCACTTGTTCTTGCCCGGCGCCCTGTCCGCGACGTACTGGAAGAGGAGACGCCGCTTGTGCCCGCGGGGAGCGTCGACGTCGTCGGGGTGCACGATGCCCGTGGCCGTGGTGAACGCTCGGCGGCCGTCGACCTCGACCGTGTCCTTGTCGCGGTCGGCCCAGCCGGCGGCGAGCACGGCCTCGACCAAGTCGTTGGGGTCCTCGCGGAGGTAGCCCAGGGCCGCGGCCCAGAACTTCGCCTGGGCGTGCGGGTCGTCGCAGTCGACGGTGACCTGGAACCACACCGCGGCGGCAGGGCCACCGGGCTCGGGCCCGAAGTACTCGAGGTCGGGAAGGCTCTGCTCGGTCATGCGAATGCTCCGTTCTCAGATACGGCGTACAGGTCGCGGACGGTGGCCATGTCGGCCCCGTGGTGGATCAGCTCGCGGGTGTTCCACCAGGCGATGTCGATGAGCGGCAGCTGCGGGTCGAGCCCGTCGGGGAAGGCGCTGCGGCCCACGGTGTCGAGGTCCTGGTCGTCGACCTGGCCGAGGGTCCCGCGCCAGGCATCGAGACCGGCACGCATGGCCGCGACGCCCTCGTCGGCTGTGCTCGGGCCAGGTGAGGTCCTCGCGGCGCAGCGAGTGCGAGCCGGTCGTCCAGTCGGAGCGGAGCGTGCCGAGCTCGCCCAGGTGGATGGCGCTCCACGAGAGCGAGCGCAGCGACGGGTGGGGCTGCCAGGTCCACTCCTCGTCGCTGACTCCCTCGAGCCGGTCGAGCAGCATCGCGACGCTGGTGTCCCACAGCGCGAGCAGGGCGCGCACCTGGACGGGGCGGTCGGCGAAGTCGCGCACGAGGGGCGGCATCTCGAAATCGCTCATGGACGCGAACCTACGACGAGCCACCGACAGTGGAGGCGTGCTGGCCGAATTTAGTAGGACGTCCTACTATCTAGGCATGGGTGCACGCGAACGTGGCAGGAGCGGTACGCCGCGTCGCGGGTCCGGGAGGCGGACTTCACGACGCTCTCGGGGATGGAGGTCGAGCCGGCGTACGGCACCGACGAGTCCGAGTGGCCCGGCGAGTTCCCCTACACGCGGGGGCTCTACGCCACCGGCTACCGCGGGCGGACCTGGACCATCCGGCAGTTCGCCGGCTTCGGCAACGCCCAGCAGACCAACGAGCGCTACAGGATGATCCTCGGTCGCGGCGGCGGCGGGCTGAGCGTGGCCTTCGACATGCCCACGCTGATGGGCCGCGACTCCGACGACCCGCGCAGCCTCGGCGAGGTCGGCCACTGCGGCGTGGCCATCGACTCGGCCGCCGACATGGAGGCGCTGTTCGACAGCATCGATCTCGGCGAGGTCACCACCTCGATGACGATCAGCGGGCCGGCGGTGCCGGTGTTCTGCATGATGACTCGTCGCGGCCGAGCGTGCGGGCGTCGACACCGGCAAGCTCAACGGCACCCTGCAGACCGACATCTTCAAGGAGTACATCGCCCAGAAGGAGTGGCTCTTCGAGCCCGAGCCGCACCTGAAGCTGATCGGCGACCTGATGGAGTACTGCGACGAGAACATCCCGGCGTACAAGCCCCTCTCGGTCAGCGGCTACCACATCCGCGAGGCCGGCTCGACGGCCGCGCAGGAGCTCGCGTTCACCCTCGCCGCCGGGTTCGGGTACGTCGAGCTCGGGCTCTCCCGCGGCCTCGACATCGAGAAGTTCGCGCCGGGGCTGAGCTTCTTCTTCGACAGCCACCTCGACTTCTTCGAGGAGATCGCCAAGTTCCGCGCGGCCCGCCGGATCTGGGCGCGCTGGATGCGCGACGTCTACGGCGCGAAGACCGAGAAGGCCCAGTGGCTGCGCTTCCACACCCAGACCGCGGGCGTCTCGCTCACCGCGCAGCAGCCCTACAACAACGTCGTGCGCACCGGCGTCGAGGCGCTCGCCGCCGTGCTCGGCGGCACCAACTCGCTGCACACCAACGCCCTCGACGAGACCCTCGCGCTGCCCAGCGAGCAGGCCGCCGAGATCGCCCTGCGCACGCAGCAGGTGATCATGGAGGAGACCGGCGTGGTCAACGTCGCCGACCCCCTCGGCGGCAGCTGGTACGTCGAGGCGCTCACCGACAAGCTCGAGGCCGAGGCCAACCTGATCTTCGACAAGATCCTCGAGCTCGGCGGCTCCGAGCTGCGCCACGACCAGACCGAGGCGCTCGCGAAGTCGGCGCCGACGGGGAGGACCCGGTCACCAAGGGACTGCTGCGCGGCATCGAGGACGGCTGGTTCACCTCCGAGATCGCCGAGGCCGCCTTCGAGTACCAGATCGCCCTGGAGAAGGGCGAGAAGAAGGTCGTCGGGGTCAACGTGCACAAGGACTCGGTGACCAGCGACCTGGAGATCCTCCGCGTCTCCCACGAGGTGGAGACCGAGCAGGTGCGCGAGCTCGCCGAGCGGCGGGCCGGACGCGACGAGGCCGCCATCGCCGCGCGATCGAGGAGATGCTCACCGCGGCGCGCGAGGACACCAACATGATCCCGGCGATGCTGGAGGCCTGCCGGGCCGAGGCGACGCTCGGCGAGATCTGCGACGCGCTGCGCGAGGAGTGGGGCGAGTACCGCGAGCCGGCGCGCTTCTGAGGCATCACGCGGAGCGCGGTGCCGCCTCGTCCTCGGCGGGTCCGGGCAGAGCCGCAGGAGCGGTCACGCCCGGGAGCGTGAGGGCGAACCGGCTGCCGTCGCCGTGCGGGTTGTCCTCGACGAGGATGCTGCCGCCGTGCCGCTCGACGATGCGCTGGCAGATGGCCAGGCCGATGCCGGTGCCGGTGTACTCGGTGGCAGCGCGCTGGAAGTTCTCGAAGATGATGCGGCGCTGCTCGGGTGGTACGCCGATCCCGTTGTCGTCGACCGTGACGAGCAGGTTGTCGCCGTCGCGCTGGCGCTGACGATGATGTGCGGCCGGACACCGGGGGCGACGTACTTCACGGCGTTGCCGATCAGGTTGTCGAGCAGCTGCCGCATCATCGCCGCGTCCGCCCTGACCCACATGTCGGGCTGGACGTGGATGCGCGGTCGTGAGTCGCCCTGGCGTCGCAGCGCGGCGACGCCCTCGGTCGAGCGCGCTGAGGTCGACGTCCTCGACGCGCAGCGGGTGGTCGCGGGCCACCGTGTAGCTGAGCAGGTCGTCGATGAAGCGGCGCATGTGCCGCGAGGCGCCCTGGATGCGGGTGATCATGGCCCCGCCGTCGGCCGGGTCCACCGGCCCCTCGAGGAACGCCTCGTTGAGGGCCTCGGCCCATCCGTCCACGATCGAGAGCGGGTTGAGCAGGTCGTGGGCGACCACGCCGGCGAACGAGGAGAGGTTGTCGCGGTCCTGCCGCGCCAGGGTCACGTCGCGGTAGTTGATCACCACCCGCCGGCGCTCTCGCGGCGTCGACTGCGGCAGGTGGGTCACCGACATCTCGAGGACCCGGCCCTCGGGGAACCGGCGGGTCTTCATCAGGTAGTCCTTGTTGACCACCTCGTGCCCGGCGAACGCCAGCGCGGCCGGCATCTCGTCGTCCGGCAGCGGGCTCCCGTCGGGTGCGAAGAAGCCGTACGCCGCGGCCGGCATGACCATCGGGTCCGGGGTGGTGTCCTCGAGGCCCACCAGCTGGCGACCCGCGGGGTTGCGGACCAGGATCGCCCCGTCGTCCTGGACGACGACGAGGCCCTCGCGCATGTTGTCCATCACCGTGTTCAGCAGGTCGGCGCGCTCGGCGGCCTTGCGCTCCGAGCGCCTGTGCGCGCGTCGGTCGCGTCGCGGCGGTCCTGGGTGATGAACGCGACGACCATCGGCCGTGATCACCATCCCGACGAGGAAGGACTGGCTCAGCGCCGCCGCGACGCGCGCGTCGTCGACGTCGAAGAAGGCGCCGTGCCCGTCGAGGGTGAGCACCACCGCGACGAACCCGGAGACCAGCCCGTGCAGGGTCGCGGCGGCGGGGGAGAGCCGCATCGCGGCCCACACCGTGACCAGGGTGAGCAGGAACGTGATCGGCAGGCTGAACAGCGTCAGGTAGATGCCGGCGGTGACCGCCAGGATCAGGGCGATCTCGGCGGCACGCCGGCCCGTGCTCGGCATGCAGCTGCGCACCAGGCGGGCCAGGTCGCTCCCGCTGCGGATCCGGACCAGCGACGGCGCCACCTGCAGCGCCACGCCACCGATGGCGACCATCCAGGCGAAGTTGCGCACCCAGGTCATCGTGAACGTGACCAGGTCCTGGCCGGGGATCAACCCCAGGCCGCTGCCGCGCACCAGGCCCGCGGCCAGGCTGCCGGCCAGACAGGCGACGACGAACCAGCCGAGGTCGCGCAGCGTCGACATCGCACGGGTGCCGCCGCTGCCCCACAGGTCGGGGGCGAAGCGACGCATCACCAGCACGTAGACCGCCGGTTGCAGCACGGTGAGGATCGCGGCCATGATCCAGCCGGCGCGCGGGGCGTCGGGGATGTCGATCAGCGTCGCCGCGATGGCCGTGGCTCCCAGGCCCGCGGCGTCGAGCAGCCAGAGACGGCGGCCGCCGCTGGTGAGCCAGACCAGGCCGACGCCCGAGAGCGGCCAGATCACGCTCACGTTGGCCGAGGCCATCACCGTGTCGCGGCCGATCAGGAACGCCGCGTAGGCCAGGACGGAGAAGACGACCAGGCGGACCGCTTCGGTCACCGGACCAGGCTCTGTGCGCCCGGGAACGGTCGCACTCCGTTCCTCAGCCATGCTCGGATTATGGGGGCAGTGCCGGTTCCGGATCCGGACAACTCAAGAAGAGTCCGGTTTCGGACGTTTGATACGGAATGGTGTACGGCGGCGGCAGGTCTCAGGTCTGGGTCGCCGCCGCGAACGCGGCGGGCGTCGCGGGGAGGGTGAAGGCGAACAGGCTGCCACCGGTGGGGTTGGCCTCGACCCGGATGGTGCCGCCGTGGCGTTCGACGATGCGCTTGCAGATCGCCAGGCCGAGGCCGGTCCCGGCGTACCCCTCGTTCGACGCGCGGTGGAAGGAGTCGAAGACCCGCTCGCGCTGGCCCGGCTCGATGCCGATGCCGTTGTCGCGCACGGCCACCTGGACCCAGTCGTCGTCGATCCGGGAGGCCTCGACGTGGACGTCGGGGACGACCCCGGGTTCGACGTACTTCAGGGCGTTGCTGATCAGGTTGTCCAGGACCTGCCGCACCAGCAGGCGGTCGGCCCAGACGTCGGGCAGGTCACCGAGCTGGATGCCGCCGCTGGCCAGGTCCGGGCGGTCGCGCTGCACCGCGATGTGCTTGACCATGTTGCGCAGGGAGACCGCCTCGCAGCGCAGCGTCTGGTCGCGGGCGACGGCGTGGGCCAGCAGGTCGGAGATGAAGCTGCGCATCTGCTCGACCCCTCCCCGGATGTGGTCGACCGCGGAGGCGGCGCCCTGCGCGATCGGGTCCTCGGTCTCCGCGAGGTCCTCCTGGATGGCCTCGGCCCAGCCGTCGATCACGCTGAGCGGGTTGTTCAGGTCGTGGGCCACGGTGCCGGCGAAGTTGGCCAGGGAGTCCTGGTAGGAGCGCTCGATGGTGATGTCGCGGACGACGACCATCGCGCGGCGCTTCTCGCCGGGGCTCGGAGGGGAGCGGGAAGGCGCTGACGTTGAGGATCTGCGTGGGCCGGTCGGGTCGGCGCAGGTGCTGCTCCTCGTCGCGCACGGGCGTGCCCCGAAGGGCCCGCTGGTAGGGGTACTCGTCGTCCTCCAGCGGTCGCCCGTCGGGGTGGTAGATGTGGTACGTCGATGGGGGCGTCGATGTCGCCGGAGGCCTCGATCGCGTCCGGGGTGCCCCAGAAGATCGTGCGCAGCGCATCGTTGGCCTGCGTGTAGGTGCCGCCCTCCTCGACGATGGCCAGGCCGTCGTTGAGGTTGTCGATGACCAGGTTCAGCTCGGCCGCGCGGGTCTCCAGGGACTCCTGGTGGGCCTTCTCCCCGGAGATGTCGCGCAGCACGATCATCGCCCGGGGGGTCCCGCCCTCGTCGGGTGGCAGGGGTACGGCGGAGATGGTCACCCACCTGATCGGGCCGTCCTCCTTGGGGGAGCGCCACTCCTCGGCCGGCACCGCAACGCCCTCGAAGGCCCGGGTGAGCGGCGAGGTCTCGTCGGTGAGCATCTTGCCGTCGCTCCCGCGCAGCAACCGCTCCTCGTCGGGGATCTCGGCGTCGTCGCGCACCCGGTCGAGCTCGGTGTTCTCCTCCTGCGTGCCGAACCCGGTGCGCAGCGCCGTGTTGGCGTGCAGGATGCGGCCGCCCTGCTCGATGATCGCCACCCCGTCGTCGAGGTTGGCCATCACCAGGTCGAGCTCCTGGGCCCGGCGGGCGTTGGCCGCCTCGGACCGGGCCAGGCTCGCGAGGCTGTCCAGCACCTGCTGCCGGCTCAGGCTGATCACCATGCCGAGCACCATCAGCACGACCACGAGCAGCTGGGCGAGACCCGCGCGGAGCACGGGATCCGCGACAGCGGCCAGCGTGCCCTTGTTCGCGATCGTCAGCCCGATGACGACGCTGCCGGTCAGCAGGCAGAACGCCGAGGTGACCACCGGCGGGAACCGCACCGCCATCCAGGCGATCACCAGCATCAGCAGGAACGTGGAAGGGGCCTGGGTCTCGAGGAAGAAGTTGAAGTCCAGGACCACGAACGCGGCGGCGGCGCCAGCGACGAGCGTGACGACGTCGGCGGCGGAGGGCCTCGGCAGCGGCGAGCGTCCGGCGTCGTGCGTCTCCGCCAGCCACCCGCCCAGGAGAAGTCCGAAGATGCCCACCGTGGCCATGGCCGAGAGCGAGCGGGTGCCGCGACCGACGGCCAGGGACAGGGTCTCCTCGGGGATCATCAGCTCGCCGAAGGCGGTGCGGATGAGGGAGTACGCGAGGACTCCGAGGGTCATCGCGAGCAGCACCAGACCGAACTCGGGCAGGGTGCGCATGGACGTCCGGCCGCCCCCACCCCAGAGCTGGGGCACCCAACGTCGCAGGAGGTAGACGACGACGAGGTACTGCACCGGGGCCAGGACGAGCAGGATGTACATGGCCGCCGGGACCGAGCCGGTCCACCCGACAGCCTGGGCGAACCACAGCCCCAGCCCCGCCACCACGATCACGGCCACGGAGTCGGCGACCAGCTCCATCCGCGTGCGGGCGCTGGCCAGCCACACCACGCCGATGCCGGCCGAGGGGGAGATGAGGGCCACCGGGAGCTCGCCCGGCTCCTTGACCGCGAGGTTGCGGCTGTAGATCACGGCGGCGAAGAAGAGGACCGACCAGCCGATCAGGCGCATGGCTGAGCGCGCCCGAGTAGAGCGTGCTACTCCTACCCCCACGCCCGACATTATTGCCGAGGTCGGACATCCTTGCGACCCCTTTCAACCACGTCCGGGCGTGTCGTAGAGAATGTCGGTATGACGCAGGAATAGTTCTCCCGTCCCGGTGCAGTCGATTTGTCCGGACTCCAGCCCGGGGCGCCGGCCGGCGGGTGGGCCGGGCTCCGTCGCGCCGTACGCCGTCGCGGTGACCGAGCAGAACTTCCAGGAGGTGCTGGAGGGCTCGACGAGCGCGCCGGTGCTGCTCGCGTTCGAGAGCCCGAGCCGCTCCCCGGAGAGCGTCTCGCTCGCCGACGACCTGCAGGTGCTCTCGGGGGAGTTCGAGGGCCGGTTCCTCCTCGGCCGCGTCGACATCGACGCCTCTCCGCAGATCGCCCAGGCGATGCAGATCCCGTCCGTGCCGCTGGTCGCCCTCGTGGCGCAGGGCCGGCCGATGCCGCTGTTCCAGGACGCGGCCCCGATCGAGGAGCTGCGCCAGGCGTTGACCCAGGTGCTGCAGCAGCTCACCACCCAGGGCTTCACCGGTCGCCACCAGCCACGCAGCGCGAGCGTGGTCGACGAGGAGACCGGCGAGGAGCAGCTGGATCCCCGCTACGCACCGGCCCAGGACGCGCTCGAGCGCGGCGACATCGCCGCAGCGGTGGCGGAGTACCAGAAGCTCGTGGACGCCAACCCGGCCGACACCGAGGCCGCTGCCGGGCTCGCGATGGCCACCGTGCTGCAGCGCACGGAGGGCGTCGACCTGAACGAGGCCAGGGCAGCCGCTGCGGAACGCCCCGACGACGTGGAGGCCCAGACGCTGGTGGCCGACCTCGACCTCCTCGGCGGACACGTCGACGACGCCTTCAACCGGCTCATCGACCTGGTCCGTCGTACGACCGAGGGTGAGCGCGACGCCGCCAGGACGCACCTGATCAAGCTGTTCGGCGCCGTCGGCAACGACGACCCGCGGGTGCGACGTGCTCGCCGGGACCTCGCCTCCGCGCTGTTCTGAGGGCCCCGCCTGGACGGTGGGGGATGATGGGGCGCATGGACGTCCTGCCCCGGCCCCGGCTGTCGGTGCTGGCGCAGACCTACGTCGCGATGGTGGGGGCGCTGGCGGCCATCAGCACGGTCTCGCACGAGCCACGTCTGGTACGCCGCGCTGATCGTGCTCTCGCTGCCGCTCAGCCTGCTGGCGCTGTGGGTGGGGTTCTACGCCAGTCTCGCCGCCGGGTTCGCCCTGGGGCACGACCCGGCGCACTTCTCCTGGGTGGCCGCCCTGGTCTGGGTGGCGGTGTGGACGATCACGGCATGGACGAACGCCCACGTGGCCGAGAAGATCATCCGCCGTGGCTGGGCGGCACTCGCCGTCGGGCCGCGCGCCTCGGACGAGGACGACGACGCCTTCTAGAGATCGAGCCCCCGCCCGCTCTCGGTGTACGCCGGCCCGGGGGATGCGGACAGGTTGCGCAGGGCAGCCTCGATCCGCCGGGCGGTGAAGTCGGCGCAGCGCTCGCGGACCTCGGCGACGGTGTAGAAGCCGCGGAGCGGATCTCGCGCTCCTGCCGGACGATGCCCTCGACCACGGCCGGATCGTGCGTGCCGCCGTCGAAGACCAGGCAGATGGCGTCGTCCCAACCGCCCCACGGGGGCAGCCAGTCGGTGAGCAGCAGCCGGCCGGCCGGCACGTCGAGCTGCAGCTCCTCCTGCACCTCGCGCGCCACGGCGAGCTGGGGTGACTCGGTGACCTCGACGACCCCGCCCGGCAGGTCGTAGTCGCGCTTGTAGGTCAGCTGGCAGAGCAGCACCCGGTCGTCGTGGGAGCGGATCAGCATCTGCGCGATCGCCCGCTTGCGCGGGAGGAAGGAGTTCAGCAGCGAACGGAAGCCCGGCGGGTCCTCCAGCGGGGTGTCGTCGACGAGCCGGGCGTAGACGATCCGGTCCTCCTGCCCGTCGGCCACGCCACGCGCCACTCCCTCGCGCATCAGCCCGCTGAACGTGGCGATCCGCTGCGCCATCTGGTCGTCGGGGTCGACGTGGGTCTCCACCCGGGTCGAGCCGCCCTTGAAGGCCAGCTCCACGGCGTTCCGCACCGCCGTGGACGACTCACCCAGGCCCCGCGCCTGCAGCTCGGCGGTCCAGGTCACGCGCACCACGCCGGGGGAGACGTCGATCAGCTCGGCGGACACACCGCCAAGCCTAGGTGAGCCACACGGCGAGGGCGCCCGCGGCCACGGCGGCCGGGACGACCAGCAGGCCCTCGAGGCCGAACCGCACCGCCGAGATCCGCAGGCCCCGGGTGCGGCAGGCGCGCAACCACAGCAGGTTCGCCAGGGAGCCCCACACCAGCAGCATCGGTCCGGCGTTGACGCCGACGAGCACGGTCACCAGGCGTCGCGTCGACCCGGCGAACGGCTCGGCGACGAGGTACGCCGGCAGGTTGTCGATCAGGTTGGCCAGCACCGTGCTGACCCCGGCCAGCTGGAGCAGCGCGCCCAGCGACCCGCCGGTGCCGAACACCGCCCGCAGCACCGAGGAGCCCTCGTCGACCACCACGTCCACGAGCGCGAACAGCACGATCGCGAAGGCGATCACCGACCACGGCACCATGGCGACCAGCCGCGAGGGCCGCACGCTCTCGGGGCGGCGTACGGCGAACCCCGCGACCAGCGCGACGACGGCGACGAGCGCCACGATCCACGCCGTGACCCCGGCCACCACGGCCGGGCCGATCAGCAGCACCACGGTGGCCGCGAGCACGACCAGCCCCCGGTCGTGCGCCGGCAGCCTCCGCGGCACGGCGTACCCGCCGCGCAGCGCACGTCGGTGACGGAGGAGCAGCACGACGAGCACGACGACCAGCACGGCGAGCTGGGGCGCCCAGGTGGCCCGCATGAACTCCGTCGCCGACAGCGCGAGGTGCTGCTGGGCCAGCAGGTTGGTCAGGTTCGAGACCGGCAGCAGCAGCGAGGCGGTGTTGGCCAGCCAGATCGCGGCGAAGGCGAACGGCAGCGCGCTGATGCCGAGCTCGGCGGCGAGGGCGAGACCGATCGGGGCGAGCAGCACCGCGGTCGTGTCGATGCTGAGCACCCAGGTCGCGACCGTGGCCAGCAGGCAGAACAGCAGGAACAGGCCCAGCCGGCTCCCGCGCGCCACCCGGGCAGCGACGTGGGCGCTGACGTCGAAGAGACCGGCGTCGTCGCACAGGTCGGCGACGATCTGGATCAGCGCCAGGAACAGCAGCACCGGCCAGACGCGGTCCGCCACGTCCGCCAGGCCCAGGTGTCACCGACGCGACCCTAGCGAGAGCCCCGTGCGCGAGCGGACTCAGCGGCGGGGGGAGGCCAGCCAGAGCGTGCCGAGCGGGGGCACCCGGAGGGTCGCCGACGCGGGCTGGCCCTGGTGCGGGTTGGCGTGGGCGGTGACGGTGCCGAGGTTGCCGACGCCCGAGCCGCCGTAGATCTCGGCGTCGGTGTTGATCAGCTCGGTCCACTGGCCGGCGAACGGCAGCCCGAGCCGGAAGTTCTCGTGCGGGCCCACCGGAGAAGTTGGTGACGCACACGACCGCGGAGCCGTCGGACCCCCAGCGGGCGAAGGCCACCAGGTTGCGGGCGGCGTCGTCGGCGTCGATCCACTGGAAGCCGTCGGGGGAGCTGTCCTGGGACCACAGCGCGGGGTAGTCGACGTAGGCGTTGTTCAGGTCGGCCACCAGCCGGCGTACGCCGTCGTGGGCGGGGTTGCTCAGCAGCCACCAGTCGAGCTCGCGCTGCTCGGCCCACTCGTGGTCCTGGGCGAACTCCTGGCCCATGAAGAGCAGCTGCTTGCCGGGGTGCGCCCACTGCCAGGACAGGAACGCGCGCACGTTGGCGAGCTGCTGCCAGCGGTCGCCGGGCATCTTGCGCAGCAGGGAGCCCTTGCCGTGCACGACCTCGTCGTGGCTGATCGGCAGCACGAAGTTCTCGGAGAAGGCGTAGACCATCGAGAAGGTCAGCTCGTGGTGGTGGTAGCTGCGGTGCACCGGGTCGCGCTGCGCGTAGGACAGGCTGTCGTGCATCCAGCCCATGTTCCACTTGAAGCCGAAGCCGAGGCCGTCGGCGTCGGTCGGCTTGGTGACACCCGGCCACGAGGTCGACTCCTCGGCCACGGTGATCGCGCCGGGGACGTTCTTGTAGACGGTGGCGTTCATCTCCTGGAGGAACTGCACGGCCTCGAGGTTCTCCCGGCCGCCGTGCACGTTCGGCTGCCACTCGCCCGGCTCGCGCGAGTAGTCGAGGTAGAGCATCGAGGCCACGGCGTCGACGCGGATCCCGTCGACGTGGAACTCCTGCAGCCAGTACAGCGCGTTGGCGACGAGGAAGTTGCGGACCTCCTTGCGCCCGAAGTTGAAGACGTAGGTGCCCCAGTCGGGGTGCTCGCCGCGCGAGGGGTTCGGGTCCTCGTACAGCGCGGTGCCGTCGAAGCGGGCCAGCGCGAACTCGTCCTTGGGGAAGTGCGCGGGCACCCAGTCCACGAACACGCCGACGCCCTCGTTGTGCAGGGCCTCCACCAGCCGCTTGAAGCCGTCGGGGTCGCCGAAGCGCGAGGTGGGTGCGTAGTACGACGTGACCTGGTAGCCCCACGAGCCGCCGAACGGGTGCTCCATCACGGGCAGCAGCTCGACGTGGGTGAAGCCCATCTCGACGACGTAGGGCACGAGGTGCTCGACCAGGTCGTCGTAGGAGTAGGGACCCGCGCCGGGGTGGCGCTTCCAGGAGCCGAGGTGGACCTCGTAGACCGACATCGGCTGCTGGTCGGGCGGCGGTCCGCTCGCGCGGGCGGCCATCCACTCGTCGTCCTTCCACGCGTGGCGGCTCTCGAAGACGCGCGAGGCGGTGGCCGGCGGGACCTCGGTGTGGAAGGCCATCGGGTCGGCCTTGTCGCGCCACTCGCCGTCGGCGCCGCGGACGTGGAACTTGTAGCTGTCGCCCGAGCCGACCCCGGGCGCGAAGCACTCCCAGACCCCCGAGACGCCGACCTGGACGAGGGGGCTGCGGGAGCCGTCCCAGTCGTTGAAGTCGCCGCGGACCTGGACCTCCTGGGCCGCGGGCGCCCAGACGCGGAAGGTGGTGCCACCCGCCACGACGTGCGCTCCGAGCGCGTCCCAGAGCCGCTCGTGGCGGCCCTCGTTGATCAGGTGGAGATCCATCTCGCCGATCGTGGGTGCGGGTTCGAGGAAGGGGTCTTGCCGGTCATCGCGGTGCTCCGATCCGGTCGATCGCGGTCAGCGGGATGTCCAGCCAGGTCGGCCGGTTGCGCACCTCGTAGAGCACTTCGTAGACCGCCTTGTCGGCCTCGTAGGCGTCGATCAGGGCCAGCTCGGTCGTGGTCAGCGGGCCGCCCCCGCTCTCGGCGCGGTGCTCGACGTAGCCCTCCAGGAAGGCGGTCCGGTTGCGGGCGGTCCACTCGTTCGCGCGGTAGACGATCTGCGAGCCGGGCTCCGCCTGCGGAGTGCAGGTCCCGGACCACCGACTGCGCGGCGTAGTCGAAGGAGCGCAGCATCCCGGCGACGTCGCGCCAGGGGGAGTCGGGCAGCTTGCGCTGCTCCAGCGGCTTCAGCGGCTCGCCCTCGAAGTCGACGAGCTTCCAGCCCAGCGAGGTGCGCAGCGTCTGGCCGAGGTGCAGGTCGCCGTGGACGCGCTGTGCCTCCTCGCCGTCGGCCTCGGCCACCGTGGCGAACAGCTCGGCCAGGGCCGGCGCGCGCTCGGCGAGCTCGGGTACGGCGGCGGTGACGGCCTCGAGCCGGTCGCGCATCGCCTCCGCGGTGGCCTTGGCGTCGAACGGCGAGGTGCCGAAGCGCCGGCGCAGCAGCTCGTGGATCTCGCTGACCGTCGCCCCGAGCCGGTGGGCCTCGCCGGCGAAGTCGCCGCCGACCTCGTCGGCGTGCAGGTCGGCCTCGGCGAACAGGTTGCGGGCGCTGGCCAGCGCGAGGTCCCAGCCGTCGCTCGCCGTGCGCAGGAACTGCTGGAGCATCCCGAGGTCGTACTCGCCCTGCTCGATCCAGCCGTAGAGCGCCGCCACGTCGGTGCTCTCGGCCTCGGTGAGGGCGCGGTGGATCTCGATGTCGGGGTTGCGACCCGGGGTGACCCGGCGGAAGACCTTGAGCAGGCTGTCCTCGCCGAAGGCCACCGAGGAGTTGCTCTGCTCGCCGCTGAACAGCGTCGAGTGGACGTCGGTGTCGAGCTCGTGACCGGGCAGCCGGTGGAAGGTGAGGCCGCCGTACTGGTGGTCGGAGTCGGGCTCGGTGGCGGCGAACGCCTGCAGGTAGACCTGCATCGCCTCGCGGTCGTGCACCGCGTCGTAGGTGTGCACGTCGCCGAGGTCGTCGTCGTGGTGCGGGCCGAGGTAGGCGTGGTGGATCCGGCCCTGCTCCTCGGGGTAGTGGGAGAGCGGCATCTGGTAGCGCTCGATCGCTGCGTCCTCGCTGTCGGTGGCGGCGTACTCCACGGTGACGATGTCGACCGTGACCGCGGGCGGTCCGGGGAGGGTGCCGACGCGGTCGACGTCGACGACGTCGTAGGTGCGGCCCTTCCCGGCGAACCAGCGTGCCTCGGCGAGGTAGGCGGTCATCTGCGGGTGGTGACTCACGGTGGGCCAGCCTCCTGTGCGAAGTCCTGCCGGTCGTCGGGATCCGGCAACCGGATCCAGTAGAAGCCGTACCCGCCGAGCGTGAGCAGGTACGGGAGCTCGCCGACCTGGGGGAACCGTACGCCGCCGACGAGCTCGACCGGGACGACGCCCTCCCAGCGGCGCAGGTCGAGCTCGACCGGCTGCGGGAAACGGCTCAGGTTGTTGACGCAGAGCACGGTGTCGGTGTGCCCGTCCTCGTCGGTCCAGGACCGGACGTAGGAGAGCACCGAGGGGTTCGAGCCGCCGAGGTCGTGGAACTCGCCGAGCCCGAAGCACGGGTGCTGCTTGCGCGCCTGGATCATCCGGCGGGTCCAGTGCAGCAGCGAGGACTGGTTGTCGAGCTCGGTCTCCACATTGACTCGCTGGTACCCGAAAACGGGATCCTGGATCGGGGGCAGGTTCAACCGGCCCGGAGTGGCCTGGGAGAAGCCGGCGTTGCGGTCCGGCGTCCACTGCATCGGCGTGCGTACGCCGTCGCGGTCACCGAGCCAGATGTTGTCGCCCATCCCGATCTCGTCGCCGTAGTAGAGCACCGGCGATCCGGGGAGCGAGAGGAGGAGCGCGGTGAACAGCTCCATCCGGTTGGTGTCGTTGTCGAGCAGGGGCGCCAGCCGGCGGCGGATGCCGATGTTGGCCTTCATCCGCGGGTCCTGGGCGTACTCGCCCCACATGTAGTCGCGGTCCTCGTCGTCGACCATCTCGAGGGTCAGCTCGTCGTGGTTGCGCAGGAAGATGCCCCACTGGCAGTTCTCCGGGATGGCCGGCGTCTGCTCGAGGATCTCCGAGATCGGGAACCGGTTCTCGCGCCGTACGGCCATGAAGATGCGCGGCATCACCGGGAAGTGGAAGGCCATGTGGCACTCGTCGCCGCCGACCGAGGCGTCGCCGAAGTACTCCACCACGTCGGTCGGCCACTGGTTGGCCTCGCACAGCAGCACCCGGCCGGGGTAGTTCTCGTCGACGAACCGGCGGACCTTCTTGAGGAACTCGTGGGTCTCCTTGAGGTTCTCGCCGTTGGTGCCCGGCCGCTCGTAGAGGTAGGGCACGGCGTCGAGCCGGAAGCCGTCGAGACCCATGTCGAGCCAGAACCGCATCGCCTCGAGGATCGCGTCGTGGACGGCGGGCTCGTCGAAGTTGAGGTCCGGCTGGTGGGAGAAGAAGCGGTGCCAGAAGTACTGCTGGCGGACCGGGTCCCAGGTCCAGTTCGACGGCTCGGTGTCGACGAAGATGATGCGCGCTTCCTCGTAGAGCTCGTCGTTGTCGGACCAGACGTAGAAGTTGCCGTAGGGGCCCTCGGGGTCCTCGCGGCTGGCCTGGAACCACGCGTGCGCGTCGCTCGTGTGGTTCATGACGAAGTCGATGATCACGCGGATGTCGCGCTTGTGCGCCTCGTCGAGGAACAGCTGGAAGTCCTCGACGGTGCCGACCTCGGGCTGGATGTCGATGAAGTCCGCGACGTCGTAGCCACCGTCGCGCAGCGGCGAGGTGAAGAACGGCGGCACCCAGAGGCAGTCGACGCCCAGCCACTGCAGGTAGTCGAGCTTCTCGATCAGGCCGCGGAAGTCGCCGACACCGTCGTTGTCGGAGTCCTTGAAGGAGCGGACCAGCACCTCGTAGAACACCGCGGACTTGAACCAGTCGGGCTGCTCGAACTGGTCCTCCAGGGCCACCGTCATGGGGTGGCCCTCCGGACCGACAAGACGTGCGCGGGCTCGACGTACGGGTCGAGGTGCACGTAGTTGTGCTCGCCCCACTGCCAGGTCTCTCCGGTGATCTCGTCGTTCACGACGAAGCTGTCCTCCCAGGTCATCCCGAGGGCGGGCATGTCGAGGTGCACCATCGTGGTGTGCGGCGCGTGCGGGTCGACGTTGACGACCACGATCACCGTGTCGGTGCCGCCGTCGTCGAGCGTCGGACCTGCTTGCTGAAGACCAGCACCCCGTCGTCGTCGCTGCTGTGGATCACCACGTTGCGCAGCTGCTGCAGGGCCGGGTGCGCGCGGCGCATCCGGTTGAGGTTGGCGAGGTACGGCGCCAGGGTCTGCCCGGTCCGGTCGGCGCGGTCCCAGTCGCGGATCCGGATCTGGTACTTCTCGGAGTCGAGGTACTCCTCGCTGCCCGGCTTGAGCGCCACGTGCTCGAACAGCTCGAACCCGGCGTACACGCCCCAGCTCGGCGAGCCGGTGGCCGCGAGCACCGCGCGGATCTTGAACGCCGGCGGGCCGCCGTACTGCAGGAACGCGTGCAGGATGTCGGGGGTGTTCACGAAGAAGTTCGGCCGCATCAGGTGGCTGGTCTCGTGCGACATCTCGAGGAGGTACTGCTCGAGCTCGTAGCGGCTGGTGCGCCAGGTGAAGTGCGTGTAGCTCTGGTGGTAGCCGATCGCGCCGTGCGCCTGCATCCGCGGCGGCAGCGTGAACGCCTCGGCGAGGAAGATCACGTCGGGGTCGGTCTCCCGGATCCGGCCCGAGCAGCCACTCCCAGAACTGCAGCGGCTTGGTGTGCGGGTTGTCGACGCGGAAGATCCGCACGCCGTGGGACATCCAGTGGCGGACGAGCCGCTCGGACTCGGCGTAGATCCCCTCGGGGTCGTTGTCGAAGTTGATCGGGTAGATGTCCTGGTACTTCTTCGGCGGGTTCTCGGCGTAGGCGATGGTGCCGTCGGCCCGGGTGGTGAACCACTCGGGGTGCTCGGTCGCCCACGGGTGGTCCGGCGCGGCCTGCAGGGCGAAGTCCAGCGCGACCTCGAGCCCGAGCCGGCCGGCCTCGGCGACGAACGCGTCGAAGTCGTCGAGCGTGCCGAGGTCGGGGTGGATCGCGTCGTGGCCGCCGTCGCGGCTGCCGATGGCCCAGGGGGAGCCGACGTCGGCCGGCGTCGGGGTGAGCGTGTTGTTGGCGCCCTTGCGGTTGACCTCGCCGATCGGGTGGATCGGCGGCAGGTAGATCACGTCGAAGCCCATCGCGGCGACGCCCTCGAGCCGCTTCGCGGCGCTCGCCAGGTTGCCGCTGACGAGGGTGCCGGTCTTCTCGTCGACGTACGCGCCCTCGGAGCGCGGGAAGAACTCGTACCAGCTGGAGAACAGCGCCTTCGCGCGGTCGACGTAGACGGGGAAGGGGCCCTCGGAGCTGAGCAGGTCGCGGAGCGGGTGTGCCGCCAGCACGGCGAGGAGCTCGGCGGAGTCGGCGACCGCGAGGCGGGCCTCCACCGGTCGCTTGGTGTCGCGGAAGGCCTTGACGGCGTCGCGGACGACGGCCTGCTCGGCCTTGGTCAGGTCGCCCTCGGCGATCACCCGCTCGAGGACCAGCACGCCCTCGGTGAACATCAGCTCGACGTCCACGCCGGCCCGGATCTTGATGCCGGCGTCGTGGAGCCAGGTGCCGATCGTGTCGCTCCAGGACTGGATCTCGAACGACCACGCCCCCTCGGCGTCGGCGCGCACGGTGGCGCTCATCCGCAGGAGCTGGTCGGGGATCGTCGTGCATCCGCACGGGTTCGCGGCGTACGCCGTCGGGCCCGGTGAGCACGACCTCGGCCCCGAGCTGGTCGTGCCCCTCGCGGAACACGGTCGCGGTCACGGGGAAGAACTCGCCGACGGTCGCCTTCGCAGGGTTGCGCCCCCGGTTCGACCACCGGGGTCACGTCCAGCACAGGGATCCGTCCGACCATGCTCCCCACACTTGCGAATCTGGACTCCGACGCGCAAACCGGGTGTGGCTCGGGACAGACAGTCGGTGGTTGAGGAGGTTGCGCAGCAACCGTCTCGAAACCACCGGACCTATCGCGGACTCTGGCGCCATCGCCACGCCCGAGAGGCGAGCCCGGGCAACCGATCGAAGTCGCCGTTGATCAACGCCTCACGCTTGATTCGACTCCATCCCTGGAGCTGCTTCTCGAACTGGTAGGCCTGCCATGCGGTCTCGAACTCGCCACTCCAGACCAGTCGGACCGGCCGACGAGTGCGCGTGTAGCGCGGGCCTCCGGATCGTTGTTGTGCTGCCACAACCGAGCCTCGAGCGCGGTGGTGCTTCCGACGTAGTAGCTGCCGTCGGAGCACTCCAGGATGTACGTCCAGGCCATCGGCCGAGCATCAGGTCCTCCGAAGCGACGACGCAACCGCGAACTGCTCCGCCTGTGGACGAACCTTTGCGGCCGGCGTCAGGTGGTTTCGAGACGGGCCTTGCAGGCCCTCCTCAACCACCGGGTGAGCGGTTGAGGAGGTTGCGCAGCAACCGTCTCGAAACCTCGCCAGACTCCTGCGGACCTGACTCAGAACACCTCGAGCTCGGCGGCGTGGACGAGCTCGTCGCGGTCGGAGGCGGCCTTGCAGTCGGTGTCGTTGAGCGGGTCGTTGTCCTGCTCGCCGGCGTAGGCCGGGGTGCCGGAGCACTGGTTCTCCAGGGCCACGATCCGCACGTACGCCGCCGAGGTGTCCGGCACGTCGAACGACCGCAGGGTCAGGTCCGGCGCGACCGGGCGCGGCAGCGTCGACGGGAAGGCGTTGTCGGCGCTGGTGTAGATCCGCTTCCAGGTGCCCGTCGTCGTGCACGCGGTCGTGCAGGTCTCGATCGCGAACTTGCGCAGCGCGGTGAACCGCGAGCCCGAGTCGGGGTCGTCGGCCGAGCCGGCGAACAGGGGCACCTCGTCGAGCGGACCGGGAGGCGCCGGGTGCAGCATCGCCGAGACCTGGACCCGGTGGACCGTCTTGGCGCCGGTGCCGGCGAGCTGGACGGTCACCGACGGGTGGCTGGAGTCGACCGAGGTGCCGCTGGTGACGCCGGCCCAGTTGGTCTCCTCCGAGTCGTCGATGAGCGCCTCGGGGTTGAGGCTCCCAGCGGTCGAGGCCACGACCTTGGCGCCCAGCGTCTTCGAGGCCAGGTTGGCCGCGAGCGTGAACGTCTTGGTCACGGTCTGGCCCGCGGTGACGGTGAGCGTCGAGCGGGTGAAGCCGGCGCCGGGTGCCACGAACAGCACGTGGTAGGTCCCGGGAGCCAGGCTGGCCTTGTTCGAGAGCGCGGTCGCCGGGTCGGTGTCGGCGATCGGGGTGACCCGGGCCTCGTAGTCGCCGATGTAGACCTTGCCCTTGGCCAGGCTCGAGCTGGCCGCGAACGTGACGGTCGCGTTGCCGCTGACGGTGTCGAAGCCGGGCTTCGGGTCACCGGAGTCGGCGTTCGGCGTCGTGGCCGACTTGCCCATGCCGCGTCGGGCGAAGGCGCCCCACATCTCGGCCTGGTCGGCGCCGCCGAAGCGCATCCGGTCGGCCGCCAGCATCGCGTCGCGGGCGTCGAGCATGCTCGTCGCGCCCTGCTGGAGCAGGAAGCCGTCGAACATCAGCTGGATCCAGCGGCGGTTGCCCGGGCACTGGTTCGCCGGCAGCGGCGACTGGGTGGCGGTGCCCTGGGCGCAGCGGAGGTTGAGCGCCTTGTCGGTGGAGGGGTACTTGGCGTCGTACTTCTTGACCAGCGCCTGGCGCACCTCCCACTGGGTGCCGTTCCAGATCTCGCCGTCGGCGTGGACCTCGTCGCCGGTCATGTCGTAGCCGTAGTCGCCGTAGTTCAGCGGGTTGGCGTTGATGGCGTAGTCGCGGATGCCGGTGACCTTGTTGCCGGTGGCGTAGGGGCCGACGGCCCAGGGGTTGGCACCGTTGGAGTAGCCGTGCTCGAACATGTACTCCCCGGCAGTCAGGTCGCCCCAGGACTCGCCCATGGCGCCGCCCTGGTTGGAGGTGATCCCGTCGTCGGGCCCGCCGATCATCCGGTTGGAGATCGCGTGGGTGTACTCGTGGCCGACGATCGACATGTCCAGCGAGCCGTCGGTGCAGGGGCTGTAGAAGGAGCCCGCGATCGGCTGGAACAGGTACTGGTTGGTGATGCCGGGCACGCCGTCCTGCAGCGCGATCTGGTTGGCGTTGTCGCGGCCGAGGAACGACGGGTTGCCGCCGCTGAGCGCTCCGGCCTGGGTGTTGCCGATCTCGGGGTCGTTCTGCCGCGAGGCGTCGGGGTTCCGGCCGAGGTTGTCGAGCTGCAGGTTGTAGTTCTGCTCGGTGAAGCCGAGGTAGTAGGCGAAGTCGTGCATCCGGTTGTGCGCGACGAAGAGGTTGCCGGTGGCGGCGTTGATGTCGTTGCCGCCGGGACGCAGCTGGGTCGGGTCGCACTTGGAGTTGTTCCACGCGTCGGTGAACGCCTGGGTGTACTCGCGGGTCGGGGAGACCGGCGCCTGCGCCGTACCGCCCGGGGCGTCGGGGTCGAGCCACGCCTCGTGGGTGCTGGCGTTGTTGCCGACGGTGGTGAACGACGGGGTGCCGGTCTTGACGAGGTAGTCCCAGGGTCCGGGCGCCTGCACGTTCTGGAGCGGGCCGGTCGGCGTGGTGCAGCCGGTCGTGCCGGGGAACCAGCAGCCGATCACCGAGTTGCTCGGGCGTGGTCGAGGGCGACCAGTCCAGCGTCGGGTTGGCGGTGAAGTAGCGCCACTTCGGCTTGCCGAGCAGGTCGGTGCCCGGGGTGCTGCCCTCGCTGAGGGAGACGCCGGCGGCGTAGTTGCCCGGGCCGGTGAACGGGGCCGTGGGGTCGTTGAACGGGCAGACCTGCATGGAGTAGACGCCGGCCGGGATCGAGGCGGCCTCGTAGGTGGCGACCTCCGGGCTGGTGGCGGTGTCGCTCGAGGTCAGCAGTGCGCCGCTCGGGGAGAAGATCTTGACCACGATGTCGTTGAGGCGTGTTCACCTCGGCGGCGGTCGCGACGATGCGGGTGGTCTTGGCGTCCTTGTTCTGGAAGGAGTGCTTGGGGCCGCAGGTGGTGGCGGTCACCGATCCCTGGAACTGGTAGACGTCGCTGGCGCTGTCGACCATGTTCTGGCGACGTACGACGGCACCGGTGACGGCGTCGACGAGCACGGTGTACGCCGAGGTGGTGCCGCCGCCCACGTCGATGACGTTGGTCTCGAAGACCGGACGGACCGAGCCGTTGGCCAGGGCGACGGCGCGCAGCCGCGACATCTGCTGCTGGGCGAAGCCCTTGACCGAGAAGCGCGACCAGCCGTCGGTCGTGGTGAGCTTGCCGAGGTCGCCGGCGGAGACGTTCTTGCCGACGTTGGCGGCCGCCTTGAGCCAGGCCGCGGTGGGGGTGAGCACGGCCGTCGGCGGGCTTGGTGGTGCTGCGGCTCAGCGACGAGGAGACGTACTGGATCGCGCCGTTGCCGACGCCGACCGTGACCACGCCGTCGACGGCGGGGGAGAGGGAGCCGAACTTCTGGCGGAAGAGCACCGCGCGGGCGCTCGAGTCGGCGAGCTTCTGGCTGTTCACCAGCTCGAGGTCGGCGACCTGGGCGGCGCTGAGGCCGAGGAGGGAGGCGTGGCTGGAGAGCCAGCCGCGCGCGGCGGTGGCGGCGTCGCCCGAGGCGGCGCCGAGGGTGCCGCTCAGCGGGGAGATGGAGGACGGGGTGCCGTAGCGGTTCCAGCGGACGGCCGCGCCGAGGCTCTTCGCGGCGGAGACCTGCGCCGCGGTCGGCTGGGCCACGCCGCGCTGGTCGACGTCGGAGAGCCCGGTCGGCGCGCCCAGGAACGCGTTGCCGGCCGACTTCGCGGCGGGCGCTGTCGCGGCCTGGATCGGGACGTGGGCCAGCCCGACGACCAGGACCGCACCGGTCAGGGCGGCCACGGAGCGGAGGGCAGGACGGGTGTGACGACGCAGCAGTGTCATGGGTGGCACCGGTTCTCTCGACGCGACAGTCAGCGCGGGTGGGCTGCCTGTGGACTAGAAAACGTGGGGACGTGAGATGGGTTACGCACCAGTACGTTGGAACGATCCAAGGAATCTGGGCTAGCGTTCTCCCGTGCGTGCCATCAGACGATTCACCGTCCGCCCCGTCCTGCCCGGCCCCCTGGCCCCGTTGGGCGACCTGGCCACCAACCTGCGGTGGTCCTGGCACCCCGAGACCCAGGACGTCTTCGCCACCCTCGACCCCGAGCTGTGGCGCAGCAGCGGGCACGACCCGGTCAAGACGCTCGGCGCCGTCCCGGCCAAGCGGCTGCGTGAGCTCGCCGGCGACAAGAAGTTCGTGCGGATGCTCGACCTCGCGCACGCCGACCTCGAGCAGTACCTCACCGGCGAGCGCTGGTTCCAGAAGAAGGCGGGCGCCGACGCACCGCGGGCGATCGCCTACTTCTCCCCCGAGTACGGCATCTCCTCGGTGCTGCCGCAGTACTCCGGCGGTCTCGGCATCCTGGCCGGTGACCACCTCAAGACGGCCAGCGACCTCGGCGTACCCCTCACCGGCGTCGGCCTGCTCTACCGGCACGGCTACTTCCGCCAGGCGCTCTCGCGGGAGGGCTGGCAGCAGGAGACCTACCCCGTGCTCGACCCCGACGGGCTGCCGATCCAGCTGCTGCGCGAGGCCGACGACACCCCCGTGCACGTGCGGCTCTCGATCCCCGGTGACGGCGAGCTCGTCGCGCGGGTCTGGGTGGCCCACGTCGGGCGGGTGCCCCTGCTGCTGCTCGACACCGACGTGGAGGACAACCCGCAGCTGCTGCGCGAGGTGACCGACCGGCTGTACGGCGGCACCACCGAGCACCGCCTGCTCCAGGAGCTGCTGCTCGGCGTGGGCGGCGTCCGCGCGCTCCGCGCCTACTCGCGCCTGACCGGTGCCGAGACGCCCGAGGTCTTCCACACCAACGAGGGCCACGCCGGCTTCCTGGGCCTGGAGCGGATCCGCGAGCTCACGGTGGCCGAGGGTGGCCCCGGCCTGGACTTCGACACCGCGCTCGAGGTGACGCGCGCGGGCACGGTGTTCACCACGCACACGCCCGTCCCCGCCGGCATCGACCGGTTCCCGCGGGACATGGTCGAGCAGTACTTCCGGGGCGCCGAGAGCCCCGTGGGCGGCGTGCCCGTCGAGCGGATCCTGCGCCTGGGTGCCGAGGACTTCCGCGGCGGCGACAGCGGCGTGTTCAACATGGCCGTGATGGGCTTCCGCCTCGCCCAGCGCGCCAACGGCGTCTCGCTGCTGCACGGCGAGGTCAGCCGCGGGATGTTCAACGGGCTGTGGCCGGCCTTCGACGAGGCCGAGGTGCCGATCACCTCGATCACCAACGGCGTGCACGCCCCGACGTGGGTGGGACGCGAGGTCTTCGAGCTCGCCGCGAAGGCGGGAGCCGACGTCGACTCCGACGACCCCGACGTGTGGTCGGTCGTCGACAAGATCCCCGCGGCGGCGCTCTGGTCGACCAAGCGCGTGCTGCGGCAGGTGCTGGTCGAGGACGCCCGCGCCCGGTTGCGCAAGTCGTGGCTCAAGCGCGGCGCCGCCCCCGCCGAGCTGGGCTGGATCGACAGTGCGCTCGACCCCGACGTGCTCACCATCGGCTTCGCGCGCCGCGTGCCGTCGTACAAGCGGCTGACGCTGATGCTGCGCGACCCCGAGCGCCTCAAGCGGCTGCTGCTCGACCCCGAGCGGCCCGTGCAGCTGATCATCGCCGGCAAGTCGCACCCGGCCGACGAGGGCGGCAAGCGGCTGATCCAGGAGATCGTGCGGTTCGCCGACGACCCCGAGGTCCGGCACCGCATCGTCTTCCTGCCCAACTACGACATCGCGATGGCGCAGCCGCTGTACCCCGGTTGCGACGTGTGGCTGAACAACCCGCTGCGCCCGTACGAGGCGTGCGGCACCTCCGGCATGAAGGCCGCGCTGAACGGCGGCCTGAACCTCTCGATCCTCGACGGCTGGTGGGACGAGTGGTACGACGGCGACAACGGCTGGGCGATCCCCTCGGCCGACGGCGTCGAGGACCCGGACACCCGCGACGACATCGAGGCGCACGCGCTCTACGACCTGATCGAGAAGGAGGTCGCGGCACGCTTCTACGACCTCGACGCCGACGGGATCCCCGTGCGCTGGGTCGAGATGATGCGCCACACCCTGAAGTCGCTCGGCCCCAAGGTGCTCTCCACCCGGATGGTGCGTGAGTACGTCGAGCGGCTCTACGCCCCCGCGGCGACGTCGTCGCGCCGGATGAACGACTCCTACGAGGGCGCCTCCTCGCTCGCGCACTGGAAGTCGCGCGTGGTGGCCGGCTGGCCCGCCGTGCACGTCGACCACGTCGAGACCGAGGGCCTTCCCGATGCCCCCGAGATCGGCAGCGGTCTCGACCTGCACGTCTTCGTCTCGCTGGGCGACCTCGGCCCGGACGACGTCGAGGTGGAGGTGGTGCACGGTCGCGTGAAGGGGGAGGACCAGCTGGTCGACACGACCGTCACCCTGCTGAGCCTCGCCGAGACCTACGAGGGCGGCCGGCACCGTTTCGACGGCCACCTCGAGCTCACCCGCGCCGGTGCCTTCGGCTACACGGTCCGGATCCTCCCTCGCAACGCAGCCCTGGCCTCGCCCGCCGAGCTGGGCCTGGTCGCGCTGGCGTAGTTCGCGCCGGCGTACTCGCGGCGGCGTACCCCATGTAACGCGGAGTTATTGACGCTGAACAAGTGGTACTCCGCGTGCGAACCGTCAAGAACACCGCGTTACATGCCTCGCGTGATCAGTACGTAGGCTCGCACCGTGATCGAGCTGCGCACCCCGACCGAGATCGAGCAGATGCGACCCGCCGGGCGTCTTCGTGGCGGAGGTGCTGACCCGCCTCGCCGAGGCCGCCGACGTGGGCGTCAACCTGCTCGAGCTCGACGCCCTCGCCCACGACATGATCCGCGAGCGCGGGGCCGAGTCCTGCTACATCGACTACCACCCGTCGTTCGGCGCGATGCCCTTCGGCAAGGTGCTCTGCACCTCGGTCAACGACGCCGTCCTGCACGGCCTGCCCTTCGACTACGTGCTGCGCGACGGCGACCTGGTCAGCCTCGACTTCGCGGTCTCCGTGGACGGCTGGGTCTCGGACTCCGCGATCAGCGTGGTCGTGGGTACGCCGGACCAACGCGACCTCGACCTGATCGACACCACGACGCGGGCGCTCGACGCGGCGATCGCGGCGGCGAACGCGGGCTCGCGGCTCGGTGACATCTCCGCGGCGATCGCGGCCGTGGCCCGCGCCGAGGGGCTCTCGATCAACACCAGCTTCGGGGGCCACGGGGTCGGCCGCACCATGCACGGCGACCCGCACGTCCCGAACGACGGCCGCCCCGGTCGCGGCTACCCGCTGCGGCCGGGCCTGGTGATCGCGATCGAGCCGTGGTTCCTGCAGTCGACCGACCAGATCTACACCGACCGCGACGGGTGGACCCTCCGCAGCGCCGACGGCTCCCGCGGCGCCCACATGGAGCACACCGTCGCGATCACCGAGGACGGTCCGATCGTGCTGACCGCGCGGGACTAGCACGGCGCCGTACGGCGCATGTAACGCGGTGTTCGTTGACGCTGTGCACGCGCGTACACCACTTGTTCAGCGGCAATAACTCCGCGTTACATGGGACCCCGACGAATGCTCAGGTCTGCTGCAGGAGCACCAGGCTGCGGGCGCCGAGGGTGATCGTCTCGCCGGCGACGACCTTGGTGTCGAGGGGGGTCCCGGGGTCGGTGGAGAGCACGACGGCACCGTGCTGCACCCACTCGTTGACCGGCAGCGTCACCTCGCAGTCGCCGGGGGAGGCGTTCAGCCAGACCAGGAAGCCGGTGTCGCTGATCTGCTCGCCGCGCGGGCCGGGTGAGCGGATCGGGTGGCCGGAGACGAACATCCCGATCGCGCGCAGGCCGCCGTCCTGCCAGTCGTCGGCGGTCATCTCCCGCCCGGCCGGGTGGATCCAGGCCAGGTCCTTCGGGCCGCCCTTGATCGCCGGCCGGCCCTCGAACCAGTGCCGCTGCCGCAGCGCCGGGTGCTCGCGCCGCAGCCGCAGCGCGGTCCGGGTGACGTCGAAGATGTCGAGCCAGGCGTCGTCGGCGCGCCAGTCGACCCAGGAGATCTCGTTGTCCTGCGCGTACGGGTTGTTGTTGCCCCGCTGGGTGCGGCCGCGCTCGTCGCCGGCCGTGATCATCGGCACCCCGTTGGACAGGCACAGCGTGGCGATCAGGTTGGCCGCCTGCCGGTGCCGCAGCGCGAGCACGTCCGCGTCGTCGGTCTCGCCCTCGACCCCGCAGTTCCACGACCGGTTGTTGTCGCTGCCGTCGCGGTTGCCCTCGCCGTTGGCCGCGTTGTGCTTGGCGTCGTACGACACCAGGTCGCGCAGGGTGAAGCCGTCGTGCGCGGTGACGAAGTTGATCGAGGCGTACGGCGACCGGCCGTCGTCGAGGTAGAGGTCGCTGGATCCCGCCAGCCGGGTGGCGACGTTGCGGACGCCGTCGCCGTGGCCGCGCCAGAAGTCGCGGATCGTGTCGCGGTACTGGTCGTTCCACTCCACCCACTGCGCGGGGAACTCCCCGACGCGGTAGCCGTCGATGGAGACGTCCCACGGCTCCGCCACGAGCTTCACGTGCCGCAGGATCGGGTCCTGCGCGACACAGGTGAGGAAGGCCCCGGCCATGTCGACCTCGTGGCCGGTGCGCGCGAGCGCGGAGGCCAGGTCGAAGCGGAAGCCGTCGACGTGCATCTCGGTCACCCAGTAGCGCAGCGAGTCGAGGATCAGCCGCAGCATCGCGGGATTCTCGGCGTTCACGGTGTTGCCGCAGCCGGTGACGTCCCAGTAGGTGTCCGGCTCGCGGGCGTCCTCGGGCTTCGACGAGACCCGGCGGTAGGCGCCGAGGTCGTCGAGCCCCCGGAAGCTCAGCGTCGGCCCGTCGCTGCCCGCCTCCGCCGTGTGGTTGTAGACGACGTCGAGCAGCACCTCGATGCCGGCGGCGTGGAAGTTCTTGACCATCTGCTTGAACTCGGTGACCTGCTGGCCGCGGTCGCCGGAGGAGGAGTACGCCGCGTGCGGGGCGTAGAAGCCGATCGTGTTGTAGCCCCAGTAGTTGGCCAGCCCGAGCTCCTGCAGGTGCCGCTCGGAGGCGAACTGCTGCACCGGCAGCAGCTCGACCGCGGTGATGCCGAGGTCCTGCAGGTAGTCGATGACGACCGGGTGACCGAGACCGGCGTACGTCCCGCGCAGCTCCTCGGGGATCCGGTCGTGCAGCTGCGGTGAATCCCTTGACGTGCAGCTCGTAGATGGCGGTGTCGCGCCACCTGGAGCCCATCTTGCGGTCGTCGCCCCAGTCGAAGTCGTCGTGGACCACGACGCTGCGGGCGACGTACGGCGCGGAGTCGCGCTCGTCGCGCCGTTGCGGGGTGGACGTCGCGGTGAGCTTGTCGTCGGCCTCGAAGCCGAACACGGCCGGGTCGGTGCGGAACGCGCCGCTGACCGCCCGCGCGTAGGGGTCGAGGAGCAGCTTGTGCCGGTTGAAGCGCAGGCCCTGGTCGGGGTCCCACGGCCCGTCCGCGCGGAAGCCGTAGCGCTGTCCCGGCGCGAGCCCCGGCAGGGCCCCGTGCCAGATGCCGAGGCTGCGCTCGGTCAGCTCGTGGCAGACCTCGCGGTCCTGCTCGTCGAACAGGCAGACCCACATCGCCTCGGCGTCGGGGGCGTACACGGCGAAGTTGGTGGACTCCTCGCTCCAGGTGGCGCCGAGCGGCCAGTTGCGGCCGGGCCACACCTCGACGCGCTCGCCGGCGGCCGACCACTCTCCTGGAGTCACCGGGTGAGTATGACGAACCCCTCGGGTCAGGGGACCAGGAACTCCGAGTCCCTCGCGTCGGTGATCGCCATGTGACCCGGCGCGTGCCCGATCGCGTACGCCGGCCGCGAGGCCATCACCGCCGCCTGCGGGGTGACGCCGCAGCCCCAGAACACCGGCACCTCGCCCGGGTGCACCGGCACGGCGTCGCCGAAGTCCGGAGCATCGAGGTCCTTGATCCCGATCGCTGCGGGATCACCGACGTGCACCGGAGCACCGTGCACGGCGGGGTAGCGCGAGGTCACCCGCACGGCCGTGGCCACGAGCTCGGCCGGGACCGGTCGCATCGAGACGACCAGCGGGCCGTGCAGCGAACCGGCCGGCCGGGTCTCCACCGAGGTCCGGTACATCGGCACGTTCGTGCCCAGCTCGAGGTGGCGCACCGGGACGCCCGCCTCCAGCAGGGCGGTCTCGAAGGTGAAGCTGCAGCCGAGCAGGAACGTCACCAGGTCGTCGCGCCAGTGCTCGCGCACATCGGTCACCTCGGCGACCGGCTCGCCGTGCTCGTAGACGACGTACGCCGGCAGGTCGGTGCGCAGGTCTCCCTCGAAGATCGACGCCGAGATCCCTCCGGGCTCCGTGACGTCGAGCAGCGGGCACGGGGTCGGGTTGCGCTGGGCGAAGAGCAGCACGTCGTACGCCAGGTCGCGCGGCACGGCGAGCAGGTTGGCCTGGGTCCAGCCGGCGCACCAGCCGGAGGTCTGCACCCGCAACCCGTCGCGGAACAGTGCGCGGGCCTCGGTCGGCGTCAGCGAAGCGTGGTCGCTCACCCGATCAGGTCCACCAGCGGCGTGAAGCTCTTGTAGGCGAGGTAGATCGTCAGCACCCACGCGGCCGCGCCGATCACCAGCAGCCAGCGCGGGTAGGCGTAGTCGTCCATCAGGTCGCGGCGGCGCGCGGCGACCCACATCAGCAGCCCGAGACCGACCGGCAGGATCAGCCCGTTGAACGCCCCGGCGAAGATCAGCAGGTTCACCGGGTTGGCGCCCAGGATCAGGAACAGCACGGTCGAGACGGCGATGAAGCCGACCACGATCCAGCGCTCCCAGTGCGTGACCCAGTGGCCGAACACCTTCAGGAACGACGTCGAGGTGTACGACGCCCCGATGACCGAGGTGATCGAGGCGCTCCAGATCACCACGCCGAACACGATCTTCCCGACGTCGCCGAGGGCGTGGCCGAACGCCGACGCCGTCGGGTTGTCCATGTCGATCTTCGCGCCCGCGGTGACCACGCCGAGGATCGCCAGGAACAGCACGACCCGCATCACGGCGGTGATGGCCACCCCGCTGACCGAGGCCTTGGTGATCTCGCCGACCTGCTCGACGCCGTGGACCCCGTTGTCGACGAGCCGGTGCGCCCCGGCGTACACGATGTAGCCGCCGACGGTGCCGCCGATCAGCGTCGTGATCGCCAGGAAGTTGAAGCGTGTCCGGGTGCACCGACTGCACGAGCGCGTCGCCGACGGGCGGCGTGGTCTTGATCGCGACGTACGTCGTGAGCGCGAGCATCACCACGCCGAGCACGATCACGACGCGGTCCATCGCCACGCCGGCCCGCCGGACCAGGAAGACCGCGGCGGCGAAGACCGCGGAGATGGTGCCGCCGATGCGCACGTCGAGGCCGAACAGCGCGTCCAGCCCCAGCGAGGTGCCGGCGATGTTGCCGATGTTGAAGACCAGCCCGCCGAAGACGTCGAGCCCGGCCAGCGCGAAGCCCGCGCCCGGCAACGCGTGGTTGGCGAGGTCCTGGGCGCGACGGCCGGAGACGCCGATGATGCGCCACACGTTGAGCTGGATGGCGATGTCGACCACGACCGAGACCAGGATCACGCAGGCGAAGGCGGCCCCCAGCTGCACCGTGAACGTGGTGGTCTGGGTGAGGAACCCGGGCCCGATCGCGGACGTCGCCATCAGGAACATCGCGCCGAGGAAGCCGGCGCGGCCCGTCGATCGGAGGACCTCCGACTCCTGGCCGGTCTCCTGGGTTGCTTGAGGACTGGATGGTGCCGACGCGCCCGAGGTCATCCTGCACGGTATGAATGGTCTGCAGTCCCGGTCAACGTGAGGAGTCAGCCCATGGGAGTGAGTTCGTCCGCCTCGAGGTCAGCGAGGGTGTGGGCACGATCCGGCTCGACCGCCCCAAGATGAACGCCCTGAACGCCCAGATGCAGGAGGAGATCCGCGCCTGCGCGGCCGAGGCGACCGAGCGCGACGACGTCAAGGCGGTCGTGGTCTACGGCGGCGAGAAGGTCTTCGCCGCGGGTGCGGACGTCAAGGAGATGAACGACATGTCCTACACGGACATGATCAAGCGCTCCTCCGGCCTGACGAGCGCCTTCTCCTCGGTGGCCAGGATCCCCAAGCCGGTCGTCGCCGCGGTCACCGGCTACGCCCTCGGCGGCGGGTGCGAGCTGGCCCTGTGCGCCGACATCAGGATCGCGGCCGACAACGCGACCTTCGGCCAGCCGGAGATCCTGCTCGGCATCATCCCGGGCGCCGGCGGCACGCAGCGGCTCACCCGGCTGGTCGGTCCGAGCCGCGCGAAGGACATCATCTTCACCGGCCGCTTCGTCGGTGCCGAGGAGGCGCTGAGCATCGGGCTGGCCGACAAGCTGGTGCCGGCCGACCAGGTCTACGACGAGGCGGTGGCCTGGGCGGCGAAGTTCGCCGGGGCGGCGACGTACGCCCTGCGGGCGGCCAAGGAGGCCATCGACCGGGGCCTCGAGGTCGACCTCGAGACGGGCCTGGAGATCGAGCGCCAGCAGTTCGCGGCACTCTTTGCCACCGAGGACCGTGCCATTGGCATGGGGTCGTTCGTTGAGCAGGGTCCAGGCAAGGCCGAGTTCGACTCGGACGTTGACGTCGAGCCCCCTCTCGGGATGTATTACCCCCGCCCCCCACATGCAGGAGAAAACCCGTGTCGCCCAAGGTCAACACCGATGAGTCCGACAACCGCCAGCAGAAGTTCAAGACCGCCCAGTACGAGGTCCGCGTCAAGGCTGCGAAGGCTGTCCGCATCATCTTCGGCGTCCTGGCCGCGATCCTCGCGATCGGGGCCGTCCTGGTGGTGCTGCACGCCAACATCAACGAGTCGAACTCCCTGGTGAAGTTCATCGAGGACACCGCCGAGGCCATCTCGGGTCCGTTCAGCCGCACCGACGGCATCTTCCACTTCACCGGCAAGAACGCGGTGTCCAAGAACGCCCTGCTCAACTGGGGTATCGCGGCCGTCGTCTACCTGCTGATCGGGCGCGTGCTGGCCAACCTGATCGAGCCCAAGGGCAAGGCCTGAGGCCCACCTCCGGCCGTCACGAGCACGGCTGCGCGTGTGAGCGAACCCACCGTCCCCTGGTGTGGCTGCCGTCGTGACCCGACGGTAACCTCACCGGAGGGATCGCTGATCCCGTCCGTCTCCCAGTAGTCCAGACCGTCGGTCCCGTCGGTCGTCCACTAGTCCAGGAGGGGCCCGTCGAGGGCCGGAATCACCCATGAACATTGTCGTCTGTGTGAAGTACGTCCCCGACGCGACTGCCGACCGGCACTTCGAGTCCGACAACACGGTGGACCGTGCCGGCGTGCCCGGGCTGCTCTCCGAGCTCGACGAGTACGCCGTCGAGCAGGCCCTCCAGCTCAAGGAGAAGGCCGACGGCGAGGAGGTCGAGGTGACCGCGCTGACCGTCGGTCCCGAGGACGCCGCCGATGCCATCAAGAAGGCCCTGCAGATGGGTGCCGACAAGGGCGTCCACGTCGTCGACGACGCGATCGCCGGGTCCGACTACCTCGCCACCTCGCAGGTGCTCGCCGCCGCGATCGAGAAGATCGGCGACGTCGACGTCGTCCTGTGCGGCATGGCCTCCACCGACGCCACCGGCAGCGTGATCCCGGCGATGCTCGCCGAGCGCCTCGACCTGCCCCAGGTGACCCTGGGCTCGGTCATCGAGCGCCAGGGCGACCAGTTCCGGATCAAGCGCGACGGCGACACCTCCACCGAGGTCATCGGCGCCACCTCGCCGCTCGTGCTCTCGGTCACCGACCAGTCGGGCGAGGCCCGCTACCCGTCGTTCAAGGGGATCATGGCGGCGAAGAAGAAGCCGCTGGAGACCTGGTCCCTCTCCGACATCGGCGTCGACGCCGACAAGGTCGGCCTGGACGCCGCGTGGACCCTCGTCGAGGACACCGAGGAGCGCCCCCCGCGCTCGCAGGGCGAGATCGTCACCGACGAGGACGGCTCGGGCGCCAAGGCGCTGGTCGAGTTCCTCGCCTCGAAGAAGTTCATCTGAGCCCGCGTCTCGCGACCACAGGAGCCTGAACAGACATGACTGAAGTACTCGTGCTCGTCGACCACGTCGAGGGCAAGGTCCGCAAGCCCACCTACGAGCTGCTCACCATCGCCAAGCGCCTCGGCGAGCCGTCCGCGGTGTTCATCGGCTCGTCCGGCGACGCCGACGGTGCCGTGGAGTCGGTGAAGAAGTACGGCGCCGAGAAGGTCTACGTCGTCGACGACGCCGAGATCAAGGGCTACCTCGTCGCGCCGAAGGCCGAGGTCCTGCAGCAGCTGGTCGAGAAGACCAGCCCGGCCGCCGTGCTCATCTCCTCCTCCGCCGAGGGCAAGGAGATCGCCGGACGCCTCGCGATCAAGATCGACTCCGGCCTGATCACCGACGCGGTCGACGTACAGGAAGGCCCGGTCACGACCCAGTCGGTCTTCGCCGGCAGCTACACCGTGCAGGCCAAGGTCTCCCAGGGCACGCCGATCATCACGGTCAAGCCCAACTCGGCGACGCCCGAGGAGAGCGAGGGCGCTGCCGCGAAGGAAGAGTTCGCCGCGACCATCTCCGACTCCGCGAAGAAGGCCAAGATCGTCGCCTCCCAGGCGCGCAAGGCCTCCGGCCGCCCCGAGCTGACCGAGGCCGCGATCGTCGTCTCCGGCGGACGCGGCACCGGCGGTGACTTCTCCGAGGTCGAGGACTTCGCCGACTCGCTCGGTGCCGCTGTCGGCGCCTCGCGCGCAGCGGTCGACTCCGGCTGGAAGCCGCACGCCTTCCAGATCGGCCAGACCGGCAAGGTCGTCTCGCCGCAGCTCTACGTCGCCAACGGCATCTCCGGTGCGATCCAGCACCGCGCCGGCATGCAGACCTCCAAGACGATCGTCGCGGTCAACAAGGACGAGGAGGCCCCGATCTTCGAGCTCGTGGACTTCGGCGTCGTCGGCGACCTGCACACGGTGCTGCCCACCGCGACCGAGGAGATCACCAAGCGCAAGGGCTGATCAGCGGGCCCGCGGCGTCATCACGACGTCGTCGCGCAGCACGTCGTGGTCGTCGGCGCAGCGGAGCGTCGCCGTCACGGCGGCCCCGCAGTCCGCGTGGGTGGCCTCGATCCGGTGGCCGCGGGGCAGGTGCTTGTCGCCCCAGGCTGCCAGCGCCATCAGCACGGGCACGGCGTCCTCGCCGGCCTCGGTGAGGACGTACTCCTGGCGCTCGCGCTGCCCCGGCTCGCGGTAGGGCCGCTTCTCGAGCAGCCCTCCGCGGACGAGCTCGCGCAGCTGGGTCGCGGTCACTGACTCGGTCAGGCCGCTACGACGTACGAAGTCGTCGAACCGAGCCGTGCCGTAGGTGGCCTCGCGCAGGAGCACCAGCGTCGAGCGGCGTCCGAGGAGCGTCGCGCTGCGCTCGATCGGGCAGCCGTCGGCCAGGGCCTTGCGGTCGGGGTCGGCCAGCCGGCCGGCGAGCTGGAACGTCATGGTCGGAGCATACCCCCTGACTTGGCATGTCCGAAGTCAGCATGGCACACTCTGGCTATGCCGAAGCAGAGCCAGCGACTGGCCGTCACCGTCCTCGCCGGGGCGGCCTTCCTCTCCGGCCTCGACCTCTTCGTCGTCAACGTCGCCTTCGACGACATCGCCAGAGCGGTCGGAGCAGGGACGCCCGACGGGCCACGGGTCGCCGACGTCAGCTGGATCCTCACCGCCTACGCCGTCGTCTTCGCCGCCTTCCTGGTGCCGATGGGCAGGGTCGCCGACAGGTGGGGCCACAAGCCGGTCTTCCTCGCGGGCGTCTCGGTCTTCACCGCCGCCAGCCTCGCGTGCGCCGCGACCGGTGACCTCTGGTTCCTCGTCGCCGCACGCGCCGTGCAGGCGATCGGCGCCGCTGCGATGACGCCGACCAGCCTGAGCCTCCTGCTGGCGGTGCTGCCCGCGGAGGCGCGTGCCCGAGGGGTGCGCACCTGGGCGTCCGCGGGTGCGATCGCTGCCGCGGTCGGTCCCTCCGTCGGCGGGCTGCTGACCCAGGTGGACTGGCGGCTGATCTTCCTGATCAACCTCCCGGTGGGCGTCCTCGTCATCGTGCTGGCCGCCACGAGGGTGCCGGCCACCCCGCGCGAGCCCTCGGCCGCCGTACCCGACTTCCTGTCGGCGGGGATCTTCGCCGTGGGGATCGGGGCGCTGGCCCTCGCCCTGGTCCGGGCGCCCGAGTGGGGGTGGGCCTCCGGGCGGGTGCTGGGGCTGTTGCTGGTCGCGGTGGTCCTCGTCGGCGTGGTGGCCGCACGCTCGCGGCGTCACCCGGCGCCCCTGGTCAGCCCCGCCCTGCTGCGGGTGCGCACCTTCCGCTGGTCCGTGGTGAGCACGCTCGTCTACAGCGTGGCCTTCGGTGCGAACCTGCTGGTCGGCGTGCTCTGGCTGCAGCAGGTCTGGGGCTGGTCGCCCCTGCTCACGGGGCTGGCGATCGCACCCGGGCCGGCGCTGGTGCCGGTCACCGTGTGGCTGACCCACCGCTACGCGCCGAGCCTGTCCGCGCCGACCGCGATCGGGGTCGGCTCGCTGCTGATGGCCTTCGGCGTCGCGCTCCGCACGCTCAGCATGGGGGAGACGGCGCACTACGCGACGGACTTCCTCCCTGGCTGGATGATCGCCGGCGTGGGCGTCGGCCTGGCGCTCCCGCACCTGATGTCCGCGGCCACGCACGACCTGCCCCCGACCTGGAGCGCGACCGGCAGCGGCGTGGTGACGATGTCCCGGCAGCTGGGTCTCGTGCTCGGCACGAGCATGCTGTTCGCGCTGGTCGGCAACGACGTCGGCGTCGCCGCCGTACCCGCCTTCCGAGCGACCTGGTGGGCCTGCGTCGGCGCCCTCCTGCTCACCGCGGCCCTCACGCCGCTGATCCGGCCCCGCCCCACCGTCGTCCCGGCTCCCGCTCCTCTGCTCGAGGAAGCCGCCTGAGCCACGACGTCATACGACCTGGTCGCCATAGCGACCAGGTCGTATGACGTCCGGCGGGATCAGGAGCAGTCAGCCGAAGGCGCGGTGCACGAGATCCAGTGCCTCGGCCTCGTCGATGCCCAGCGCCCTGGCTCGTTCCACGAACGCGTGCGCTGCCTCCCGGGCCGCCCTGCTCCACCCCGTCGCCGCTGACCACGCTGCCCGCCCGGCCCCTGGTCTCGATCACCCCGAGCGCCTCGAGCTCGCGGTAGGCACGGGCCACGGTGTTCGCCGCGAGCCCGAGCTCGTCGGCCAGGCGTCGTACCGGCGGCAGCTTCGTCCCGGGCGTCAGCTGGCCCGCCGAGACCTGGGCGCGGATCTGCTCGCGCACCTGCTCGTACGGCGCAACAGGGGACGAGTGATCCAGGGTGACGAACGGCATGCGGGACATTCTCCGACGACGCCGTACGCTTGCCCGTTGAGATGAACACCACCCCACGAAATCCTATCAGCGGGGGATGCCGTCTACCTCGACCACGCGGCGACCACGCCGATCCTTCCCGAAGCCGCAGCGGTGCTGACCGAGCAGCTGGTCCGGGTGGGCAACGCGTCCTCGCTGCACGGGTCGGGTCGTGACGCCAGGCGGGTCGTCGAGGAGTCGCGCGAGAGCATCGCCCGCGCGCTCGGGTGCCGCCCCGGCGAGGTCGTGTTCACCTCCGGCGGGACGGAGTCCGACAACCTCGCCGTGAAGGGGCTGTTCTGGGCCCGGCGCGCGGAGGACCCGCGCCGCGTGCGCATCCTGAGCACGCCCATCGAGCACCACGCGGTGCTGGACCCGCTGCACTGGCTGGCCGTCGACGAGGGCGCCAAGGTCGAGCTCGTCGACGTCGACCGGACCGGCCGCCTCGACGTCGACGCGTTCCGCGCGGCGGTGGAGTCCGACCCCGGGAGCATCGCGGTGGTCTCGGTGATGTGGGCCAACAACGAGGTCGGGACGGTGCAGCCGATCCCCGAGGTCGTCGAGATCGCCCACGCCCACGGCATCCCGGTGCACACCGACGCCGTGCAGGCGCTGGGTCAGCTGCCGCTCGACTTCGCCGCGAGCGGCGTCGACGCGATGACCGTGACCGGCCACAAGATCGGCGGCCCGTACGGCGTCGGGGCGCTCGTCGTACGCCGTGAGCTGCAGCCGACCGCCCTGCTCCACGGCGGCGGTCAGGAGCGCGACATCCGCTCCGGGACGATCGACCCTCCTGCCATCGCCGGGTTCGCGGTGGCCTGCCGGCTGGCGGTCGAACGCCAGCCCGAGCTCGCGGCCCGGCTCGCGGAGCTGCGCGACGTGCTCGTCGACGGGGTCCGCCGCGAGGTGCCGGACAGCGTCTGCAACGGCGACCCGGAGGCGGGCCCCACCCACCGGATGCCGGGCATCGCCCACCTGCTCTTCCCGGGCTGCGAGGGCGACTCCCTCCTGATGCTGCTCGACGCGCGCGGCATCGAGTGCTCGACCGGGTCGGCCTGCGACGCCGGCGTGCCCCAGGCCTCGCACGTGCTGCTCGCGATGGGGTCCTCCGAGGAGTCCGCGCGCTCGTCGCTGCGCTTCTCGCTCGGCCACACCTCGACACGAGGCGACGTCGACGCGCTCGTCGAGGCCATCGCTCCCGTCGTCGAGCGCGCCCGCAGCGCCGGACTGTCCAGCCGCTCCTCGCGAAGCGAACGCTGATGCGCGTCCTGGCAGCGATGTCGGGCGGCGTCGACTCGGCGGTGGCCGCCGCGCGTGCGGTCGACCAGGGCCACGACGTCACCGGCATCCACCTCGCGCTCTCGCGCAACCCGCAGTCCTACCGCACGGGTGCCCGCGGCTGCTGCACGATCGAGGACGCCAACGACGCGCGCCGCGCGGCCGACGTCATCGGCATCCCGTTCTACGTCTGGGACCTCAGCGAGCGCTTCCACGAGGACGTCGTCGAGGACTTCCTGCAGGAGTACGCCGAGGGCCGCACGCCGAACCCCTGCCTGCGCTGCAACGAGAAGATCAAGTTCGCCGCCGTGCTCGACCGCGCGCTCGCCCTCGGGTACGACGCGGTGGTGACCGGCCACTACGCGCAGCTGCGCACGGGCCCCGACGGCGTGGTCGAGATGCACCGCGCCGAGGACCACGCCAAGGACCAGTCCTACGTGCTCGGCGTGCTCACCCAGGAGCAGCTCGCGCACTCGCTGTTCCCCCTCGGCGACACCCCGAAGTCGTCGATCCGCGAGGAGGCCGCCGCCCGCGGGCTGGCGGTGGCGGAGAAGCCCGACAGCCACGACATCTGCTTCATCAGCGACGGCGACACGGGCGGGTGGCTCGCGGAGAAGCTGTCCGCGGTCAACCGCACCGGGCCGATCGTGTCGTCCTCCGGTGAGGAGCTCGGCACCCACGAGGGCTCGTGGCGCTACACCGTCGGCCAGCGCCGCGGGCTGCGGATCGGGCGTCCGGCCGACGACGGCCGCCCGCGCTACGTCCTCGACATCGAGCCGGTCTCGGGCACCGTCACCGTCGGCTCCCGCGAGGAGCTCCTGGTCGACGCGCTGAGCGCCGTCACGCCTCGCTGGTGCGGCCCCGCGCCGGAGAGCGAGCTCACCTGCGCCGTCCAGCTGCGCGCGCACGGATCCGAGCACCGGGCCGTGGTCCGGGTCGACGAGGGCGAGGTCGACGTGACGCTGCTGGAGCCCGCCTCGGGCATCGCGCCCGGCCAGGCGGTGGTGCTCTACGACGGCACCCGGGTCGTCGGGTCGGCCACGATCGCCTCCACGCGCCGTACGGCCGCGACCGCCCGGTGACCTCGCAGTGACAGCCCGGGCGACGGGCATCGGCTCGATGCCGGGCGAGGACCTCGGCGAGACGACCAGGCTGGTCCTCGACGAGCTGCCCGGACTGCCGCACCTGCCCGAGCTCCCGGCTCGTGGCGCGCTCGCCGGGATGACCGGACGGACGGCGGCGGTCGTGGCCAGCCTCGGCTTCGACCTGCAGCCGGCCGGCTGGCGGCTCACCGACGCGCCCGGGCGTCGACCACCGGCGCGCGCGTTCGCTGCTCGCCCAGGACCTCGACACCTTCGAGGAGCTCACCCAGGGGTACGACGGCCCGCTCAAGGTCCAGGTGGCCGGCCCGTGGACGATGGCCTCGACCATCGAGAAGCCGCGCGGCGACAAGGTGCTCTCCGACGTCGGTGCACGACGCGAGCTCGCGCAGGCACTCGCCGAAGGGGTGGTCGACCACCTCGCCGACGTGCAGCGGCGGGTGCCGGGAGCCTCCCTCGTCCTGCAGGTCGACGAGCCCGCGCTGCCGCTCGTGATGACCGGCCGCGTCCCGACCGCCTCCGGCTTCCACCGGCACCGCTCGGTGGACGCCCCGGCCGCCTCGCAGGCGCTCGAGTGGGTGTTCGCGGCTGCCGGGGAGGCGGCGACGGTGGCTCACTGCTGTGCGCCGGATGCCCCCGTCGCGCTCTTCCGCGGCGCCGGTGCGCAGGGGGTCTCGGTCGACCTCGACGTCCTCGCCGCCAGTGCGTACGACGAGCTGGCCACCGTCCTCGACGAGGGCGGCGAGGCGTGGCTGGGCGTGGTCGCGAGCACCGGCTCCGCCGCGCCCACGACGCGGGCGGCCCTCGACCGGACCCGGAGGCTGCTCGACATGCTCGGCTTCGACCCCGAGGAGGTCGCCGACCGGGTGGTGCTCACCCCGGCCTGCGGCCTGGCCGGCGCAGCGGCGTCGTACGCCCGGGAGGCGCTGCGCGCGGTGCGGGAAGCCGCGGCCGAGCTGGCTGACTGACCGGACCGTCTTCGGGTACCGGTCGTGCGACCGAGAGGAGCACCATGTCCGACCTGAGCGGCAAGAAGATCGCGATCATCGCCACCAGCCACTTCGAGGAGGCCGAGCTGGTCACCCCGCGTGACGAGCTGAGCAAGGCCGGCGCCGAGGTGAAGATCTACTCGACCGACACCGACCCGATCCAGGCGGTCGAGGGCGACACCGAGCCCACCCAGAAGATCGACGTCGACGGCAGCTTCGGCGACCTCGACGTCTCGACGGTCGATGCCGTCGTGGTGCCCGGCGGCACCGTCAACGCCGACCACCTCCGCACCGACGAGGACGCGCAGCAGATCGTCCGCGACGCGGTCGAGCAGGACAAGGTGCTCGCCGTGATCTGCCACGGGCCGTGGCTGCTGGTCTCCGCGGGCCTGGCCGACGGCCGCACCCTGACCAGCTACCCGAGCCTGGCGATCGACCTCGAGAACGCCGGCGCGACGTGGAAGGACGAGGAGGTCGTCGTGGACGGCCGGCTGATCACCAGCCGCAATCCTGACGACCTCCCCGCCTTCGTCGAGGCGATCACCGAGGCACTGACCGGCTGAGGGTCAGCCGACGGCAACTCCCTCGGGCACGCCGTCGGAGGCCAGCTCCTGGTGCTTGACGTTGAGGAAGATCCACGTCACCAGCGAGGCGATCACCATCAGGCCCGCGGCGAGCAGGAATGCCGCCGTGGCGCCCTCGGTGAACACCTGGTGGGAGCCCACGACCTGGGCCGCCTTCTGCGCGGCCGCCGAGAGCTGCGGGCCTCCGGCTGCCGCGGCCTTCTGGGCGGCGTCCTGCAGGACGGTGACCCGGTTGTCGATGGTCTGCGTGGCGACGGTGCCCAGCAGGGAGAGGCCCAGGGCCCCGCCCACCTGCTGCATCGTGTTCAGCACGCCCGACCCGATGCCGGAGTCCTCGGACCGCAGGTGGTGCACGGCGGTCAGCGTCAGCGGCACGAAGGTCATCCCCATCCCGAAGGACATCAGCAGGATGAACGGCAGCAGGTCGGTGACGTAGCTGCCCTGCACGTTGCTGACCGGGAACGAGGTGTCGTAGGGCAGCCGGGAGAACCCGAACAGGGCCGCGGCGGCCATCAGGGTGCCGATGCCGGCGAGGTAGCGCGGGTCGAACCTGCTGATCAGGCTCGACGAGATGCCGGCCGCTGCCACCAGACCGAAGCAGAACGGCAGGAACGCGACGCCGGCCTGGATCGGGCTGTAGCCCATGACGGTCTGGATGTACTGGCTCAGGTAGAAGAACATCGCGAACATCGCCGCAGGGGCGAAGAACATGGCCACGAAGCTCGCCGCACGGGTGCGGTTGGTGAAGACCCGGAGCGGGAGCAGCGGGTGCTCGATGCGCTGCTCCATGTACATGAAGCCCGCCAGCAGGGCGACGCCGGCCACCAGGCTGGCGATCGTCCAGGTGTCGGTCCAGCCGTGCGTGCCGGCCCGGCTCAGGCCGTAGACGAGGCCGAGCAGGCCCAGGGTGCCGGTGACGGCGCCCGGCAGGTCGAGCTCACCGGGGTGCGACTCGGACTCGGCCAGGAAGCGAGGCGCGAGCAGCGCCGTGATGATGCCGATCGGCATGTTGATCAGCAGGGTGAGGCGCCAGCCCTCGACGCTGAGCCCGAACACGCTGTCGAGGCCGGTCAGCCATCCGCCGAGCAGCAGGCCGACGGCAGCGCCGACGCCGGACATGGCGGCGTACACCGCGAAGGCGCGGCTGCGCGCAGGTCCGGGCGGGAACGTCGTCGCGATCAGCGCCAGTGCGGCAGGGGAGGCGAGTGCGGCGCCCAGGCCCTGCAGGGCACGGGCGGCGAGCAGCAGGCCCTCGCTGGTGGCGAGGCCGCCCAGCAGGGACGCGATGCCGAAGATGACGAGCCCGATCATGAAGACCCGGCGCCGGCCGAACAGGTCACCGAGCCGGCCGCCCAGCAGCAGCAGGCTGCCGAAGGCGAGGGCGTACCCGGTGACGATCCACCGCAGGTTGGCGGTGGCGATGTTCAGGTCGTGCTGGATGAAGGGGAGGGCGATGTTCACGATGGTGCCGTCGAGCACCACCATCAGCTGGGCGACGGAGATGAGCACGAGCGCCCAGGCGAGGTGCCGGTTCTTGGGGCTCGTGGTCTCGGCCGCCTCGGTGGGGGCCTTGGCCGTGTCGGTCATGAGGTCGTGCCTTTCTGTCGGGCAGGGGTTGTTACGTCGGCCAGCGGGCGGTAGCCCACGGCCGGCAGGATCACGTGGTCGACGACCCGGGTGACGGTGTCGTCGTCGGGCTCGAGGCCCATCACGAAGGCGCGGTGCAGGAGGATCCCGGCCAGCGCGGGGCCGATGATCTCGAGGTCGAGGTCGTCGTCGATCTCGCCGCGCTCGACCGCGCGGGCGTAGATGGAGCGGGTGATCTCGATCTTGGGGGAGATGAACTTCTCGCGGAAGATCGGCGCGAACTCGGGGTCGGTCATCAGGGCGGTGACCACGGACCCGAGGGCGTGGGTCGCGGCGCCCTGGGCGACTCCGCGCGGGCCGCAGAACGTGGTGAGCAGGTCGCCGCGCAGCGAGCCGGTGTCGTGGTCCTCGACCATCGGTGCGTGCTTGGCCCGCACGACGGCGTCGACCACCAGGGTCTGCTTGGAGTCCCACCGGCGGTACAGCGTCGCCTTGCTGGCGCGCGCCTCCCGGGCGACGGCGTCCATGGTCAACCGGTCGTAGCCGACCTCGACGAGCAGGCGCAGCGTGGCCTCGAGGATCTCGTCCTCGCGGTCGCCCTCGATGCGGGGGCGGGTGCTGGCTGCCAGCTGTTGCGGCGTCATCCGCGCCTCCTGTTCGTCACCTGGCTCTGTCATCTGTTTGGCATCTGGATGAAACGAAACGGTTCCGTTTCATCTCGACGCTACGGGCGACAACCGACAGGTGGCGAGCCGCATTCCCGGTGGTCCACTTTTTCTTGGCCCAGCGCGGGATTCAGGCGGGAATCAGGGCGTCGCGGTGATCCCGTCGCTCGGCGACGGCGTGGGCGTGGGGGTGTCCGTGGGCAACCCGGTGGGCGTCTCGGTGGGCAGCGGCGTCGGCGTGGCCGGGCTCTGGCTCGGGGACGGCGTCGGGGTGGGGCTGCTCGTCTTGCTGGGCGTGGTCGGCGCTGGGCGACGGCGTCGGCTTGCTGTCGCGCCCGAGGTTGCTGACCGTGGAGCCGGTCTGGTCGCCGCCCTTGGTGTAGGAGGACAGCGGCTTGCCGGTGATCGACTCGACGACGGTGAGACCCGCCAGGACCGCGAGGGCGACGCCGGCGGCCGCGAGCGCGACCTTGCCCCACGGTCGGTTCCGCGCCCAGGCCCAGCGGTCGGAGTCGGTCTCGGTGTCGATCCCGGCCTCGGAGTTGATCTCGGCCTCGGAGCTGGTCTCGGCCTCGGTCGCGGAGTCGGCCGCAGGGCTCGTCCGCCGGCATCGGCGTCGGCAGTCGCGCCAGCGGTCTTGCCCTTGCCCGGCAGGAGCGGGATCACCACGGTGCTGCCCATCCCGGTCTCGCGGACCTGGGTGGCGGTCCGCTTGACCACCTCGGAGGTCCGCCGCAGCCACCAGGTGTAGGCCGCCGTGCCGACGGTGGCGACCAGGCTGCCCACCACCGCGCCGATGATCGTGCCCGCCGTACCCAGGTAGGAGGCGAGGAACGCGCCGCTCATCGCCGCCAGCGCACTGCCGGCCACCTGGGTGGCGGACAGCTCGAACTTCTGGTTGGAGCGGTGGTCGTCGTCGGTCATGGGTCCATACGTCGAAGGGGTCGGGCCACCAGTGTCGCAAGCCGGTGCTGACCGGGCTCAGGGGGCGGTCGGGACGACGGCCCTGCGGCCCAGGTACGGCGCCAGGGCGACGATCCCGACGACGGGGAGGACGGCGAGCAGCACGAGCGCCCACGGGAGGCCGAGCACGTCCCCGAGCCCGGCGACCGCGGCCGAGCCCACACCGCCACCGACCAGGAAGAACAGCGTCGCGACGCCCAGGGCGACACCGCGCACGTCGTCGGAGACGGCGTCGCCGGTGGCCTCCATCAGCGCGGGCTGGCCCAGGCCGAAGGCGAAGGTGACGCCCACGACGGCGATCACGAGCAGCACCGCGGAGCCGGTCGCGGCGCCCCACGCGGCCACGGCGAGCGCCAGCGTGGCGGTCGCGGCGGCCATGGCGAGGGCCTTCGACGCGCCGTACCGCGTGAGCAGAGGTCCGGCGAGGCGAGGTGCCGAGAGCCCGCTGACGGCACTCGGCACCAGGGCGACCCCGACCTGCCAGGGCTCCCAGCCCTGGGCGACCAGGACGGCGGGCACCGCGATGAGCAGGGCGAACCAGGCCGCGGGGACGGCTCCGGCCGCGACGGCGCTGCGGACCACGACGGGGTTGCGGATCACCGAGACCGGCAGGAAGCCGTTCGGGCGGCGGCGTACCCAGCCCGCGACCGCCGGGGCGCCGAGCAGCGCGAGCACGCCACCGGCGACGGCCACCAGCGGGACCGGTGGCGGGGGACTGCACGAGGAGCACGACGCCGGTGGCCGTCAGGGCGACCAGGGCCGCGCCGACGAGGTCGAGGCGCGCACCACTGCCGTGCTGCGGCATCTGGCGGTAGAGGAAGGGCACCAGGACCAGGCCGAGCACCGGCAGCGCGATCACCGCGCGCCAGCCCAGCAGGCCCTCGACCGTGCCGCCGGCGAGCGGGCCGAGGCAGGAGACCGCCGCGGCGAAGCCGGCCACCATGCCGAGGGCGCGTGCGCGCCGCGGACCGCTGAACCGCGCCGAGACGATCGCCACCCCGAGCGTGGGGACGGCGGCCGCACCCGCGCCCTGGACCATCCGGGCGACGAGCAGCATCCCGAAGCTGGGCGCGAGCGCTCCCGCGACGGCGCCGGTGGCCATCAGCCCCACGCCGATCAGCAGGGGAAGCCGGATGCCGACGAGGTCGGAGACCCGGCCGTAGACGGCGGTGGCCACCGCGAGCATCAAGGCGTAGAGGCTGATCGTCCAGGCGCCGACGCCGGTGCTGACGCCGAGCGCGGAGTCGATCGTCGGCAGCGCGATCGCGGCCGAGGAGCTGCCCAGGCCGGCGAAGCCGAACAGCAGGCCGATCAGGATCGGCACCGCGAAGCCCGTGGACTCAGGCGCCGGGACGGCAGGCGTTTCCGCGACGGTCCTCGGCGACGGTCGTCTGGGCAGGTCATTGCCCGGCCCAACCACCGCCGCGCGCGGTGGCATTCCGATCGGCCCGATCAGGCTCAGCCCGCGGACGTGGTCTCGGGCAGCCCGTCGCTCGGATCCTGGCGCGCGTCGCGAGCGAGGACGTCGAGGCTGGCCTGCACGGCGAACCGGTTCCACTTCGACGGGCGGGTCAGCATGTAGTGCCCGAGCCGGCCGAGGTCGACGAACTCCGCGGAGGCGGCCACGGCACGGGCGCGGTCGACGTAGCGGCGGGTCATCGCGGGCGAGGTGATCCGGTCGCGGCTGCCGTGGCCGGCGATGAGGTGCTTCCCGGTGAGGGCGGCCACCGGGTCGCTGGGCTCGAGCCACGGAGCGAGGGCGACGACGCCGGCGACCGCCGGGTGGCCGGCCACGTGGACCGACGTACGCGCGCCCATGGAGTGGCCCAGCAGCACGATCGGCGATCCGGGGTGCGCTGCCTGCGCCTGGTCGAGCGCCCAGCGGGCGTCGGGGACCGGCGACGGCTCCGGCCCGAGGCCGCGGTTCCAGCCGCGCACGCCGAACCGCAGCAGCCACAGCGAGAGCCCGGCCCCGTGGATGCGTGGCGCGATCGCCGCACGCATCCGGTTGGCCCGCCAGTACGACGCGCTGCGACCCCCCACCGGCTCCTCGCCGGTCTTCGCCCCGCCGTGCAGCATCAGCACCACACCACGCGAGGCGCCGTCCGGTTCGGTGCGGAGAAGTCCGGGCTCGGGCATGCCGCCATCCAATCGTGTCGATCAACTCGGGCCCCCAATTCCGGGTAGTCCGAGGCTGAAAGCACCTTCTACTGGCGGGTAAGGGTGCTTCTGGCCTCGGACTACCCGGATCCGGGGCTGTTGTTCGGAGCCGGGGTACGGCGCGGATGGAGGCTGTCGGGGCCAATTGGCAGGATGGGCCCGTGACCGAGCAGCAGGACCTCCAGACCGACCCCGATGCCGAGCTCCGGCAGGAGCACCGGGCGCTGGCGGAGGAGGTCGAGGACGCGCGGTGGCGCTACTACGTGCTCGACGACCCGACCCTCGACGACGCCGACTTCGACAAGAAGATGCGGCGGCTGGAGGCGCTCGAGGAGCAGGTGCCCGACCTGCGCACCCCCGACTCGCCCACCCAGAAGGTCGGTGGCGCCGTCTCGACCGAGTTCACGGCGGTCAACCACCTGCAGCCGATGGAGAGCCTCGACAACGCGTTCACCTACGAGGAGCTCGAGTCCTGGTACGCGCGGCTGGCGCGCGAGGGCATCGAGAAGGCCGACCTGCTGTGCGAGCTCAAGGTCGACGGGCTGGCCATCAACCTGCTCTACGAGGACGGCCGGCTGGTCCGGGCGCTCACCCGCGGCGACGGCCGCACGGGTGAGGACGTCACCCCCAACGTCAAGACCATCGACTCGATCCCGCACCGGCTGAGCGGCACCGACGAGTTCCCGGTGCCCCGGCTGGTCGAGGTGCGCGGCGAGGTGTTCCTCCCGGTCGAGGCCTTCGAGCGGCTCAACGAGTCGCTCGTCGAGGCCGGCAAGCAGCAGTTCGCCAACCCCCGCAACTCCGCTGCCGGCTCGCTGCGGCAGAAGGACCCGAAGGTGACCGCGAGCCGTGCCCTCGGCATGGTCTGCCACGGGCTCGGCAAGCGCGAGGGCTTCGAGCCGCAGGCGCAGTCCCACTCCTACGAAGCCCTCCAGGCCTGGGGGTTGCCGACCTCCGACCAGGTGAAGGTCGTGACGACGCTCGAGCAGGTCGAGCAGTACGTCGAGAACGTCGGCGAGAACCGCCACACGATCGTCCCCTACGAGATCGACGGCGTCGTGGTGAAGGTCGACGACGTCAGCCTCCAGCGCCGGCTCGGATCCACGAGCCGGGCGCCGCGCTGGGCGATCGCGTTCAAGTACCCGCCCGAGGAGGTCAACGCCAAGCTCCTCGACATCCGGGTCAACGTCGGCCGCACCGGCCGGGTGACGCCGTACGGCGTGATGGAGCCGACCCAGGTGGCCGGCTCGACGGTGGAGAACGCCACGCTGCACAACGCCTACGAGGTGAAGCGCAAGGACGTCCGCCCCGGCGACACCGTCATCCTGCGCAAGGCCGGCGACGTGATCCCCGAGATCCTCGGCCCGGTGCTGGCGCTGCGCCCCGACGGGCTGGCCGAGTGGGAGATGCCCACCGAGTGCCCCTCGTGCGGCACCACGCTGGCCTACGAGAAGGAGGGCGACAAGGACCTCCGCTGCCCCAACCACGAGGGCTGCCCGGGCCAGGTCACCGAGCGGATCTTCCACGTCGCCGGTCGCGGCGCCTTCGACATCGAGGGGATGGGCTACGAGGCCGCGCTGGCGCTGCTCGGTGCCGGCGTGATCCTCAACGAGGGCGACGTGTTCGACCTCGACGAGGCCAAGCTGCTGACCACCGACCTGTTCACCCGTGCCGCGAAGAAGGGTGAGGAAGGGCGTCAGCTCAACGCCAACGGCGAGCGGCTGCTGGCCAACCTCGGCGCCCGCAAGGAGGTCCCGCTCTGGCGGGTGCTGGTCGCGCTCTCGATCCGCCACGTCGGCCCCACGGCCGCCCGCGCGCTGGCCACCCAGTTCGGATCGATGACGGCGATCCGGGAGGCCGACGAGCAGCGCCTGGCCGACACCGACGGGGTCGGCCCGACGATCGCGGCGTCGGTGCGCCGCTGGTTCGACGACGAGCCCGAGGCCGAGTGGCACAACGCGATCGTCGACAAGTGGGCCGACGCCGGCGTCACGATGGCCGACCAGCGCGACGAGTCCGTCAGCCGCACCCTCGAGGGGCTCACCATCGTGGCGACCGGGTCGCTGGAGGACTTCACCCGCGACTCGGTGAAGGAGGCGATCATCCAGCGCGGCGGCAAGGCCTCGGGCTCGGTGTCGAAGAAGACCGACTACGTCGTCGCGGGCGACAACGCCGGCTCCAAGGCCGACAAGGCCGAGCAGCTCGGCGTCCCGATCCTCGACGAGGCGGGCTTCAAGGTGCTGCTGGAGAAGGGCCCGTCAGGACTCTGAGGCCTCTGTCGACTCCTTCCGGGCCAACAGCTGCTCCCGCAGGATGTCGCCGTGTCCCGCGTGCCGGGCGATCTCACGCACCAGGGCCGGGTGCTCGGGCGCGACGGTCACCGGTTCCGTGGACCCATGATCGCGGAGGAGCGGGCGGGGTCAGGAGCCGGCGAGGGTCGACTCGACCAGGTCGGCCACCGCGGCCTGCTCGACGGCGAACGGGTGGTAGCGCAGCGCCTTGCCCTGCTGGTCGACCGAGCCGTTGATCCAGGGGTCGTCCGAGCAGATGTCGTGGCCCTGGCTGGCCTTCCACACGTCGACGTACGTCGCGCCGGACGCCGCTGCCGCCAGCCGCACGGCCTCGGTGAGGGCGCGGTTGACCTTCTCCAGGTAGGCGTAGTCACCGGTCGCGAGGGGCAGCTTGCTGCACACGTGGTCGGCCGAGACGATCTGCGGGTAGCCGATGGCGAGCACCTTCGCCTTCGGGGAGCGTGCGTGCACCTCGTCGAGCACGGCGGCCAGGCTCTTCTCGGTCCTGCTTCAGCGCCTGCAGGAGCTGGTCGGCGCCGCCGACCGCGAGGGCCTTCTCGCACGGCGACCCGGTCGGGTCCGACGCGCGCAGCGTCGGGCACTTCGCGGTCAGCGTCCGGAAGACCTGCTCGTCGTTGCCACCGAGGCCCACGGTCACCACGGAGGTGGCCTTGGTGAGCGCGGTCTGCTGGGGCGGCACGCCGGCGTACTGCGCGGTGGTGAACGCCTTCGTCTCGGCGCCGCTGCAGGTGCGGTCCGTGAGCTTGGCGTGCAGCGCCTTCGCCACCAGCGAGGGGTAGTTGTGGTCGGAGCGGAAGCAGCCGTCGGCCACGTCGGTCACGGGGATCAGCGGCCCGGCGGAGTAGGAGTCACCCAGGGCGACGTACGTCGGGGACGGGTTGGACGCGCCGGACGGCGACGTCGCCGATGCTCCGCTGGACCCCGACCCACCGCACGCCGACAGGGTCAGCAGCAGTGCGAGGACCAGCAGGACCGAACGTCTCGCGCCGAGCATGGCCCTCCTCCGGTTCTGTCAGCACGACGCTAGCGGGCAGGTGGGTGGCGCTCCGCGGCCGCACCCACACCGCGGCGAGGAGCACCAGCCCCGCGGTGGCGCTCAGCACGAGCGCGCCGCCGACGTGGGCGATGGCCACGGGCGCCAGCAGCGACCCGGCCAGCGCCGCGCTGATGATCACGGTGTCGTTGAGGCCGAGCACGGTGGCACGCACCGAGTCCGGCAGCTCGTCCTGGAGCACGCCGGTCGCGCTGGCCTCGACCGCGACCGACGCCGCCCCGACGAGGGCGAGTGGCGCCAAGCGACCACGCGACCGACGGTGCCGGTACGACGAGCAGCAGACCCAGCGCCAGCAGCACGAGGCCGCCCACGCTCCCGCGCGACGGTGTGCGAGCCGAGCCGGGTGAGCAGCGGGGCGGCGAGGGAGGAGAGCCCGAGCGCACCGGTCGCGACGCCGTACCCCGCCTCGTCGGAGCCCCAGCGGACCAGCGCCAGCGGGACCAGGGCGAGGGCGACCAGGCTGGCCGCGAGGTTGACCACGGCCATGGCGCCGATCGCGCGTCGAGCAGCCGGCGCTCCGGCGAGTGCTGTCCGCGCGGAGATCCTCGCGGCAGGGTCGTCGGGCACGGCCGGCCGCGGGATCCGCACCGGGAGGAGCAGTGCCGCCGCGAGGGCCACCAGGGCCACCGGCAGCCACGGGATCAGCATCCGGGTGGCGGGGTGCAGCAGCACGCCGCCGATCGCCGCGCCCACGACGAAGGCCCCCACCTCGACGGTGACCAGCAGGTCCGTCGCCCGTCGGCTCTCCCGCCGCGCGAGGCCCGGCATCGCCGCGACCAGGGCCGGGTAGGCGGGGGTCGCGACGGCCACGGCCACCCCCGCCGCGACGACCGCCGTCCACACGTGCCCGGTGACCAGCGCGACCGCGGTCAGGAGCAGCAGCGCTCCGCGGGCCGCGAGGGTGAGCCGGATCAGGAGGTCGCGGCGCATCCGGTCGGCCAGCCGGCCGGCGGCCCAGGAGCAGACGATGAACGGCACCATCCGTGCCGATCCGGCCAGGCCGAGCAGGAACGGGTCGTCGCTGCGCCGAGCCACCTCGACCAGCAGCAACGGCCACGGGACCGACAACGCCAGGGCGCCTGCGGCGTGCCCACCGACGGCACGTCGCGTGGTGGCGTCCAGGCGTCCCATCAGCGCTGCGTGTCCTGCCGCGTCAGGACCGTGGTCAGTGGCGGGAAGCCGTTGAAGCCGACGGTCGAGTAGCAGCTCGTGTAGGCGCCGGCCGCGTGCAGCCGCACCTCGTCACCCTCGGTGAGGGAGAGCGGGAGGTGCACCGGCCGGTCCTGGTAGAGGACGTCGGCGCTGTCGCAGGTCGGGCCGGCGAGCACGCAGGGGCCGGTGGGTCCGGGGACCGACGAGGTGATCCGGTAGCGGACGGCCTCGTCGAGGGTCTCGACCAGTCCCGAGAAGACGCCGGCGTCGAGGTGCACCCACCGCTCGCCACCGCGCTGCACCACCGCGACCACCGAGCTGACCAGCGTCCCGGCGTCGCCGACGATGCCGCGTCCGGGCTCCACCAGCGTGCGCGGCGGCCGGCCGTCGAAGGCCTGGTCCAGGTGACGACCGATCACCTCGCCGTACGTCGAGATGGCCGGTGGCCTCCGCGGCCCCTCCACCGGCCCCTCGAGGTCGGCCGGGAAGCCGCCGCCGAGGTCGAGCAGCCGCAGGCCGACGCCGCGCCGCCGCATGGTGGCGAACACGGCCGCGGCGGCGTGGATCGGCGGCCCCCACGCCTCCGGGTCGCGCTGCTGCGAGCCGACGTGGAAGCAGAGCCCGGCCGGCTCCAGCCCGAGGTCTCCGGCCAACGTGAGCACGTCGACCGCCTCCGCGGTGGGGCAGCCGAACTTCCGCGACAGCGGCCAGTCCGAGCCCTCGCCGGAGGTGGCCAGCCGGCACAGCACCGAGCTGCCCGGGGCGACGTCGGCCAGCTTGCGGACCTCGCCGGGGGAGTCGACGACGAACAGCCGCACGCCGAGGGCAGCGGCCTCGGCCAGGTGCTCGCGACGTGACACCGGGTTGGAGTGCACGACGTCCTCGGGTCGGGCGCCGGCGTCGAGCACCGCCCGCAGCTCGGCCGGGCTGGCGACGTCGAACCCGCAACGGGCCCCGGCCAGCGCCCGGAGCAGGGCCGGGTGCGGGTTGGCCTTGACGGCGTAGTGCACCGCGCGAACCGGGCAGGGCCGCGGCCAGCCGGCGGTACCGCCCGACGGCCTTGGTCACGTCCAGCTCGAGGAACGGGGTGGACGGCACCTGGGGCGAGCACTCCGGACTGCTTGCCGGGGCATGGCGGGGGAGGGGGAACGCGGAACGCAGCAGCGCGGGCATCAAGTCTCCTCGGGGGCGGCTGCCCTTGAGGAGCACCGAGGAGGCCGCTGGATACACCTGCGCAGAGGACGGTCCGGCGGCTCTCTAGGATGGCGGGCATGCCTGAAATCCGTGGATCGAGCGGAGTCGAGATCAGCCGCGACGAGGTGCGCCACCTGGCCGACCTCGCGCGCATCGACCTCGACGACGCCGAGCTCGACCACCTCGCGCCGCAGCTCGCCGTGATCCTCGAGTCGGTGGCCTCGATCAGCGACGCCGCGGCCGACGACGTCCCGCCGACCTCGCACCCGCTGCCCCTGACCAACGTCTTCCGCCCGGACGTCGAGGCGCCCTGCCTGACCCCGGAGCAGGCGCTCTCGGGTGCTCCCGCGGTCGAGGACCAGAAGTTCGCCGTCCCGCGCATCCTCGGTGACGAGCAGTGATCCTCATCGAGCGCACTGCCGCCCAGCTGGCAGACGCCCTGGCCGCCGGCGAGACGACCAGCGTCGAGGTGACCCAGGCCTTCCTCGACCGCATCGCCGCCGTCGACCCGCAGGTGCACGCCTTCCTCCAGGTCGACGCCGAGGGTGCCCTCGCGGCCGCGAGGGCCTCGGACGATCGCCGCGCCGCAGGCACGCTCGCGTCCGCGCTCGACGGCGTCCCCGTCGCGGTCAAGGACGTGCTCGCCACCGAGGGGCTGGCGACGACCTGCGGGTCGCGCATCCTCGAGGGCTGGATCCCGCCGTACGACGCCACGGTGGTCCGCAAGCTGCGCGAGGCCGGGCCTGCCGATCCTCGGCAAGACGAACATGGACGAGTTCGCGATGGGCTCCTCCACCGAGCACTCGGCGTACGGCCCGACCCACAACCCGTGGGACCTCGACCGGATCCCGGGTGGCTCCGGAGGTGGCTCCGCCGCGGCGGTGACCGCCTTCATGGCGCCGCTGGCGATCGGCACCGACACCGGCGGCTCGATCCGCCAACCCGGTGCGGTGACCGGCACGGTCGGCGCCAAGCCCACCTACGGCGGGGTCTCCCGCTACGGCCTGGTGGCGCTGGCCAACTCCCTCGACCAGGCGGGCCCGGTGACCCGCACGGTGCGCGACGCGGCCCTGCTGCACGAGGTCATCGGCGGCCACGACCCGCTCGACTCCACCAGCGTCGACCAGCCGCTGCCGCCGCTCGTCGAGGCGACCGCGGCGGGCGCGACCGGTGACCTGACCGGCCTCCGGGTCGGTGTCGTCGAGGAGCTCGGCGGCGAGGGCTACCAGGCGGGCGTGCGCCAGCGCTTCGAGGAGGCCGTGGAGCTGCTGGTCAAGGCGGGCGCCGAGGTGGTGCAGGTCTCCTGCCCGAACTTCGTGCACGCCCTGGCCGCCTACTACCTGATCCTCCCGGCCGAGGCGTCCTCCAACCTCGCCCGCTTCGACGCGATGCGCTACGGCCTGCGGGTGCTGCCCGACGGGGTCGAGGCACCCAGCGCCGAGGAGGTGATGCGGGCGACCCGCGACCGCGGCTTCGGCGACGAGGTGAAGCGCCGCATCATCCTGGGCACCTACGCCCTCTCCAGCGGCTACTACGACGCGTACTACGGCCAGGCGCAGAAGGTGCGCACGCTGATCCAGCGCGACTTCGCCGCGGCGTTCGAGCAGGCCGACGTGCTGGTCTCGCCGACCGCGCCGACCACCGCGTTCAAGCTGGGGGAGAAGCTCGACGACCCGCTGGCGATGTACCTCAACGACATCGCGACCATCCCCGCGAACCTCTCCGGGGTCCCCGGCATCTCGATCCCCGCCGGGCTCGCCCCCGAGGACGACCTGCCCGTGGGCCTGCAGGTGCTCGCCCCGGCGTTGGCCGACGACCGGATGTACCGCGTGGGCGCCGCCCTGGAGGCGCTGCTCGAGCAGCAGTGGGGCGGCCCGCTGCTCACTCCCGACAGGCTGGCGATCTGATGACCGACACCGTGCTCTCGTTCGAGGACGCCCTCGCGGCGTACGACCCGGCGATGGGGCTCGAGGTGCACGTCGAGCTGAACACCGCGACCAAGATGTTCTGCGGCTGCCCGGCGAGCTTCGGCGCCGAGCCGAACACGCACACCTGCCCGACCTGCCTCGGCCTGCCCGGCTCGATGCCGGCGGTCAACGCCAAGGCGATCGAGTCGGCGATCCGGATCGGGCTGGCGCTGAACTGCGAGATCGCGGAGTGGTGCCGGTTCGCGCGGAAGAACTACTTCTACCCGGACATGCCGAAGAACTTCCAGACCTCGCAGTACGACGAGCCGATCGCCTTCGACGGCTGGACCGACGTCGAGGTCGGACGGCGAGGTCTTCCGGGTCGAGATCGAGCGGGCCCACATGGAGGAGGACACCGGCAAGTCGACCCACATCGGCACCTCCGGGCGGATCCACGGCGCCGACTACTCGCTCGTCGACTACAACCGCGCCGGCATCCCGCTGATCGAGATCGTCACCCGGCCGATCATGGGTGCTCGCGACAAGGCGCCCGCGGTGGCCCGGGCCTACGTCGGTCACCTGCGCGAGCTCCTCGCGGGCCTCGGCGTCTCCGACGTGCGGATGGACCAGGGCTCGCTGCGCTGCGACGTGAACCTGTCGCTGTCGCCGGCCGGCACCGGGTCACTGGGCACCCGCACCGAGACGAAGAACGTCAACTCGTTGCGCTCGGTGGAGCGGGCCGCCCGCTACGAGATCGGCCGCCAGGCCGCCGTGCTGGAGAGCGGCGCGGGCATCCTGCAGGAGACCCGCCACTGGCACGAGGACACCGGTGTCACCACCTCGGGCCGCGAGAAGTCCGACGCCGAGGACTACCGCTACTTCCCCGAGCCCGACCTGGTGCCGGTGGCGCCGAGCCGCGAGTGGGTCGAGGAGCTGCGGGCCACGCTGCCCGAGCCTCCCGGCGTACGACGGGCGCGGCTGCAGGCCGACTGGGGCTTCTCGGACCTCGAGATGCGCGACACCGTCGGCGCCGGTGCCCTCGGGCTGGTCGAGGAGACCATCGCCGCGGGTGCCTCTCCGCAAGCGGCCCGGAAGTGGTGGCTCTCCGAGCTGGCCCGCCGCGCCAACGAGCAGGGCACCGAGATCACCGCCCTGCCGATCACGCCCGCCGACGTTGCCCGCATCCAGGCGCTCGTCGACGACGGGTCGATCAACGACAAGCTCGCACGCCAGGTCTTCGACGGCGTGCTCGCGGGGGAGGGCACGCCCGACGAGGTCGTGGCTGCCCGTGGTCTCGCCGTGGTCTCCGACGAGGGGGCGCTCGGTGAGGCGGTCGACCGGGCCATCGAGGCCAACCCCGACGTCGCCGCGAAGATCCGCGACGGGAAGGTCGCTGCGGCCGGGGCGCTCATCGGCGCGGTGATGAAGGAGATGCGCGGGCAGGCCGACGCCGGCCGGGTCCGCGAGCTGATCCTCGCCCGCCTGTCCTGATCCCTCCCGGTAAGGGCTGATTCGGGGCCACGATGCCGTGGTTCGTGTGGCTGCTGTCACGGTCCAGACCGGAGCGCGGACCGTCCATGAATTCCTGGTTCCGAATTGGTTCGCAGTAACGAGACCGTGCCATCCTCGTTGGACCAGGAGTCGAGAAGCGGCACTTGGGTACCAACGCCTGTCGACCCCGAGGAAGGGACTCACCATGCGCATCACGATTCGGCGTGAGCACGCGCAAGCCGACGCGCCGGCAGCGAGCGCGCCGCCGTGCACGCGGCCGCGGCGTGGCCGCTGCCCTGATGATCGTCATGTTCACCGGGGTGCTGGTGTCCCCGGCGCTCACCGGTCCCGCGTCCGCGGCCGTGGTCCGGGCGGACGACGGCGGCACCCCGCCCGACGGACCGCCCAGATCCGACCCTGCCGACCCCCCAGCAGATCCTCCGGCCGACCTCCGGCAGACCCGCCTGCGGACCCCCCTACTGACGGGACGGTCATCGACGTGCCACCGGTCGGTCCCATCGACCTACCGCCGGTCACGGTGCCGCCCGTCGTCACGCTCCCGGGCACGCCCGCGCCGCCCAAGGGCACCGCGCCGACGCCGGGCAAGAAGCCCGCTCACCACTCGTCGGGCACCACCACGACGCAGCACAAGAAGCGCCACCACCAGCAGCCGACGGAGCCGGGCACGCCAGGCGCCGACGCGACGCCCGTCCTCGCGCCCGTTCCCGTGACCACGACGCCGTCGGAGGCCGCCGCGTTCTCGCTGCTCACCCAGGTCTCCCCGCCGCGACCCGCGGCCAGCTCGGACGACTCCCCGCCCGAGGTCTCGGCGATGACGGCCCTGACCCCGACGACCGACCCAGCACCACGGGTGTCGCGCAGGGGCCTCCCGGCTGGTCTCGGCGACGACCCGGGGCATGCCCCTGTGGGTGCCCGGCGCGACGCTCGTGGTGTTCTTCTGCCTCGTCGGCACCGTCATGACCCACCGGAAGAGGACCGCGCTCTGAGCTCTCCCCGCGCCGAGTGTGGTGGTGGCGTGGGGGTGCCGTGGGTGGGCGGTGCCGACGTACGGAACGAGGCTGGTGTGACACACCGACCCCGCTCCGAGAGGCATCGTCATGGTCACCACCACCCAGTCCGGCCAGAAGCCCGACGTCAACGAGATGCTCGTCATCCACCGCGTCTTCCGGCGCGAGTTCGTCGCCCTCCCCACGCTGATCCGCGGCGTCGCGGACGGTGACACCGCCCGGGCCGCCGTCGTCGCGGATGCCCTGCGGCTCGTCCTCGGCGGGCCTGCACATGCACCACACCGGTGAGGACGAGCTCCTCTGGCCCCTGCTGCTCGAGCGCGCGGCGCCCTCCACCGGGCTCGTGGAGACGATGCAGGCCCAGCACCACCGCGTCGACGAGTACGCCGACCAGGTCGATCCTCTCGTCACGGAGTGGCGGTCGAACGGCTCCGCGGTGCGCGGTGAGCAGCTCGCCCGTCGTGCTCGAGCAGTTCGCGAGGGCACTCTTCGAGCACCTCGACCTCGAGGAGCGCGAGATCCTGCCCCTGGTCTCGCGCTACATCACGGCGAAGGAGTGGGACAGCCTCGGCGAGCACGGCAAGGAGTCGATGTCCGCCAAGCAGCTGCCGCTCCTGTTCGGCGCGATCCTCGAGGACGCCACGGCGGACGAGCGGTCGCGGATGCTCGCGCACCTGCCCGGACCCGATCCGGCTGCTGATGCGCACCGTCGGGGCGCGTCAGTACCGCCGCTACATCACGCGAGTGCGAGCCGCCTGAGCTCGTCCACCAGCGCGGCCAGCTCGTCGAGATCGGCGATCCGCCCGGCATCCCATGCCCGGCGGAACGCCTCCTCGCCGAGCTGGTCGCGCGCGGTGGCCAGGCTCTGGTCGGAGAGGGCCCGCGAGGCGGGGAAGGTCTCGCTGACCGCGTGCGCCGCAGAGAGCGACGCCGAGGCGCCGAACAGCCAGGCCGCCGTCTCCACCTCCCCGAGGTGTGCGGCGACGCCGGCCAGGGCGGGGATCGAGTAGCCGAGCGTCCAGCTGACCCCGGCCGCCACCGACAGCTCGGTGGACTCACCGAGGAGGGCGGCACTGGCGCGATGGTCGCCCACGATCTCGGTGAGCGTGGCCAGCACGTTCAGTGCCGTGGCGAGGGTGAACGCGTTGCCGAGCTCACGTGCGGCGGTCTCTGCCACGAGCAGGCGCGCGCGAGCCTCGTCCAGGTCGCCGGTCGACAGGCTCAGCTGGCCCGCGCGCGATGAGCGCATGGGCGACGGCCCAGGCGGCACCGGACGCCTCGGCGCGCGCAAGACCTTCCTCGATCGCCCGCTCCGCGGGCAGCAGGTCGCCGGCGAACAGGGCAGCGGAGCCGGCGAGGATCGCGGCCTCGGCGGCACGCGCCCCGTCGGGCTCGTCCGATGGCCATGGCCTCGTCGGCGTCCGCGCGCATGTGTGGGATGTCCCCGGTCACGTAGCGCAGGCCGGCTGCAGCCACCAGCGCGCTGCACACGCGCCCGCCCTTCCAGGGTGACGCCGCTCGAGCCGCTCCAGCCAGGAGATGCCCTCGAGGGCGTGACCGCGCAGGGCCAGGTAGAGCCAGACGCTCCACACCAGCTCCGCCGCCTCGGCGACCTGGTCGGTCTCCAGCAGCCGCAGGAACGCCGAGCGCAGGTTGGCGTGGTCGGCCTCGAGCACGTCGAGGGTGCCCACCAGGGATCCGTCGCCGAGCCCGGGATGCGCCTGCACCGCGAGCGCGAGGTAGTGCGCCGCATGCCGGTCCGCGATGTCGGCTGCCCGTCCTGACGCCTGCAGTCGTTCCGCGGCGTACTGCCGGACCGGTTCGAGCAGCCTGAACCGTGGCTGCCCCGCGACCGGCGGGCACCCGCATGACCAGCGACTGGTCGACGCAGCACCTCGAGCGCCTCGAGCCCGTCGCCTGCACCACTGACCGGTGCGATCGCGTCCAGGGCGAAGCTGCCGGCGAAGACGGCCAGTCGGGCGAGGAGGTCCTGCTCCTCCGGTTCGAGCAGCTCGTGGCTCCAGTCCAGCGTCGCGGTCATCGTGCGCTGCCGGTCCGGCAGGTCGCGCAGCCCGCCCCCGGGTGCGTGCTGGTCGAGACGGGCCAGCAGCACCTCCGGCGTGAGCAGGCGGGCCCGGGCGGCGGCGAGCTCGAGCGCGAGGGGCAGCCCGTCGAGACGTCGACAGATCGCCGCGATCGTCGCGGCGCTCTCCTCGTCCAGGGTGAGCGCGGCCCCGGCTGCCCTGGCGCGGTCGAGGAACAGGGCCACGGCAGGGGAGTCGGAGGCACTCGCCACCGAGTCGGCCTCCGGCAGCGGGAGCGGGGGGAGGGGGAGCTCGTGCTCGGCCCGGATGCGCAACGGCGCCCTGCTCGTGGCGAGGACGACGAGGTCGGGGCACGCGGCCGCCAGCTCGGCGACGAGCGGCGCGGCGCCCATCAGCTGCTCCAGGTTGTCCAGGACCACCAGGATCCGCCGACCGGTGAGGTACGGCGCCAGTGCGGTCACCGAGCGGTCCGTCCGGTTCTCGGGGACGCCCAGCGCGGAGGCCACCCGCGGCAGGACCATCGCCGGATCACGCACCGCGGCGAGCTCGACCCAGACGATGCCTCCGGGGAACGCGGCGGCGGTCTGCCCGAGCCGCGAGGCCACCTCGAGGGCGAGCCGGGTCTTGCCCACGCCGCCCGGGCCGGTGACGGTGACCACCCGGTGCTCGGGAGCCAGCACGAGGTCGGTCAGCGCCGCGACGTCCTGGTCGCGGCCGATGGTGGCCGTCCCGGGCGCGATCGGCGCCGACGCCATGGGGTGGCTCGACGCGGGCGCGGTCTCGTCCGGCTGCGCCCGGGGTCTGCGTGCGTGCTGCCCGGCTGGGCACCGCCCCGACCAGCTCGGCGCGCTCCCCGTCGTCGAGCTGGAGTGCCTCGGCGAGCGACCGGACCGTGTGCGGGTAGGGCCGGAGACGCTCACCGCGCTCGAGGGCACCGATGGCCTTGACGGTGAGTCCGGCCCGCTCTGCCAGCTCCTCCTGCGTCAGGCTCCTCGACTCGCGCATCCCGCGCAGCAGCCCGGCGAAGCTGGCGACCGGCTCGTCCACCCCGGTGACGGTAGCCGAACCGTGGAGCCAGCGTGGGTCCGTTGTGGGTGTGCCGTCCGGATCCCGTTCCCGAGCATGGAGGCACGGCGGTCACCGGATCGCCGTACCCGATCAGCCGAGGGAGTCACACCATGTCGTTCATGACCAGGAACCACCCGGCCACCACGTCCGCGCCGCCGCGGATGACCTACAGCACCGAGATCTCACGCTTCCTCGTCGCCGCGTTCACGCTCTCGGTCGTGCACACCTGCTACGCGTGGATCAGCGGCCTCCAGGACGACCGGTTCACCGTCACCACGCCGGTGGCCTGGGTCTTCTACGCCGTCGGCTTCGGGGCCGCCGTCCTGGCCCGGCGCGAGACCCCGTGGGCCCAGTGGGTGCTCGCCGGCTATCTCGTGGTGCTGCTGTACGTCTCGGTCTTCTACTACCCGACCACGTTCGAGCCCCGGCAGCAGACGACGTTCGGCTGGTTCGAGAACGACGTGTACACCGGCCTGCTGATGATCGCCTTCTACCTGGTCGTGATGCGCCTGCGCCGGATCGCGCTGGTGCCCCGTCCGCGCGACTGATCCGGGGACGCGAGGGGCTCGCCGGCGGTGCTAATCTGCGGCGAGCCCCGCCGGGGCCCAACTCCACACCAGATCACGCTCGCTGTCGGGGGAAGCCGGTCCAAGTCCGGCGCTGACCCGCAACCGTAGGCCGCCTCGCCCCACCTCCTGGTCGGGCGGGCGACGAGCCGGAGCACCTGCAGCGGTGCGTCTTTCACAGCACGCTGTCGTGGAAAGCAGCGGGTGGTGCTCGATGTGCCTCCCGTTGTGCAGCGGGAAGGAAACACCAATGCGCAGGTTCGCGCGCCTGGGGGCCTACGTCGCCTCCGCCACCCTCGCCGTCACCGGGATGACGGTCATCGCACCCTCCGCCCAGGCGGCCGACAACCCTGCAGCCAAGCAGGCCGCGGCGTCGTGGCTGGCGAGCCAGCTCACCAGCAACGGCCTCTTCGGTGGCACCTGCTCCTACGACTGCGGCAACGACATCGATGCCGGCTTCTCGCTGCTGGACATCGGCACGCAGAGCTCCACGGTCACCAGCATGAAGACGCACCTGCAGGACCACGTCCTCGACTACATCACCGGTGAGGCCTTCGACGACACCGGCAGCACCTACGCCGGCGCCACGGCCAAGTCGCTCGCCTTCGCGGATGCGGCCGGCATCGACCCCACGACGTACGGCAGCCGTGAACCTGAAGACCCGGCTCGAGTCACAGGTGAAGTCCGGTGGGGCCGTCGACGGCCGGATCTTCGACACCAGCACCTTCGGCGACTTCGCGAACACCCTCGGCCAGGCCTTCGCCGCTCGAGGACTCAGCGCCTTCAGCTCGACGAAGGCACTGTCCGCCCAGACCTTCCTGCTCAAGCAGCAGTGCGCGTCGGGCTACTTCCGGCAGGACTTCAGCGCACTCGCCGCTGCCAACCAGAGCTGCAGCAGCTCGGATGCGCCGAGCATCGACACGACCGCGACGGCTGTGATCCAGCTGTCCGCGATCGGCAGCCCGTCCTCGGACATCACGGCAGCCATCACCAAGGCGAAGTCGTGGCTGGCCACCGTGCAGAACTGCGACGGCTCGTTCGGCTCCGGGGACCTCGGCAAGAACGCCAACGCCACCGGTCTCGCTGCGATCGCGCTCGGGCAACTCCGTTGCCTCGCGGGAGGCCGCGATCTGGCTGAACGCCCACCAGGCGAAGACGGGCGACGCCGCGGCCGCCGCCGACGCGGGCGCGATCGCCCTGAACGACGCCGACTACAACGCCGGTCACACGAGCCCGCATCGCGACCGCGGACCGTGGCCGTTGGCAGCGGGCCACGGCCCAGGCGGCCTCCGGGCTGGCGCACTTCTCGAGCGACGCCACCCCGTCCATCACGATGAGTGCCGTCGCAGGGTTCCGCAAGGCGGGCGCCCGTCAGGGCTTCACCGTCACCGGTGCCGAGGCCGGGCACGATCATCTGCCTGGGCGCCAGCCGCAGCATCGCTGGTGCCTCCGGCGCCACGGTGGTCGCGACACTGCCCGCCGGGACCGGCAAGCGGCTGCTGACCGCCAAGGACGGGTTCGGGAACACGGCGGGCAGCTACGTCAACGTGCTCGGCGCCAAGACGCTGCCGGTGACGAAGGCGAAGTTCCGCAACAAGCGGTCGAGGTTCGCTCGACGTGACGGTCTACGGACTCGCCGCCGGGCGAGCACGCGAGCATCCTGTTCCGGGGTGCGCTCAAGGCCAGCGGCACGGCCGACTCGGCGGGCCACTTCCAGCCGCAGATCTGGACCGGGCGCAAGCGCGGCAAGGGCGTCGTCGCGGGATACGGCCAGTTCGGTGACATCCGGAAGGGCTACACCACGATCAAGGTGGTGCGGTGACCCTTCGTCACCGTGCCTCCGGCCTGGTCGCCGCGACGCTCGTCGCGGCGGCCGGGCTGGTCGGCTTCTCGGGTGTGGGACCGGCCGCGGCCGCGAGCTGCACCACGTCGGGCATCACCGCGGTCGTCGACTACAACGACGGTGCCGGCGGTGGCACGAGCACGTCGTGCGACCGCACCACCTCGTCGGCGAACGCCGCCAAGGTCTTCGGCGACGTCGGCGTGACGATGGACCGCAACCCCGACGGGTCTGTCTGCAAGGTCAACGGCAAGCCGGCGGGAGCGACGTGCGGCCGGCTGGGCAACCAGTACTGGTCGCTGTGGTGGTCCAACGGCACGTCGGGCAAGTGGGTCTACTCCCAGTCCGGCGTCGACGGGCTCACCGTCCCGAAGAACGGCTCGGTCGCCTGGGCGTGGCAGGGACCGGGGGGTCGTCGTCAGCCGGCCGTGGCGGCACCCGTCGTACACCCCGCCCCGACGCCCAGGCCCACCCCGAAGCCGACGCCCAAGCCGAAGCCGAAGCCGACCAAGGCGGCCACGCCGAAGAAGGGCGCCTCGGCAACGGGCACGGTCACGCGCCACCTCGTCGGCCAGCGCGTCGGCCACGGCGAAGGCGGCCGCGACGCGTAGTGCGGCGACCGCGACCGCGAGCCCGACACCCAGCTCGTCCGCGTCCGCATCGGTGGCGGCGCCCAGTCGCCGGCCCGAGCGAGAGCCCCGGCACGGCAGCCGAGCAGCCGGACACGAAGCTCAGCTCGGCGAAGACGGACTCCAGCGGGCTGCCGGTCGTGGGTGCCGGTCGCCGCGGTGGTGGCGCTGCTGGCCGCCACCGGGGGAGTCCTCTGGTGGCGACAAGCCTCCGGTGGGGGACCGGGACCGACGTGAGCGTGCGGCTGGCCCCGCGACTGCCCAGGGACCTGCACCCCGGGGCCTGGTGGCTGTGGGCGATGGGGCTGGCCGCCGGCGCGTCGATGACCACGAACCCGTTCCTGCTGATCCTGATCGTGCTGGTGGCGTCGCTGACCGTCGCCCTGCGCCGCTCGGACCACCCGTGGTCGTCGTCGTTCCGGCTGTACCTCGTCTTCGGTGCCGTGATCGTGCTCGTCCGGGTGGTCTTCCGCGTGCTGTTCGGCGGGGGGTACGGCGAGATCGTGCTGGTCCACCTGCCGACGATCCCGCTGCCGCACTGGGTGGCCGGGGTCCGGCTGCTCGGCCCGCTGACCCTGGAGTCGTTCCTCGCCGGCCTGTACGACGGCATGCGGCTGGCCACCATCGTGATCTGCGTCGGCGCGGCCAACGCCCTGGCCAACCCGAAGCGGCTGCTGAAGTCGATGCCACCGGCGCTCTATGAGATCGGTACCGCCGTCGTGGTGGCCGTCGCCCTGCTGCCGCAGCTGGCCGACAGCCTGCGGCGGGTCCGTGCGGCCCGTGCCCTGCGGGGAGTCCCCGGCGGGCGGGTGGGGCGGCTGCGCGGCATCGTCGTCCCCGTGATGGAGGACGCCCTCGAGCGCTCGATGGCACTGGCCGCCGGCATGGACGCGCGCGGGTACGGCCGCTCGGGTGGCCTCGGTCCGGCGCAGCGCCGTACGACCGGGGCGCTGATGCTCGCCGGGCTGGCCGGGATCTGCGTCGGCACCTACGCGCTGCTCGACCAGACCGCGCCGCAGTGGCTGGTGTGGCCGGGCCTCGCCGGCGGCGTCGCCCTGGCCGGGCTCGGGTTCTGGTCGTCGGGACGGCGGGTGCAGCGCAGCCGGTACCGCCCCGACCACTGGCACCTCGAGGAGGTCGTCGTGGCGCTCAGCGGGATCGCCGTGGCGGTGGGGATGATCGGCGTGCTGCGCGGTCAGTTCCTCGTGCTGCACCCCGACCTCGACTCCATGCCGACGGTGACGGCCACGTCACTCCTGGTCGTCCTGCTGGGTGCGATCGCGGCCTTCGCGTCGCCCCCTCCGCGGCTGGCCCAGGTGGCCGTGCGACCGGTGGAGGTGGACCATGCTCGAGCTGCGTGACCTCACCTTCGCCTACACGGCCACGTCCGCGCCGGTGCTCCGCGACGTCGCGCTGGTCATCGAGGAGGGCGAGCTGCTGGTCGTGGCGGGGCGCACCGGGATCGGCAAGTCGACGCTGCTGGGCGTCCTGAACGGGCTGGTTCCCTCCTTCACCGGCGGCCTGCTGACCGGCGACGTCCTGCTCGACGGCGTCAGCGTGCTCGAGCGCCCTCCCCGCGAGCGTGCCGACGTCGTGGGCTACGTCGGCCAGGACCCGACCGCCGGCTTCGTCACCGACACGGTCGAGGAGGAGCTGGCGTACGGGATGGAGCAGCTCGGGCTCGACGCGGCCACGATGCGCCGTCGCGTCGAGGAGACCCTCGACCTGCTCGGCATCGCCGACCTGCGCAACCGCGACCTGCGCACCCTCTCGGGCGGCCAGCAGCAGCGGGTGGCCATCGGCTCGGTGCTGACCATGCACCCGCGGGTGCTGGTGCTCGACGAGCCCACCTCCGCGCTCGACCCCACCGCCGCGGAGGAGGTCCTGGCGACGCTGACCCGGCTCGTGCACGACCTCGGCGTGAGCGTGGTGCTGGCCGAGCACCGGCTGGAGCGGGTGGTGCCGTTCGCCGACCGCGTGGTGCTGGTCGAGGCCGACGGGGTGGTCCGGGCCGGTGACCCTGCCGGGATGCTCGAGCAGTCTCCGGTCGCACCACCCATCGTGGAGCTCGGTCGCTGGGCCGGCTGGTCACCGCTGCCGCTCTCGGTGCGCGATGCCCGCCGAGCAGGCTCGCGGGCTGTCGCTGGTGCCGCCGGTGCCGCGCGTTGCTCCCGGCGGGGAGCAGGTGCTCGAGGCCCGTGGCGTCTCGGTCTCCTACGGACGCCTCCCGGCGCTGCGCTCGGTGGGGCTGACCCTTGCCCGGGGCGAGGTGGTCGCGCTGATGGGCCGCAACGGGTCCGGCAAGTCGACCCTGCTCTGGGCGTTGCAGGGCACCCGGCGCCGTACGGCGGGATCGGTGCGCGTCGCAGGAGCGGACCCGGCCGACCTCGACGCCGAGGCACGCCGCCGGCTGGTCGGGCTGGTGCCGCAGACCGCGGCCGACCTGCTCTACCTGGAGTCGGTCGACGAGGAGTGCGCGGCGGCCGACCGCGACGCGGGCCAGCAGGCCGGGCACGCGCGGTCGTTGCTCGACCGGCTCGCGCCCGGCATCGACGGCGGCCACCACCCGCGCGACCTCTCCGAGGGACAGCGGCTGGCCCTCGTGCTCGCCATCCTGCTCACCTCGGAGCCCGAGGTGGTGGCCCTGGACGAGCCGACCCGCGGGCTCGACTACCCGGGCAAGGAGGCGCTGGCCGGGATCCTCGCGTCGCTGACCGCCGAGGGCAGGGCGGTGCTCGTGGCCACCCACGACGTGGAGTTCGTGGCCCGGGTCGCCGACCGGGTCGTGGTGCTGTCCGACGGCGAGGTGGTCTCGGCCGGGCCGACCGCGAAGGTCGTCGCCGAGTCGCCCGCCTTCGCCCCGCAGGTGCTCAAGATCCTCGGCGACGGCTGGCTCACCGTCGACCAGGTGCGCGAGGCCGCGGGATGAGCGCGCTCCCCGTCCCGCGCCCGGTCGCGATCCCGCTGCGGCTGCGCTCGGCGACCGTGCTGACCGCGGCCTCCCTGGCCGGGCTGCTCATGTTCGTGTGGCCGCTGCTGGTCAAGGTGGGTGCCGACCAGCCCACGCTGCAGCCGCCGTTCATCTTCGTGGCGCTGCTCCCGGTGGTGATCGTGGTCTGCCTGGCGGAGTTCACCGAGGGCGGCATGGACGCCAAGGTGCTGGCGATGCTCGGCGTGCTCACCGCGATCAACGCCGTGATGCGCGGGCTGTCGGCCGGGCTGGCCGGCATCGAGCTGGTCTTCTTCCTGCTCATCCTCGGCGGGCGGGTCTTCGGCGCCGGCTTCGGCTTCGTCCTCGGCTGCACCTCGCTGTTCGCCTCGGCCCTGCTCACCGCCGGCGTCGGCCCGTGGCTGCCCTTCCAGATGCTGGCCTCCGCGTGGGTCGGCATGGGGGCCGGCCTGCTTCCGCGCCGGGTCACCGGGAAGGCCGAGATCGCGATGCTCGTGGTCTACGGCATCTTCGCGGCGTACGCCTTCGGGCTGGTGATGAACATGTCGAGCTGGCCGTTCACGCTGGGCATCGAGGTCCCCGGCCACACGGGAGGACTCTCGTTCGTGCCGGGCGACCCGCTGTCGGAGAACCTGCACCGGTTCTGGGTCTACACGCTGCTGACCTCGACGGGCAGCTGGGACACCGGCCGCGCGATCACCAACACCGTCGCGCTGATCGTCCTCGGCCCCGCGATCCTGACCACCCTGCGCCGCGCCGTACGCCGCGCCACCGTCACCCGCGTCTGACGTCATACGAAGTGGTCGTCATGGCGACCAGTTCGTATGACGTCCCGGCAGCTCAGGGGCGGACGAGCAGGATCCGGTCGTCTCCGGCGGCGGGGGTGCCGCGGCCGTCACGGTTGGAGGTGGTCACCCAGAGGTTGCCGTCGGGGGCCGCGACGACGGTGCGCATCCGGCCGTACTTGCCGATGAAGAACGCCTTGTCCGCGCCGGCCTTCGTCCCGTTGACCTCGATCCGCCACAGCCGGGCGCCGTGCAGCGCGCCGAGCCAGAGCCGTCCGTCGAGGTAGGCGAGACCCGACGGCGAGGCGTCGTCGGTGCGCCACTGCACCTGCGGGTCGACGTACTTCGGCTCGCCGCCCTTGCCCTCCTGCGCGGGCCAGCCGTAGTTCTTGCCCGGCTCGATCCGGTTCAGCTCGTCCCAGGTGTCCTGGCCGAACTCCGAGGCCCACAGCTGCTTGCCGACGAAGGCGAGTCCCTGGACGTTGCGGTGGCCGTAGGACCAGATCCGCGAGCCCGGGAACGGGTTGCCCGGCGCAGGGTCGCCGGCCTGGGTGACCCGCAGGATCTTGCCGCCGAGCGACGACTTGTCCTGGGCGAGGTCGGGCTGGCCGGACTCGCCGGTGGACACGTAGAGCATGCCGTCGGGGCCGAAGATCATCCGGCCGCCGTCGTGGTTCCCGCCCAGCGGGATCCCGGTGACGATCGGTGTCATCGCGCCGAGCTTGCCGTCGCGGAAGGTGGTCCGCAGCACGCGGTTGTCGTCCTGCGCGCTGGCGTAGAAGAAGACCCGGTGATCCGTGGCGTACGACGGCGAGACCGCGACGCCCAGCAGCCCGCCCTCCCCGTTGGCGCGCGCCTCCTGGACCTCCCCGACCCGGGTCACCTTGCCGTTGCCGATGCGGTAGACGCGGCCGCTGTCGCGCTCGGTGACCAGCGCCGTCTTGTCGGGCAGGAACGCGATGCCCCAGGGCACCTCGAGCCCCTTCGCGACGGTGCCGATCACCTGTCGGTGTCGCGGAGCGGCTCGGGGACGGCGACGCAGACGGAGAGGCCGACGGAGAGGCGGGTCGCGGCGTCGCCGAGGGCGAGGGCGACGCGGACGGAGTGGTCCCGGCACTCGGCTCGTCACGACCGCCGCAGCCGGCCAGCACCAGCAGGAGCAGCAGGGCGGACCACGCGGCAGCTCGACGCATCATGTCCCCGAGGGTAGGCAGCGGTGGAAAGGCGTCTACTCCGGCACGCGGTCGAGCAGGTCGAGCAGCGCCTCGTGCACCTCGGCCGGCTTCTCCATGGAGATGAAGTGCGTGGCCGGCAGGACGACGTACGTCGCCCCGGGGATGCGCTCCGCGGCGGTGCGCATGTCGTGGTGCGAGGCGAGGATGTCGTACTTCCCGGCGACGAAGCTGGTCGGCACGTCGATCGAGCGCAACGACACCCGCTGGTGCAGCGAGGAGTGCAGCGCGAGGTGCATGTACCAGTCGGTCGGCGTGGTCAGGAACTCCTTGATCGCGCGCCGGGCCAGCTCCGGGTCGGGCATCGGCAGCATGAACCCGGAGTGGGTCATCACCTCGAGGGTGATCGGGCCGATCGGCAGGTGCGCGCCGAGGGCGTGCAGCGGCTTGCCGGTGAGCTTCAGCATCCGCGCGACGGTGGTCGCGATCGGCTTGCGCAGCGGGCGGGGCACGTAGATCGGCGCACCCATGGAGGAGAACGTGTCGCCCGGGACGCCGCCGACCGCGAACAGGCCGGTGACGCGCTCGGGGTGGGCCACGGCCACCTCGAACATGATGTTGACGCCCATCGACCAGCCCATCAGGACGCAGGCGTCGATGCCCTCGTGGTCCATCACCGCGACGGCGTCCTCGGCGAAGTCCTCGACGTCGACCCGCTCGGGGTCCTCCGGCCGCTCCGACCCGCCGGTGCCGCGGTGGTTCCAGGACACGACGTGCACGCCGCAGTCGGGATCGAGCAGCGCCGGCCAGCTGTAGGGGTTGGTGCCCAGCCCGTTGCACAGCAGCACGGTCGGGCCGGCGACGTCGTTGGTCCACGCCTGCAGCTCGGTGCCGTCGGGTGCCGTGACGGTGAACCAGCGCAGGGCCAGGCCGTCGTCGGCCGAGGGCGCGAGGTGGAGCTCAGGGGCGGTGGACACGCCCCCATGGTGCCCGAACCCGCCTCCGACCTGCGGGATTGGTGGCTCAGATCACCTGGCGAGACGCCCTCGGCGAGCGCTCGGGAGACTCAGCCGAGCCGGGCAGCGGGGAGAATGGGAGATCCGTGCCCAGCTCGGCGAGATCGGCGAGCGATCAGGGTCTCGACGAACTCCTGCACCTCGTCACGCTCGCGCCGGGTCGCCGTGATCGCGGTGGAGGCGACCATCGCGTTGCGGCAGGCGTGCCGCTGGCTGGTCTCGGCCCACTGCGTGAGTGGGCGACTGACCGGCCACAGCATCTGCGTGACGAGGTGAACCATGGCGAGCCTCCCCTGTGACGATTCCCGGTGCTCGCGGATGACGCTAGGCAGTGGTGGAGTCCTCCCGGTCACGCAGGTGTGACGAGTGTGTGAACAAACCCCAGGGCCTTGACGTCGGCACCGATGAGTCCGAGGTTCGGAGGTGGTCGGTATCGCCAGGAGAGGTCACCCCGAGGAGGACGCATGCCCGGACAGAGACACGGTGCTGCTGGTCGGCACCCGCAAGGGACTCTGGATCGGCCGGTCCGACGCCGCCCGCGAGGACTGGTCGTGGACCGGCCCGCACTTCGACATGGAGGAGGTCTACTCCTGCATGGTCGACACCCGCGGCGACCGGCCACGGCTGCTGGTCGGCGCCTCGTCGAGCTGGCTGGGGCCACGGGTACGACGCTCGGAGGACCTCGGCGAGACGTGGGAGGAGTCGCCCGACGGCGGGATCCGGTTCCCGGAAGGGACCGAGGCGAGCGTCGAGCGCGTCTGGCAGCTCGTTCCCGGCGCCCGCGACGAGATCGTCTACGCCGGGTCCGAGCCGGGTGCGGTGTGGCGCTCCGACGACGCCGGTGCGACGTACCACCTCGAGCAGGCGCTGTGGGACCACCCGCACCGCCCGCAGTGGGCCGCCGGCTTCGGCGGCCAGGCCTTCCACACGATCCTGCCGCACCCGACCGACCCGGACTCGGTGACGGTCGCCCTCTCCACCGGCGGGGTCTACCAGACCCGTGACGGCGGGGGGTCGTGGTCGCCGCGCAACGTGGGCATCCGGGCGGACTTCCTGCCCGAGGGCCAGCAGTACCCGGAGTTCGGCCAGTGCGTGCACAAGGTCACCCGGCACCCGTCGCGGCCGGAGCGGATGTTCCTGCAGAACCACGGCGGCGTCTACCGCTCCGACGACGAGGGCGGTTCGTGGACCTCGATCGCGGACGGGCTGCCGGCCGACTTCGGCTTCCCGATCGTCGTCCACCCGCACGAGCCGGACACCGTGTTCGTCTTCCCGATCAACGGCGGGGACCGGCGCTACCCACCGGAGGCCAGGGCACGGGTCTGGCGCTCACGCGACGCGGGCGAGAGCTGGGAGGCGCTCGGCGACGGGCTCCCCGACGCGTTCTACGTGGCCGTGATGCGCGACGCCATGTGCGTCGACGACCATGACTCGCCGGGGCTGTACTTCGGTGGGCGCAACGGCGCCGTCTGGGGCAGCAACGACACCGGCGAGACCTGGTCGCAGGTCGTCGCCAACCTGCCCGACGTGCTCGTCGTCCGCGCGGCCGTCGTCTAGCCGGCCGCAGCCCGTTCGGGGGCTCGCTTCCTGGCGTACGACGCGTCGTCGTTGATGTCGGACCTGCTGTGGTCGGCCATCAGCAGCACCGCGATGAACGTGATGACCGTGCAGCCGAGGATGGCCCAGGCGATCGAGTAGACCGACCCCGTCTGCTTGAGCAGGAACGTCGCGACGAGCGGAGCAGGACCCCCGGCCACGACCGAGGCGAGCTGGTAGCCCATGCCGGCGCCGGCGTACCGCAGGTTCGTGGGGAAGGCCTCGGCGATCAGCGAGGCCTGCGGGCCGTACTGCATCGCGTGCGGGATCAGCGCGATCAGCATGCCCAGGAACGCGACGATCGCGACTCCGCTGCCGAGGGCCGCGAACAGCACGAACCCGTAGATGCCGATGAGCGCGGAGCCGGTGAGGTACACCTTCTTGCGCCCGACCGTGTCGGACAGGTGCCCGAAGAACGGCACGGCGACCAGCTCGACGGCGGCGGCCGAGAGGATCGCCGAGAGCGCGAACGTCTTGGAGTAGCCCTCGGTCTCGGTCAGGTAGGTCAGCGTGAACGCGGTGATGACGTAGAAGGGTGCCTGCTCCGACATCCGCGCGAACGCGCTGAGCAGGATCGGCTTCCAGTGGTCGCGGATCACCTCCAGGGACGGCAGCTTGGCGATGTTCTTCTCCTTGAGCCGCTTGGCGAACATCGGCGTCTCCAGGATCTGCAACCGGATCCAGAGACCGATGGCGACGAGCACGATGCTGAAGAGGAACGGGATCCGCCAGCCCCACGAGGTGAACTGGTCCTCGCTGAGCACGGCGCTGACGAGGTACAGGAAGCCGGTGCCGAGGATCAGGCCGAAGGCGACACCGAGCTGCGGCATGCTCGCCCAGAAGCCGCGACGCTTCTGGTCGCCCCACTCCATCGAGAGCAGCACCGAGCCGCTCCACTCGCCGCCGACGGCGATGCCCTGCACCAGGCGCAGCAGCACCAGCAGCAGCGGGGCCGCCTTGCCGATCGAGTCGGTCCCGGGCAGGACGCCGACCAACGTGGTGGCGATACCCATCATCAGCAGCGTGACGATCAGGGTGGCCTTGCGGCCGATCCGGTCACCCCAGTGGCCGAAGATGAACGCACCGACCGGACGCGCGGCGAAGCCGATGGCGTACGTCGCGAACGACTCCAGCTGGCCGGCGTACTGCGAGGACGCCGGGAAGAACAGCGCCGGGAAGATGAGTGCGGCGGCGGTGTTGTAGAGGAAGAAGTCGTACCACTCGATCGTGGTGCCGACGGTGCTGGCGAGCGCCGCCTTGCGGACCATCGACCGCTGTTCGGCGGACCCTTCCACCTCGGTCGACTCGCTCGGGCCTTGCGGGTCCAGCGCCATGGGGGTTGCCTCCTGAGTAGGCGATTGTGACTCCAGTCACACCACTTACCCCGGCTTGTTGAGCAGGAAACCTCCCCTTCGCCCATCCACCCGCCAATTCGGATCTATCCGGTTCCGGCGGTCGAGGTCGTCGTGCCAGTGTCGTCCCATGGAGCACCCTCCCGAGATCCCCTGGGAGGAGCTCGCGCCGGTCGTCACCGGCATCGTCGGCTGCGAGGTCGCGGACCCTGTCGACCTCGGTGGCAGCAGCCGCAGCCACGTCTGGCGGGTGACGGGCGACGGAGCGGCGCCCTCCTACGTCGTGAAGGTGAGCCGTGGCGACGACGACGGCTGCTTCGCGCGTGAGGCCGCTGCGCTGGAGGTGCTGGACGGGTCCGGCGTCACGCCACTCCTCGTGGGCCTCGACGAGCAGCGCCGGTTGATGGTGCTCGAGGACCTCGGTGCGGGCACGAACCTCGCCGACCGGCTGCTGGGTGACGACCCGGTGGCGGCCGCACGGGGACTCGAGCAGTGGGCCGAGGCGATCGCGCGCCTGCACACCGCGGGCCCCGCGCTGACCGCTCGGTTCGTGGAGCGTCGGGACGAGCTCCGCTCCGGCAGCTGTCGACGGGTTCGGGGAGTCGATCGACCTCGCCGTCGACCGCTACCGCGCTGACCTGCCTGCGCTGGGCGTGGAGGTCGACGGGGTGGCCGAGTCGTTGCGCGAGCTGGTCGCCGGGCTGTCGTCGACGCCGGTGCTGTCGCCCACCGACGCCTGCCCGGACAACAACCTCGAGGTCGGCGATCGCCTGGTGCTGATCGACTTCGAGGGCGCGCAGGTGCAGGACCCGGCGTGGGACGTCGCCTACCTCCGCGTCCCGTGGGCCAGCTGCTGGTGCGCCTGGGCGCTGCCGGACGACGTCACCGAGGCGGCTGTGGCGCGCTACGTCGAGCTCGCCGACCCCGGGCCGGCCTTCGCCGACGACCTCGCGGCGGCCACGCTCGGCCTGGTCGGTGATGACCCCCGGGTGGTTCCTCCCACGGGCACTGCGCCCCGAGCCGCGCGACAGCGACGATCCGCGCGTCCCCGACCGCCGCGGCATGATCCAGCACCGGCTCCGCGAGGCCGCCGCGATGGAGGGGCCGGAGGTGCTCACCGCGTTCGCCGCCGCGGCCCTCGATGCGCTCGAACGGGAGTGGGGCGTCGTACGCCTGCCCCTCGCCCCGGCCTTCCGACAGTCGCGCGATTAGGCTCACCGACATGAGCACGACCGACGACACCCCCGACATCAAGCCCCGTTCGCGCGACGTCACCGACGGCCTCGAGAAGGCCGCGGCGCGGGGGATGCTGCGTGCCGTAGGCATGGGCGACGACGACTGGGTGAAGCCGCAGATCGGCGTCGCGTCGAGCTGGAACGAGATCACCCCGTGCAACCTCTCGCTGCAACGGCTGGCGCAGTCGGTCAAGCACGGCGTGCACGCGGCCGGCGGCTACCCGCTCGAGTTCGGCACGATCTCGGTCTCCGACGGCATCTCGATGGGCCACGAGGGGATGCACTTCTCGCTGGTGAGCCGCGAGGTGATCGCCGACTCGGTCGAGACCGTGATGATGGCCGAGCGGCTCGACGGCTCGGTGCTGCTCGCGGGCTGCGACAAGTCGCTGCCCGGCATGCTGATGGCGGCGGCGCGGCTCGACCTCGCGAGCGTGTTCCTGTACGCCGGCTCGATCATGCCCGGCCAGGTCGACGGCCAGGACGTCACGATCATCGACGCCTTCGAGGCGGTCGGCGCCTGCCTCGCGGGCAAGATCACCCGCGAGCGCGTCGACGAGATCGAGCGGGCGATCTGCCCGGGCGAGGGCGCCTGCGGCGGCATGTACACCGCGAACACGATGGCCGCCGTCGCCGAGGCGCTGGGCATGTCGCTGCCCGGGTCCGCCGCCCCGCCGGCCGTCGACCGCCGGCGCGACGGGTTCGCGCACCGCTCGGGCGAGGCGGTGGTGGAGATGCTGCGCCAGGGCATCACCGCCCGGCAGATCCTGACCATGGAGGCGTTCGAGAACGCGATCGCCGTGGTGATGGCGCTCGGCGGCTCCACCAACGCCGTACTGCACCTGCTGGCGATCGCCCGCGAGGCCGAGGTCGACCTGACCATCGACGACTTCAACCGGATCGGCGACACCGTCCCGCACCTCGGCGACCTCAAGCCGTTCGGCCGGTTCGTGATGAACGACGTCGACAAGATCGGCGGCATCCCCGTCGTGATGAAGGCGCTGCTCGACGCCGGGCTGATGCACGGCGACTGCCTCACCGTCACCGGTCGCACGATGGCGGAGAACCTCGAGGCGCTCGCGCCTGCCGGCATCGACGGCGAGGTGATCCGCCCGCTGGACAGGCCGATCCACGCCACCGGCGGGCTGACGATCCTCAAGGGCTCGTTGGCTCCCGAGGGTGCGGTCGTGAAGTCGGCCGGCTTCGACGACTCCACCTTCACCGGCACCGCGCGGGTCTTCGACGGCGAGCGCGCTGCGATGGACGCGCTCGAGGCGCAGCAGGTCGTCGCGGGCGACGTCGTGGTGATCCGCTACGAGGGACCCAAGGGCGGCCCGGGGATGCGCGAGATGCTCGCGATCACCGGCGCGATCAAGGGCGCCGGGCTGGGCAAGGACGTCCTGCTGATCACCGACGGCCGCTTCTCCGGCGGTACGACGGGCCTCTGCGTCGGCCACATCGCCCCCGAGGCGGTCGACGCCGGCCCGATCGCGTTCGTGCGCGACGGCGACCAGATCACCCTCGACGTCGCCGGGCGCACCCTCGACGTGGCGATCGACGCCGACGAGCTCGCGCGTCGCCAGGAGGGCTGGACCCCGAACGCCCCCAAGTACACCCGCGGCGTCCTCGGCAAGTACGCCAAGGTCGTCCAGTCGGCGGCGCACGGGGCCGTCTGCGGCTGACCATGGACCAACGAGTCAGCTTCGTCACCCTGGCTGTCGCCGACGTCGCGCGCAGCTACCGGTTCTACGTCGACGGACTCGGGTGGGAGCCCGAGGTGCACGTCCCCGGTGAGGTGCTGATGATCCGCGCCGCCGAGAAGGTCGTGCTCTCGTTCTGGTCGGCGAAGGAGTTCGAGGAGGAGGTCGGCCCGATCAACCGGGGCGACGGCGTCGCGCCGATCACGCTGTCGCACAACGTCGCGACCGAGGACGAGGTCGACGAGGTCCTCACCCTGGCCGGCTCGCTCGGCGTCGAGGCGAGCACCCCGCAGCGCCGCTCGTGGGGCGGCTACACCGGCTACTTCGCCGACCCCGACGGCTTCCGCTGGGAGATCGCGATGAACCCCGACCCCCAGCTCGGCGCCATCGTCCTGCCCTGAAGACCGGTGAGCGGGGGATTGGTGTACGCCGCAGACCGGTGAGCGGGGGATTGGCGTACGCCGTACGGCCTCGCCGCCTGACGACGGCGTGCACGAATCCCCCGGTCGGCAGTCCTAGGCGTACATCAATCCCCCGGTCGGCAGCCCCGGGAAGGTCGACCGGAGCAGCACCCGCTACTTGATCGCCGCCGACAGCTTCGCCACGTCCCAGCTGCCCAGCCCGGTCGTGTAGTCGTAGCCGGGGGTGGCCGGGTACGCGCCGTTGGTACCGATCACGACGTCGTGGAACGAGGCCGGGACGGTCGTGGGCGGCAGCGGCGGCGTGGTCTGCGCCTTGGCGTAGATCGAGTACAGCTTCGGCGCGGCGAAGCCGAGCGCGTTGCCGTGGCTGGACTGCAGCCGGGTCCAGAGCCCGAGCGCCAGCGGGGAGGCCAGGCTGGTCCCACCGATCTGCTCGTCCGCGCCGTCGACCGTGATCAGGCCGCCGGTGTTCGGGTCGGCGTCGAAGGCCACGTCGGGCACGCCGCGCAGGGCGCCGGCCGAGGAGGGCACCACGTCGTTCTGCCAGTAGCCGCCGTTCTCGACCGGGCTGATCCCGCCGCCGCCGGCGTTCCAGGTGATCTCCGCCTGGTAGGCGTCCGCGTCGGTGGCGGCGAGCGTCGTGCCACCGACGCCCACGGCGTACGGCGAGGAGGCGGGGTACTCGGTGTCGGGGAGACCGGCACCGGGCACGCCGTTGGTCGGCGCGACGGCGCACGAGCTGCCGGTGTCACCGGAGGAGGCGAAGAAGGTCTGCCCCTGGACGGCGGCCTCGGCCAGCGCGACGTCGTCGACGACCATCGAGCCGTCGAGGTAGGGGACCACGTCGCACTCGCCGAGCGAGGCCGATCCGGAGCGGGCGACGTCCTGGGCGGCGAACGCGTTGACCGACCGCGCGAGGTCGGCGTCGCTGAGCGAGGTGGCCACGTAGACGTAGAGCTTCTTGGCCGAGGAGGCGATGCCGGTGGAGGTCTGCGTGTCCAGGTCCCACTCGTCGGCGCCGGCGGTGTCCGGGCTCTTCACGCCGGTGTACACGAGCTGCACCGGCACCTGCGGCAGCTTGCGCTTCGACTCGTAGGTGCGCAGGTCCTTGATCGTCTGGGTCAGGTCGCCCTCGGCGATCACCGCGAGGGTGGTGCCCGTGCCGGCCTTGGTGGTCGTGGCGTCGTACACCTTGGTGAACTCGTCGGGGTAGAAGCCGGTGAGCTTCGGCACCGACGGCGTGCTGGCCGAGACGCCGAGGTTGGAGAGGCCGAGGACGCCGGACACCTTCCCGGCCAGGTTGCTGGGGACCTGGGCGGCCGCCGTGTTGGCCAGCACCGTCCTGCCGGCCTGGGTGAACCGCGAGATCGAGGTGTGGAAGGCCGACTGGGCCTGGGCCACCGTCGCGTCGGCCGTCACCTGGAGCCGGTTGGAGGAGACGGTCACGTTCTTCATCCCCGCGCCGGAGAGGTACGTCGACACGGCCTGCGCGTCGGCCGAGGTGGCGGCGAAGCGCGAGGTGAACGCGGCGGGAGTGAGGTACTTGCCGTAGCTGGTGCTGCCGGGCGTCGACTGCGCCTTGATCAGGCTGTCGAGGCCGGCGCGGTCGCGCGGCGTCAGGCCGATCGTCAGGCGCAGGGGAGTGCTGCCCGGGGCGGCGCCGAGCGACGTGGCGTGCGCGAGGCTGAGCGCCTTGGTGGCAGTGGGCGACCAGCCTGAAGCTGCCGGTGTCGTGGCGGCCGAGGCGCTGTGCGCGCTGAGCACGGAGAACGGGATGGCGGCGACGGCCGCGGTGGCCGCTGCCGCGAGGCGGATGCGTCGGGTGGACATGGGGTCTCCCTCGGGTCCCAGGACGGCAGGGCGTCGTCCGCTGGTGCCTGGAAAACGAGGCCCGTCCCGGTGGGGTTATCGCAGGGCGGCGGGGAGGCGTTCAGGTGAGGTTCAGGTTCGCGCGGTCACTGCACCGCGGCGGCCGGCAGGTCGAACCAGCGCAGGTGCTCGAAGTCGGCGCTCAGCGAGCTGGGTGGGGTGAGGTCCGGCTCGCCGGCCTCGAGGAGGAGCTTCTCGCCGTCGACGAGGTGCTGCGCGAGCAGCGACTCGTCACCGGTCAGCCGTGAGGTCGGCGCGTGCATGCCGGTCTCGTCGTAGCTGATCGCGCCGAGGCGCAGGGGTGGCTCGACCACACCCTGGCGATGCGTCCAGATGCCCGAGTCGGTGTCGAAGTGGTAGTCGGGCAGGAGCCGCCAGCCCTCGCGCGCCACCAGACGCACCGCCGAGACGATGTAGTCGGCGACCACGTCGGTGAGGAAGTAGTTGAAGTTCACCCGCACCCAGCCGGGCTTGATGCCCTCGCAGCCGCCGGTGATCTCGCGCTGGAACTCGTGGCTGCGCTCGATGTCGATGCCGAGCAGGCGGTGGCCGTAGGGGCCCGCGCAGGAGCAGCCGCCGCGCGACTGGATCCCGAACAGGTCGTTGAGCAGGGCCACCACGAAGTTGTGGTGCAGGTAGCGCCCCGACGGCGCCCGCACCACGAACGAGACGATGGAGAGCCGCTCGGACTCGAGGTTGCCGAGGATCTCGATCGACGGCTCCTCGCGCCAGGCGGCCACGGCGCGCTCCAGGAACCGCTCCTCGGCCGCCCGGATCGTCTCCACGCCGACGGCCTGCTTGAGCTGGAAGACCAGCCCCGCCCGGACCGACTCGATGATCGCCGGCGTGCCGCCCTCCTCGCGCATCTCCGGGTCGGCGAGGTAGGCGTGCTCGTCGTCGTTCACGTAGGCGACCGTGCCGCCGCCCGGGATGTCGGGCACCCGGTTGGCGAACAGCTCGCGCCGCGCCACCAGCAGGCCCGGGGTCGACGGACCCCCGATGAACTTGTGCGGGGACAGCACGATGGCGTCCTTGTACGCGAGCGGGTTGCTCTCCCGGTCGGGGTACATCTCGATGTCGACGTACGGCGCGGCGGCCGCGAAGTCCCAGAAGCTCAACGCCCCGTGCTCGTGCAGGATCGTGGCGACGGCGACGCTGTTGGAGACGATGCCGGTGACGTTGGAGGCGGCGGAGAACGAGCCGATCCGCAGCGGTCGGTCGGCGTAGGTCTCGCACGCGGCGCGCAGGGCGTCGAGGTCGATGTGGCCGTCGGCGTCCTGCGGGATCGTCACGACGTCGGCGATCGACTCGCGCCACGGGATCTCGTTGGAGTGGTGCTCGTAGGGCCCGATGAACACGACCGGTCGCTCGGACTCCGGGATGTACGACGACAGGTGGTAGCGGTCGTCGAGGGCGGAGGGGACGCGCAGCCCCATCACGCCGATCAGCTTCGAGATCGCCCCGGTGGTCCCCGACCCGGCGAAGATCACCACGGTCTCGTCGTCGCCGCCGACTGCCTCGTGGATGATCCGGCGGGCGTCCTCGCGCAACCGGGTCGTCTGCAGGCCGGTGCCGCTCGACTCGGTGTGCGTGTTGGCGTAGCTGGGCAGCACCTCGTCGCGGATGAAGTCCTCGATGAACGACAGGGCCCGCCCGGACGCGGTGTAGTCGGCGTAGGTGACGCGGCGCTCGCCGTACGGCGTCTGCATCACCTGGTCGTCGCCGATCACGGACTCGCGGACGAGCCGGATCAGCGCGGACTCGGTCATGCTCGTCACTCTAGGCTCGGCGGGTGCCCGTGAACGAGTTCGGCCAGGCGGTCGGCGAGGACCTCGACTGGACGCCGCCGCCCCCGGTCGAGCCGGTGGTGCTCCCCGGCGAGCACTGCCGGCTGGTGCCCCTCACGGAGGACCACGCGGGCGAGCTGTTCCAGGAGCTCTGCCTCGACTCGCCGCCGCAGACCTGGACCTACCTGCCGGTGGGTCCCTTCGACGACGTCGACGGCATGGTGCAGCACATCGCGCGGCTCCGGCAGACGCCCGCGATGGCGCCGCTGGCGATCCTCACCCCGGACGGACGGGCGGTCGGGATCGCGACGTACCTGCGCAACGAGCCGGTGCACGGCTGCGTGGAGGTCGGCTTCATCACGATGGGCTCGACCCTGCAGCGCACCACCGCCTCCACCGAGGCACTCGTGCTGATGGCCCGCCACGTCTTCGCGCTCGGCTACCGGCGCTACGAGTGGAAGTGCGACGCCCTCAACGAGCCCTCGCGCCGGGCCGCGCTACGGCTCGGGTTCACCTTCGAGGGCGTCTTCCGGCAGGCGCAGGTGGTCAAGGGCCGCAACCGCGACACCGCCTGGTACGCCATCACCGACCGCGACTGGCCCACCATCGAGGCGGCGTACGACGCCTGGCTGGCGCCCGCCAACTTCGACGAGTCCGGCCGGCAGCGCACGCCGCTCCGCACGCCCGGCGGTCCCGACGAAGGACGACCTCCTGCGGCTGCGACCGTTCGCCGAGGAGCAGCTGCCCCTGGTGACGCCGTGGTTCACCGACCCCGAGGTACGGCTGCGCCTCGGCGGCCCGGACTGGCCGCGCCGGTCCCTGGAGCTGCAGGCACGCGAGCTCGCGCCCGACGAGGAGTTCCGCGGTGCCCAGGTGCTGCGGCTGCACACCTGGCTCGCCTGGGACGGTGACCGGCCGGTCGCCCTGCTGGGCGGCGAGGTCTACGACCGCTGGACCACCTGGGACGGGTCCGAGGAGTCGGGTCCGCGCGTCGTGCGGTCCGAGATCGGGCCCGCGATGGGTGCGGCCTACGTCGTGGACCCGGGGCTGTGGCGGCAGGGGTACGGCCTCGCCACGTTGCGTGCGTGGCAGGAAGCACCCGAGACCGCCGACGTGCGGGTGCTGGCGCTCGGCATCGACCACGACAACGTGGCCAGCATCGCCTGCGCGCGTCGTGCGGGGTTCTCGGCGGAGGCCGCTGAGCCGGACTGGGAGGGGATCGTCCACCACCTCTGGCGGCGCTGACCCGGCTCAGCCGGCCGGCGTCGTCCAGCGCGGGTCGCGACCCGTCCGCGCGATCGTGGCCTCGAGTCGGGAGGCACCGTCCGGAGCCGGCAGCTCGGGGCCGTAGGGCCCCTTGCCGGACGCGATCGGCTCGGCGAACAGCTCGAAGAACCCGTCGATCCGGTCCAGCCAGGCGTCCTGGGCGTCGTAGTCCTGGCCGGTCGCTCGCGAGAGGTCCCAGCCGTGCACGACGAGCTCCTCGATGGCCACCATGGCGTTGTCCGCGGCGTCCATCTCGACACCGCCGGCCGAGACCCTCCCGGACCACGCCGACTCGTCGCCCCAGGCCTCCACCAGGTCGTCGATCTGGTGCGGGGTCGCGGCGCGCCAGTCACCCGGCAGCTCCCCGGTCGCGTTGACCTTCTCCTTGCGGGCGTTGCTGGTGAAGACCGTCGCGAACTGGTGCACGTGGGCCAGCAGGTCGGCGACGGTCCAGTCCGGGCACGGTGTCGGCTGCGCGAGCTGGTCGTCGCGCACGCCGGCGATCAACCGGTTCATCTGCTGGGCCGCGGGGGAGAGGTCGAACATGCGGGCTGCTCCTGTCTGGCCGTTGGTCTACGGTCGGAAACATGGTCACAGACAGTCCCGAACGACGAGGGCGACAAGCAGAAGCTGACCGGTCAGCAGATCCACGACCAGGCCCCCGCGGGCTGGTCCAAGGTGCTGAACAAGCTGATCGCGCGCTACGAGACCGGTGACTTCAACACCGGCGCGGCCCTGGTCACGAAGATCGCCGAGGCGGCCGACGAGATGAACCACCATCCCGACGTCGACCTGCGCTACCCGCACCTGACCGTCTCGTTGATGAGCCACGACGTCGACGCGATCACCGCCGCGCGACATCCGGCTCGCGACCACGATCAGCGCAGCTGGCCTCCGAGGCAGGCGTGAGCCCGGCCGAGCACGCGCCGGACGTGCTGGAGCTCGCGTTGGACACCCCCGACTACGAGCAGGTCAAGCCGTTCTGGGCGGCGATCATGGGCTACGAGGCGGGTGGCCACCCGCGCGACGTCCTGGACCCCGCGGACCGCACGGTGAACGTCTGGTTCCAGGACTCCGACTCCGACGCCCCCGACCGCCAGCGCTGGCACCTCGACATCAGCGTCCCGCGCGAGGTCGCCGAGGAGCGCATCCAGGCAGCGATCGACGCCGGCGGGAGGCTGGTCAGCGACGAGCGCGCGCCGGCGTTCTGGGTGCTCGCCGACCCGGACGGCAACCTCGCCTGCATCTGCACCTGGGAGAGCCGCGACTGACCCAGCCGACTGCCACAGTCTGGGACGGCTGTCCCATTCCTCGGGACGGCTGGCAGACTAAAGTTGAGCGCCGACGGTGTGCGGAGGCATGCTGTGCCCATGCAGTGCAGCAAGCTTCTCGTACGCACGCGACGCGTGAGCTGAGGTCCCCGGACCCCCGCACGCGCGTCGACCCCTCGTCAGCCACCTCGGCACGAGGGGTTTTTTGTTGGCCGGACACAAAGAAAGTTCAACGATGAGCGCGCAACCCAGTGGCCCCACCGGAGGCGAGAGAGTCACCGGTGCCCAGAGCCTGATCAAGTCCCTCGAGCACGCCGGCGTGACCGACATCTTCGGCATCCCGGGCGGCACCATCCTCCCGGCGTACGACCCCCTCTTCGACAGCTCGATCCGGCACATCCTGGTGCGCCACGAGCAGGGCGCCGGCCACGCGGCCCAGGGGTTCGCCGCCGCCACCGGTCGGGTCGGGGTCTGCATGGCCACCAGCGGCCCGGGCGCCACCAACCTGGTCACCCCGCTGGCCGACGCCAACATGGACTCCGTCCCGCTGGTCGCCGTCACCGGGCAGGTCGTGGCCTCCTCGATCGGCACCGACGCCTTCCAGGAGGCGGACATCCGCGGCATCACGATGCCGATCACCAAGCACAGCTTCCTGGTCACCGACCCCGACGAGATCCCGCGGGTGGTGGCCGAGGCCTTCCACATCGCCTCCACCGGCCGGCCCGGCCCGGTGCTGGTCGACGTCGCCAAGTCGGCGCAGCAGGCCATGACCACGTTCGCGTGGCCGACCGAGCTCAGCCTGCCGGGCTACCGCCCGGTGACCCGGCCGCACACCAAGCAGATCCGCGAGGCGACGAGGCTGATCCTGGAGTCGCGGCGTCCGGTGCTCTACGTCGGCGGCGGCGTGATCCGGGCACGGGCCTCGCGCGAGCTGCTGACGCTGGCCGAGCTCACCGGCATCCCGGTGGTCACCACGCTGATGGCCCGGGGCGCGTTCCCCGACAGCCACGCCCAGCACCTCGGCATGCCGGGCATGCACGGCACCGTGGCCGCGGTCGCCGCCCTGCAGAAGAGCGACCTGATCATCAGCCTGGGTGCCCGCTTCGACGACCGCGTCACCGGCAACCTCGACTCGTTCGCGCCCGGGGCCAAGGTCATCCACGCCGACATCGACCCGGCGGAGATCGGCAAGAACCGGTTCACCGACGTCCCGATCGTCGGCGACGCCCGCGAGGTGATCGCCGACCTCGTCGTCGCCCTCCAGGCCGAGGAGACCACCGGCACGACCGGCGACTACGAGGGCTGGGTGAAGTTCCTGGCCGGGGTGAAGTCGAAGTACCCGCTCGGGTACGACGCACCGAAGGACGGCCTCGCCCCCCAGTACGTCATCGAGCGGCTGGGCAAGATCGCCGGCCCCGACGCCATCTACACCGCGGGCGTCGGACAGCACCAGATGTGGGCGACCCACTACGTCAGCTTCGAGAAGCCGAACACCTGGATCAACTCCGGCGGCCTCGGCACGATGGGCTACGCGGTGCCGGCCGCGATGGGCGCCAAGGTCGGCTGCCCCGACAGCACCGTGTGGGCGATCGACGGCGACGGCTGCTTCCAGATGACCAACCAGGAGCTGGCCACCTGCACGATCGAGGGCATCCCGATCAAGGTCGCGATCATCAACAACGAGTCGCTCGGCATGGTGCGCCAGTGGCAGACGCTGTTCTACGAGGGTCGGTACTCCAACACCGACCTCCAGTCCAAGCGCGTGCCCGACTTCGTCAAGCTGGCCGAGGCGTACGGCGCCGTGGGACTGTCCTGCGACGACCCGTCCGACGTGGACGCCACCATCAACAAGGCGATGGAGATCAACGACGTGCCGGTCGTGGTCGACTTCCGGGTCGAGCGCGACGCCATGGTCTGGCCGATGGTCGCCGCGGGCACGTCGAACAACGACATCAAGTACGCCCGCGACCTCGCCCCCGAGTTCGAGGAGGACGAGCTGTGAGTACTCACACGCTGTGCGTCCTGGTCGAGAACAAGCCCGGTGTGCTGGCCCGGATCGCCGGGCTGTTCAGCCGCCGCGGCTTCAACATCGACTCCCTGGCCGTGGGCCCGACCGAGCACCCCGAGATCTCGCGGATGACGATCGTGGTCAGCGTCGAGGGCTCCCCGCTCGAGCAGGTCACCAAGCAGCTGAACAAGCTGGTCGAGGTGATCAAGATCGTCGAGCTCGAGGAGCGCGAGTCCGTCGAGCGCGAGCTGCTGCTCGTCAAGGTCAGGGCCGACGCCGACTCGCGCGGCCAGGTGCTCGACGCGGTGCAGCTGTTCCGGGCCAAGGTCGTCGACGTGGCCCCCGACGCCGTCACGATCGAGGTGACCGGCAACGCCGCCAAGCTCCGCGACTTCCTCGCGGTGGTGGAGCCCTTCGGCGTCCGCGAGCTCGTCCAGTCCGGCATGGTCGCGATCGGTCGCGGCAGCCGGTCGATCACCGAGCGCACCCTGCGCCCGGTCCCCGTTCCTGTTCCTGCCATCAACCAATAAGGAGAGCCCCCGTGGCTGAGATGTTCTACGACGACGACGCCGACCTGTCCCTGATCCAGGGCAAGAACGTGGCGGTGATCGGCTACGGCAGCCAGGGCCACGCGCACGCGTTGTCGCTGCGCGACTCCGGGGTCGACGTACGCGTCGGACTGCAGGAGGGCTCGAAGAGCCGCGAGAAGGCCGAGGCCGAGGGCCTGCGCGTGCTCACCCCGGCGGAGGCCGTCGAGGAGGCCGACGTCATCGTCATCCTCACGCCGGACCACGTGCAGCGGAAGGTGTACGCCGAGTCGATCGAGCCGAACATCACGCCCGGCGACACCCTCGTGTTCGGGCACGGCTTCAACATCCGCTTCGGCTACATCACCCCGCCCGAGGGCGTCGACGTGATCATGATCGCGCCGAAGGGGCCGGGCCACCTGGTCCGTCGCGAGTACGTCGACGGGCGCGGCGTACCCGTCCTCGTCGCGGTCGAGAAGGACGAGTCCGGCAAGGCCTGGGACCTCGCGCTGTCCTACGCCAAGGGCATCGGCGGCCTGCGCGCCGGCGGCATCCGGACCACGTTCACCGAGGAGACCGAGACCGACCTGTTCGGCGAGCAGGCGGTGCTCTGCGGCGGCGCCTCGCAGCTGGTGCAGTACGGCTTCGAGGTGCTCACCGAGGCCGGCTACCAGCCCGAGGTCGCCTACTTCGAGTGCCTGCACGAGCTGAAGCTGATCGTCGACCTGATGTACGAGGGCGGCATCGCCAAGCAGCGCTGGTCGGTCTCCGACACCGCGGAGTACGGCGACTACGTCTCCGGCCCGCGGGTGATCGACGCGCACGTGAAGGAGAACATGCAGGCCGTCCTCGAGGACATCAAGAACGGCTCCTTCGCCCAGCGCTTCATCGACGACCAGGACAACGGCGCCAAGGAGTTCAAGGAGCTGCGCGCCAAGGGTGAGCAGCACCCCATCGAGGGCACCGGCCGCGAGCTCCGCAAGCTGATGGCCTGGGTGAAGTCCCACGACTCCGACTACGTCGAGGGCACCGCGACCCGCTGATCGTGGGGGTCGGTTTCCCAGGTTAAGAACCCAAACTGCCTCTTCACACAGGAAGCAACCTGTGTGAAGAGGCAGTTTCGTGTGTGAAGAGGGCCGCAGCGCACTGTCGCTCGCACTAGAACACGTTCTAGTCTGGCGCCATGGACCTGGAGAGCCTCGAAGAGATCAAGCGCCTCAAGCACCGCTACTTCCGCACCCTCGACCTCAAGCAGTGGGACGACTTCGGCGACTGCCTCGCCGAGGACGTGCAGGCGGCGTACGGCACCCAGGCCATGGGCACGCCGCTGCACTACGAGAGCCGCGAGGCGGTCGTGGAGTTCATGTCGGCCAACCTCGGCACCAGCGTGATCACGATGCACGTCGCGAGCCACCCGGAGATCGAGATCGACGGCGAGACCGCGACCGGCTCGTGGGCCTTCGAGGACACCGTGATCGTGCCGGACTTCAAGGTGATCATCCGCGGCGCCGGGTACTACCGCGACACCTACCGGCGTGACCCCGACGGGGCGTGGCGGATCGCGTCGACGAACTACGAGCGCATCTACGAGGCGATGACCTCCCTCGACGACACCCCCAGCTTCAAGCTGATCGCGAACCGGTGGGACCCGTCGCTGGAGCACTGATCGCCCGCTCGGCCTTGCGCCGCCCCGGACACTGGGCGCATGAGCTCGCTGGAGACGCGCCCGCGCGGTCGCGTCGGCGTGCTCGCCGCGGCGACCTGGATGGCGCTGCTCGTCGCCTTCCTGTGGCTGCTCGAGGGCGTCGACCAGGCCAACGGGCACGCGCTCGACGAGTACGGCATCCGGCCCCGGTCGCGCGACGGGCTGTGGGAGGTCTTCACCGCGCCGTTCCTGCACGGCAGCTGGGCGCACCTGGTCTCCAACACGGTGCCGTTCTTCGTGCTCGGCGTGATGGTGCTGCTCGACGGCTGGCGGCGCTGGCTCGGCACCACCGTGATCATCGTGCTCGTCTCCGGCGCGACCGTGTGGCTGATCTCGCCGCCCGGCTCGGTGACTCTCGGCGCCAGCGGCGTCGTCTTCGGCTGGCTGGCGTACCTGATCGCGCGGGGCTTCTACACGCGGGCGCCGGGCCAGATCGCCCTCGGCGTCGTCGTGCTGTTCTTCTACGGCGGTGCCCTGCTCGGCGTGCTGCCGACCGACTCGGGCATCTCCTGGCAGGCCCACCTCGGCGGCGCGATCGGGGGCATCATCGCGGCGAGCCGGCAGCGGGGGCGCCCCGTCGACGAGCGCTGGCACTGACGTCGTACGCCGGACCTCACACAGGAAACTGCCTCTTCACACAGGTTGCTTCCTGTGTGAAGAGGCAGTTTGGGTTCTTAACCTGGGAAACCGACCCCCACCTACTTGACCTCGGAGCGCATCAGCATGACCACGCCGACGGTCAGGGGGATGACCAGCCAGATCAGTCCGGCGACGCCGGTCTGCGCCCACTGCTGCGCGCTGAGGCCGCCGTCGTAGAGCGCGGAACTGGTCGAAGCTGAAGTCGGCCCAGGGCTGGGCGTCGCGCCACCACGCCTGCGTGGCGAGCAGGCCGGAGAGGGTCGGCACCACGAAGGAGTAGACGAAGTAGCCCACGATCGCACCCGCGCTGTTGCGGATCAGCGCGCCGAGCATGAAGCCCATCGCCATCCCGAGCGCTGTAGCCCGCGGTGATGTACAGCGCGTCGACGAACGAGATGTCCCAGACCACGTCGGTGCCGTGGATCGCCGAGCCGACCACCGTGCCCACGGCGCCGATCGCGAAGGCGGTCACCATCGAGACGACCGCGACCACCGCGGTGGCGAGCGCCTTCGCGCCCACGACCCGGCCCCGGTGCGGCACCAGGGTGAACGTCGTCAGTCCGCTGCGCTGGGACCACTCGCGAGGTGACGGCGAGGATGGCCACGATCGGCAGGATCACCGACATCGGGATCCCGAAGGCCTGGGCGAAGCTCCCGTAGCTCTGGTCACCGTCCTTGCCGAAGATGATCACGGCGCCGGAGGCGATGACCGACATCGCGACGATGCTCGCCATCAGCCAGAACCCCGAGCGGGTGTCGAACATCTTGCGCAGCTCCACGCCCACGATGCGGGTCATCGGGATGGGGCGTACGTCGGGAGCGCTCGTCGCGGTGACGCGCTCCATGGTCGTGGCAGTCATGCCGCTGCTCCTTCTCGTTGTGTGTCGGCGGTGAGCTCGAGGAACATCTCCTCCAGGCCGGCGCTGTCGGCCGACCTCAGCTCGGTCAGGGCGATGCCCGCGGAGTGGGCGACCGCCCCGACGCTCTCGGTGTCGGCAGGGGTGAGGACCGCGCCGTCGGGGGCCACGGTGGCCTCGATGCCGGCCACCTCCAGTGCGTGGGCGAGGTCGCGGGTCGACCTGCTGCGTACGACGGTCCCGGCCGCCTGCAGGAGCTCGGCCTTGGTGCCCTGCGCGACGATCCGGCCGTTGCCGATCACGACCAGGTCGTCGGCGATGACCTCGATCTCGTGCAGCAGGTGCGAGGAGAGCAGGACGGTCCCGCCCTCGTCGGCGTAGGAGCGCAGCAGGTCGCGCATCCAGCGGATGCCGGCCGGGTCGAGGCCGTTGGCCGGCTCGTCGAGGATCAGCACCCGCGGGTCACCGATCAGCGCGGTGGCGATGCCCAGCCGTTGGCGCATGCCGAGCGAGTAGTGCCGCACCCGGCGATCGGCCTCCTTCTCGGTGAGGCTCACCCGCTCGAGCATCCGGGACACCCGCGAGCGGGGCAGCCCCATCGTCATGGCGGCGACCGTGAGGATCTCGCGGCCGGTGCGTCCGGCGTGCTGGGCCGACGCGTCGAGCAGGACACCGACCTCGCGGCCGGGGTTGGGCAGGTCGGCGTACCGGCGACCGTCGATGGTCGTGGTGCCCGACGTGGGCGGTGGTCAGGCCGACCATCACCCGCATGGTGGTCGACTTCCCGGCGCCGTTGGGGCCGAGGAAGCCGGTCACGCGACCGGGCCGGGCGGTGAAAGTGACGTCGTCGACGGCGGTGAAGCCGCCGTACCTCTTCGTGAGTGAATCGATCTGGATCATGTCGAGAAGACTCGTCCCGCAGACCACCCGCGCACATCAGGGAGCGTGCTGGCTCGCCCCTGATCCGACCCCGGAACCCCTCAGGGTGACCCTGAGGAACACTCGGTGGCCGGTGGGCGTTCTGCCCCACATGCAGATCGAGATCTGGTCCGACGTCGTGTGCCCGTGGTGCTACATCGGCACGAGCCGCCTGGAGACCGCCCTGGCCGGGTTCGAGCACCGTGACGACGTCGAGGTCGTCTACCGGTCCTTCCAGCTCGACCCCAGTGCGCCCCAGGTCCCGGACGGCACCGTCGTCGAGATGCTGGCGCGCAAGTACGCCGGCGGCGACGTCGACGCTGCCCAGCAGATGATCGCGCGCACCGAGGCCGTCGCGGCCGAGGAGGGGCTGGTCTTCCACCACGGAGCAGCGCCGCACGTGAGCACGGCGGACGCCCACCGGGTGCTGCAGCTCGCCCTCGCGGAGGCGGGACCGGAGACGCAGCGCGCGCTCAAGCACGAGCTGCTCGCGGCGTACTTCACCAGGGCCGAGAACGTCGGGGACCACGCCCTGCTGCAGACGCTCGCCGAGAAGGTGGGCCTCGACCCCGAGCGGGTCGCCGCGGTCCTGGCCGGCGACGAGTACGCCGCGGAGGTCGAGCGCGACACCCGTGACGCGGCTGCCATGGGAGCGAACGGCGTGCCCTTCTTCGTGCTCGACCGACGCTTCGCGATCTCGGGTGCCCAGCCGGTCGAGCTGTTCACCCAGGCGCTCGAGCAGACGCTGGCGACCGAGGGCTCGGCCGGCTAGGCATCCACGGCTAGGCGGAGCCCGACCCCGAGAGCTCGATGGCCATCCACCGCGCGGTCGCACGAACCGCCGCGGCCACGGCGAAGGACCACAGGACGAGCTGCAGCGGACCGGCGCCGTCGACGTCGTCGTAGTGGAACCGGGCGAACAGCGCGGCCACGACGAAGACCACGGCAGCGGCGAGGTCGCCCCACGACGCGGCGTGCACGGTGGGCGGTCTGGGTGTCATGGGAGGACCCTGCCACCGCCGCGAGTCGTCTAGCCCGGCAACCCGCGGTTGTCCACCGGAAGGATCAACTACCTGTGGACGACGGGCCGTTCCTGTGGACTACCACCCCCGACCTGTGGAGGACACGCCGAGCCGGTGAATTCAGTCGCAATTCGCGGTGAGATTCCCTTGCGCAGACCCCTCGGCACGACATAGAAATCTCTCACGCGGTTCCTACGGGAAACGCGGGATCACTCGGAGACGAAGGTCCGCACCACGGGGCGACTCGTGGCGGTGAGCAGGTGACTGCAAGCCGGGGCCGGAGGGGAAGAGTGGTCGATCAGGGAGTCACCGACTCTGGTCAAACAGAAGGGCCCAGCAACTCATACTTGCTGGGCCCTTCGCCTTCCCCCAGGCTGGCGGATCCCGCCTCGGCGCAGATTCGCTTGCCCTGCGCCCGGCCGTCCATTGCGCCCCCGCGCGGACGGCCGGACACGGGCTGAACACCGCACCCAACGGGACAGATCACCCAACGCGTGAGGTGTGGTGTCGGTTACGCTGCCGACGCACAGCGCCGTGCCGGCCCCGCCAGATTCACGCCCGGGCCCTGCTGGATCCGGGCCCCGACGTCAGGATCGTCGTGACACCCTCCTCGAGCCCGCGGCCCGTCGTCCTCATCGCCGAGGAGCTCAGTCCCGCGACGATCGACGCCCTCGGCCCGGACTTCGACATCCGCACCTGCGACGGCACCGACCGCGCCGCGCTGCTCGCCGCCATCGCCGAGGCCGACGCGATCCTGGTCAGGTCGGCCACGCACGTCGACGCCGAGGCGCTGGCCGCGGGACGACGGCTGCGCGTGGTCGCACGTGCCGGCGTGGGACTCGACAACGTCGACGTACGTGCTGCGACGCAGAACGGCGTGATGGTCGTGAACGCACCGACCTCCAACATCGTCAGTGCCGCCGAGCTCGCGGTCGCGTTGATGCTCGCCGCCGCGCGGCACATCAGCCCGGCGCACGCCGCGCTGACCCGCGGGAAGTGGCAGCGCAGCCGCTACACCGGGATCGAGCTGTTCGAGAAGACCGTCGGCATCGTCGGGCTGGGCCGCATCGGCGTGCTCGTGGCCAACCGGCTCGCGGCCTTCGGCATGGACGTGATCGCCTACGACCCCTACGTGCAGGCGGGCCGCGCCGCCCAGATGGGCGTGCGCATGGTCGGGCTCGACGAGCTGATGACCGAGTCGGACTTCCTGACGGTGCACCTGCCGCGGACCCCGGAGACGATCGGCCTGATCGGTGCCGAGCAGTTCGCCCGCGCCCGGCAGCACCTGGTCATCGTCAACGCGGCCCGCGGCGGCATCGTCGACGAGAAGGCCCTCTACGACGCGCTCAAGACCGGGCAGATCGCGGCCGCCGGCCTCGACGTGTTCACCACGGAACCGTGCACCGACTCGCCGCTCTTCGAGCTCGAGAACGTCGTGGCCACGCCCCACCTCGGCGCCTCCACGGACGAGGCCCAGGAGAAGGCCGGTGTGGCGGTGGCCCGTTCGGTGCGCCTGGCGCTGGCCGGCGAGCTGGTCCCCGACGCGGTGAACGTCCAGGGCGGCGTGATCGCCGAGGACGTCCGCCCCGGCATCCCGCTGGTGGAGAAGCTCGGCCGCATCTTCACCGCGCTCGCCGGCGAGGCGGCGCAGCAGGTCGACGTGGAGGTCCGAGGCGAGATCACGGAGTACGACGTCAAGGTCCTCGAGCTCGCGGCCCTGAAGGGCATCTTCGCCGACATCGTCGAGGACCAGGTCTCCTACGTGAACGCACCGTTGCTGGCCGCCGAGCGGGGGATCGAGGTCAGGCTCCTCACCGAGGCGGAGAGCCCCGACCACCGCAACCTGATCACCCTCCGCGGCACCCTCGCCGACGGTTCGCAGATCTCGGTCTCGGGCACGTTGATCGGCATCGCGCAGCGCGAGCGGCTGGTCGAGGTCAACGACTACGTCGTGGACCTCGAGCCCGCCGAGCACCTCGCCTTCTTCACCTACGAGGACCGCCCCGGCATGGTCGGCATCGTCGGCCAGATCCTCGGCGACGCCGGGGTGAACATCGCGGGCATGCAGGTCTCGCGCGACCGCAAGGGCGGCCAGGCGCTCGTCGCCCTGTCGGTCGACTCCGCGGTGTCGTTCGAGGTCCTCGAGGAGATCCGCGAGGCGATCGACGCCGAGAGCGTCCGCGGCGTCGACCTCACCGGGTGAGGCGCGAGCTCCAGCGACTGGGCCCGGTCGCCCAGCTGCGCGCCGGGCGGCTGCCGCGACGGCTGACCCAGCTGGCCTTCGGGCTGGTCCTGTACGGCGCGACTCTCGCGATGATCATCCGCTCGACCCTGGGCAACGCCCCGTGGGACGTGCTGCACCAGGGCCTCGCCGTGCACCTGCCGATCACGATCGGTCAGGCGGTGATCGCCATGAGCCTCGTGGTGCTGCTTCTCTGGATCCCGTTGCGCGAGATGCCGGGCCTCGGCACGATCGCCAACTCGTTCGTCGTCGGCCTGGTCGCCGACGCGGTGCTCGGCGTGCTCCCCGCTCCGGACGTCCTGTGGGTCCGGGTCCTGCTCCTGGTCGGCGGGGTGTTCGGGAACGCCGCTCGCCACGGCCCTCTACATCGGGTCGCAGTTCGGGCCCGGTCCTCGCGACGGACTGATGACCGGGCTGCACCGCCGTACGGGCGTGTCCATCTTCGTGGTCCGCACGGCGCTGGAGGTCACCGTCGTGGTGATCGGCTGGTTCCTCGGCGGCGTGGTCGGCATCGGCACGGTGCTCTACGCGATCGCCATCGGGCCGCTCGTCCAGCTGATGCTGCCGGCCTGCATCGTCGAGCTGGATGGTGGATAGACGCAACAAAAAAGTAACCCGTCAATGCTCGCCGTGAGCCATCCGCAGTCGTATTTTGGCCTGTGGCGCCCATGCCGCTGAGCAGGAAGGTTGACCCCTCATGACTGCAACGGATACTCCTCCAACCCCTCCGATTCGCAACACCGCACTGCTCCGCGAGGTCGGCAAGGTCGGCCTGATCTGGGCCTCCGTCGGCTCGATCATCGGCTCCGGGTGGCTGTTCGGCGCCCAGAAGGGCCTGATCGCGGCCGGTCCCGCGGCGATCATCTCCTGGATCATCGGCGGCGTCATGATCATGGTGCTCGCGCTCATCCACGCGGAGCTCGGCGGCATGTATCCCGTCTCCGGTGGCACCGCCCGGTTCCCGCACTACGCGTTCGGTGGCGCCGCGGGCGCGTCGTTCGGCTGGTTCTCGTGGTTGCAGGCTGCCACCGTGGCGCCGATCGAGGTCGCGGCCATGATCGAGTACGCCGGCCACTGGTCCTTCGCCGACGGCTGGCTCAAGGCCAACGGCACCCTGACCACGGCCGGACTGATCGTGGCCATCATCCTGATGGCGGTCCTCACCGCCGTGAACTTCCTCGGGGTGAAGATGCTGGCCAACACCAACAGCGCGATGACCTGGTGGAAGATCGCCGTGCCGCTGCTGACCATCCTGGTGCTGGCGCTGTTCAACTTCCACGGCTCCAACTTCACCGCCGCCGACGGCTTCAACCCCAAGGGCCTGCACGGCATCCTGCTGGCCGTCGCGACCAGCGGCATCATCTTCAGCTACCTCGGCTTCGAGCAGGCCGACCAGCTGGCCGGTGAGGCCAAGAACCCGAAGAAGGACATCCCGTTCGCGATCATCGGCTCGATCCTGATCGGGATGTTCGTCTACATCCTGCTGCAGGTCGCCTTCCTGGTCGCCCTGCCCGCGGACACGATCGGCAAGACCTGGGACGAGACCGGCAAGGGTCTCTACACCACCTTCACCGGACCCTTCGCCGAGGTGGCGACCGCGCTCAGCCTGGGCTGGCTGGCCTGGATCATCTACCTGGATGCGATCGTCTCCCCGGCCGGCACCGGCCTGATCTACATCACCGGCAGCTCGCGGGTCTCCTACGGCCTGAGCCGCAACGGCTACGTCCCGACGCCCTTCGAGTGGACCAACGAGCGCCGCGTGCCGTGGGTCGGCCTGATCGCGGCCTTCGTCACCGGCGTCATCTGCTTCCTGCCGTTCCCGAGCTGGCAGTCGCTGGTCGGCCTGATCACCAGTGCGAGCGTGCTGATGTACGCCGGGGCGCCACTGTCCCTGGGTGCGTTCCGACGCCGGCTGCCCAACGCCGACAGGCCGTACGTGCTGCCGGCGGCCGAGATCCTCGCTCCCTCTGGGCTTCGCCATCTCCGGCCTGATCATCCTGTGGTCGGGCTGGGACACCGACTGGAAGCTCGGCATCGCGATCCTGATCGGCTACGTCATCCTGGCCGCCAACCTGATCTTCGGTCTCAACGACAAGCCGGTGCACCTGAACCTGAAGGGCGCGGCCTGGCTGCCGGTCTACCTGGTCGGCATGGGGGTCATCACCTACATCAGCTCCTTCGGGCCGATGGACGACCCGGTGCTGGGCGACTACCTGGGGATCATCGTGACCGTGCTCTTCAGTGCGGCCATCTACTACTGGGCGATGGCCGTCGCGCTGCCGTCCGAGGAGATCGAGGAGATGGTCTCCGAGGTCGTCCTGCCCGAGGAAGAGGGCCTGGAGATGCCCTCGCACTGAGCGCAAGCACACGTTCCGCCGGCCCCGGTCCTGCACCGGGGCCGGTGGCGTTTCCGGCTCAGGGTCAGCGGCGGGTGGCGATGATGACGGCGGCGTCGCTGGCCACCATCACCTCGACGGCGGTGAACCGCTCGTCGGTCAGCCATCCCTCGCGCAGCACGTCGACGCGACCGTAGGTGACCGGTGGCCACTGCTCGCAGGGAGTGAAGTCGTCGAGCACGACGATGCCGCCCGGCTCGACGAGGTCGGCGACGGCGTCGACGCCGGCGTCCTCGGGGACCGACGGGTCGAGGAACAGCAGCGAGTACGGGCCCTTGTTGAGCAGCGTCGACCAGTCGGCAGCCAGCACCTCGACCTGGGGGTCGTCGATGAAGATGTCCTGGGCCGCGGTCGCGAGGTCGGGGTCGAGCTCGGCGGTGAGGATGTGCCCGCGCGGTCGTACGCCGGAGCGCAGCCACGCCGTACCCACGCCGCAGCCGGTGCCGAACTCGGCCATCGTCCCCTCGCGGGTCGCGGCCAGCGTCGCGAGCAGCCGGCCGGTCTCGTTGCGGCAGAACGAGACGTAGCCCGCACGACGGCACACCTCGAACGCCCGCGAGACGATCGACGGCAGCTCCGGGGGAGCACTCATGTCGTCGAGTCTTGCAAATCGATCCCGACCGGCCACGATCCAGACATCCGTCTCGGATGTTGGGACACGGCGCGAAGTCGCGCGCGACACCGGCGTCGATTGCCTACGCTGGTTTCACCATGCGGAGGAACTTCGTACTTATTTGCCGCCGTGGCGGGGCCTGTATCTAGATAGGCCACCTCGCCGCGGAGTTCGGCGTTCCCCAACGCCACCGGCCCATCACCTCCGCGAGCGAGACAGACGAAGTTCCACCTGCTACTTCCCGGGCTCCATCCGTCCGGTGCGATCCGCCGCCGTCGGATGAGCCCATCTCCTCGTGGAGACAGCACCGGCCGTGTATCAGCGGCCGCCGTCACCACCACTTTCCTGCATCACATCCGAGGAGATCGACATGTACGAGATGTACCCCGAGTGGGGCCCCGCCCGGCACGACCCCGACAGCCCGACGAGCACCCAGGCCGTCCAGGCCGCGCTCGACCTGCGGGACAACGGCGGCCAGCGCCCCGACGACAACTGAACCGGCGGCGAGAACTAGCCTGCAGCCATGCCTGAGCTGACACCCGCCACCGGTTCGGTGCGCCTCGCCGTCATCCCCGGGGACGGCATCGGTCCCGAGGTCACCGCCGAGGCGCTCAAGGTGCTCGAGGCCGTCGCGCCCACCGGCGTGAAGTTCGAGCCGACCCGCTACGACCTCGGCGCGGAGCGCTACCTCGCCACCGGCGAGGTGCTGCCCGACTCGGTGCTCGAGGAGATCCGCGGCCACGACGCGATCCTGCTCGGCGCCGTCGGTGGCAAGCCCGGTGACCCGAACCTGCCGCCCGGCATCCTCGAGCGCGGGTCTGCTGCTGCGGCTGCGCTTCGAGCTCGACCACTACGTCAACCTGCGCCCCTCGCGGATCTTCCCCGGTGCGGCCTCACCCCTGGCCGACCCGGGGACGTCGAGTTCGTCGTCGTGCGCGAGGGCACCGAGGGCCCCTACACGGGCAACGGCGGCGCCGTACGCGTCGGGACTCCGCACGAGATCGCCACCGAGGTCTCGCTGAACACCGCCTTCGGCGTGGAGCGCGTCGTCCGCGACGCCTTCCGTCGCGCCCAGAAGCGGCGCCAGAAGCTGACGCTGGTCCACAAGACCAACGTGCTCGTCAACGCGGGCGCCGTGTGGTGGCGGCTGGTGCAGGAGGTGGGCCGGGAGTTCCCCGAGGTCACCGTCGACTACATGCACATCGACGCGGCCACGATCTTCATGGTCACCGACCCCGCCCGGTTCGACGTGATCGTCACCGACAACCTCTTCGGCGACATCATCACCGACCTCGCCGCTGCCATCACCGGCGGCATCGGCCTGGCGGCGAGCGGCAACGTCAACCCCGACCGGACCGCCCCCTCGATGTTCGAGCCCGTGCACGGCTCGGCGCCGGACATCGCCGGCCAGGGCAAGGCCGACCCGACGGCGGCGATCCTCTCGGTGTCCCTGATGCTCGAGCACCTCGGCCTCGACGACGCCGCCGGCCAGGTCGAGCACGCCGTCGTACAGGACCTCGCCGCCCGTACCCCGGGCTCCTCCCTCGGCACCCCCGAGGTAGGCGACTCGATCGCCGCCCGGCTCGCCTGACCCCTCATCACCGCTGACGGTTTCCCATGCGAGGAACCTTTTCTGCCGCGTCAGCACAGGAAACTTCCTGTGGTCGGCGGCAAAATCCCTTCCTCGCATGGGAAACCGGCGCCCCCACTTCGAGAGATAAGTTGGCTCCCATGACGCTCGACATCACCCTCACCCCGACGGCGTCCCCGCGCTCGGACGCCGAGCTGGCGGAGATCCTGGCCAACCCGGGCTTCGGCACGCACTTCACCGACCACATGCTCACCGTCGAGTGGACCCCCGAGCAGGGCTGGCACGCCGCGCGGATCGAGCAGTACGGCGCGCTGAGCATGGACCCCGCCTCCGCGGTGCTGCACTACGCGCAGGAGATCTTCGAGGGGATGAAGGCCTACCGGCATGCCGACGGGTCCATCTGGACCTTCCGGCCCGAGGAGAACGCCCGGCGGATGGTGCGTTCCTCGCACCGGCTCGCCCTGCCGGCCCTGGACCCCGAGGACTTCGTGCAGGCCGTGGACGCCCTGGTCGAGGTCGACCAGCGCTGGGTGCCCGAAGGGGCGGGGGAGAAGAGCCTCTACGTGCGGCCCTTCATGTTCGCCTCCGAGTCCTTCCTCGGCGTCCGGCCTGCCCAGCACGTGCGCTTCATGGTGATCGCCTCCCCGGCCGGCGCCTACTTCAAGGGCGGGGTGAAGCCGCTGACCCTGTGGCTCACCGAGGACTACACCCGCGCCGGTCGCGGCGGGATGGGCGCGGCCAAGACGGGCGGCAACTACGCCAGCTCCCTGGTCGCCCAGCAGCAGGCGACGGCCGAGGGCTGCGACCAGGTGGTCTTCCTCGACGTGGCCGAGGGGAAGTACGTCGAGGAGCTCGGCGGCATGAACATGTACTTCGTCTACGCCGACGGCCACGTCGTCACCCCCGAGACCGGCACCATCCTCGAGGGGATCACCCGCTCGGCGATCATCGAGCTGGCCCAGAAGAAGGGGCACCACGTCGAGGAGCGCAAGTTCTCCATCGACGAGTGGCGCGAGGGCGTGGGCTCGGGCGAGATCACCGAGGTCTTCGCCTGCGGCACGGCCGCGGTCGTCACGCCGGTCGGGACGCTGAAGTGGGACGGCGGCGAGGTCTCCGGTCCCGCGACCGACGACGCGGGCCCGCTGACCCTCGACATCCGCCAGGCCCTCGTGGACATCCAGTACGGCCGCGACGACGACGCCTTCGGCTGGATGCACCAGGTCTGCTGAACCGACCTGCGCGTGCCCTGACCAGCACCAGCTCGACGCCCGGCTACCGTTGTGGCCGAGATGACCGCCGCGCCCCAACCTTCCCCCGAACTCGCGAACATCGGCCCTTACCGCCTGCTCGCGCGGATCGGCGAGGGCGGCATGGGTGTGGTGCACCTGGCCCAGACGCTCGACGGCCGCCGGGTCGCGCTGAAGGTGCTCCGGCCCCACATCGTCGGTGACGCCGAGGCCCGCGAGCGCCTCGCCCGCGAGGTCAGCTCACTGCGCCGCGTCACCAGCCCGCGGGTGGCCGAGATCCTCGACGCCGACCCGCACGGCCCGACGCCGTACGTCGTGACGCGCTACGTGCCCGGCCTCTCGCTCTACCACCACGTGGCGGAGGAGGGTCCGATCAGCCGGCCGCGACCTGGTGCACTTCGCCGACGGCCTGGCCGACGCGCTGCAGGCCGTGCACTCGGTCGGGGTGCTGCACCGCGACGTCAAGCCGACCAACGTGCTGATGGAGGGCCGCTCGCCCGTCCTCATCGACTTCGGCCTGGCCCGGCTGGCCGACGACCCGCGGCTCACCCAGACCGGGTTCCTGCTCGGGACGCCCGGGTACCTCGCGCCGGAGATCCTCTACGGCGAGGACGGCACCCCCGCCTCCGACGTGCACGCGTGGGCGGCCACCGTCGTCTTCGCCGCGACCGGGAGGCCGCCGTACGGCCGCGGCCCGGCGATGGCCGTGATGGACCGCGTCCGTCGCGGGGAGCACGACCTGTCCGGTGTCCCCGAGGGGATCGACGAGATGCTGCGCGACTGCCTCGAGCCGGAGCCCTGGCAGCGCCCGTCGCTGAGCGAGGTGCGCGCCTGGCTGGACGAGCAGCGGAGGCCGCGCCCGGTCGAGCCACTCGCCGAGCGCGAGCTGTGGACGATGCCGTTCTACCCGTCGGCGCCCACGAGCACGCCGCCCGAGGAGGTCACGCCGGCCACCGGGATCGCGCCCCTGCACGCGCCGGTCCTGCCACCGCCGCCCCGCAGTGACACCTCCGGCGACCATCCCCGCGCCGCCCGCGCCGCCGAGGACCCGCGTCATCCCGGCCCCGGCCCGGCGACGCAGACCTCGACCCCTCGGTCGGAGGCACAGCCCGCACGCGGCGAAGGCTCCGCGCGACAGCTCCCGGGTCCAGCAGGTCCTCCAGCTCCTGGGACTGGGTGCGCTGACGGCGGCGACGATCGCCTATGCGCCGTACGCCGGCACCGCACTCGTCGGGATCGTGGTGCTGGTGCTGCGCACCGTCTCGGTGACCCGGCAGCGGCACGCGCGCCGCCGGCTGCTGCGCGGACGCACCACCTGGTACGACGTCCCGGCCACCACGCTGGCCCTCCCCATCTACCTGCTGGTGGCGCTGGTCGGCACGCTGGTGCTGCTCTTCGGCGCGGCCTTCACCGCGCTGGGGATGTACTCGCTGGGCTACGTGCTCGGGCAACCCCTGCGGGTCGACCTCGTCCTCGCGGGGCTGGGCTTCGTGCCGGCGCTGTGGTGGGGGCCGGGCGCGACCCGGCTGCGCGAGAGCACGCGCGGGCTGGTGGTGCGCACCTCGCGCTCGGAGTTCGGCGGCTGGTTCGTGGTCGTGGCGTGCCTGCTCGGCGCCGCCGTGATGCTCGGTCTGCTGCTCGACAGCGGCCCGAACTGGGCCCCGGCGCTCTCGCCGCCGTGGCACGGACTGCGCTGACCAGCGCCTTTTCGAGACTGAAGGAATTGTCTGACCGGTCTGACCGAATTAGTCCAAACAGGTCATGTGTCAAAAGTGCGCAGTACGCACGATAGGTGTAGTGATCCTCCGATCAGTCGCTCTGCCGGCTGTGTGGTGCTGACGGACCAGAGCCTGGTCGGGGGTCACGTTGGTCGGCGTCACCGGTTCCTTCTGGAGGGGTGGGACAGGGGACACACCGGCCGAACGGGAGGTGGGGGCGAGATGTCGGGGAAACATCTCGCCCCCCGCCCCGTTCCCAGCTCCGAACCTCGGACGCCGTACCGCCGCCGGGGCATCCGTGGCAGACTCGTGCCCGTGCAGCACGCAGTGATCATTATCGAGTAGCGCGACGGGACACCTCCCTGCCGCGCTGACCTTCCGTCCCGACGGGAGGTTTTTTCTTTGCCCCGGACCCGACCGACGAGAGATTCCGATGACCGCCCCAGCAACCGGCCCAGAAAGCGGGCCAGCGACCGGCGACCTGTTCCACGTCTACGACACCACCCTGCGCGACGGCGCGCAGCAGGAGGGCCTGAACCTCTCCGTCGCCGACAAGCTCAGCATCGCCCGGCACATCGACGGGCTCGGGGTCGGCTTCATCGAGGGCGGCTGGCCGGGCGCCAACCCCAAGGACACCGAGTTCTTCCGGCGTGCGGTCGACGAGCTGGACCTGCGGCACGCCCAGCTCGCGGCCTTCGGCGCCACCCGTCGCGCCGGGGTCAAGCGCGGCCGACGACCCGCTGGTGGCGGCGCTGCGCGACTCGGGCGCCGGGGTGGTGACGCTGGTCGCGAAGTCCCACGACCGGCACGTCGAGCTGGCCCTGCGCACCACCCTCGAGGAGAACCTCGCGATGGTCCGCGACACCGTCTCGCACCTGCGCGCCGAGGGTCAGCGCGTCTTCCTGGACGCCGAGCACTTCTTCGACGGCTACCGCGACAACCGCGACTACGCCCTCGAGGTGCTGCGCACCGCCTTCGAGGCCGGCGCCGACGTGGCCGCGCTGTGCGACACCAACGGCGGGATGCTCCCCGGCTGGGTCGCCGACGTCGTGGACGACGTGGTGGCCTCGACCGGCGGACGGGTCGGCATCCACTGCCACAACGACACCGGCTGCGCGGTGGCCAACACGCTCTCCGCGGTCGACGCGGGGGCGACCCACGTGCAGGGCACCTTGAACGGGTACGGCGAGCGCACCGGCAACGCCGATCTCGTCAGCGTGGTGGCCAACCTCGAGCTGAAGCTGGGGCGCGCCGTACTGCCCGACGGGCTGCTGCGCGAGGCGACCCGGGTGGCGCACGCCGTCGCCGACGTGACCAACTTCCCGCCGGCCTCGCGCCAGCCCTACGTGGGCGTCTCCGCCTTCACCCACAAGGCGGGGCTTGCACGCGAGCGCGATCAAGGTCGACCCGAACCTCTACCAGCACATGGACCCCGAGGGGGTCGGCAACGACATGAGGCTGCTGGTCTCCGACATGGCCGGGCGCGCGTCGATCGAGCTGAAGGGCCGGGAGCTCGGCTTCGACCTGCCGCCGGACCTGGTCAAGAAGATCACCGACCGCGTCAAGGAGCTCGAGGCCGGGGGGTTCACCTTCGAGGCGGCCGACGCGTCCTTCGAGCTGCTGCTGCTCGAGGAGGTCGAGGGTGCGCGTCCGTCGTACTTCGACACCGAGTCGTGGCGGGTGATCACCGAGACCCGTCCCGGCGACGAGGCGGTGTCCGAGGCGACGGTGAAGATCCGTGCGGGTGGTGCCCGGATCGTCGCGACCGGCGAGGGCAACGGCCCGGTCAACGCGCTCGACCACGCGCTGCGGCAGGCGATCGAGCAGCTGTACCCGGAGATCGTGAAGTTCGAGCTGATCGACTACAAGGTGCGCATCCTGGACCAGGGCCACGGCACCGACGCGATCACCCGGGTGCTGATCGAGACCTCCGACGGCTCGAGCTCCTGGGTCACCGTGGGCGTCGGGCACAACGTCATCGAGGCGTCGTGGATGGCCCTGCTCGACAGCCTCACCTTCGGGCTGCGCCGGCACGGGGCCTCCTGAGATTGCCCGGACGTCATACGAACTGGTCGTCATGGCGACCACTTCGTATGACGTCCCGCGGGGTCAGGAGAGCTTGAGCAGGCCGGCCGGGTCGATCGCGCCGTCGAGGCCCTGGCCGTGCCGGCGGACCTCGAAGTGCAGGTGGCAGCCGTCGGGGGCGCCGCTGTCGGAGGAGAGCGCGATCCGCTGGCCCGGCCGCACGCGTTGCCCTGCGCTGACGTAGACCGTGCGGGTGTGGCCGATCAGCACGTCGACGTCGCCGGTGTGGATCCGGAACGGGTGCACGCCGTACGCCGGACCCGGTGCACCGGGAGCCGACGCAGGGAGCACCACCCCGGCGACGTCGGAGGTCAGCGGAGTGCCGCACGGCATCGCGACGTCGATGCCGTGGTGGAAGCCCTGTCGGCCGGGGCAGCGCGGGTCGTGGTCGTAGTACGGCGCGACCGTGCAGCCGAAGCCGATCATCACCCGGTGCGCGCCGGCGAACCACGGCGAGGTGTGCGTGGCCTTGTCGCTGGAGTAGAAGTGCCAGCGCGGGTCGGGGCGCTCGGTGGCGCTGGGTCTGGGTTTCCGCGTCGGCGTCGCGGCCTGCGTCGGCGACGGGGTGGGCGTCGGAGTCGGGGTCGGGGTCGCGGTGACCGAAGGTGTGGGCGTGGGAGACGGCGACGGCGTCGCGCGAGGTTCGTCCTGACCGCCGCACGCCGCGAGCGCGAGCAGCAGGGCGAGCACGGAACATCCGGGGCACGCGAGTAGCCTGCCAAACCGTGACCGAGCTGCACGACCTCACCGCACTCGAGCAGGGCGCCGCGATCCGGGCGGGGGAGACCTCGACGGCCGAGCTCGTGGAGCACTACCTGGCTCGCATCGACCGGCTCTCCGACGAGCTCGGCGCCTTCGTCACGGTGACGGCGGAGCAGGCACGCGGCTCGTGGCGCCGCGGGGAGAGGGACCGCTGGCCGGCGTACCGACCGCGATCAAGGACCTCAACGCGACGGCCGGGATCCCCACGGCCTTCGGGTCACCGGTGTTCGCGGACTTCGTCCCGGAGGTCGACGACGAGGTGGTCCGGCGGATCGCCGCGGCCGGGATGGTCAGCCTCGGCAAGACGAGCACGCCGGAGTTCGGGTCGCCCTGCTACACCGAGCCCGAGGGGCAGCCGCCGGCGGTCACGCCCTGGGACACGACCCGGATGGCCGGTGGCTCCAGCGGAGGTGCCGGCGCCGCCGTGGCCGCCGGCCTGGTGCCCGATCGCGCAGGGTTCCGACGGTGGCGGCTCGATCCGGATCCCTGCTTCCTGCTGCGGGCTGGTCGGGCTCAAGCCGACGCGCGGCCGGATCTCCGGTGCCCCCATGTACGGCGACCCGGTCGGCCTGTCCACCAACGGAGCGCTGGCGCGGACGGTGCGTGACGCCGCGGCCTTCCTCGACGTGATGGCCGGCCGCTCACCCGGCGACCCGACCTGGGCGCCAGAGCCGGACGCGACCTTCCTGAGCGCCTGCGATCGGGACCCCGGCCGGCTGCGCATCGCTCGGTTCGTGGAACCGGTGATCGCCGACGCCGCCCTCGACCCCGAGTGCGTGACCGCGTGGGAGGACGCCAGCCGCCTCCTCGAGACGCTCGGTCACGACGTCGTCGACATCGAGGTGCCGCTGCCGCGCGACGCCGTACCCGTCTTCGAGACCTGCTGGGCCGTGCTGACCGCGCTGTCGGTGGTGAACCTCCCCGACGAGGCGCAGGCCCAGCTGCGACCGCTGACCACCTGGCTCGCCGACCTCGGGATGGCCGTCAGCGGGCCGGAGTTCGGACTGGCCATCGGCGAGCTGCGACGCGTGGCAGCGCGGACGCTGACCGTGCTCTCGTCGTACGACGCCGTGCTGACCCCGACCCTCGCCGTCCCGCCGCTGCCGGTCGGCGCGATCCGGGACGACGCCGATCCCGCCGCCGACTTCGAGGCCCAGAAGCGGTTCACGCCGTACACCTCGATGTGGAACGTCACCGGCAGCCCGGCCGTCTCGCTGCCGACGCACTGGACGGCGGACGACCTCCCCGTCGGGATCATGCTGGCGGCGAGGCCGGGCGACGAGGCGACCCTGCTGTCGCTGGCGGCGCAGGTCGAGGCAGCCCACGACTGGCGGGCCCGGAAACCGGCCTGCTGGTGACCCGTCAGACGCTGACGGTCCCGCCGCTGCGCCAGTAGACCCCGCCCTCGCGTGACATGAACCCCTCGTCGACGAGGTAGCGGCGCAGTGCCGCGTAGTCGGAGTGGTAGCGCTCGAGCACCGCGTTGACCTCGGGCTCGGGGTAGGTGCGCCCCGGCTCGAACTCCTGTGAGATGTGGTCGAGGACGGGCAGCAGCTTGCTGCGCTTGCTGGGCATGATCACCAGCCGGCCGTCCTTGACGAACCGGCCGACCAGCTCGGCGTCGGCGCCCTGCTCGCTCATGTGCCCGAGGTTAGGACGCGGGCGGCCAGACATGCGAATGTGAATGGAGTGCTGAGCTGGGCGCCCGTTCGCCACTCGTGCGACATTCGCATGTTCGCGACGCGCAGAGGAGCAGCCATGTACGACCCCAGCCGCGGTTACCCGGTAGTGGTGCCCTGCCTCCTGTACGACGACCTCCCGGCCGCCGCGGGGTGGCTGGTGGCGACGCTCGGGTTCCGCGAGGTCCTGCGAGCCACCCTCCCGGACGGGTGGACCGGGCACATCGAGCTCGAGCGCGACGGGTTCGTCCTGCTCCTCGGCCGGCGTGGTGGGCAGTTCGCCGACAGCGCCGGCAATCACCCAGGTGTTCGTCGACGACGTCGAGGCCGCCTGCGCCGCGGGCGTCGCGGCCGGTGGGAAGCTCCTCGACCCCGCGGGGGAGCGGCCTTGGGGAGTGCTGCAGGCGGTTCTCGCCGACCCGGAGGGCCAGCGGTGGCTGGTCACGAGCCACGTCCGCGACACCGACCCGGCGGACTGGTACGGCACGGTCATCGCGCCGATGCCCGGCTGAGCAGCCGATCGCATTCCTCGACCAGCCGTTGCCGCAGGGGCGCGCCACGCTCGGCGAAGGCGCGCTGGGCGGCGACGTACTCCTGCTTGCCGGCCGGGGTCTCGATGCGCACCGGGGCGAAACCGAGGTCGGCGAGGTCGTACGGCGAGGCCCGCATGTCGAGGTCGCGGATGTCCCACGCGAGCTCGAAGCAGTCGGCCACGAGCTCCGAGGGGATCAGCGGGCTGAGCCGGAAGGCGTGCTTGTAGAGGTCCATCCCGGCGTGCAGGCAGCCGGGCTGCTCGAACTGCGGCCGGTCGTCGCGCCCCGGCGACAGGGTGTTCAGGGGACGGGCCGAGTCGGTGAAGAAGCGGAAGGCGTCGAAGTGCGTGCAGGTGATCCGGTGCGACTCCACGACCGCGTCGGTGCCGGCCGCGCCGAGCCGCAGTGGTCGGTCGTGCCGTACGTCGTCCGTCCGGTGCACCATCGCCCACTCGTGCAGCCCGAAGCAGCCCAGGCTCGCCGTACGCCCCTGGGTCGCCACCAGCAGCTCCCGGATCCCCTCGATCACGCCCACCTTCGAGGCCAGGAACTCGGGGGAGACGGATAGTCCAGAGCGCATCGGCACCTACCTGGAGGCCTCGCGAGGTGCGATCCGTTCTGGATTATCCGGTACGCCGATCCGTACGACGCCGCGTCCGCATCGGCCAGCGCGACGCCGTACCCCGGGTGCCAGCGGCGGAGGGCGGCGGGGCTGTGGGAGTAGTAGGTGAACAGGAAGTCGTGGACCGGGTGCTTGATGCCGGCCTGACGGCGGGCGAGGTGTGGTTGCACCCAGCGGTCCACCCGCTCGGCGTGCGCGGAGGCGCGTGCCTCCCACGTGATCCGGTCGAGCATCTCCACAGGCCCGACCGTAGTTCGTTCGCGGACAGCATCGGTCGCTAGGCTCGACCGGTGCGCATCGCAAGGTTCACCACGGGGGACGACCCGCGCTTCGGCGTCATCACGGGCGACATCGACGACCACGGCATCCCCGACGACGAGTCGCTGATCACCGTGCTCGCCGGCGATCCGTTGTACGTCGGCCTGCAGCCCACCGACGAGCAGGTCCGGCTCGCCGACGCCCGGCTGGTCAGCCCGGTGCTGCCGCGCAGCAAGGTGGTCGGCATCGGCAAGAACTACGCCGCCCACGCCGCCGAGATGGGCGGCGACGTGCCGGACGAGCCGCTGATGTTCCTCAAGCCGAACACCAGCGTCGTCGGGCCGGGCGACCCGATCTTCTACCCCCGCCAGACCCAGGAGCTGCACTACGAGGGCGAGCTCGCCGTCGTGATCGGCCGGATCTGCCGCGACGTGCCGCAGGAGAAGGTCGCCGACGTCATCTGGGGCTACACGGTCGGCAACGACGTGACCGCCCGCGACCTGCAGCGCAGCGACGTGCAGTTCACCCGCGCCAAGGGCTTCGACTCCTTCTGCCCGCTCGGGCCCTGGATCGAGACCGAGCTCGACGTCAGCGACATCCGCGTGCAGACCCACCTCAACGGCGACCTCAAGCAGGACGGCACCACCAAGGACATGATCTTCGGTGTCCCCGAGCTGATCGCCCACGTCAGCAGCGTGATGACCCTGCTGCCCGGCGACGTCATCCTCACCGGCACCCCGGAGGGCGTCGGGCCGATGCAGGTCGGCGACGAGGTCGAGATCTGGGTCGAGGGCATCGGCAGCCTCACCAACCGGGTGGTGCAGCGTGACTGAGGTCTCGACGAGCTCGACCGGCGACGGCAGCGTCCGGGTGCGCTTCTGCCCCTCACCGACTGGCTCCCCGCACGTCGGCTTCGCCCGTACGGCGCTCTACAACTGGGCCTTCGCGCGCCACCACGGCGGCACCTTCGTCTTCCGGATCGAGGACACCGACAAGGAGCGCAGCACCCAGGAGTCCTACCGGGGCATGCTCGACACGATGCGGTGGATGGGCCTCGACTGGGACGAGGGCCCCGAGGTCGGCGGCCCTCACGGTCCCTACCGCCAGTCCGAGCGCAGCGACATCTACCGCGACGTCCTGGCGCAGCTCGCCGAGTCGTCGTACACCTATGACTGCTTCTGCACCACCGAGGAGGTCGACGCACGCCGCAAGGCGAGCGGCTCCAAGATCCAGGGGTACGACGGTCACTGCCGCGAGCTCACCAGCGAGCAGCGAGCGGCCTTCGAGGGCGAAGGCCGGCGACCGGTCGTGCGGTTCCGGATGCCCGACGGCTCGGTGACGTGGGACGACCTGGTCCGCGGCGAGATCACCTTCGAGACGCAGTTCGTCCCCGACTTCGCGCTGTGCCGCGCCAACGGCGACCCGCTCTACACGCTGGTCAATCCCGTCGACGACGCACTCATGCAGATCACCCACGTGCTGCGCGGTGAGGACCTGCTCTCCAGCACTCCGCGCCAGATCCCCCTGCACCGCGCCCTCGTCGAGCTCGGCATCGGCGCCGTGGTCCCGCAGTTCGGGCACCTGCCGTTCGTGATGGGCGAGGGCAACAAGAAGCTCTCCAAGCGTGACCCCGAGTCGCACCTGAACGTCTACGCCGAGCGCGGATTCCTGCCCGAGGGCCTGCTCAACTACCTGGCGCTCCTCGGCTGGTCGATCGCCGCCGACCGCGACGTCTTCACCCTCGAGGAGATGGTCGGGGCGTTCGACATCAAGGACGTCAACCCCAACCCGGCCCGTTTCGACCTGAAGAAGCTCGAGGCGATCAACGGCGCCCACATGCGGCTCCTCGGCATCGAGGAGCTCGAGCGCCGGCTGCTGCCCTTCCTGCACGAGGCCGACCTCGTCGAGGACCCGCCGACCCAGGAGGAGACCCTCAAGATCACCGAGGGCTGCGTGCTGATCCACGAGCGCGTGGGCACGCTCGCGGAGGGAGCCGACATGCTGGCCTTCCTCTTCCTCGACGACGTCGTCTACGACGAGACCGACGTCGCCAAGGTGCTCGACGGCGAGGGGATCAAGGTCGTCGACGCCGCACGCGCCGCGCTGGCCTCCGTGACCGAGTGGACGACGGCCGCCATCGAGGAAGCCCTGCGCGCCTCGCTCGTCGACGGGCTCGGGCTCAAGCCGCGCAACGCGTTCGGGCCCGTGCGCGTGGCCGTGACCGGCCGCCGCATCTCGCCGCCGTTGTTCGAGTCCCTGGAGCTGCTGGGTCGCGAGTCGTCGCTGGCCCGCCTCGACGCCACCCCCCGGCCGGACGAGCAGCCGTGAGCGAGCAACCGCCACCGGGCCCCCCTCCCGGGCGGTACCCACCTCCACCGCAGTACGCCGCACAGCCGCAGTACCCGCCCCCGCCGCCGGAGTGGTACGCCGAGCAGCAGCGCCGCCAGCAGCAGGCGGCCCACCCGCACCCGGAGCCGCGCAGCTACCCGCTGATGCTGCGCACCTGGACCTACGCCTGGTGGAAGCCGATCGTGGGCGTGCTGGTCGGGGTCGTGATCTTCTTCGTCATCCAGGTCGCGCTGACCGTGTTCCTGGTGATCGGCGCGGCCATCGACGGTGGCCCCGGGTCCCTCGGCGAGCGCGTGACGAAGGCCGGACAGCTCGACACGGTGACGCCGTGGTCGATGCTGTACGTCAACCTCGGGCTCGCCTCGCTGACGCTGGTGACCTGGTTCGTCGTCCGCGTGGTCCACGGCATGCGTCCGCGCTGGCTCGCCTCGGTGTTCCCGGGCATCCGCTGGAAGTTCTTCTTCGCCTGCGTGGGGCTCGCCGCGGTCGCCCTCTTCGCCTCCCTCGTCGTCGGCGTCTTCCTCCCCGAGGACCCCAACGCGGTGAGCGGCACCGCACAGGCCCCGAGCGGGCAGCTGCTGGCCACCGCCGTCGTGATCCTGTTCACCACGCCGTTGCAGGCGATCGGCGAGGAGTACGGCTTCCGCGGCTACCTGATGCAGGCGTTCGGCTCGTTCTTCAGCTCGCGCGTGGTGGCGCTCTTGTTGACCTCCGTGCTGTTCGCGCTTGCCCACGGCACCCAGAACTTCCCGCTGTTCTTCGACCGGTTCGCCTTCGGCCTGATGGCGGGGCTGATCGTGATCCTCGTCGGCGGGCTCGAGGCGGGCATCGCGCTGCACATCCTGAACAACCTGCTCGCCTTCGGCATCGCCATCGCCTACGACAAGCTCGACAGCACGCTCACGGTCTCCTCGGCCTCGTGGTGGCAGCTGCCGGTCACGGTCGTCCAGAACGGCATCTTCCTCGTGCTCGTGCTGTGGGTCGCCCGCCGGATGGGGCTGCGCAACACCACCGCCCCACCCACCCGGACCGATGGCGACGAGCAGTCCGCGCGCGGCGCCGTACTGCCTGCGGGATGAGGATCTGCTCGATTGGTGGCCACGAGAGCGCTTGTGTATCTTTGGCTCTCGGTCCGCACGGCAGGACCCCATGGGGTATGGGGTAATTGGCAGCCCGACTGGTTCTGGTCCAGTTAGTCTAGGTTCGAGTCCTAGTACCCCAGCGAGTACGAGGATTTGGTCGGCCCAGCGGGCCACGCTAGAGTCTCGTCGGTTCTCAGCAAGAGACTCAGGCCCCCGTTGTGTAGTGGCCTAGCACGCCGCCCTCTCAAGGCGGTAGCGCGGGTTCGAATCCCGTCGGGGGTACCACTCTGTGTCGGCCTAGCCCGCCGCTCTCGGCCTGTTCTGGCAAGGCGGTAGCGCGGGTTCGAATCCCGTCGGGGGTACCACTCTGTGTCGGCCTAGCCCGCCGCTCTCGGCCTGTTCTGGCAAGGCGGTAGCGCGGGTTCGAATCCCGTCGGGGGTACCACTCTGTGTCGGCCTAGCCCGCCGCTCTCGGCCTGTTCTGGCAAGGCGGTAGCGCGGGTTCGAATCCCGTCGGGGGTACCACTCTGTGTCGGCCTGGCCCGCCGCTCTCGGCCTGTTCTGGCAAGGCGGTAGCGCGGGTTCGAATCCCGTCGGGGGTACCAAAGTGCAAGGCCCAGCGAGGCTTTCCACGCCGGCCGCCGCCAGTTCTGGCAAGGTGACAGGGCCATGAACTTCACCGGCCTCGAGGTCCTGTTCTACGCCCTGGCCGCGGCCACGAGCGTCCTGGTGCTCTCGGCGACCCTGGTGGTCATCAGGAGTCGGCAACCACGCACCAACGGGCTGGCCTTCCTGAGCGGCTTCCTCGTCGGCACCGTGGTCGCCTGCGTCCTCGGCCTGGCGGTCGGCCAGTCCGCCGTGGACCGACTGGACTCGCACGACACGATGACAGCGATCGTCACGCTCCTCCTCGGCGTCGCGCTGCTCGTGGTCGGGGTCCGGGTGCGTCGCGGCAACGACGCGACCGACGGAACGGGGCAGTCGCGCCACGGCGATCCTCGCCGGCCTGCACGACGTGGGACCGGCCGCGACCGCCTCGATGGGTGGGCTGCTCGGCTTCGGAGGGCCGAAGCGGCTCCTGCTCACCTTCCTCGGCATGGCGTCGGCGACGGAGGTCGGGCGCCGCGACATCGTCGATTTCACGTGGGTGGCGATCTTCGTCGTGGTCTCCTCGGTCGTCGTGTCGGTGCCGGTCGGCATCGTGGTCCTGGCCGGGGAACGCGCCGAGGCGATCTTCATGCGCGGGCAGCTCTGGGTGGCGAAGTACTCGAACAGGCTCCAGGTCTGGCTCTCGCTCGCCATCGGCGCCCTGCTCGTGGTGGACGGGCTCCTGCGGTTGTTCGCATGAGGCGAGTACACCGCGCCACGGCGATGGCCGATTTCCGCTAGAAGCTGTCGGTGGTGCCCGGCAGACTGGGGCCATGACCACCGCCCGCGTCGCCACCGGCTCCCTCGACACCGAGGCGTGCTACCGGGCCGTCAAGGGTCGTGACCGTCGGTTCGACGGGGTCTTCTACACCGCCGTGCGCACCACCGGGATCTACTGCCGGCCCTCGTGCCCGGCGATCACCCCGAAGCGCGCCAACGTCTCCTTCTTCCGCACCGCCGCGGGCGCCCAGGGCGCCGGGTACCGCGCCTGCCGTCGCTGCCTGCCCGACGCCACGCCGGGCTCGCCCGAGTGGGACGTCGCGGCCGACGTCGCCTCCCGGGCCATGCGCCTGGTGGCCGACGGCGTGGTCGAGCGCGACGGGGTCGACGGGCTGGCCCGGCGCCTCGGCTACTCCACCCGCCAGCTCAACCGCGTGGTCACCCAGGAGTACGGCGCCGGCCCGCTGGCGCTCGCCCGCTCGCGCCGTGCGCAGACCGCCCGCACCCTGATCGAGACCACCGACCTCTCCTTCGCCGACATCGCGTTCGCGGCCGGCTTCGCCAGCATCCGCCAGTTCAACGACACGGTCCGCGAGGTGTACGCCGCGACGCCGACCGATCTCCGCTCGAAGCGAGGCCGCCGGCAGGTCGCCACCTCCGGCACGATCCACACCCGCATCGCCGTGCGCGAGCCGTTCGCCGCCGCAGCGCTCCACCGGTTCCTGGCGCTGCACGCGGTGCGCGGCCTCGAGGCCTTCGGCGACGACTGGTACGAGCGGTCGGTCCGGCTGCCGCACGGCCCGGGCGTGGTCCGGGTGGCGCTCGGGCCGGACCGCCCGCACGGCCAGGTGGAGTGCACGTTCACGCTCTCCGACGCCCGCGACCTCGCCCCGGCGACCGAGCGCACGCGGCGGCTGCTCGACGCCGACTGCGACCCCACGGCCGTCGACGCGGCGTTGGCCGAGGACCCGGTCCTCGCGCCGCTGGTGGCCGCCACGCCGGGCCTCCGTGTCCCCGGGCAGCTCGACGGGGCCGAGGTGGCGATGCAGACCGTGCTCGGGCAGCAGGTGAGCCTGGCCGCGGCCCGCACCGCCGTCGCCCGGCTGGTGGCGACCCACGGTGACCCGCTCGAGATCGCCGGCCCGCACGCCGTCACCCAGCTCGCCCCGACCGCCGGCACGGTCGCCGCGATCGACCCCGCGACGCTGCCGATGCCGCGTGCGCGGGGCAGGGCCCTGACCACGCTGGCCGCTGCCCTCGCCGAGGGGGAGATCCGCCTCGACCACAGCTCCGACCGGGCCGCCACCCGCGCGGCCCTGCTCGACCTGCCGGGCATCGGGCCCTGGACCGCCGACTACGTCGGGATGCGAGCGCTCGGCGATCCCGACGTCTTCCTGCCCACCGACATCGGCGTCCGCAACGCCGCCGACCGGCTCGGGATCGACCACACCGGCGGGCACAGCGAGACCTGGCGGCCCTGGCGCTCCTACGCGCTGATGCGGCTGTGGTCCGTGGTCCTGGCCGAGATGCCGCTGCCGACGTGCACCACACCAGAAGGAGATGAGCGACGATGATGCCGACGATGGAGAAGACGACAGTGTGGACGGTGATGGAGTCGCCCGTGGGCGACATCCGCATCCAGGCACGCGACGGTGCGATAGCGCGGGTCGAGTTCTCCCCGTTCGCCGAGCAGCTCCCCCTCGGTCAGCCGCTCGGGGAGCGCGACGACGACGATCCGTTGCTGCAGCGAGCCGTCGAGCAGCTGAAGGCCTACTTCGCCGGCGTGCTGCGCGAGTTCGACCTGCCGCTGGCCCCGCACGGGACTGCGTTCCAGCAGCAGGTGTGGGAGCAGCTGCGCCTGATCGGGTACGGCGAGACCACGTCGTACGGCGCCATCGCCGCCCAGCTGGGCCGGACCACCGCCGCCTCGAGGGCGGTCGGCCTGGCGAACGGCGGCAACCCGATCGCGATCGTGATCCCGTGCCACCGGGTGATCGGGGCCAACGGGACTCTGATCGGCTACGCCGGCGGGCTCGAGCGCAAGCAGACGCTGCTGGGCCTGGAGCAGGACGTCCTGTTCTGACCGCCGTCGGCCGGCCGCAGGGCACCTGCGAGGCTGACGGCGTGCCAGACGACTCGGACCAATCTCGCGGGAACAGCACGGACGAGTCCGTCGGCACCGTGCTCATCGCCGGCGCGGCCAACCTCGCGATCGCCGTGGCCAAGCTCGCCGGGGGACTGATCTCCGGCTCCACCGCGATGCTGGCCGAGGCCGCGCACTCGTTCGCGGACACCCTCAACCAGGTGTTCCTGATGGCCGCGCTCAAGCGCAGCCAGAAGCCGGCGGACGCGCAGCACCCGTTCGGCTACGGCATGGAGCGCTACTTCTGGTCGCTGATCGCTGCGGTGGGCATCTTCGTGCTGGGGGCGGGCTACTCGATCGTGGAGGGGATCAAGGCGGTCTTCCACGCCGAGCCGCTGGGCAGCCTGACGGTGTCCTACGTGGTGCTGGGCCTCGGCGTCGTGTTCGAGGGGACGTCCTGGTGGCGCGCGGTCAGGCAGCTGAGCGGCGAGGCGGAGGAGCGCGACCGCGGCTTCTTCGAGCACCTGCGGATCACCTCCGACCCGACCGCGAAGACCGTCGCGTTCGAGGACACCGCCGCCCTGATCGGGCTGGTGCTCGCCGCCGTCGGGATCACGCTGCACCACCTGACCGGGCACGGCTTCTGGGACGGCACGGCCTCGATCGCGATCGGGCTGCTGCTCGTCCTGGTGGCGTTCGCGCTCGGGTCAGCAGAACAAGCGGGCGCTCATCGGTGAGGCGCTGATGCCGGAGGTCCAGGACGAGATCCGCCAGATCATCAGCGACTCGCCGGGCATCGACAGCGTCGTCGAGCTGCTGACGATGCGGATGTCGCCGGAGGAGGTCCTCGTCGCGGCACGCGTCGACCTCGACGACGACGCCAGCGTCGACGAGCTCGAGCAGGCGGCCGACGACGTCGAGCGGCGGCTGCGCGAGGCGCACCCCGAGGTGCGCCACGTCTTCCTCGACCCGACCGACGACTCGTCGGAGGGCGAACGCTAGTGCGCTAGGCGCCGAGCGTCGTCTCGCGGTACGACGCCAGCAGCTCGCGTGCGCGTGCCTCGTCGCGATCGGCCAGGGGGATCAACAGCTCCGCGACGACGTCGGTGAGCTCGGCGATGCGGCGGTTGAGCCGCCGGTTCTCCTTCACCGACGTGCGGAGGTCCTTCACGATCGCCGGCAGGCTGAGCGCCTTGGTCACCCGTGACGGGCCCTTGGTGCCGGGAGTCTCCTCGATGGCGTCCTTGAACACGGCTGCTCCTTCACTGTGCGGGGTCGGCGGACCGGTCCGCTCGACGAGGTCCCAGCGCGCCTCCAGGCGCGCGACGTGCGGGTCTGGCCGGCCGAGGAAGTCGACGCCCGGCCCGTGCTCGACATGGACGAGGCGGCCACCGCTCGCCTCGATCTCCCGGCGCACCGTGGAGGTGGGGACCCGGCGGACCAGGTCGTCCATCTGGCGCGTGCGCAGGCCGGGCCGGCTCGCGGCGTACTCGAGGTGCACGGAGCCGCCGCGGCGCAGCGCCATCGAGCACACCAGCCAGAGATTGGCCCGCCCGTCGGCGTCGAGGCTGTCCACCAGCCCGCGGCCGTAGAGGTACGGCGCCTGCGGCAGCCGCGCCAGCTCGGCGCCCGTCAGCAGGGTGGCCCGCAGGTCGTTCAGTGCGAGCGCGCTGACCGCGGGTTCCTCGACGCCGCGACGGAGGAGCAGGTTGCGGGTCATCCGCCGGGCCGCGGCGGAGTAGTCGGCGCCGATCACCTCGTGGCCGCGACGCGCGAACCACCCGCTGTCGCGCCCGGTGCCGCAGCCCAGGTCGACCACGCGGGCGTCGTCGGGGATGCGGCCGGAGACCCAGGCGGCGAAGGGCGAGCCCTTGCGCGGGATCTCGGAGCGGCGGGTGCGGAAGAGCTCGTTCCACTCCGGGAGGTGGCGTCGCGCGCCACCGAACCAGCCGCCGATGCGGGCCAGCCCGACCACGGGGTCGACGTTCTGGAAGGACGGGTCGGGCACCCGCCAGCCCGGTCCGTACAGGAAGGCCAGCACGCGTTCCGGATCCGCCGGCGCGGCCAGCTCGACGCCCTCGAGGACGACCGTGGAGGCCGGGGTCAGGGCGTCGCGCGACAGCGAGCCGCTGCGGCCACCGAGCTGGTAGAAGGTGTCGCCGACGTGGAAGGCACCGAACACGTCGAGGTGGACCTCGCGGCCGTCGGGCAGGGGGAGGAACAGCTTCAGGTCGGCCCCCGACATGCGCACGACCTTCCACCCGAGCGCGCGCATCTCCCGCTCCATCCGGAACGACTCGCGGACGATGTCGGCCGGGTGGGTGTGCGCGCTCAGGTAGGCGAGGTCGGCATCCGAGTCGTGGCCGATCATCCGTCCGTCGCGCACCGCGCCGAGCAGGCAGCCGTAGCTGAGGTGCGCATCGATGCCGACGTGGTCGCGCAGGTCGGCCAGGGCGCGGGCGGCACCCTCGGCGATGTGGCGTCGTACGTCGGCCCCGGTGTCGGAGAAGACCCGGGTCAGGTGGCCCGCGCGGTCCACCGCCAGCGGGTGGCCGTTGCGGTCGCGCAGCCGGAGCTGCTCGGCGCTGCCCCCGAACGCCACGTCGGACTCGAAGAGCACCGTGTCTCCGTGCAGGTCGCCGAGCCGGACCCGGGTGGTGCCTTCGAGCTCGGGTCGGATCACCTCGGGCCACGGGACCTGCCAGGTCGTGCCGTGGCGGACGCCGTCACGGCGCGGCGAGAAGGACCACACGTACTGGTCGTCGAAGGTCACCACGACCGGCTCGGTCACCGCGGCGGGCACGGCGAGGTGCTCGTCGGTCACGCGGGCGTTCGACATGCTCGCTGGGCTCTCCTCGGACGGTCGGGGTCACCGTACGCCGGGAGGCGACCCCTGACCTCTCACCGCGCGCGGCGTCGCGAGACGTTCTCCTGGGCGATCCGGCGCAGGGTCAGCAGCACCGGCTCGAGCAGGAGCGTGCCGACCACGGCGTGTTCCGTCGCGTCCTCGCGGGAGCTCTCGTCGAGCGCCTCGAGGTCCGATCGAGCCACTGACTCCGCGGCCTCGGCGTAGACGTCGAGCTGCGCGTCCCCGGTGGGGTGGCCCAGCTCTTCGAGCGCGGCCAGGGCGCCGGCCAGGGCTTCGCGGTGCGGGCTGGAGGGATCGAGCTGCCACCCACGGCGGGCCAGCAGGGCGTCCACGCGGGGGTGCAGCTCCTCGCCCTGGCCGGGCGCGACCGGCGAGGCCAACCGGGTGTGGGCGCTGCCGATCGCGTCGTGCAGCGACGTGCCGGGGTCGTCGATGGCAGCGAGCACCCGCCGGACGTCGTCGAGTCGGAGCCCGGCGACCTCGGTCAGCGCCCGCACGAGCCGCAGCCGCCGCACGTGGGACTCGTCGTAGCGAGAGCGCGTCGCGCCCACCGCCACGCCCGGGGGCAGCAGGCGCTCGCGCAGGTAGAACTTGATGGTGGGGATCGGCAGCCCGCTGCGGGCGCCCAGCTCGGACATCCACATGGGCACCATGTTGACATTGGATACTTAGACTGTCCAATATTGGATCCTTGCACTATCCAAGGAGATCCCATGAGTGACGAGACCCGGATCCTGGCCGGGATCCTGCTGCTGGCCCTGGTCACCGTCGAGACCGGCGGGCTCTACCTGCTCAGGCTGTGGCACTCGAGCGAGGGCGTGACGCCGTTCCAGATCGGCTTCGCCCGCGCCGGGCACGCGCATGCCGCCGTCCTGCTGGTGCTGTCCCTGACGGCCCTGCTGTACGCCGACAAGGCCGACCTCGCCGGAGGGCTCGGCTGGCTGTCCCGCAGCGGTGTCCCCGTGGCGGCGATCCTGATGCCGGCGGGCTTCTTCTTCTCCTCGATGGGAGCGGGCAGGACCCGACCGAACCGGCTGGTCGTCCTGATCTACGCCGGTGCGGTCGTGCTTGCCCTGGGACTGGTCAGCCTCGGGGTAGGGCTGCTCGTGGCCTGAGCCGAGCCCGGGCAGCAGGAGCCGTGGCTACTCCGCTGCGGCCCGGCGCAGCGACTCGGAGAGCCGCTCGGCGGCGGCGAGGACTGCGGGAGCGTGGATGCGCCCGGGCTGCCGGGTGAGCCGTTCGAGCGGTCCGGAGACCGACACGGCGGCGATGATCTTGCCGCTGGGGGAGCGCACCGGCGCGGAGACCGAGGCGACGCCCTGCTCGCGCTCGCCGATCGACTGGGCCCAGCCCCGGCGACGGATGCCGGCCAGCGCCGTGGCGGAGTACGCCGCGGTCTGCAGGCCGCGGTGCATGCGCTCGGGGTCCTCCCAGGCCATCAAGACCTGGGCGGCCGAACCGGCGCGCATGGTGAACTGCGAGCCGATCGGGATCGTGTCGCGCAGCCCGCTGGGCCGCTCGGCGGCGGCCACGCAGACGCGGTGCTCGCCCTGGCGTCGCCACAGCTGGGCGGACTCGCCGGTGATGTCACGCAGGCGGGCGAGCACGGGGCCCGCGGTCGCCAGCAGACGGTCCTCGCCGGCCGCGGCCGAGAGCTCGGCCAGGCGCGGCCCGAGCACGAAGCGTCCCTGCATGTCGCGGGCCACCAGCCGGTGGTGTTCCAGGGCCACCGCGAGGCGGTGTGCCGTGGGTCGCGCCAGACCTGTGCCTGCCACGAGTCCGGCCAGGGTCGCCGGCCCGGACTCGAGTGCAGACAGGACGAGCGCAGCCTTGTCGAGTACGCCTACTCCTGATGAGTTGTCCATATTGTAATACTGCCGTCTCGGAAGATGGGATGACTACGTAGCCTACGTAGGCTGACAGAGCGCCTGCCGTCCTTCTGCTTGAACGGTCATTCAGGCGTTCACTATGTGAGAACGAGTCAGGAGGTAATAGGTCATGGGTACTAGCGGGAGACCCTCCACGCTGGCCGAGAAGGTGTGGGACGAGCACGTCGTCCGCAGCGCCGAAGGTGAGCCAGATCTCCTCTACATCGACCTCCACCTGATCCACGAGGTCACCTCCCCGCAGGCCTTCGAGGGCCTCCGTCTCACGGGTCGGTCGGTACGCCGTCCGGACCTGACCCTGGCCACCGAGGACCACAACGTCCCGACGCTCGACTGGGACAAGCCGATCGCCGACCCGGTCTCGCGCACCCAGGTCGAGACGCTGCGCCGCAACGCCGAGGAGTTCGGCGTCCGGCTGCACCCGCTGGGCGACGTCGAGCAGGGGATCGTGCACGTCGTCGGCCCGCAGCTCGGCCTGACCCAGCCCGGCATGACCATCGTGTGCGGCGACAGCCACACCTCCACGCACGGCGCCTTCGGTGCGATCGCCTTCGGCATCGGCACCTCCGAGGTCGAGCACGTCCTGGCCACGCAGACGCTGCCGCAGGCCCGGCCGAAGACCATGGCCGTGACGATCAACGGCAGCCTTCCCGCCGGGGTCACCGCGAAGGACATGGTGCTCACCCTGATCGCGCACACCGGCACCGGCGGCGGGCAGGGCTACATCGTGGAGTACCGCGGCCAGGCCATCGAGGAGCTCTCGATGGAGGCCCGGATGACCGTGTGCAACATGAGCATCGAGTGGGGTGCCAAGGCCGGACTGATCGCGCCCGACCAGACCACCTTCGACTACCTCGAGGGCCGGCCCGAGGCGCCGACGGGAGCCGACTGGGACGCCGCGCTCGAGCACTGGCGGTCGCTGGTCACCGACGAGGGTGCCGAGTTCGACAAGGAGATCGTGCTCGACGCGAGCGAGATGACGCCCTTCGTGACGTGGGGCACCAACCCCGGCCAGGGCGTGCCGCTCGGTTCGTCGGTGCCGGACCCCAGCTCCTTCGAGGAGAGTGACGAACGCGTCTCGGCGGAGAAGGCGCTGGAGTACATGGCCCTCGAGGCCGGCACCCCGATGCGTGAGGTCAAGGTCGACACCGTCTTCGTCGGCTCCTGCACCAACGGCCGGATCGAGGACCTCCGCCTCGCCGCCGAGATCGTCAAGGGTCGCCGGGTCGACGCGGACACGCGTCTGCTCGTCGTACCCGGGTCGGTGCGGGTGCGGATGCAGGCCGAGGACGAAGGGCTCGACGTCGTCTTCAAGGAGGCGGGCGGCGAGTGGCGCGGGGCCGGATGCTCCATGTGCCTGGGGATGAATCCCGACCAGCTGACTCCCGGGGAGCGCAGCGCCTCGACCTCCAACCGCAACTTCGAGGGACGACAGGGCAAGGGCGGCCGGACGCACCTGGTGTCGGTGCCCGTCGCCGCCGCGACCGCCATCCGGGGGACGCTCTCGTCCCCGGCCGACCTGGAAGAGGTCTGAGCATGGACAGCTTCACCACCCACACGGGCGTCGGCGTCCCGTTGCGACGCAGCAACGTCGACACCGACCAGATCATCCCGGCCGTGTACCTCAAGCGGGTCACCCGCGACGGGTTCGAGGACGGTCTCTTCGCGGCCTGGCGCGGGCAGGAGAGCTTCGTGCTGAACCGCCCGGAGTACGCCGCCGGCACGGTGCTGGTCGCCGGACCGGACTTCGGCACCGGTTCCTCGCGGGAGCACGCCGTCTGGGCGTTGCAGAACTACGGCTTCAAGGCCGTGATCTCGCCGCGCTTCGGCGACATCTTCCGCGGCAACTCGGGCAAGGCCGGTCTGGTGACCGCCAAGGTCGACGAGAAGGTCGTGCAGCGACTGTGGGACTACCTCGACGACAAGCCCGGTGCCACGATCACCGTCGACCTCGAGTCGCGAACGATCAAGGCAGGCGAGGGTCCTGACGCGATCGAGGACTCCTTCGACATCGACGACTACACCCGGTGGCGGTTGCTCCAGGGACTCGACGATGTCGACATCACGTTGTCCCACGACGACGAGATCTCGGCGTACGAGTCGACGCGTCCGAGCTGGAAACCAGCGACAATTCGCTGATCTCACAGGGGTTTTCGGCGTTCGTCGTAGCAGAAAACGATGACGACACGCGTCGTCCCCCATTGTGGTGACTCTCACTTTTCCCTAGCGTGCAGGTCATTAGTCGGGCAAGTCGTCCGGCCGATGTTCACGAAAGGGAAGACTCAAGTGAACAAGAGTCAGTTGATCGACACCTTGTCGGCCCGGTTCGAGGGCAACCGCAAGGCGGCCGCGCACGCGCTCGACTCCGTCCTGGACACCATCACGCGGGAGGTGGCCCGTGGGGAGAAGGTCGCCATCACCGGGTTCGGCTCCTTCGAGAAGAAGGTCCGCGACGCTCGCTGGGTGCGCAACCCCGCCACCGGCCAACGAATGAAGGCCAAGAAGAAGGCGGTGCCGAACTTCAAGCCCGGTGCGCAGCTCAAGGACGTCGTCTCCGGCGCGAAGAAGCTGCCGAAGCTGACTCTCGCCGCGGTCGAGAAGGCCGCGCCTGCTGCTGCTCAGCCGGCCATCAAGCGCACGGCGGCTGCTGCCAAGAAGGCCGCCGGTGCTACGTCGTCCGCCAGGAAGTCGGCGGCGAAGAAGACGACGGCGAAGAAGACGGCGGCGAAGAAGACGGCGGCGAAGAAGGCTCCTGCCAAGAAGGCGGCAGCGAAGAAGTCGACGGCGAAGAAGGCCCCTGCCAAGAAGGCAGCAGCCAAGAAGTCGACGGCGAAGAAGGCGGCAGCGAAGAAGGCTCCGGCCAAGAAGGCGGCAGCGAAGAAGGCTCCGGCCAAGAAGGCGGCAGCCAAGAAGGCTCCGGCCAAGAAGGCAGCAGCCAAGAAGTCGACGGCGAAGAAGAGCACGGCCAAGAAGACCGCCAAGAAGTCCTGATCCACGACGAGAGCGGCGGCGGCCCCGAGTGGGGCCGCCGCCGCTCTCGCGTGTGCAGGCCCTGGCGTTACGACGTCGTGTGGTGCTCCAGCGCTGTGCGGGTGTGCTGCCCGACGCCGAGGGTGACCGCCTCGACCAGGTCGTCGTCGGTGTCCACGTCGCGACGTAGCGTCGGGATGTCTGCGCGCACGGGCACGGCACCCGACTCCTCGTGGCGTCGCGCGGACTCCGGACCGAAGTGCGGGTCGAGGTCGACGCCGGGGCCGGCGACGAGGAGCGTGGTGCCCGACCCGGACGTGTCGGCCACGAACCAGCGCGGCGAGAGCCCCGAGCCCAGGGCGGTGGTCAGCTCGTCGGGGACGAGGCTGGGCAGGTCCGCACAGATCGCGGCGACACCGTCCGCCGGTGCCTCCAGGCGAGCCCGCACCGCGGCGTGGACGAGTGCGCGGTTCAGGTCGCCGTCGCCCTCGTCGGGAAGGCGCAGGACTCCGTCGACGTCGAAGCCCGGCTCGTCGGTCACCACGTAGACCCGCGCGACCGAGTCGCTACGTACTGCCGCGGCCAGGGCGTCCTGCGCGAAAGCCCGCATCAGGGCCGATCGTCGCTCGGCGCGCGCGCTGCCCAGACGCGACTTGGCGTGCACCAGCGGCTTGATCGGCACCAGCAGCGCGAACTTCTGCGACATCGCCACGATCCTGCCAGCAGCACCGCGCGGCGAGTCGGCCGGGCAGTAGGCTCCGTTGCGGGTCGGGTGCGACTCCGCAAGGGCAGGAGAGAGTCAGCTCCAGGGAGGTCCGTGGGTGTCGAAGGTTCGTCAGCTCCAGGAGAAGCGCGGCTGGGCGTGGTCCGTCGTGGTGGCCATCGTCAAGCCGCCACTGCTGACGCTCACCAAGCGGCACTGGGTCGACGGCGAGAAGGTGCCCGCCACCGGCGGTTGCATCATCGCGATGAACCACATCTCGCACCTCGACCCGATGACGCTCGGCTGGTTCCTCTACGACCACGGGCGGCTGGTGCGCTACCTCGCCAAGGAGGCGCTCTGGCACGTGCCGGTGCTGAAGTACATCGTCAAGGACGCGGGACAGATCCCGGTCGCCCGGATGACCGAGGGCGCCGGCACCGCCTTCGCCGCGGCCGTCGAGGCAGTGAAGGCGGGGGAGTGCATCGGGGTCTACCCCGAGGGCACGATCACGAAGGACCCGGCAGGCTGGCCGATGCGCGGCAAGACCGGCGCGGCCCGGATCGCCCTGGCCACCGGGTGCCCCGTCATCCCGATCGGCCAGTGGGGAGCGCAGGAGCTCCTGCCGGCGTACAGCGCGAGGCCGCACGTCTTCCCGCGCAAGACCATCTCCTACAAGGCCGGTGACCCGGTGGACCTCTCGGACCTGCAGGACAAGCCGCTGACCGTCCGAGGTCCTGCACGAGGCGACCGACCGCATCATGGCCGCCATCACGCGACTGGTGGAGGACCTGCGTGGCGAGACCGCGCCGGCCGAGCGCTTCGACCCGAAGGCCTCCGGCGTCGTGGAGATCGGCAACCCACGCAAGCAGAAGCGGCAGTCACGGTGACCCGCGTCGCGGTCTTCGGCGCCGGTTCGTGGGGTACGGCGTTCAGCATCGTGCTCGCCGACGCGGGCAACGACGTGACGATCTGGGGCCGGCGCCCGGAGGTGTGCGAGCAGATCAACAGCGCCCACGAGAACACCGACTACTTCCCGGGCATCGAGCTGCCCGAGGCCATCACGGCCACACCCGACCCGGCGAAGGCCGCTGCCGGCGCGGAGTTCATCGTCTTCTCGATGCCCTCGCAGACCTTCCGCAGCAACGTGAGCGAGTGGGCCTCCGAGCTGCCGGACGACGCCGTCTTCGTCTCGCTGATGAAGGGCGTCGAGCTCGGCACCACCAAGCGGATGAGCGAGGTGATCGCCGAGGTCACCGGAGCAGGGCCGGAGCGGATCGCCGTGGTCAGCGGGCCCAACCTCGCCCGCGAGATCGCGCTGCGGGAGCCGGCCGCCAGCGTGGTGGCCTGTGACGACGAGGCGGTCGCCGAGCGGCTGCAGGACGTCGTGCACTCGCGCGCCTTCCGCCCCTACCGCAGCACCGACGTGCTCGGCTGCGAGCTCGGTGGTGCCTACAAGAACGTGGTGGCGCTGTGCGTCGGGATGGCCGTGGGGCTGGGCTTCGGTGACAACACCACGGCCTCGCTGATCACCCGTGGGCTGGCGGAGACCGCGCGCCTGGCGATGAAGCTCGGCGCCGACCCGCTCACGCTGATGGGGCTGGCCGGGCTCGGCGACCTCGTGGCCACCTGTTCCTCGCCGCTCTCGCGCAACCGCACCTTCGGCGAGAAGCTCGGGACCGGCATGACCACCGAGGAGATCATCGCCTCGACCCGGCAGGTGGCCGAGGGCGCGAAGTCGTGCTCCTCGATCCTCCAGCTCGCCCGCGACAGCGGCGTCGACGCCCCGGTGGCCGAGCACGTCGACGCCGTCGTACGCGGCGAGATGAGCGCCCGCGACATGATGAACGCCTTCATCGCCCGCGACACCAAGCACGAGCGCGACTGAGCCTCGACAACGAGAACTCATGTAACGCGGAGTTATTGCCGCTGAACAAGCGGTACTCCGCGTGCACAGCGTCCATGACACCGCGTTACATGAGAGCGCGGCTGGCGTCAGTGCGGTACGGCGTCCAGGGCCTGGGCGAGGTCCTCCCAGAGGTCCTCGACGTCCTCGATGCCGACCGAGAGGCGGAGCAGCCCGTCGGGGATGCTCGACGGCTCGGAGGACCAGCGCCGGCGCCGCTCCAGGCTCGACTCGACCCCGCCGAGCGACGTGGCATAGGCCCACAGCTCGGTGCCGTGCTGCACGAGATCGGCCGCGTCGGCGCTGGGCAGGACGATGCTGATCATCGCGCCGAAGCCGGGGTAGCGGACCTCCTCGAGGTCGCTGCGCTCGCGCAGGCGGCGTACCAGCTCCTCGGCGTTGGCCTGCGCCCGCTCGACCCGCAACGGCAGCGTCCGCAGCCCGCGCAGCGCCAGCCACGCCTCGAACGGACCGGGGATGGCACCGATCAGGTCGCGACGGCCCTTGAGCACGGTGTACAGCTCGTCGTCACGCGTCACGATGGCGCCCATCACGACGTCGGCATGACCGGAGATGTACTTGGTCGCGGAGTGCACCACCAGGTCGACGCCCCACTCCAGCGGCCGCTGCAGCACCGGCGTGGCGAAGGTGTTGTCGGCGACGACGTGCGCGCCGGCCTCGTGCGCGGCCTCGGTGATGGTCGCGACGTCGGCGATCTCCATGGCGGGGTTGGTCGGCGACTCCAGCCAGACCAGGGAGGCGTCGTCGCACGCGGCCACCACGGCCTCGGTGTCGGTGATGTCCACGAGCTGCGTCTTGATCCGGCCGCGGTGCTCGAGGTCGCCGAGCTGCATGATCGAGCCGTTGTAGGCGTGCCGCGGGGCGACCACCTTCTGCTCGGAGCCGACGAGGTCGAGGATCGTGGCCACCGCCGCCAGGCCGCTGGAGAAGGCGAGGCAGCGCCCGCCCTCGAGCCCGCCGAGCGCGTCCTCGAAGGCCGTCCAGGTCGGGTTGCCGTACCGGCCGTACTCCAGGTCACCGCCCGCGATGTACGTCGAGGCCATCGTGATCGGGGTGTTGAACGGCGCATCCGGCTCGCGCGGCGGGCGGCCGAGATGTACCGCCTTGGTGGTGGGTCGCATGTCAACAGCCTAGGGAGCGGTCAGCGGCCCTTAGGGTCGGGCGGGTGGACAGTCCTCGACGCAAGCCGCGCGTCGCCGTCGTCTTCGGTGGCCGCTCGGGCGAGCACTCGATCTCGTGCATCTCCGCGGGCAGCGTGATCGCGGCGCTCGACCCCGAGAAGTACGACGTGGTGCCGGTCGGGATCGCCACCGACGGCCGCTGGGTGCTGGAGTCGAACGACCCGGCACACCTCGCCCTCGGTGCGCACGGCGAGCTGCCCTCGGTGACCGGCGAGCGGGAGGTCGCGCTGACCCCGGGCCAGGGGCTGGTGGTGACCGAGCCCGGCGACGTACCGAACGTGCTCGGCGAGGTCGACGTCGTCTTCCCGGTGATGCACGGGCCGTGGGGACAGGACGGCACGCTGCAAGGGCTGCTGGAGATGGCGGGCGTGCGCTACGTCGGCGCCGGCGTGCTCTCCAGCGCGGTCGGCACCGACAAGCACTTCATGAAGCAGCTCTTCATGGCAGCCGGGCTGCCCGTGCTGCCCTACGTCCTGGTGCGACCCGGAGCCTGGGCCCGCGACCCGGCGGCGATCCGCGAGGCGGTGCAGAGCCTGGAGTTCCCCGTCTTCGTCAAGCCCGCACGCGCCGGTTCCAGCATGGGCATCAGCCGGGTCGACTCGGCCGACCAGCTCGACACCGCCATCGAGGAGGCCATGCGCCACGACCCCAAGGTGCTGGTCGAGGCGGCGGCGACGGGAGCCCGCGAGGTGGAGATCGGCGTGCTGCAGGGGCTCGGCGGTGGTCGCCCGGAGACCAGCGAGCTGGCCGAGATCACCCCGGGGGAGGCGCACGCGTTCTACGACTTCGAGGCCAAGTACCTCGAGGAGAGCTACCGGATCCCGGCCGGCCTCGACGACCCCACGACCGCGCGCATCCGCGAGCTGGCGGTGCTGGCCTTCGAGGCCCTCGACGTCGAGGGGCTGGCCCGGGTCGACTTCTTCGTGATGCCCGACGAGCGGGTGGTGGTCAACGAGGTCGAGACGATGCCCGGCTTCACCTCCACCTCGATGTTCCCGCTGCTGTGGCAGGCCAGCGGGCTGAGCTACCCGGCCCTGGTCGAGCGGCTCGTGCAGCTCGCGATGGAGCGGGAGACGGGTCTGCGATAGACCGGCCCGCTAGCTGCAGGGGGTGGTCTTGCGGGTGTGGGCGGTGATGGCCGGACCCAGGTCGACCATGGCGGTGGCCGGGGGGCGGTACTGCGCGGGCAGGGTCACCTCCACCGACGGGTCGCGGCCGATGGTGGTCATCACGACGTCGACGGACTGGTCGTTCATCCCGGCGGCGGGGACGTACCAGTCAAGTCCGTTCACCGTCTGGCACCCGGTCACCGGGTCGTAGCCCTTCGGCTTCCCCACCCCGCAGCGCAGCACGATCGGCGGGTCTCCCCAGGCCGCGCCGAGCGGGCTGCCCGGACGTGCTGCGCTGCGCCTGGTCGGCCACGTGGGAGGGCAGGGCCTTCACCAGCGACTCGCACGCCGCCCGGGCCGTGCCGGTGGCACCGGTGCCCTTGACCTCGACGTCGTCGCTGCAGCCGGCGGCAGGGACAGGAAGAGCCCAGGAGTACGACGACGCCCGTCACCACCAGGGGTGACGGGCGTCGCGAACGCTTGGTCAGGGTGGCCCTCAGATGTGCACGACGGGGCAGGTGAGGGTGCGCGTGATGCCGTCGAGCGTCTGCACCTTCGCCACGACCAGCTTGCCCAGCTCGTCGACGTTGCGGGCCTCGGCGCGCACGATCACGTCGTAGGGGCCGGTGACGTCCTCGGCGAGGATGACGCCCTTGATGTCGGTGATCCTCGAGGCGACCTCCGCGGCCTTGCCGACGTCGGTCTGGATCAGGATGTAGGCCTGGACGACCATCTTCGACTCCCTCACGTCTGTCTCACGGGTGGCGCTGCGGTCGGACCGAACCTACCCGACAGAATGGGCTCATGACGATGCCGCGTCACTTCCCGCCTGACGCCACGCTCGCAGACGTCGGGGAGTTCGGCCTGGTCGGCGCCCTGACCGGGCGGTTCGAGCAGGGGGCGCACGTCTTCGTCGGCCCCGGCGACGACGCCGCCGTGCTGCGCACCCCGCGGGGCCACGTGGTCGTCTCCACCGACCTGCTGGTCGAGGGACGCCACTTCCGCCGCGACTGGGTCTCGGCCGGCGACGCCGGTCACCGGGCCGCCGCGGCGAACCTGTCGGACATCAACGCCATGGGCGGTACGGCGCACTCGCTGACCGTCGGCGTCGCCGCGCCACGCGACCTGCCCGTCCAGTGGGTGCTCGACCTCACCGACGGGATCACCGAGGAGGCAGCGCTGGTCGGGGCGAACATCGTCGGCGGCGACCTGACGACCGCGACGGAGGTGGTCGTCGCGATCACCGTGATGGGCACCTGCGAGCAGGCGCCGGTGCTGCGCGACGGAGCCAGGCCGGGCGACGTCGTGGCGCTGGCCGGGCGCCAGGGATGGGCCGCTGCGGGTCTTGCCGTGCTCGGGCGCGGGTTCCGGTCGCCGCGCGTGCTCGTGGAGGCCTACCAGCGACCGCAGCCGCCGTACGCCGCAGGCCCGGAGGCCGCCAGGGCCGGCGCCACCGCGATGATCGACGTCTCGGACGGCCTCGTGGCCGATCTCGGCCACGTCGCGCAGGACTCCGGGGTGGCCATCGAGGTCAACAGCTCGTCCTTCGAGCTGGCCGACCCGATGCACGCCGTGGGCGCGGCGCTCGGCGTCGACCCGATGCAGTTCGTCCTCGGTGGCGGCGACGACCACGCGCTGGTGGCCACCTTCCCGGCCGACGTCGAGCTCCCGGAGGGCTTCGCCGTGATCGGATCGGTCGGCGAGCTGGCGGAGGGGGCCGAGCCCGGTGTCACGGTCGACGGTGCGCCGTACGACGGTCCGCAGGGCTGGGCGAGCCTTCTGAGCACAAGCAGAACGCCCCCGGTCGGCTGACCAGGGGCGTCGTCGCTCGGGCTCAGCAGGTCAGCGGGTGACCTTGCCGGCCTTCAGGCAGCCGGTGCACACGTTGAGCCGCTTGGGGGACCCGTTGACCGTGGCGCGGACGCGCTGGATGTTCGGGTCGAAGCGGCGCTTGGTGATCTTGCGGGACCACGGACGGTTGTTGCCGAAGCCAGGCTTCTTGTGGCAGATGTCGCAGACGGCAGCCACCGGTACTCCTCGGATCGATGCGGATGACGAAGGCGAAAACCTTCGAAGTCGGGGGTCCCGGACACGAGTCCGGGCAACCGCACGAGGATAACCCAGCCCCGAGGCCGGAGGCGAATCGAGCAGGGCACCCCGGTGAGGCATCGGTCACCTATCGTGAGGCCTTCCCAGACCCACAGGAGCGTACGGCGGATGCAGGCGGGACAGGAGCCGGAGGTGGCCACCTTCGACCTCGACGTCGTGCGCCTGTTCGCCGACCTCGCCGTCGACCGGCTCGGGCTGGCCCGCGAGGAGATCGACGCGCTCAACGTCTACCCGGTGCCCGACGGCGACACCGGCACGAACATGTACCTCACCGTCGAGGCGGCCCGCGACGCCATGCGCGAGGCACTCGCCGAGACGCCCGGCGACCTGCGGGTGGCGATGCGGGCCTACGGCCGCGGCGCCCTGCTGGGCGCCCGGGGCAACTCCGGGGTGATCCTCAGCCAGCTCATCGGGGCGCTGCTGCGCCGGGTCGGCCAGGCCGGGCCCGACGACCGCTCGGCGGCGGTCTTCGCGGAGGGGATGGCCCTGGCGACCGATGCGGCGTACGCCGCCGTCGGCCGACCGGCCGAGGGCACCATCCTCAGCGTCGCCAGGGCGGCCGCCGATGCCGCGGCGGAGGCGGCGTCCGACGAGACGACCCGGCTGGGCGGCGTCGTGCACGCCGCGGCCGGCGCTGCCCGCGAGGCCCTGGAGCGGACTCCGGACCAGATGCAGCTGCTGGCCGACGCCGGCGTGGTCGACGCGGGCGGGCGTGGGCTGTGCGTGATCCTCGACGCGATCGAGTCGGCCGTGACCGGGCAGCGCACCATGCCGGGGGAGTACCCGGGCACGCGCCACATCCCGGTCGCGCGCGTCCCGACCGGCGACCTGACCGAGGGCGGACCGGCGTACGAGGTGATGTACCTGCTCGAGGCCGACGACCAGGACATCCCCGGCCTGCGCGAGGCACTCGACCCGCTCGGCGACTCGCTGGTCGTCGTGGGCGGCGACGGGCTCTGGAACGTCCACGTCCACGTCGACGACGTCGGCAAGGCCATCGAGGCCGGCATCCGTGCCGGGGCGCCGCGCAGGATCGCGGTGACCCACTTCGCCGAGCAGCTCGAGCGGGTCCGCGAGCGGCGGACGGTCGAGCAGAAGCAGCGGGAGGGCCGCCGGCTGGTCGTCGTCGCCGCCGGCCCGGGGCTGGCCGAGCTGTTCGCCACCACCGGCGCCGAGGTGATCCGCGGCGGTCCCGGGCGCCGGCCGAGCACCGGCGACATCCTCGAGGCGATCGAGGCCACGGGCGCGAGCGAGGTGATCGTGCTGCCCAACGACCCGGACTCCGTCGGCGCCGCCGAGGCCGCCGGCACGGGCGGCGGAGGAGCAGGGCATCCACGTGGTCGTGATCCCCACGCGGGCGCAGGTGCAGGGCATCGCTGCCCTGGCGGTGCACGAGCCCGGCCGCCCGCTGGACAGCGACGTCGTGCAGATGGCCACGGCCGCGCGCGGCGCCCGCCACGGTGCCGTCACGATCGCGGCCCGCGACGCCATGACGACGGCCGGTCCGTGCCGCACCGGTGACGCCCTGGGCGTCGTGCAGGGCGACTTCGCGGTCGTCGGCGACGACCTGCGTGCGGTGGCGGTCGACGTGCTCGAGCGGCTGCTCGCCGGCGGCGGCGAGCTGGTCACGCTGGTCGCCGGCGCTGACTCCGACGGCCTCGCCGCGCACTGCGAGGAGTGGGTGAGCGGGTCGCACCCGGACGTCGACGTGATGGTCTACGACGGTGGCCAGGACCGCTACCCGTTGCTGATGGCGGTGGAGTGAGCATGGCGAGCACGGTCGGCTGGACCTCGCCCATCACCGCGCTCGGCGGCAAGCAGGCCAAGGACCTCGTCGCGGCAACAGGCGCGGAGATCGTGGGCGACCTGCTCGGCATCTACCCGCGCACCTACGTCAAGAAGGGCTCGCTCAGCGACCTCGACGAGCTGGTCGAGGGCGACATGCTCTCGCTGGTCGGCGAGGTCGTGAGCTCGGTCGCCGAAGACCTACCAGGACCGCCGTACCCACCGCACCGCCTATCGCCAGGAGGTGCGGGTCAGGGCCGAGAACGGGACGCTGCTGCTGACCTACTTCGACCGGCAGAAGCACACGGCCGAGTGGCGCGGCAAGGAGCTGGCCGTGGGTCGCGTCGGGATGTTCTCCGGGCGGCTGAAGTGGTTCAACGGCGAGTGGCAGCTGACCAACCCCAACTCGCGGATGTACGGCGACCGGGCGAGCGAGACCTACGAGGCGCTGCCCGACCTGATCCCGCTGTACCCGGAGATCGGCAAGATCTCGACCTGGACGTTCGAGGAGACGATCGCCTTCGCGCTCGACCTCGTCGAGGACGTGCCCGAGGTGCTGCCCGCCGACGTGCGCGCCGCGGAGGACCTCCTCGACGCCCACCAGGCGCTGCGCTGGATCCACCGCCCCGACAGCTTCGCGCAGGTCACCCGGGCCCGCGACCGACTCAAGTACGACGAGGCGTTCGTGACCCAGACCGTGCTGGCCCGACGCCGGTCCGCGATCGAGCGCACCGAGGCCAACCCGCGACCGGGCACGCAGGGCGGCCTGCTCGACCGGTTCGACGAGCGGCTGCCGTTCGCCCTGACCGCGGGACAGCGCTCGGTGGGGGAGGAGATCGCCGAGGAGCTCGGGCACGGACACCCGATGCACCGGCTGCTCCAGGGCGAGGTCGGGTCCGGCAAGACCGTCGTCGCGCTGCGGGCGATGCTCCAGGTCGTCGACTCCGGCGGGCAGGCGGCGTTGCTGGCGCCGACCGAGGTGCTCGCGCAGCAGCACCACCGCTCGATCGTGGGCCTGCTCGGCGACCTGAGCGAGGGCGGCTTCCTCGGTGGGGCCGACGACGCCACCCGGGTCGCCCTGCTCACCGGCTCGCTGAACGCGGCCGCGCGTCGACAGGCCCTCGCCGAGGCGGCCGGCGGCGAGGCCGGCATCGTCATCGGCACCCACGCCCTGCTGGAGGAGAAGGTGCAGTTCGCCGACCTCGGGCTGGTGGTCGTCGACGAGCAGCACCGCTTCGGCGTCGAGCAGCGGGCCGCCCTCAGCGGCAAGGCCGGCACGCCTCCCCACGTGCTGGTGATGACCGCCACCCCGATCCCGCGCACGGTCGCCATGACCGTCTTCGGCGACCTCGACACCTCGACCATCACCGAGCTCCCGGCGGGGCGCGGAGAGGTGCAGACGAACGTCGTACCCACCCGGGCGCAGCCCTCGTGGCTCGGGCGCGCCTGGGAACGGGTGCGCGAGGAGGTCGGCAACGGACGGCAGGCGTACGTCGTCGCGTCGCGGATCGACCCGTCCGAGCCCGATCCCGAGCGGCCCGACGACCAGCCACCGCGCGCGGTCGAGGAGCTGGCCCCCGAGCTGGCCGACGGACCGCTGTCCGGGCTGCGCATCGAGCCGCTGCACGGCCGGATGGCGCCGGAGGAGAAGGACCGCGTGATGCGGGCGTTCGCCGACGGCGAGGTCGACGTGCTGGTCTCCACGACCGTGATCGAGGTGGGTGTCGACGTGCCCAACGCGACGGTGATGGTGGTGCTCGACGCCGACCGGTTCGGGGTCTCGCAGCTGCACCAGCTGCGGGGTCGCATCGGCCGTGGCGGGCACGCCGGGCTGTGCCTGCTGGTCAGCGGCGCCGACCCGGCGAGCGCCAGCATGGAGCGCCTGCTGGCGGTCGCCGCGACCCGCGACGGCTTCGAGCTGTCCCGCGTCGACCTCGAGCAGCGGCGCGAGGGCAACGTCCTCGGCACCGAGCAGAGCGGTGGCCGGGGTGCGGGTCTCAAGCTGCTGTCGGTGCTGCGCGACGAGGACGTCATCACGCGAGCCCGGGAGGCGGCGACCGAGCACCTCGCCGGCGACCCCGAGCTGGCCGGACTCCCTGACCTCGCGCGGGCGGTGGCGGCGCTCGAGGAGTCCGAGCAGGCCAGCTTCCTGGAGCTGTCGTGAGCGCTGCGACGTCATACGAACTGGCTGTTATTGCGACCACTTCGTATGACCTCCCGCGGGACGTCATACGAACTGGCTGCTATTGCGACCACTTCGTATGACGTCCGGGGCGGGGGGAGGTCCTCGTGACGCGCATCATCGGCGGCTCGGCCGGTGGACGGAGGCTGAAGACCCCGACCGGTGAGTCGACCCGGCCCACCTCCGACCGCGTGCGCGAGGCGCTGTTCTCCACCCTCGAGGCCCAGCTGGGCTCGCTGACCGGCCTGCGCTTCCTGGACCTGTACGCCGGGTCGGGCGGCGTGGGGCTCGAGGCGATGTCACGAGGGGCCGGGGTGCTGACGGCGATCGAGTCGGACCGTCGGACCGCCCGGTTGGTCGAGGGCAACGCGAGGACGCTCGGGTTCGCGCAGGTCGAGGTGGTCGCGCAGCCGGTGGCCCGGGCCCTCTCGCTGCACGCGCGGGCGCCGTACGACGTGGTCTTCGCCGACCCGCCGTACCCGATGGAGAACGCCGACCTCGAGCGAGTGCTCGCGCTGCTCGTCCCGCAGGGCTGGGTCGCGTCGGGTGCTGTGGTGGTGGTCGAGCGCTCGGCGCGTAGCGTGGAACCTGCCTGGCCAACCGGGTTGGTGCGCACGCGAACGAAGGAGTACGGCGAGACCGTGCTCTGGTACCTTCGCGCCGCCGACCGCGTCGAGGAGGACTGAGTGCGCAGAGCCGTCTGTCCCGGGTCGTTCGACCCGGTCACCAACGGGCACATCGACATCGTCTCGCGTGCCGCGCTGCTCTTCGACGAGGTCGTGGTGGCGGTCGGCACGAACAAGTCCAAGTCGCGCGCCCGGCTGTTCACCGCCGAGGAGCGCATCGCGATGCTGGAGAAGGTCTGCGCCGACTTCCCCAACGTCAGCGTCGCCGGCTTCGACGGCCTGCTCACCACGTTCTGCGAGGAGCGGGGGATCCACACCATCGTCAAGGGGCTGCGCGCGGTCACCGACTTCGACTACGAGCTGCAGATGGCGCAGATGAACTCCTCCCTGGTCGACGTCGAGACGGTCTTCATCCCGTGCAGCCCGGAGTACTCCTTCCTCGCCTCCTCGTTGGTCAAGGAGGTGGCGACGTACGGCGGCGACGTCTCCCGGCTGGTGCCACCCGACGTGCTGACGCTGCTCACCGCCCGCCTCGCCGAGCGGGCCGCCGAGCCAGGACTAGGGGCACCTGCTCCTGAGTTGGTTGACGACCGCATCGGCCGGTAGACTCCCGCAGGTTCTGCTTGTTCCACCATGGAAGTGACCTCTTGCGCACCCTCGACCCGAGAGCGCCGCTCGTGCTCGACACTCGCGAGCTCGGCCGCCGCCCGGGGTCGCAGCGCAAGATGACGCTCTCCGCGGAGGCGCCGGCAGGGCTTGGCATCGACATCCTGGGCGTTCCCGAGGGCAGCACGGTCGAACTTGACCTGCGGCTCGAGGCCGTCATGGAGGGGGTGCTCGTCAGCGGGACGGCCACGGCCGGCCTCGAGGGCGAGTGCGCCAGGTGCCTGGAGCCGCTCACGGACACCGTCCGGGTCGACCTCCAGGAACTGTTCGTCTACGACGACTCCCACGACCGGTCTCACCACGCGGACGACGAGGACGACGATGTCAGCCGGCTCGAGGAAGACCTGCTCGACCTCGAGCCACTGCTGCGGGACGCGGTGGTGCTAGCACTGCCGTTCCAGCCGCTGTGCCGGGAAGACTGCCCGGGCCTGTGCGTCGAATGTGGCGCCCGGCTCGCCGACGACCCGGAGCATCGGCACGAGGCCGCGGTCGACCCTCGATGGGCCGCCCTGGGCAACGTCGCCGTGGCAGACCCGAGCACCACAGCGCCACCCGAAGACTGACCGAAGAAGACCCATCTGCTGGCCCCTGGCCGGCAGCACCGAACTCAAGGAGCAACCGTGGCTGTCCCCAAGCGGAAGATGTCGCGCAGCAACACGCGGCACCGGCGCTCGGCCTGGAAGGCCGTCGCCCCCTCGCTGGTCACCTGCGCCAACCCGGCGTGCGGCTCGAAGCACCTGCCGCACCGTGCCTGCCCCGAGTGCGGCCAGTACGGCGCCCGGTCCGAGCGTCGTCAGGTCCTCTGAGCCCGGCTTCGCAGGTGCCGGAACCAGCTGACTCCGCGGTCACGACCGACGAGCTGCGCACGGCGCTCGGTGATCCCATCCTGGATCCCGGGCTGCTGCAGCTCGCCCTGACGCACCGCTCCTACGCCTACGAGAACGGCAACCTGCCGACCAACGAGCGCCTGGAGTTCCTCGGCGACTCGGTGCTCGGCGTCGTCATCACCGAGACCCTCTACCTGACCCACCCGCGGCTCTCCGAGGGCCGCCTGGCCAAGCTGCGCGCCGCCGTGGTCAACGCGCGCGCACTCGCCGAGGTGGCGCTCACCCTCGGTGTCGGCGCGCACATCCACCTCGGCAAGGGCGAGGAGGCCACCGGTGGCCGGGAGAAGTCCTCGATCCTCTCCGACACCGTCGAGGCCCTGATCGGCGCGATCTACCTCTCCGGCGGGTTCGAGAACGCCGCCCGCGTCGTACACCTGCTCTTCGACCCGCTGCTCGAGGCGGCCGCCGCCATGGGCGCGGGACTCGACTGGAAGACCAGCCTGCAGGAGCTCAGCGCCCTGCACGACTTCGGTGTGCCGGAGTACGTGATCGAGGACGAGGGCCCCGACCACATGAAGACGTTCACGGCCCGCGTCCGCGTGGCCGAGGAGCTGTACGGCGGCGGTGTCGGCCGCTCGAAGAAGGAGGCCGAGCAGCAGGCCGCCGAGTCGGCCTACCGGGCCCTGGTCGCCCAGCTGCCCGACCCCGACAGCGGCAACCCCTCGCCGGAGACCGCCGCGGCCACCGACGTCGTCCAGCACACGCCCGATCCTGTCTCCGGCTCCTCGACGAACGGCACCCTTCCCGCGGACCCCGCCCGCGGCGATGCCTGAGCTGCCCGAGGTCGAGGTCGTCCGCCGCGGACTCGAGCGGCACGTGCTCGGCCGCCCGATCCGCGAGGTCGAGGTCCGGCACCCGCGCCCGGTCCGTCGCCACGCCGGCGGCCCCGACGACTTCGCGGCGCAGCTGACCGGCCGCACCTTCACCGATGCCCGCCGCCGCGGCAAGTACCTCTGGCTGCCCCTGCGACACGGACGACGCCCTCCTCGCGCACCTCGGGATGAGCGGCCAGCTGCTCGTGCAGCCCCCCGGCGTACCCGACGAGAAGCACCTGCGGGTCCGCTTCCTGCTCGGCGCACCGACCCCGAATTCCGGATAGTCCGAGGTCAATGGCACCTCGACACGCCGGCTGATGTGGTGCCAGTTGACCTCGGACTACCCGGAATTGGAGCTGAGGTTCGTCGACCAGCGGATGTTCGGGGGGTTGGCGATCTCGGAGGGGGGAGCGGTGGTGCCGCCGGAGATCGCGCACATCGCCCTCGACCCGCTCGACGAGGCGTTCGACGACGCCGCCTTCGTACGACGGGTCCGGGCCAGCCAGTCGGGGATCAAGCGGCTGCTGCTGAACCAGAACGTCGTCTCAGGCGTCGGCAACATCTACGCCGACGAGGGCCTGTGGCTCGCCAAGGTGCACGGGGAGCGGCCCGGCTCGCGGCTGCGGGTCGCCGACGTGCAGCGGGTGCTGGACGGCTGCCGCGAGGTGATGCTGGCCGCCCTCGGGCAGGGCGGCACCTCCTTCGACGCCCTCTACGTCAACGTCAACGGCCAGAGCGGGTACTTCGAGCGCTCGCTGGAGGTCTACGGGCGCGAGGGGGAGCCCTGCTCGCGCTGCGGTACGGCGATCCGGCGGGTCACCTTCATGAACCGCTCGTCGTTCTTCTGCCCGGTCTGCCAGCCGGTGCCGCGCCGGCGACGGGTGCCCGAGGAGTGCCTGAACGGCCGCTTGCTGACCCGTGGGGGCCCGTGAGACTCTTGGAGACGGCCCCGCCGGGCCCATTTCCCTGAGCTTCCGGAAGGCACAATCTATGGCCAAGGCCCTTCTCGGCTACGCGACCGGAACCGATCCGCGGATGGTTCACCGCATGGCCCTGGAGAATCGCAGTCTGCGCCAGCGTGTGAACGATCTCGAGGAGATGGTCACGCGCCTGCAGGTGGAGAACGACGCACTCGCGGCGGTCGCCGCCGAGGCAGTCGACTCGGCCGTCGCGCGCGACGGTTCTCTGGCTCACACCTGAGCCGTCTAACGGTTTGCGACCGGGTCGTCGCGCTGCGACGATCCTGCTTCGTGACCGTTCCGCTTCTCGAGACCGCGCTGCCGGCTCGGCTGGGACGCCCGTTCCGGTGGTTGGTCCTCTCCAGCTGGGTCACCAACGTCGGCGACGGGATCGCCGTGGCGGCGGGTCCGTTGCTGATCGCCTCGCAGACGCGTGACCCGTTCCTGGTCGCGCTGGGGGCGATGCTGAGCTACCTGCCGGCCCTCCTGATGGGCCTGCACGCCGGCGCCATCGCCGACCGGCTCGACCGGCGGCGGCTGGTCGCCCTCGCCGACGGGTGTCGCGTGGTCGTGATCGCGCTGCTCGTGGCCACGATCGTGACCGGCGAGGTGAGCATCGCCGTGGTGCTGGTGGCGATCTTCCTGCTGGGCACCGGGGAGACCTTCGCCGACACCAGCTCGGCGACCCTCGCCCCGATGCTGGTCGCCCGGCGGGACCTGGGCACCGCCAACGCCCGGATCATGGGCGGCTTCGTGGTCGGCAACCAGCTGGCCGGCCCTCCGATCGGCGCGTTCCTGTTCGGTCTCGGCCACGCGTGGCCGTTCGTCACGCAGTGTGTCTGCGTCGCCCTCGGGGTGCTGCTGGTGCTGCGCGTGCGCCTCCCCGCGGTGGTGGCCGAGGAGGACGAGCGCGGCACGATCGGCGCCGAGATCGTGGCGGGCGTGCGCTGGGTCGCCGGCCATGCGGCGGTGCGCACGCTGGTCCTGACGATCCTGATCTTCAACATCACCTTCGGGGCCGCCTGGTCGGTGCTGGTGCTCTACTCCCTCGACCGCCTGCACATGGGCTCGCTCGGCTTCGGCCTGCTCACCTCCGCGCTGGCCTGCGGCGGCATCGCCGGGATGATCGGCTACGGCTGGCTCGAGCGGCACGTGAGCCTCGGCGTGATCATGCGCGGCGGCCTGGTGATCGAGACCCTGACCCACCTCGTCCTCGCCGTGAACACGCTGCCCTGGGTGGCGATGGCGGTGATGGTGGTCTTCGGCGCGCACGCGTTCGTCTGGGGTACGACGTCGCAGGCGGTGCGCCAGCGCGCCGTACCCCTGCCGCTGCAGGGTCGCGTCAACGGCGTCAACCGGATCGCGACCATGGGCGGGATCGTCGTGGGCTCGCTGATCGGCGGCGTCGTCGCGGGCCGCTGGGGCGTCACGGCGCCGTTCTGGTTCGGCTTCGCGGGCTCGGCGCTCTTCCTGGTGCTGCTGTGGCGACAGCTGCTCCACATCGCGCACGCCGACGAGGACCACGTGGCCGGGCATGAACCTGCCTGACCTCGGACCGACGACGGCGCGCGGTGGAGCGTGTGCGTCGTCGACGCCGACACGGGAGCCGTCCTGGCCGACCGGGAGCCCGGCCTGACCCTGCGGACGGCCAGCGTCGCCAAGGTGTTCGCCCTGGTCGAGCTGGCCGCGCGGCTCGAGTCCGGCGAGCTGTCGCCTGACACGGTGCTCGACCGGCGCTCGGTCGCACCGGTGCGCGACTCGGGGCTGTGGCAGCACCTGCGCGTGGACGAGCTGCCCCTCGAGGACGTGGCGGTGCTGGTCGGGTCGGTGAGCGACAACCTGGCCACGAACGCGCTGCTCGACGTCCTCGGCCTCGACCGGGTCCAGGCGCGGGCCGCGCAGCTCGCCCCCGGCGGATCGACCCTGCACGACCGCGTCCGCGACGAGCGCGGGGGCAACGATCCGGAGACCCTGAGCTCGGGGTGCGCGGGGGACTGGGCCGGTCTGTTCGCGGCCCTGCACCGGGGCGAGGTCGTCTCGCCGGAGGTGTCGGCGAGGGTGCTGCGCTGGTGCGCCGGGAACACGGACCTCTCGATGGTCGCCTCCGCGCTGGCGCTGGACCCGCTGAGCCACCAGCAGCCCGACCTGGGGCTGCAGCTGTGGAACAAGACGGGCACCGACTCCGGCGTCCGGGCCGACGTGGGCCTGGTCCGGGCCGCCGGCCGATCGGTCGCCTACGCCGTCATCTGCAACTGGGACGACACCTCCGGGGCGGCCGCGAGGCGCCGGGTCCTCGCGACGCATGGGCGCGATCGGGGAGAGCCTCCGGGTCCACCTGGAGTCGCCACCGGAGCCCGACCTGGCCTGACCGCGGTGTGCCTCCGCCGATCGCGGCGGCCGCGCGGATAGGGTCGTGCGCGCTGAGCTTCCCCGCTGCGGCTCCCTCACCGGATCCGCATCAGCACCTGACACGTGCGCGCGACGTACGCCCAGCGGTCCGAGCAGGAGAGAGATGTACCTCAAGAGCCTCACGCTCAAGGGATTCAAGTCCTTCGCCTCCTCGACCACGCTGCAGCTCGAGCCGGGCATCACCTGCATCGTGGGCCCCAACGGCTCCGGCAAGTCGAACGTCGTCGACGCGCTCGCCTGGGTGATGGGCGAGCAGGGCGCGAAGTCGCTGCGCGGCGGCAAGATGGAGGACGTCATCTTCGCCGGCACCTCCGGCCGCCCGCCGCTGGGCCGCGCCGAGGTGGCGCTGACCATCGACAACAGCGACGGCGCCCTGCCGATCGAGTACGCCGAGGTGACGATCAGCCGCACGATGTTCCGCAACGGCGGCTCGGAGTACGCCATCAACGGCAGTCACTGCCGGCTGCTCGACGTCCAGGAGCTGCTCAGCGACTCGGGCATCGGGCGCGAGATGCACGTGATCGTCGGGCAGGGCCAGCTCGACTCGATCCTGCACGCCACCCCGGAGGACCGCCGCGGCTTCATCGAGGAGGCGGCCGGCGTCCTCAAGCACCGCAAGCGCAAGGAGAAGGCGCTCCGCAAGCTGGAGTCGACCGAGGGCAACCTCACCCGGTTGGCCGACCTGCTCACCGAGATCCGGCGCCAGCTCAAGCCGCTCGGCCGTCAGGCCGAGGTGGCCCGTCAGGCCGCCGTGGTCCAGGCCGACGTCCGTGACGCCCGCGCCCGGCTGATGGCCGACGACCTCGCCACCGCCCGTACGGCGCTGGAGCAGGAGCTGGCCGACGAGACCATCCTGGTCGAGCGGCGTACCGAGCTGGAGACGGCGCTCACGGCACGCGCGAGACCGAGGCCGCCCTCGAGGAGGCCCTGCGCGAGGACCTCCCGGCCCTGGCCCTGGCCCAGGAGACCTGGTTCGGCCTCTCCGGGCTGCGCGAGCGCCTGCGCGGCACGGCGAGCCTCGCGGCCGAGCGCGTCCGCAACGCGGCCTCCCAGCCGGAGGTGCCCGAGGGGCGCGACCCGGCCGAGCTGGAGGCCGAGGCAGCACGCGTCCGCGAGCAGGAGGAGCAGATCCTGGCCGAGGTCGCGGGCAACCGGACGGCGCTCGAGGCGGCGCTGGCCGACCGGCAGGCCGCCGAGCAGGAGTTCGCCGAGGAGGAGCGCCGCGTCGCGGGGCTGCACCGCGCCGCCGCCGACCGTCGCGAGGGCGCCGCGCGCCTGCACGGCCAGGTCAACGGCCTGCGCAGCCGGGCCGCCGCCGCCGAGGAGGAGGTCGGGCGGCTCACCCAGGCGCGCACCGAGGCCCTCGCCCGGGCCGAGCGCGCCCAGCACGACTTCACCTCGCTCGAGTCGCGCGTCGCCGGGCTCGACGCCGGCGAGGAGGGGCTCGACTCCGAGCACGAGGGCGCTGCCGCCCTCCTGGCCGACATCGAGGCGCGGCTGGCCAAGACCCGCGAGGAGGTCGCCACCGCCGAGCGTGAGCGGACCGCGCTCACCGCCCGGCGCGAGGCCCTCGAGATCGGGCTCAACCGCAAGGACGGCGCCGGGGCGCTGCTCGCCGCCACCGACCGCGTGAGCGGCCTGCTCGGGTCCGTCGCCGCGCTGGTGACCGTGCGGTCCGGGTACGAGTCGGCCGTCGCTGCCGCCCTGGGCAGCGCCGCCGACGCCGTGGCCGTGAGCGGTGTCGACGACGCGCTGGGGGCCATCGGTCACCTCAAGGACGACGACCTGGGCCGGGCGGGCATCCTGCTGGCCACCCCCGCCGTGCAGCCGGACTCCCCGCGCCTGCCGGTGGGCGACCTGTTCACGGGTGCGACGTACGCCGCCGACGTCGTGGAGTGCCCCGACGACCTCCGGCCCGCCGTGGAGCGCCTGCTCGCGGGCGTGGTCGTCGTCGACGACCTGGCCGCGGCGCGCAGCCTGGTCCGCGACCACCCGCACGTCACCGCCGTCACCCGCGAGGGCGACGTGCTCGGCGCCCACTTCGCGGCCGGCGGCTCGGCGCACCAGCCGAGCCTGCTGGAGGTGCAGGCGGCCGTCGACGAGGCCGCCGACCAGCTGGCGAGCGCCGCCCACACCCTCGAGCGGCTCGGCTTCGACACCGCGACCCTCGAGCGCGAGCGCGAGGAGGCGCAGCGCCGCGTCGACGTGGCGCTGGCCAAGCTGCACGAGTCCGACGCCACCCTGGCCGCCGTCGCCGAGGAGCTCGGCCAGTACGGCTCCCAGGCGCGCAACGCGCGTGCCGAGGCGGCCCGGCTCGACGAGGCGATCGAGGCCGCCCGCGCCGCCCGCGACGCCGACCTCAGCGGCCTGGCCGAGCTCGAGTCCCGGCTCGAGGCCGTGCAGGACGCACCCGAGGAGGAGCCGGACCTGACCGAGCGCGACCGGCTCGCCGAGCAGTCGCGTGCCGCGCGCTCCAGCGAGATGGACGCCAGGCTCGCCCTGCGCACCACCGAGGAGCGGGCCCGCGCGCTGCACGGCCGGGCCGACTCGCTGGTGGCCGCCGCGAGGGCCGAGCGCGAGGCCCGGGCCGCGGCCATCGCGCGCCGCGAGCAGCTGCTCCACGAGGGGCGGGTCGGCGAGGCCGTCGGCCGTGCCGCTGCCGTCGTGCTGGCCAGGCTGGACGAGTCGATCGCCTCCGCCGCAGCCGAGCGCGGCCGCGTCGAGGCCGCCCGGGCGGGCCGCGAGACCCAGCTGCGCGAGACGCGCACCCGGTTGCGCGACCTCGGCCGCGAGCTCGACGAGCTGGTCAACGAGACCCACCGCGACGAGATGGCGCGCACCCAGCAGCGCATGCGGATCGAGCAGCTCGAGGAGCGCGCGCTCGAGGAGCTCGGTCTCGACGCCGAGTCCCTGGTCGCCGAGTACGGCCCCGACCAGCTCGTCCCGTTCTCGGGAGAGGTTCCCGAGGGCGAGGAGCCGCCGGCGCCGGTGCCCTTCGACCGCGAGCAGCAGGCCAAGCGGCTGCGCTCCGCCGAGCGCTCGCTGGGCCAGCTGGGCCGGATCAACCCGCTCGCGCTGGAGGAGTTCTCCGCCCTCGAGGAGCGGCACAAGTTCCTCACCGAGCAGCTCGAGGACCTCCGCAGCACCCGCCGCGACCTGCTCGACATCGTCTCGGAGGTCGACCAGCGGGTCGAGCAGGTCTTCACCGAGGCCTACGCCGACGTGGAGCGTGCCTTCGAGCAGACCTTCGCGCGGCTGTTCCCGGGCGGTGAGGGCCGGCTGGTGCTCACCGATCCCGACGACATGCTCGCCACCGGGGTGGAGGTCGAGGCCCGCCCGCCGGGCAAGAAGGTCAAGCGACTCTCGCTGCTCTCCGGCGGCGAGCGCTCGCTGGTGGCCGTGGCGTTCCTGGTCGCCCTGTTCAAGGCGCGCCCGTCGCCCTTCTACATCCTCGACGAGGTCGAGGCGGCCCTCGACGACACCAACCTCGGCCGGCTCCTGCAGATCTACGAGGAGCTGCGCGAGGACTCCCAGCTGCTGGTGATCACCCACCAGAAGCGCACGATGGAGGTCGGCGACGCGCTGTACGGCGTGACCATGCGCGGCGACGGCGTCTCGGCGGTGATCAGCCAGCGCCTGCGCGAGCAGGAGTCGGCATGACCACCCACGAAACCGTGAGTGCGGCTCGCTGCGCTCGGCCGCCACGCTTCCGCGACCCGATGATGACGCCCCACCCGCGACGACTTCGTGGTGTGGCGCCTCGCCACGACCCGCTGGGCCGACGACGACGTCTACGGCCACATGAACAACGCCCGCTACTTCGAGCTGATCGACACCGCCGTCAACGCCCACCTCGCCGAGGCCACCGGGGTCGACATCCGGTCGCTGTCGGCGGTGGGCGTGGTGGCCGAGGTGGGCTGCCGCTACTTCCGCGAGATCGGCTACCCGCGCCCGGTCGACCTCGGTCTCGCGGCCGAGAAGGTCGGCAACTCCTCGGTGGTCTACCGGATCGGCCTGTTCCAGGGTGATCCCGACGGCGAGGGGGCGCAGGCAGCGGCCGTGGGCCGGTTCGTGCACGTCTACGTCGACAACACCGAGGGCCGCGAGGGGCGTGGCGTGCAGCCGATCCCCGAGGAGATCCGCCGGGTCGTCGTACCGCTTTTGCAGGGGTGACCGCGCGTCCGTAGGGTGGACGGCGCACCGTCTTCCCCTACGAAGGAGCCCTGATGGGACCCGTCGTGCTCGTGCTGCTGCTTGCTGTCGCACTGGCCATCGTCGTGATCGTCTACGCCGCCTACCCCTACCGCGGGGAGGAGACGCCGGTCTCCCCGCGCCTGGGCCGAGTGCTGCGACGCGGCGTCGCCACGCTGCCCACGATCGACCAGCGCGCCGGCACAGGGAGCCCGGTCACACGTCCCGGACGTAGAGGGCCTTGACCCTGTTCACGACGCGCCGGGCGTTCTGGTCGTCGAGGTGGTCGAAGAACAACGATCGCTTCCAGGCGTAGTCGTCCACCTGCCGGCGCGGCCCGCTCCCGGAAGAGGTCGTCGAGCGCCACCGTGAGCTGCTCGAAGGTGCGGCACACCGGCCCGGGCACGACCTCGTCGAGGTCGTAGAAGAACCCGCGCTCCTCGGTGGCGTAGCGGTCGTAGTCGTAGGCGAAGCTGACCACGGGCTCGTCCGGTGAGCATGAAGTCGACCAGGCAGCTCGAGTAGTCGGTGACCAGCGCGTCGGCCACGCGGTAGAGCACCTCGAGCGTCGGGGTAGTGCCGCGACGGACAGGTCGACGGGCTCGAGCGGCGGCCAGCATGCCGCGAGTAGGTGTGCGCCTTGTCCGCCATGTGCTCGCGCACGCCGAGCACGGCGCTCGTGCTGTCCAGCCAGCGCCTTGAGCCAGGCGAGCTCGTCGTCGGAGAACCGGTAGTAGGAGTCGGCCTGGTCCGTCCTTGAACGTGGGCATGAACATCACCAGACGCCGACCGGCCGACCTCCGCGCGCAACCGCGCCTCCTGGGCCCGGAGGTCGTCGGGAAGCAGGTCGCTCGTCGCGGACGATGAAGTCGCTGCGGGGCAGGCCCGTGGGCCACATGTCCTGGAGCTCGAGCGGGTAGAAGGCCGCCGCCATCGCGAGGGCGTCGACCCGGGAGGACGTGATCACCGCGCGCGCGGCGGCGTGGTGGGGCCGCAGGGACTCCCGGCGCTCCGGGGTGTCGACCGCCGCCCACCCGAAGCGCTTCAACGGGATGCCGTGCCAGAGGTTGATGAAGTTGTGGTCTGTCGGTGACAGCGGCCAGGGCAGCGTTCACCAGCGGCGAGTGCTTGACGAAGACCTGTCCGCAGCGGACGGCGAGCTCCTGGCCGCGTCGGCTCATCAGGGGGACGACCTCGACGTTCTCGCCGGTGACCTCGACCCGCTTCGACCGGGTGAGCACGACCTTCTTGATGGAGGGGTCCTCGCGCACCACCTCGAACACGGCGCGCTCGTTGCCGGCGAAGGTGTGGTCGTAGGCGCACACCGGGAAGGCCCACCAGTGGTCGAAGGTCGGGGTTCGCGCCTCGAGCCGCTCGATCGCCGGCTGGCGCAGGACCCGCTCCTGGTGCACCGTCCCGTCGTCCGCGGTCACGATCGCGAAGCTGCGCTGCAGCTTGTCGTCGGCGGCCACGCGCAGCGAGGTTGCGCTCGCAGCATCTCCACGGGTGCCTCGGGGACGTGCTCGCGCACGCGCTCCTTCCACCGCACCAGGTCGGGCGTGTCGTACGGGTTGTCGACGAGGTGGGCACGCTTGAGGAAGGGGAACCCCCGGCTCGATCACGGTCGAAGGCCGTGGGGCTGTAGATCGGGTGGTAGGGGTACAGGTCGTCGATGTAGGTCGAGACGGTGTACCCCTGGCCGGTGAGGTAGGACATCAGTGCCGGTCTCGTACTTGAAGATGATCAGGTTCTTCGTCGGCTGCGACGTCAACCGGTCCAGCCGGTGGCGGAAGCCCGGGTCCGCGATCACCCGACGCCGCAGGGCCAGGAAGTACGAGCTGACGTGGGGGTAGTGGTCGTAGTGCCAGACGGCCGCAGGCGTGCGGTTCTCGAGCACCTCAGACACCGGGACCGGTGCCGGGGCGCCAGATCCTCGCCGTGGAAGTGCCGCGGCGGTCAGCTGCAGCCCCCACCAGTCGCACGCGCGCGCCGCCATCGGTGTCGAACACGTCGTCGAGCGGGCGCAGCAGGTAGACGCTGTCGTTGGCCATCACGCACCTCGTCGTACGACGAGAGGTCGTCCCAGCCCACGAGGTCCGGCGAGCAGCGACCACGACCCGAAGTCGTACTCGCCGTGCCAGATCGCCCAGGCGCCCTGCGGTGAGGCCGTCGAGCTTCGCCAGCTCGACTCGGTGCCAGCATGCCGTCGGCCAGGTAGAAGACGTCGCAGAAGCGGCCCAGCTCGCGGACGTAGCTCGATCACGTAGTCGTCGATGATCCCGTCGATGTCGTAGCCGGCGAGCAGGCATGCGCGGCGGACCGGCCGGTCGCTCGGCAGAGCGGGCGGCGGTGGCAGCTCGGGGCGGTGGGGGCGCGCGGGCAGACCGAGGCGGCGGCCGACGAGCACGTGGTAGAGCAGCGGGTTCACCCGGTCGTCGGCCGGGTCGAGGTGCTCGCTGAGGTACCACCAGACGTCGAGCTCCAGGCTGGGGTTGTGGAGCGTGAAGCGCGCGTACCGGCAGAAGTGCTCGACCGGGTCCGCGCTCGCGCGCTCGACTCCGGGATTCGCTGCGAGGTAGCCGGGCACGTCGAGGGCGGCGCTGAGCCGCACCAGCTCGATCTCGCAGCGCAGCAGGTCCTCGTCGGAGACCTCGACCTCCGGCTGCCCGACCGGGGGAGTCCGTCGTCAGGGCATGCCGCAACGCGGCTGCGGCGGAGGAGGACCCGGTCCCGCCGAGGTCTCGCCACGCGCCGCCAGCGCCCGCCACGCAAGCAGGAACGCCTCGACCGCAGGAGGCTCCGTCCAGGTCTCGGCGGTCATGAGGGTCGGTCTTCGTGCGTGCCGGACAGGGCTCGGACCGCAGCCACCGTTCGCTCCGCGCTACGTCCGTCGAGGTGGTCGTGGAAGAGCCGGCGGGAGCGGTCGTAGAGCTGCCTGGCGCGTGCGTCGGGAGGGTCGAACACGTGCTCCAGCGCCTGGCTGAGCTCGCCGAAGCTCCGGCAGACCGGGCCGGGGAGCACCTGCTCGGGGTCGTAGAACAGCTTCGACCCCACCTGCTCGAGATCGTGGACGAACGAGACGACGGGCCGACCGGTGACGAGGAAGTCCAGGGCTGCGCCGCCGAAGTCGGTCAGCACAGCGTCCGCGACGCGCAGGAGCACCGGGACGTGGGGGAACTCGAAGGGCGAGAGGTGGACGGCCACCTCGCCGAGGAGGCGTCGGTAGGCGTGCTCCTGGTCGCGCCGGCTCTCGCGGAGGCCGAGCACGACGTCATGGTCCGACGTCCACTGCTGCAACCAGCCGAGCTCCTCGGGGCCGAACGCGAACGGCGGGCGGGAGCCGCCGACCGCCTCGGGGGCGAACAGCAGCAAGCGGCGTCCGCCCAGTCGCTCCCGCAACCGCTGCTCCTCCTCGCGCAGGTCGGCGGCAGGACGTCCTCTTCGGCAGGACGAAGTCCAGGCCCGGGATCCCGGTGCGCTCGCAGTGCGGGTAGTCCGCGACCCGTGCACGCGAGCATCGCCACCTGGTCGAGGTGGGAGGAGGTGAGCAGTGCCGAGGCCAGCGGACGACGGCGCGGGCGCCGTTCGACCGGTCGCAACCGCGCGGCGCTGCCGGTGCGGCGGATGGTGAGACCGTCGCGCACCAGCACGATGTCGTGCAGGTCCTGGGAGAGAGGTCGCTTGGTCAGCGCGGCCACGGGCGTTCCTCGATGAAGACGAAGCGGCAGCGGACCAGGTGGTCGAGTCCCTGCGGGCTGAGCAGGGCCATGGTGCGCACGTTTGCGCCGTCGAGCTCCAGACGCCGGCTCCGGGTCAGCAGCACCTTGGTCACCGACGGGTCGTGCCGGACACTCTCGAAGATCGCCCTGCTGTTGTCCGGAAGGCGGCCCGACCCGGCGACGATGAAGGCCCACCAGTCGTCATGGGTCGGCGTCCCCTCGTCGAGCCTGCGGAACTCGTCGTCGTCGAGCGGGGCGGCACGACGGGGAGGCCGTGCTCGTCCGCCTCGATGGAGAAGCTGCGCTCGAGCTCGTCCGCGGGTGCTGTACGCAGGAGGTTGCGCTCGAACATCTCCACGGGAGCGTCCGGGACGCGCTCCCGGACACGTTCCTTCCACCGCACCAGCCGGGCACGTCGTAGGTGTTGCGGTACAGCAAGAACTTCTTCAGGACGGGGAACCCCTGGTCCAGCAGGTCGAAGTACCCCTCGGTGAAGACCGGCTGTTGCGGGTGCAGCGCGTCGACGAAGGTGTCGAAGCGGTAACCGTTGCCGTTGAGGAAGCGGGTCAGGCCCACTTCGTACTTGAGGATGACGGTGAGCTTCTGGCGCTGTCGGTGCACGGAGTCGAGCAGCTGGCGGAAGTGGGCGTCGCGGATGACCGGCCGCCGGTACGCGAGGAAGTAGGAGCCGATGTGGAAGTCGTAGATCTCGTCCTCGTCGTAGGTGGGCAGCCAGCGCTCGCGCACCTCGTCGATCGGGATCGGCGGGCGATCGACGTTGCTGGGCGAGAGAGCCGTCGCGGCCAGGAACTTGGTCGCCTGCAGTCCCCACCAGTCGCAGTCACGCTCCTCCATCCGCGCGAACACCTCGTCGAGAGGGCGCAGGAGGTAGCAGCTGTCGTTGACGAGCAGCATCTCGTCGTACTGCTCGATCGTCTCCCACCCGACCAGCTCGCCGGCCAGCATCGACCATGACCCGAAGTCGTAGGCGCTGTGCCGGACGCCCCACGCTCCCTGGGTCCAGGGCCGGAGCTTGTCCAGCTCCTCGGGATCGAGGTGCTCGTCGCACAGGTAGTACACGTCCGCGAACCGGCTCAGCTCGCGCACGTACTCGACGACGTAGTCGTCGACCACCCCCTGAGCGTCGTACCCCGCGAACAGGCAGACGCGACGCGGAGTGCTGTCGTGCACGAGAGGGCCAGCCGGACGAGGGGCATGTGGGTCGGGCAGGGCCGAGAATCCGGCCGCCTGCCCGACGAGGAGGTAGTGGACCAGGGGGTTGATCCGCTCGGAGCTGGGATCGAGGAAGTTCGTCCAGTACCACCACACGTCGAACCGGGCGGACGGACGCAGCGCCTCGCGCCACCCGACTTGGCAGAAGTGCTGCAGCAGCCGGCGGCGCCGGACCTCCACCCCGGCCGCGGCGACCTGACGTGCGTAGAACTCGGCGTCGAAGTAGCCGCTCGTCTCCACCAGGGCCATCTCCAGCACCAGTTGGGGATCACGCTCGGCCGGCACCTCGGGCGGTTCGCTGCCCGAGGGCGTCCTCTCCGGCACCGATGCGGTGGAGCCTGGCGATGTCCGGGTTCGGTGCGACGCCGCGCGGCGTGCCGTGGGCCAGGTAGTGGGCGACCACGTCCTCCCCGGCCGCGAGCCCGGCATCGATCTGGGCGAGGTACCACTCCTCGTCGAGCCACCCGGACAGCTGGAGGAAGCGTCGGCGCGGGTCGCCCGTCGGCGCCGTGCCCACCGAGGAGGGAGGCGCCTGCTCGTCCCCGGTCACGAGCCGCCGTTCCCGGACCTGGACCTCGTCAAGCGCAGGTGGTGCAGCAGCGGGTTGGCGCCGGAAGCCGCCACGTCCGGATGGTCCGCGAGGTATTGCGTGGTGTCGAAACGCGGACTCGGGTCGAGCCCCTCGGCAGCACCATGCCGGAGGTAGTGCAGCGCTGGAGGCAGGCCGGTGGCCATCACCTGCGGGTAGCGACGCAGGTACCAGGGTCCGTTGAACAGGTTCGAGGCTCGTAGGCGCTCGACCTCGGCCAGCTCCGAGGTCCGTGCGATCGGCCGTCGGGCCAGCCAGCGCCTCGCACGTCCTGCGAAGCCGGTGCCCCCCGTGCCGCTCACCAGGTAGTCGTTGACCTCCTTGGAGAAGTTCGCGAAGCGCTCATGGGTGCTCTCCAGCTGATGACGAACCAGGGCCAGCTCTTCCTGCAGCGGTTCCTGGGCGGCGCGTACTTGCGCGAGCTCTCTCTGACAGAGGCTGAGTGCGTCGTCCACCGACGACGGCGACGGTTCGTCTTCCGACAACACAGCGGCACTCCGATGCCAGAACGTTGAATCGTGATCTTCCGATGTCCGCCGTTGCTCTCAAGTCTGCTCCTCGAGATCGAGGCGATGTCGCCAACCAGCAGCGATTTCGGACGCTAACACAGGGTCTGTCGGCGCCAGCGACAGGTTCTGGCCCCGTTAGGGTGTGTCCTTGTGGGGACTGTGCAAGGGGGATCGGCTTCGATTGGGGCCCCCGGCTACTGGTGGTATCGGGTGCGGTCCGACCTCTTGCGTGTGATCCTCAGTCCGTTCATCGGAGAGCCGCGGACGGTGCTGGACGTGGGCAGCGCTGATGGTCCGAGCGTCTCCTGGTTGCGTGAGCACGGACGTCGGACCGCACTCGACCTGGATCCACGTGGGCTGAGCCCGGGGGACGTCTGTGGTTCGGCGATGGCACTGCCTTTCCGTGAGGGCTCCTTCGACGTCGTCAGCGCTTTCGACGTCGTCGAGCACTGTGAGCCCGAGGGCCTCGCTCTTGCCGAGCTGGCCCGAGTGCTCGCCCCCGGTGGCCGCCTGTTGATGTCAGTTCCGGCCTACCGGTGGGCGTGGAGCGACTTCGACGAGGCCAATGGCCATCACCGCCGTTACACCCGCCCCCGTGCCGTCGCTGCCGTGGAGGCAGCAGGGCTGGAGGTGCAGCGCGCGACGTACGCCTTTGCCTCCACCTTCCCGTTGTTCGCCGCCGAGCGACTGCAGCGCAAGATCTGGCAGTGGCTGCGTGGTCGGAAGCGCCGAGAAGCTGCCGACATCGTCAGTCTCCCGCCCACCTCGCCCATGCTCGAGAAGCTGTTGCTCTTCCTGGGGGCGGTCGACGCGCGTCTGCTCTCCGGGACCAACCTTCCTTTCGGCTCCTCTGTCGTGCTGGTCGCCACCAAGTCGACACGCGATGCCCACCCCGGAACGGAAAACTCGTCGGGCCACTCAGGCCGAAGTGCCGGAGCCCGGGCTCGCTGAGCCGGGGACCCCGTCATCCCGCACGTCCGTGGGCGACTCGCTGCCGGCACGCGCTGGCTCGGGGCGGCGGAAGGAGATGAGCAGGTGCCCGAAGTAGCTCGCTGCGACAGTGAGACCCAGGGCCACCACCTGCGCGGGCAGCACCGGCGCACGGAGTCCTTCGACGAAGAGGAACAACAGCGTGGCGTTCATGGCGAAGGCGACCGCCTGGACGGAAATGAAGCGCACGAGGTCGACGAGCACGTTTCCCTGGACGTGGAAGACGAACCTGCGGTGCAGGAAGAAGGCCACACCCAGTGCCACGGCATACGCGAGGACCAACGATCCCAGGTAGTGAAGGCGAGCGCCGAGCGTGCTGTAGATCACCGCGAAGGCCACCAGTCCGAGAGCCGTGTTGACTCCGCCCACGGCCAGGAAGGCGAGCTCGCGCCGGCGAAGCAGCGCAACCAGGCGGGCGACCGGTCCGGGCGACGTGGGGCCGGTCACAGGGCCAGCCCCGTGATGGTCAGGAGAACGAGCGCCCAGCCGGCCACCGCGACGAGCTGGAGACGGGTCAGCCAGCGCTCTGTCGCCGTCGCGGAAGGGAGTGGTACCCCCCGAGCCACCGCTCGACGGCGCTCGAGGATCGTCGACATCGAGAAGACGGCGAGAGCAGCCATCATCGGGGCCAGGACGGGCCAGTACCGTGGCGAGCTGATGTGCAGAAACGGTTGCAGGACGAGTGCTGCTCCTGCGAGCTTCAGCAGAAGACTGAGCACCTGGTCCGCCACGTCACGCCGCACGACCGTGAAGATGCCGACCGCAGAGAGGGCCAGCACGAGGAAGTAGAGGGCGTCAGTGGCCCAGCGAGTGAGGGCCGTCGTGACATCCGGGGCAGAGCCCGGCGGATCGCGGAAGATGACTTCGAAACCGCTCGGTTGCAGGAGATACCGATTCGCATCGGCCGCCACGTCCACGGCGTAGCTGTGCGGGGTCACGCCGCGCAGGGCGTAGGAGGACATGTGCTTCTGCACCTCGAGCTCGTTGCCCCCCGTGGCCGCCGCGACCTGGCGCGAGTACCGGACCATGTGGAACCAGATGTTGCCCGGATCGCACGGCCCGAAGCATGCTCTGCCCGGATCGCCGAAGGCCACGGCCAGGGAGAGCGGCACTGTCGTCGTGGTGATGACCCGGCTCCCGAATGTCCGGCTGACCGCGATCGACCACGGCATCAGCAACGCTGCGAAGACGGCGAGGGCGACCACCCACGTCGTGAGGGCGCGCCGCCGAGACCGGGCATGCGAGAACGCGATGATTCCGACCAGAGTGAGTCCCAGCAATCCTCCGACGAGTGGCAGGGCGCTCGAGCGCAGGTAGAGGGTGGTGATCGCCACCAGCCCGAGGACCATGCCGAACCGCAGGGACGGAGCCTCGCCGGCGAGCAAGGTGCGGGTGAGACGAACCAGCAGCGCGACCAGGATGACGGCGGTCATCCCTGCCGCGAGGTCACCCCATGCGGTGTAGGAGTACAACACCCACATCGGCAGCAGCCCCGGAAAGATCAACAGCACGACTGCGTAGCGATAGCCGAGATCACGTCGTGCGACGTGGACGGTGAGCAGCAGCAAGAGCGTGGTGAGCAGGCCCAGGTACGCCCTGACCAGCACACTTCCGGCATGCGGGAACAGGTAGTACACGGGCGTGAGGACGATCGACATCCCGGGCATGAACCAGCCGTTGCCGATGACACTGTCCCGAGGCGGACCCAGGTCCACAGGCGTCGACGAGAACAGCTCCCGCACGAGGTTGGCCATGGCGCGCGCACCATCGGCGTAGGAGACCTCGTCCCCTTGCAGCGGCGCCTGGAGGGCCCTGGGCGCGAGGAGCAGCTTGAGGACGACGTGGGCGGCGACGAGGGACACCAGCAGGACGGGGAGGCCGCGCACGCTCTGCGGGAGCCGACTCACGAGGTCGAGCCGAGGTCAGGAGCTGGGACGATGGGGGGCAGGGCCGGACATGCAGCGCGGCCGCGACGACCCACCTCGTGCGGTAGGTCGAGGAGGAGCGACACGCGTACCGGGTCCGCAGCGGTTGCCTGGGATATCGGGTGCACACGGCTCCCCACGACTTCGTCCGGCCCGCGCTGGTAGAAGCGCCACCCCGCGTCTCTCCAGCCGAGTGGTCGAGCGATGCTGTCGAGTGCGGAGAAGCCCGCGGCGCGCAGCTCCTCCCCCACGCGTCGCGTGGCCGTCCGTGACGACACATCGTCCAGCTGGAGCTGGATCATCCGACGTGGTCCGAGGTCGGAGCGGTAGCGGTACTCGCCGCGCGCCTGGCGCGGAAGACCGAGGTGAAAGCCGCTGGGGAGCGGAGAGCACGCACCGGCAAGCATCCCGCGAGCCAGATGTTCGCGGTTGGCACCGACCAGCTGGGCGGGCTGGCTTCGAGCGCCGAGGATGGTCACGATGACCAGGAGCCCGAGGAGGCAACCGACGGCCACCACCTGAACCCGCCTCGATCGCATGACACCCGTTTCGTCGTCGTTCATCCCAGCAGCGTCGAGACTAGGACGTATCCCGGAGTCAACCGGTCAGCCGCGCGGCGCTCATGGCCTCCTCGAGACCGCGAAGGGTGGCCGAAATGCCTGCCGGGAGAGTGGTGCACGCCAGTGGATCGAGGCCGGGCAGGACCGCGGAGCGGAAGCGCAGGTCACGTGTCTGGAAGCGCGCAGCGGGATTTGTTCCGAGCACGATGCTGGGCCGCCTGCGGGTGAGGCGATGCATCTCGCCGATGATGGAGGCCAGGGTCGTCGAGGCCTGCGATGCCATGACCTTGGTCACGCACGTTGCTCGGTCGGATCTCCAGAGAAGGTCGGTTCCCCTCAGCGCCATCAACCCGGCATCCGAGGCGAACAGATAGTCACGGGCGGTGTCCAGGGAGACGTAGATCGACAGCGGTTCGCGCACCAGGTGCGCCCGGCACATCTGGGAGATGAAGCCCTGGGGTTTGGTGATGTTCTGCCCGGGCCCGTACAGGTTGGCGAATCGACCGATCAGCAGTCGACTGCCGGACTGTTCGCCGAAGCGCTTCGCACGGCCCTCGGCTGCCAGCTTGGCGTGGCCGTAGGGCGAGATGGGCCGCGGGGTGGACCGCTCCGTGAAGGGCGGGTCTTCGCTGCCGGCGTAGACCCCGCCCGCAGACGAGGCGAGGAACAGGGTGAGCTCCGCCGCGCCCCGACGGGCGAGCGAGTCAGCGAGCCCCTGGAGGAATCCGTCGAGCAGCGAGACCTCCCGCTCGAGCTCCTCGGGGGTCGAACCGACGACGCCTGCGCCCGCGCACCACATGAGCGTGACCTGCGAGTGCTCCTCGACAATGCTGTCGGCATCGCTCAGGAGCGTCGCGAGGGCGGTGGCTTGATCGCTCCACGGGACGGCGCTGCGTGCCACTCGCCGTCCGCTGACGTGTGCCGCCCGACAGACAGCCTGGCCCAGCAGACCGCCGGCCCCGACGACCCACGTGACCGCCGAGTCATCCGACATGCGACCCGTCACGCCCGAGCGGGCCGGTCGAAGGATCGCTCACGATGAGGTACAACGGCCTTCCCATGGCCATGTGGACGGCGATCCCGATGTACTCCGCCACCACTCCGAGCGAGAACAGGACGGCTCCCGCGCAGAGAAGCGTGACGACCATCAGGGAAGTCCAGCCCTGGACGATCGTGGCCCCGTTGAGCTTGGCGATGACCAGCCAGATGGCGAGGGCGACCCCTCCGAGGGCGCAGCAGAGGCCGAGGACGCTGACCAGTCGCAGTCCCCGGGTGCCACTGGTCAGCACCATGCGCCAGAAGTGGGAGAGCAAGGTTCGAGCCGAGTAGCCGGACTGACGTTCACCCTCTCCGCGCAGTGTCACCGCTGCGGTGGACGGAGAACCCGCGACCCAGCCCAGGGCCACGTCGAGATACACCCCCTGGCCGACGTACGCGGCAACGCTGCGTCCCACCTGTCCCAGCACGAGCCGGAAGCTGTGGAAGACGGAGGCGTTGGTGCCGGGACCCAACAAGTTGACCAGCCTCTTGGAGACCTTCGACGTCACCCGACGAAAGGCGTTGTGCGGAGCCAGGTTCGTCGGCCGCGCATAGACCAGCGATGTCTGCTCCTCGACTGCGCAGTCGAGGAGTGCGCCGATGTCCGCAGGGTCGTGCTGGCCGTCCTCGTCCATGGTGGCGATCCACTCACCTCCCGTCGACGCCATGCCCGCGATGGTGGCGGCGTGCTGGCCGAAGTTACGGCTCAGCCACACCGGTCTGACCCAGTCGTGAGCCTCGCTCAGCTCGCGCAGCACCCTGTCGAGGCGTCCGGCCGGCGGTCGTGCACCAGCACCACTTCGACGACTCGGTACGTTGACCGCCAGGTGTCTGACACTGGTCGAGCAGAGGTGCGATCTCATCGATCAGCGCCGGCAGATGGCGTTCGCCGCGATAGACGGGGATGACGACCGAGACCGTGTGCGACCGCTGGGCGGGCTTCCGGTGGCGACGTGGTCACAGGGCCTGACTCTATAGACACGGGCAGCATGAGCTCGGCTGCCTTCCGCCCGCGCGGCGCCTCACTTCGGTACCGCCATCGGGGTCACAACGGATGATTGGATCCAGACATGACCCTGATCGTCGTGATCGTCCTCGCCCTGCTCGTGATCGGGCTGGGCATCGGCGGGGCCGCCCTGATCAGCGGCCGCCGCCAGCCCAAGGCACCGCCGCGGCAGGTGCCGCCGGGCACGATCCTCGAGGAGGAGCGGCCTCCCGCCGAGGCGACGGACGAGCCCGCACCGGGCCCGCCCGTCACCACCCTCGAGCGCCCGGAGGGTACGGCGAGCCGGCTGGTCCGCCTGCGCCAGCGTCTCGCGCGCTCGCAGGGTGGCCTGGGCCGGAGCCTGCTCGCGCTGCTCTCGCGCGAGCGCCTCGACGAGTCCACCTGGGAGGACATCGAGGACACCCTGATCACCGCCGACGTCGGCGTGGGCCCGACCCAGGAGCTGGTCGAGAAGCTGCGGACCCGGCTGCGCGTCGAGGGCACGGACGCGGCCGAGGCGGGGACGGTGCTCCGTGAGGAGCTGCTGGCCCTGATCGACCCGACGATGGACCGGCGCGTGGCCGTCACCGGGGCCGACGGACGACCCGGCGTCGTGCTGGTCGTCGGGGTCAACGGCTCGGGCAAGACCACCTCGGTCGGCAAGCTCGCGCGCGTGCTGGTCGCCCAGGACAAGTCCGTGGTGCTGGGCGCGGCCGACACGTTCCGCGCCGCGGCGACCGAGCAGCTGAGCACCTGGGGCGAGCGGGTCGGCGTCGACGTCGTCACCGGCCCCGAGGGCAGTGACCCCGCCAGCGTGGCCTTCGAGTCGGTCCGCACCGGCGTCGAGCGCGGGGTCGACGTCGTGGTCGTCGACACCGCCGGCCGGCTGCAGAACAAGGCCGGCCTGATGGACGAGCTCGGCAAGGTCAAGCGGGTGGTGGAGAAGCAGGCGCCGGTCACCGAGGTGCTGCTGGTGCTCGACGCCACCACCGGCCAGAACGGTCTCGTGCAGGCGCGGGTCTTCCGGGAGGTCGTCGACGTCACCGGCATCGTGCTCACCAAGCTCGACGGCTCGGCGAAGGGCGGCATCGTGGTCGCCGTGCAGCGCGAGCTGGGCGTGCCGGTCAAGCTCGTGGGCGTGGGCGAGGGCCCCGACGACCTGGCGCCGTTCGACCCCGAGGCGTTCGTGGACGCCCTGCTCGGGCATCACGGAAGGGTGAGCAGCCGACAGGCTAGAAGCTGCGTGGATGAGCCCTGCGTCGGCGGCCGGCTCCTGGCCTGTCGGCGTCCGGGGCGAGCGGCGTCTGCTCGTTCAGGCGTCGCCTTTCGCTGTGGACGCCGACAGGGCACAAACCGCCCTTCCGCCCGGCTGCGCTCCTCCGGGAGCAGTTTCTACCCGGTCGGCTCGATCAACCTCCGGTTGATATGCCCTTGAGGACGAAGTCGACCAGCTGGTCGAGCTCGTCGGGCGCCGGCATCTCGTGGCCGGCGACGGCACGGAGGGCGACGATGCCCCCGAGGAACTGGACGGCGGCGGCCATGTGCACGTCGGCACGCACCTCGCCGCGCTCGATCGCGCGCTGGAAGACGACCTGTGCCGTCTGCTCGGCGCGGTCGTTGGCCTGTCGGTACAGGGCGGCGATCCGCTCGTCGCGCATCGACTCCTTGACCGTCGTACGCACGTAGTCGGTGCCGGCGGGGGAGTTCACGAAGCCGAGCACGGAGGCGTACATCGCGAGCAGGTCGCCCCGGATCGAGCCGGTGTTCGGCGGGGGCATCTCGTCGCGGTAGAGCTGCTCCATGGCGGCGACCGCGAGGTCCTCCTTGCGCGACCAGCGGCGGTAGACCGTGGCCTTGCCGACGCCGGCGGAGCTGGCCACCTCGTCGACCGTCATGCTCTCGTAGCCGCGCAGCAGGATCAGTGAGGAAGCGGCCGCCAGGATCCGTCCGTCGGCCTCGGGGTCGCGCGGACGCCCTCGCTTGCGCCGCGTGTCCTGCGGCTCAGCGGGCGTCAACGCCGGCGACCCTTGTGCCCCGACAGTGCTGGATCTCACGCCGACAACGATAAGAGCGAGGCCCCCTCCGGCGGGGTCGTTTGCCGGAAACGGTGGACAGCGGGGTCATTTCACGTGGCCGTAACACAACCCCACGTGACGTGACGAAACCGAAACATGTCCCGACGACCGCTGAAACCTGCTCCCCGCAGAGTGACGCCCACTGGGGGCCGGTCCGGTCGACAACGCTGTGCGGACGCGGTGGCTCCTCTGCAGACAGTTTTCTCACCACTGGAGGTTCCATGGACGGCTACTACGCCTGGATGCTGGTCGCCACAGCGTTCGTGCTGATGATGACGGTGCCAGGACTGGCCCTGTTCTACGGCGGCATGACGCGCGCCAAATCCGTGCTCAACATGATGATGATGTCGTTCGTCGCGATGGGGATCGTCGGCATCATCTGGGTCCTCTGGGGCTGGTCGATGTCCTTCGGCCCCGACGACGGCACGTTCTTCGCCAACCCGTTCACCCTGTTCGGGCTGAAGGACGTCACGTCGGACAACTACATCTACGTGATGTTCCAGCTGACCTTCGCCGCCATCACGGCCGCGCTGATCAGCGGTGCGATCGCCGACCGCGTCAAGCTCTCCGCCTGGGTGGTCTTCCTCCCGTTCTGGGTGACGCTCTCGTACTTCCCGCTCGCGCACATGGTCTTCAGCTGCAGCGACGACGCCCTGATCTGCACCAAGATCGGTGCCCAGGACTACGCCGGCGGCACCGCGGTGCACATCAACGCCGGTATGGCCGGCCTGGTGCTGGCGATCATCATCGGCAAGCGGGTCGGGTTCAAGCGTGACCCGATGCGACCGCACAGCCTGCCGCTGACCATGATCGGCGCCGGGCTGCTGTGGGTCGGCTGGTACGGCTTCAACGTCGGCTCGATCGTGTTCGGTGACGACTGGTCGACCTCCAAGGGTGCCGCTGCCAACGTCGCGCAGTTCTACAGCGAGACGGGACGCACGTTCACGAACACCACGCTGGCCACCATGGCGGCGATGCTGGCCTGGCTGCTGGCGGAGCGACTCCTGCACGGCAAGGCGACCACGCTGGGTGCCGCCTCCGGCATCGTGGCCGGCCTGGTCGCGATCACGCCCGCCTGTGGCGCGGTGGACATCAGTGGTGCCATCGCCATCGGCGCCATCGCCGGCGCCCTGTGTGCCTGGGCGGTGGGGTTGAAGTACAAGTTCAACCTCGACGACTCGCTCGACGTCGTGGGCGTCCACCTCGTCGGCGGCATCGCCGGCACGGTGCTGATCGGGCTCTTCTCCACCTCGGAGGGCGCGGGCGGGGTCGACGGTCTCTTCTACGGAGGCGGTTTCGGCTCGCTGGGCGACCAGACGCTCGGTGCGCTGACCGCGATCGCCTGGTCCGGTGTGGCCACCGCGATCCTCGGCCTGGCCATCAAGTACACGATCGGCTGGCGGATCAAGGAGGAGGACGAGGTCGAGGGCATCGACTTCTCCGAGCACGGTGAGGCGGCGTACGACTTCGCCTCGCTGTCCGGTGGGGTGCGCGGTCCGGTGAGCGCTGTCGCCCAGAGTGACGCCGAGTCGAGGGGAGTCAACGCATGAAGCTCGTGACCGCGGTGATCAAGCCGCACAAGTGGGAAGAGGTCCGGGCCGCCCTGGAGACCTTCGGCGTGACCGGCATGACGGTCAGCGAGGTCAGCGGGTACGGCCGGCAGAAGGGTCACACCGAGGTCTACCGGGGTGCGGAGTACGACATCGCCCTGGTGCCGAAGATCCGGATCGAGATCATCGTCGACGACGCCGACGTCGAGGACGTCGCCGGGATCGTGGTCAAGGCCGCGCAGACCGGACGCATCGGTGACGGGAAGGTGTGGATCTCGCCGGTCGAGAGCGTGACCCGGGTCCGTACGGGGGACAAGGACGAGGCGGCCATCTAGCGATGACCTCCCGCGGCCTCCGCCAGGCCGCACGTCGCCAGCGGGCGCGTCTCACATGTCTGGCATGTGGGATGCGCCCGTCGGCGCGTCCGGAGCCCGACAGGGTGTCGGGCCATGGCGACTCTCACCGTGCCTCACTCCGTCGCGCTCGCAGCGACGTCCGGGATCGAGCTCCGGCGACACCGCCTGGCTGCTCGCGGCCTCGGCGCTCGTGCTGCTGATGGCTCCCGGGCTGGCGCTGTTCTACGGCGGGATGGTGCGCTCCAAGAGCGTGCTGAACATGATGATGATGACCTTCGGGGCCCTGGCCGTGATCCTCGTGCTGTGGGTCCTGGTCGGGTACTCGCTCGCCTTCGGCGACGACGCCGGCGCCGGGCTGATCGGCGACCCGCTCCAGTACGCCGGGCTCAGCTCGCTGCTCTCGCCGTCGGCGGACACCTGGCTGACGGTGCCCACGATCCTGTTCGCGGTCTTCCAGGGGCTCTTCTGCGTGATCACCGGCGCCCTGATCTCCGGCGCGATCGCCGACCGCGCGCGGTTCGGGGCGTGGGTGGTCTTCGTCGCGGTCTGGACGCTGCTGGTCTACGCACCCGTCGCGCACTGGGTCTTCGACCTCAGCCGGCCCGGGCACACGGGTGGCTGGCTGGCCAACCGCGTCGGGACGATCGACTTCGCCGGCGGCATGCCCGTCGAGATCACCTCGGGGGCCTCGGCGCTGGCGCTCGCCCTCGTCGTGGGCACCAGGGTCGGCTTCGGGCGCGAGCCGATGCGGCCGCACAACCTGACCCTGGTGATGCTCGGCGCGGGGCTGCTCTGGTTCGGCTGGTACGGGTTCAACGCCGGCTCCGCCCTGCGCGCCGACCACGCCGCGGCCGTCGTCTTCGTCACCACCACCTGCGCCGCGGCGGCCGGCTCGATCGGGTGGCTGGCCCTGGAGCGGTTCCGCGACGGACACGCCACCACGCTGGGTGCGGCCTCGGGCATGGTCGCCGGGCTGGTGGCGATCACGCCCAGCGGCGGCTCGCTGTCACCCGTCGGCGCCCTCGTGATGGGGCTCGTGGCCGGCGTGGTGTGTGCGCTCGCGGTGGGGCTGAAGTACCGCTGGGGGTACGACGACTCGCTCGACGTGGTCGGCGTGCACCTGGTCGGTGGGCTGATCGGGACGATCGGCATCGGGCTGCTGGCGACCGCGGCCGCGCCCACGGGTGTCGACGGGCTGCTCCACGGCGGAGGGTTCGACCAGCTGGGCCGGCAGGCACTCGGCTCGGGCGTCGTGCTGGTCTACGCGTTCGTGGTCTCCGGTGCGATCGCCTGGGTGGTGGACAGGGCGATGGCCTTCCGCATCGACGAGGAGCACGAGGTGAACGGCATCGACCTGGTGGTGCACGCGGAGACGGCGTACGACCTGCACGCCACGGTCGGGGCCCGCAGCGGCAGCGGCGGCCTGAACCCGCCCAAGGCCACCAGCGGGCCGTTCGCGCAGCAGTCCACCTAGGCACGAGAGGATGAGGCCATGAAGATCATCACCGCAGTGATCAAGCCCCACAAGTGGGAGGACGTCCGCGCCGCGCTCGAGGGTGTCGGGATCACCGGCATGACCGTGAGCGAGGTCAGTGGCTACGGGCGCCAGAAGGGCCACACCGAGGTCTACCGCGGTGCCGAGTACGACATCTCGCTGGTGCCCAAGATCCGGCTCGAGGTCGTGCTGGACGACCCCGACGTCGAGGCGGTCACCGAGGCGATCGTCGCGGCGGCCTCCACGGGCCGCATCGGCGACGGCAAGGTCTGGGTGCAGCCCGTCGAGAGCGTGGTCCGGGTGCGCACCGGCGACCGGGACCAGTCAGCGCTGTAGGGCCATGACCGCCGCCGAGCGAGCCGAGCGCACGCGTGCAGCCGATGAGCTGTGCCAGCAGGCGTTCGACAAGGCGGGCTGCCCGGAGGCCGGGGTCGCCCTGGTCGCGGTGGGCGGCTACGGCCGCCAGGAGCTCGCGCCGTACAGCGACCTCGACGTGGTGCTGGTCCACGACGCCGCGGTGCCGACCGGCGACTGGGCGAGCCAGGTCTGGTACCCGCTGTGGGACTCCGGGGCCGACGTCGACCACTCGGTGCGCACGGTCGACGAGGTGCTGGAGCAGGCCGCGGCGGATCCTCGCGTCGCGACCGGGATGCTGGACGTGCGGCACCTGGCCGGCGACCCCAACCTGACCCTGCGCCTGCGCACCGCGGTGCTGACCCAGTGGCGTCGCGACGCGCGCACCCGGCTCCCCGAGATGCGCGAGATGAGCAGCACGCGCAGCCGCCGCAGCGGTGAGCTGGCGCACGCCTCGGTGCCCGACCTCAAGGAGTCCGAGGGCGGCCTGCGCGACGCCAACGTGCTGAAGGCACTGGTCGCGAGCTGGCTGGTCGACGTACCGCACCAGGACCTCGAACGCTGCCGGCGCGCGCTGCTCGACGTGCGCGACGCCCTGCAGGCCGTCGCGGGCCGCGCCACCGACCGGGTGGTCCCGGAGTACTGGCCGGAGATCGCCGAGGTGCTGGGCCTCGCGGACGGCACCGCCGCCCAGCGGCACACCCGCGGCCTCGCCCGCCGGATCACCCACCTCGCCCGGCTGGCCTGGCGGCGTGCCGAGGCGGTGCTGCGCGAGCCGAGCCCCACCGGTCCCCGCCGGCCACGGCTGCAGACCATCGCGCCGGGCGTGGCCATCTCCTTCGAGGAGGTCGTGCTCGACCGCAACGCGCCGATCGCCGAGGACCCGCTGCTGCTGCTCCGGGCCGCGGCGGAGGCGGCCGAGCGCGACCTCGTGCTCGCCCCGACGACGGCGGCGCGGCTGGCGCGCGAGGGGAAGTCGCTGAGCGACCCCTGGCCGGAGGGCGCCCGCGACCTGTTCGTGCGGCTGCTGGCGGCCGGCCCCGGACTGCTCGGCGTCTGGGAGACCCTCGACGAGACCGGGGCGCTGGAGCGGGTGCTCCCGGAGTGGGAGCGGGTGCGGCTGCTGCCGCACGCCTCGGTCGTGCACCGGTTCACCGTCGACCGGCACCTCGTCGAGACCTGCATCGAGGCCTCGACGATGATCCGGCGCGTGGCCCGCCCGGACGTGCTGATGGTCGCCGCCCTGCTGCACGACATCGGCAAGGGCCAGCTCACCGAGCACTGCGTGGCGGGCGAGCCGATCGCGCGTGCCATCGCCGAGCGGATCGGGTTCGACGAGCAGGAGGCCGACCTGATCGCGGCACTGGTCCGCTGGCACCTGCTCCTGCCCGAGACCGCGACCACCCGCGACCCCGACGACCCGGCGACGGTCGAGACCGTGACCAAGCGGATCACCGACCGGGAGGAGCTCGAGCTGCTGGCCGCCCTGACCGAGGCCGATGCCCGGGCGACCTCGGACAAGGCGTGGACCGCCTGGCGGGCCTCCCTCGTGCGCACGCTGGTACGACGTGCCGCGGCTGCCCTGGACGACGAGCCCGCTCCCGACAGCGACGTGCTGGAGGTGGAGGTGCCCGAGCGCGTGCGCGCCGACCCGCGTGCGGTCTCGGTGCAGGTCGACACCCGCGGCGACGGCTCGCGGGTGACGATCATCTCGGGCGACCGGGTCGGGCTCCTCGCCGACGCGGCCGCGGTGCTGACGCTGCAGAAGGCCTCGGTGCGCGCCGCCCGCGCGTGGACCCAGGACGAGTTCGGCTGCTCGGTCTGGGACGTCGCCGAGACCGGCCTCGACGACGTGCTGCTGCGCCAGCGGCTGGAGGCGATCGTGGACGGTCGCCTCGACGCGGCCGAGCGGCTGCGCCGGGTCACCCCCGCCAAGCTGGAGCCGACGGTCGCCGTACGCCCCGAGGCGTCGCTGTCGGCCACCGTGCTCGAGGTGCGCTCCGCCGACCGGCCCGGCCTGATCCACATCGTCTGCGCGGCCCTGGCCTCGGCCGGGATCTCGGTGCGCTCGGCCCACGTGTCCACCCTCGGCCCGCAGGCGGTCGACGTGTTCTACGTCCAGGAGCAGTCGGCCGGCGCCCTCTCCGAGGAACGTGCCGCCTCCGCCGCCCACACCGTCCGCGAGGCCCTCCTCCGCACCTACACCGACCCCAATTCCGGGTAGTCCCTGACGTTCTGGCTGCCGACTGCCGGTGTGTGTGCCGACCGGAACGTCAGGGACTACCCGGATGCGGGGCGGCGGCTAACCTTGAGCCTCGGTACCGCCCCACGACCCCCGAGGATCCAGCTTCGTGTTCGCCACGCTCTCCGATCGCCTCTCCGAGACCTTCAAGAACCTCCGCGGCAAGGGCCGTCTCTCCGAGGCCGACATCGACGCCACCGCGCGCGAGATCCGGTTGGCGCTGCTCGAGGCGGACGTCGCCCTCCCCGTGGTCAAGCAGTTCGTCGAGGCGGTCAAGGAACGCGCCCGCGGCGCCGAGGTCAGCGGGGCGCTGAACCCGGCCCAGCAGGTCATCAAGATCGTCAACGACGAGCTGGTGACGATCCTCGGCGGCGAGACCCGCCGGCTGCGCTTCGCCAAGACACCGCCGACGGTGATCATGCTCGCCGGGCTCCAGGGAGCCGGCAAGACCACGCTCGCCGCCAAGCTCGCGGTCTGGCTCAAGGACCAGGGCAAGAGCCCGATGCTGGTCGCCGCCGACCTGCAGCGCCCCAACGCGGTGCAGCAGCTCCAGGTCAACGGCGAGCGCGCCGGCGTGACCGTCTTCGCGCCGGAGCCGGGCAACGGCGTCGGCGATCCGGTCGGCGTCGCACGGAGGGCCATCGACGAGGCCCGTCGTACCCTCCACGACGTCGTCATCGTCGACACCGCAGGCCGCCTCGGCATCGACGAGGAGCTGATGAAGCAGGCGTCCGACATCCGCGACGCGGTCAATCCCGACGAGGTGCTCTTCGTCGTCGACGCGATGATCGGCCAGGACGCCGTCAACACCGCCCAGGCGTTCCTCGACGGCGTCGGGTACGACGGCGTGGTCCTGACCAAGCTCGACGGCGACGCCCGCGGTGGTGCCGCGCTGTCGATCGCGAAGATGACCGGCAAGCCGGTGATGTTCGCCTCCAACGGCGAGAAGCTCACCGACTTCGACCTCTTCCACCCCGACCGGATGGCCTCGCGCATCCTCGACATGGGCGACCTGCTCACCCTGATCGAGCAGGCCGAGAAGACCTTCGACGCCGACCAGGCCGCGAAGGCGGCGGCCAAGCTGCAGGGCGACGGCGAGTTCACCCTCGACGACTTCCTCGAGCAGATGCAGCAGGTCCGCAAGATGGGCTCGCTGACCAAGATGCTCGGGATGCTGCCGGGCATGGGGCAGTTCCGCGACCAGCTCGAGAACTTCGACGAGCGCGAGATCGACCGGATCGAGGCGATCATCCAGTCGATGACGCCGGGCGAGCGCGACAACCCCAAGATGATCGACGGCTCGCGCCGCTCGCGCATCGCCAAGGGCGCCGGCCGCTCGGTGAGCGACGTCAACCAGCTGGTCGACCGCTTCTTCGAGGCGCGCACGATGATGCAGCAGATGGCGCGCGGCGGCGCGCCGGGCCTCCCCGGGATGCCCGGTGTCGGCCTGGGCAAGAAGGCGAAGGGTCGTCAGGCGCCGCAGCCGAAGAAGGCCAAGGGCAAGCGGCAGTCCGGCAACCCGGCCAAGCGCGCCCAGCTGGAGCAGGCCGGCCCCGAGAAGCCGGCCGCGGCCGCGGGCAGTGCCTTCGGCCTCGACGGCGAGCAGGGTGGCCTGCCCGCCGACTTCGACCCGACCCAGCTGCCCGGACCTCTCGAAGTACCTCAAGTAGCCCGGACGTCATCAGGATCGTGGCCTCGAGGCCACGATCCTGATGACGTCGTTGGTGACCGGTGCGCCTACGGCAGGTGGAACCGCACCACCTGTCCGCCGCCCTTGCACACCGCGCAGGTGGTGACGTACGCCGAGCCGTTGCGCACGGCGACGCCGTACGGGGCAGGCAGGTTGTCCATCACGGTCGTGTGGCTGGCCCCGCGATGCACCTGCACCAGCGAGCCGCTGGGCAGGCCGGGCTCGTTGAGGAGGCCCACGTCACTGAGCTGGACGGCGTAGAGCTTGCCGCCTGCCCACGCGAGGTCCGTCACGTTGGTCAGGCCGGTGGCGTACACGGTGCGATGACCGTTGGCGATCCGGAAGATGCGCGAGGACCCGGGCACGAACGGGAACCCGGTGAGCTCACTGACGTAGCGGGCGCCGTCGGGACCGATCGCCACGGAGGTCGGGACCGTCTGCATCGGCACGTTGCTGCCGGGGGGTGCGAACGGGTTGGGTGCCGTCCGGTTGGCGAAGACGGTGACCAGCGTTGATCTTGCCGGTGCTGCGCTTGACCGACAGGACGTCGTTCGCGCCCGCGTCGGCGACCACGATGCGGCGCCCGACACGTGCGTAGCCGACGGGATCGGTGTCAGGGCCCTGGTGGTCGGGGTCGCGAAGCCGCTCGAACTTGGCCAGGTTGGCCAGCACACGCAGGTGGTTCCAGCTGCCGCGGCGCTTCGATGCCACGGTGAGGGTGCCCATGAACCGACCCTTGCGCGGGCAGCGTCGACTTCACCGCCGGGTTGGTCTCGAGGCCGAAGGAAAGCAGCAGCTTGCGGCCACTGCGCGTGGGCAGGTTCACGCCGATGGCACTGCTGCCGTCGGTGGCGGCGAAGGACGGCAGTCCGGAGAGGATGCGCCCCTGCCGCCCGTGGGCGATCCGGGTGATCGAACCGCTCGGTGCCGAAGCAGAGCTTCGTGCCGTCGCCACCCGTGTGGCACCGGCCCGAGCCGCCGAAACCGGCCTCACCGACGTAGATGCCGGTCGATGAGATGGAGAGCAGGCGTGGGTTGTTCAGGCCGTGGGCCACCACGGTCCAGGGCGGAGCGGCGGCGCTGACGGTGGGTGTGGGCACCAGCGCGCCGGCCGCCGCGACGGTGGCCACGGCGGCCAGGGTGAGGGTTCGAGACGTTCGTGCACGGACCATCCGGACCTCCAGGAGATGGGCGATTCCTCCTCACCCAACTCCGTGTGGGTGGCCGGCGCATGATCCCTATGGGCCATACGAAACCTCCGGTTCCCGAACGTTCCGGGCATCTCGACCGGCGCCGTGGCCGCGATAGCGTCGCCGCCATGTCGGCAGCAGCGAGGTCCCACGAGGTTCCGTGGCCCGGTCCTGCCCGACGGCGAGGTGCGCGACCTCTACGTCGTGGACGGCGTCGTCAGCGGCGAGCCCCACGCCGGCGCCGAGGTGGTGGCCGAGGGCTGGATCGTGCCGGGCCTCGTCGATGCCCACTGCCACGTCGGGCTCGACGAGAACGGTGCCGTCGACGAGGCGACCACCGAGGAGCAGGCCATCGCCGACCGCGACGCCGGCGCGCTGCTGCTGCGCGACTGCGGGTCGGCGGCCGACACCGTCCTGGGTGCACGAGCGCGAGGACCTCCCGCGACTGATCCGCGCCGGCCGGCACATCGCCCGGACGAAGCGCTACATCCGCAACTACGCCCACGAGGTCGAGCCCGACGAGCTCCCGGCGTACGTCGCCCAGGAGGCGCAGCGCGGCGACGGCTGGGTCAAGCTGGTCGGCGACTGGATCGACCGGGAGACCGGCGACCTCGAGCCGTCGTTCCCCGAGGAGGCGTTCGCGGCGGCGATCGCCACGGCGCACGAGCACGGCGCGAAGGTCACCGCCCACTGCTTCGGCGAGGCCGTGCTGCCGGGCCTGATCGCCGCCGGGATCGACTGCCTCGAGCACGGCACCGGCCTGTCGACGGACCTGATCGACGAGATGGTCGCCCGCGGGGTCGCCCTGGTGCCGACGGTGATGCAGCTGAACAGCTTCCCGGAGTACGCCGACTCCGCGCGCGAGAAGTTCCCGGCGTACGCCCGCCACATGCTCGACCTGCACGCGCGACGCCGCGACACGATCATGGCGGCCCACGAGGCGGGGGTCGCGATCTACGCAGGCACGGACGCCGGCGGCGTGCTGCCCCACGGCCAGGTCGCGGGGGAGGTGCGCGGGCTCGCCGACTACGGCTTCTCCGCCGAGGACGCCCTCGGTGCCGCGTCCTGGAAGGCGCGGGAGTGGCTCGGCCTCGACGGCCGGCTCGCGGAGGGGACCAGCGCCGACTTCGTGGTCTACGACCGCAACCCGCTCGAGGACCTCTAGCGTGCTGGCGGAGCCGAAGCGGATCGTGCTGCGTGGCAACGTCGTGGGGTGACGGTGCCTGACGCGCTCGTCGACGAGCTGCGGGCCGCCGGCTGCGTGTTCGCCGAGGAGGAGGCCGCGGTGCTGCGAGGCGAGGCCCGCACGCGCGGCCACCTGGAGCTCATGGTCGCGCGCCGCGTCGCGGGCGAGCCGCTGGAGCAGGTCGTCGGCTGGGCGGAGTTCTGCGGACTGCGGGTCGCGGTGGCGCCGGGAGTCTTCGTGCCGCGCCGCCGCACCGGCCTGCTCGTCGACCTCGCGGTCGAGCACCTCCTGGCTCGCTCGGAGCGCGTCGTCGTCGACCTGTGCTGCGGCACCGGCGCGATCGGGATGGCCGTCGCCGATCGGCTGGAGTCGGTCGACCTGCACGCTGCCGACGTCGATCCCGCTGCCGTGGCGTGCGCGCGGCGCAACCTCGGCGAGGACCGGGTCCACGAGGGAGACCTGTACGACGCGCTTCCCGGCTCGCTGGCCCGCCGGATCGACGTGCTCGTCGTGAACGCGCCGTACGTCCCGAGCGAGGAGATCGCCCTGATGCCGCCGGAGGCCCGGGACCACGAGCACCGGGTCGCGCTCGACGGAGGACCTGACGGGTTGGACCTGCACCGGCGGGTGGCGACCGGGGCCGCCGGACTGGCTGCGCCCCGATGGGGTGCTGCTGGTGGAGACGAGCGTCGAGCAGGCGGAGGGGACCCGGGCGGCCTGCGAGGCAGGCAGGTCTGCGCAGCGAGGTCGTCGCGAGGGAGGAGACGATGTCCACCGCCGTACGCGCGTGGACGTGATTTCGGCTGCGGCGGGTGGGTCTGGCAGAATGACGCGCTGAGTCGTACGCCGGTCTGGACCCTCTCATCCGGACCGCGGACGCCCACCGGGGCGCAGCGCCTGCGGACCCCACGCAGGACAGCGCGACCCACCAACTCTCACATCGCAAGGAGACACCACACACGTGGCCGTCAAGATTCGTCTGAAGCGCATGGGCAAGATCCGTCAGCCCTACTACCGACTCGTCGTCGTCGACGCCCGCAAGAAGCGGGACGGCAAGGTCATCGAGGAGATCGGCAAGTACCACCCCAAGCAGGAGCCCTCCTACATCGAGGTCGTCTCCGACCGGGCGCAGTACTGGCTCGGCGTCGGCGCCCAGCCGAGCGACGCCGTCGAGGCGATCCTCAAGATCACCGGCGACTGGCAGAAGTTCAAGGGCCTGCCCGGCACGGAGGGCACGCTGCGCACCGCAGAGCCCCGCCGCGACAAGACCGAGATCTTCAACGAGGCCCTCAAGGACGCGGCGAACGAGCCCAAGTCCGAGGCGGTCACCCGCAAGCGCGCGGCCAAGAAGGCGGCCGCTGCCGAGGAGACTCCGGCAGCCGAGGCTCCGGCCGAGAAGCCTGCGGAGAAGCCTGCCGAGGCCGAGAAGGCTGAGGCTCCCGCTGCCGAGGCTCCGGCCGAGGAGACCCCGGCTGCCGAGGCTGCTCCCGCCGCGGGTGGTGACGAGTCCTCGGTGACCACCGAGGCCGCCGCCGACGCCGACGTCGCCGAGGAGGCGCCCGACGCCGACGCGGAGGCCGCTGCCGACGCGAACGCCGACGCCGACGCCGACGCCAAGGCCTGACCGGATGCTGGCCGAAGCGCTCGAGCACCTGGTCCGGGGCATCGTGGAGCACCCTGACGACGTCAGCGTGCGCGACAAGGAGCTGCGTCGCGGTTCGATCCTCGAGGTCCGCGTCAACCCGGCCGACCTGGGCAAGGTCATCGGACGGGCCGGTCGCACCGCGACCGCGTTCCGCACCGTGATCGGCTCCCTGGCCGGCCGTGGCGGCGCCCGGATCGACTTCGTGGACGTCGACCGGGGACGCTAGCCGTCCTCACCCGCACCACCGACCACCCGGAGCCGAGATGAGCACCGACGACTACGTCGTGGTCGGCCGGATCGGCCGGGCGCACGGGCTCAAGGGCGAGGTCTCGGTCGAGCCGCGCACCGACGAGCCCGAGCGCCGCTTCGCGCCCGGTGCCGTCCTCGGCGCGACCGGCCGGGCGGGCTCGTGCCTCGCTGACCGTCGTCGCGTCGCGGACGCACTCAGGGGCGGCTGCTGGTCAGCTTCGAGGAGCTCACCGACCGGACCGCGGCGGAGACCGCACGCGGCACCGAGCTCACCGTGCCCGTGGACGCGGGCGAGTCGCCGGAGGATCCCGAGGAGTTCTACGACCACCAGCTGGTCGGGCTGCGGATCGAGACCCCCCAGGGCGACGTCGTGGGCGAGCTGGTCCGGATCGAGCACCACGGCGCCCAGGACCTGCTCGTCATCGGTACGCCGCGCGGCGAGGTGCTCTTCCCGTTCGTCACCGCGCTGGTGCCCGAGGTCGACGTCGACGGCGGGCGCATCGTGGTCGACGACCGCCCCGGGCTCCTCGCGGAGGACATGAGAACCACCCCACGAAATCGCGCGCTCCTCCCGGCGCTCCTTCCGCGCACGATTCCGCGGGGACCCCGGATGAGGATCGACGTCGTCTCGATCTTCCCCGACTACCTCGCCCCGCTCGGGCTGTCCCTCGCCGGCAAGGCACAGCGCACCGGCCTGATCGACGTACACGTGCACGACCTGCGGGACTGGACCCACGACCGGCACCGCACCGTCGACGACACGCCCTACGGCGGCGGGGCGGGCATGGTGATGAAGCCCGAGCCGTGGGGCGAGGCGCTCGACGCCGTCGGCGAGGCCGGCGCCACGCTCGTCGTACCGACCCCCGCCGGCGAGCCGTTCACCCAGGCGGTCGCCGCCGACCTGGCGACCCGCGAGCACCTCGTCCTGGCGTGCGGGCGCTACGAGGGGATCGACCAGCGGGTGATGGACGACGCGGCGACGCGGATGGAGGTCCGCGAGGTCTCGATCGGCGACTACGTGCTCAACGGCGGCGAGGTCGCGGCCCTCGCGATCGTCGAGACCGTGGTCCGGCTGCTGCCCGGGTTCATGGGCAACGCCGCGTCGCTGCTCGAGGAGTCCCACGCCGACGGGCTGCTGGAGTACCCCGTCTACACGAAGCCGGCGTCCTGGCGCGGGCACGAGGTTCCCGACGTCCTCCTCTCGGGCGACCACGCGCGGATCGCTGCCTGGCGCCATGCGGAGTCCGTGCGCCGTACCGCCGAACGTCGCCCCGACCTGGCCCACGCCGCGCGGGTCGTCGACCTCGCCGGTGCCGCCGCGGAGATCGGTGCCGCGGTGCCCGCCGACGCGGGGGAGCTGCTGACGCTGCAGCGCGCCTGCTGGTGGCAGGAGCAGGAGGCCAACCCCGGGGTGCAGATCCCCGCGCTGCAGGAGGACCTCGCCGACGTGGTGGCGTGGATGGGGGAGTGGACCACCCTCGTGCTCCGCAGCGCCGGCCGGCTCGTCGCGGCCGCACGTGGCCGGCGCGAGGGCGAGGCCTGGGACGTCGGCCGGCTGATGGTCGCCCCGGACCTGCAGGGACGCGGCCTCGGCCGGCTGCTCCTGCAGGCGATCGAGGACGCCGCCCCCGACGACGTGACCGGCTACGTGCTGTTCACCGGTGCCGGCAGCGCCCGCAACCTCGCGATGTACAAGAAGGCGGGCTACCGCCTCCGCGGCGAGGACCCCGACGTCCCCGGCGCCGTACGCCTCACCAAGCCCCGCCGCCGCCGCGCCTGATTCCGGGTAGTCCGAGGCTGAAATGTCCTGCGGCGGCTGGTCCGTAGACCGCATTTCGGCCTCGGACTACCGGAATTCAGGCGCGGATTTCCCCGTACGACGGCCGCATGGCAGAATCGCTCCTTGGCCCAGCCGCCGCGTCACCTGCCACAGGGGGACGACCGGCCGGCCCCCGCGAGGGGAGTGGCCACCGCAAGGACCGATTTCACACCACCATCCGTGGGTGACCTGTGGCAGCCACGAGGAGACACCATGCCGAACGTGATCGATGAGCTGTCCGGCCAGACCAAGCGCGACGACGTCCCCGCCTTCCGGGCCGGCGACACCATCAAGGTGCACGTCAAGGTCGTCGAGGGCAACCGGTCCCGGATCCAGGTGTTCCAGGGCGTGGTGATCAAGGTGCAGGGGTCCGGCGTGGGCCGTACCTTCACCGTCCGCAAGGTCTCCTTCGGTGTGGGCGTCGAGCGCACGTTCCCGCTCCACTCCCCGATCTTCGACTCGATCGAGATCGTCACCCGCGGCGACGTACGCCGCGCGAAGCTGTACTACCTGCGCAACCTGCGCGGCAAGGCAGCCAAGATCAAGGAGCGCCGCGAGGCCTGAGTCCGTCGGTTCGACGCGATCGTTAGGCTCGCACCGTGACCAACGTCGACGAGGCCCAATCGCCTCCGGGTGAGCCTCGTCCCGACAAGGGAGACGGCAAACGCTCCTCCCGACGCTCCCCGCGACGGCAGATGCCGCTGTGGCAGGAGACCATCCTGCTGCTCGGGCTCGCGCTGGTCCTCGCGATCGTCATCAAGGCCCTCTTCGTCCAGGCGTTCTACATCCCCTCGCCGTCGATGGAGCCGCAGTTCATCAAGAACGACCGGATCCTCGTCCAGAAGGTCTCCTACTGGGGCAGCGCCTCGCCCTCGCGCGGCGACATCGTGGTCTTCAAGGACCCCGGCCGCTGGCTCGACAGCGCTGACAGCGCCGAGCCGACCTCGCCCGTGACCAAGGGGCTGGAGAAGATCGGGCTCTACCCGACCGGCGGACACCTGGTGAAGCGCGTCATCGGCATCGGCGGCGACCGCGTGGTCTGCTGCGACAAGCAGGGCCGGGTCACCGTCAACGGCCACCCCCTCGACGAGAAGTCCTACCTGCCCAAGGGGATGGCTCCCTCGACGATCAAGTTCGACGTCACCGTGCCGAAGAACCACCTCTGGATGATGGGCGACAACCGCAGCTTCTCCTACGACTCCCGGGGCCACATGGGCAATCCCGGCGGCGGGTTCGTCGACCAGGACCTCGTGGTGGGCAAGGTCTTCGCGCTGATCTGGCCGGCCAGCCGGGCCCAGTTCATCCATCGGCCGGACACCTTCGACGACGTCCCGGACCGGAAGTGAGCCTGCGGTGACGCTGCGATGACTGGGCTGCCCCGAGGTTCGACGGTACGGCGCGACGCCGGTCTCTACGGCTACGAGCGCGCGCTGCGCCGGGTCGGCCTGGCGCCGGTCGCCGGTGTCGACGAGGCGGGCCGCGGTGCCTGCGCCGGGCCGCTGGTGGCCGCCGCCGCGATCCTCCCCGAGGGCAAGGCCGGCATCGTGCCCGGGCTGGCCGACTCCAAGCTGCTCACCCCGCTGGCGCGGGAGCGCTGCTACACGCAGGTGCTCCGCCGGGCGCTGGCCTGGTCGGTCGTGGTGGTGCCGCCGGGGGAGTGCGACCGGCTGGGGATGCACGTCGCCAACGTCGAGGCGCTGCGCCGGTCGCTGGCACGCCTCGACCAGCGGGCGTCGTACGTGCTGACCGACGGGTTCCCCGTCGACGGACTCGGCGTGCCCGGGCTGGCCATCTGGAAGGGCGACCGGGTGGCTGCCTGCATCGCCGCCGCCTCGGTGATCGCCAAGGTGACCCGCGACCGGATCATGTGCGAGCTGCACGAGCAGTTCCCCGAGTACGACTTCGCGACCCACAAGGGCTACTGCACCGACGACCACGCCGTGGCGCTGGACGAGCACGGCCCCAGCCCGGTGCACCGGATGCGCTTCGTCAACGTGCGGCGCGCCGCTGGCATCGTCGACCCCGAACCCATCAGTCTTGAGCCCCAGCTGGAGCTGTGGGACCGACCGTTGAGCGAGGTGAGCTAGGTGAGCACGGAGGATCTCGAGAAGTACGAGACCGAGATGGAGCTCAACCTCTACCGCGAGTACCGCGACGTCATCGGCATCTTCAAGTACGTCGTGGAGACCGATCGCCGCTTCTACCTGTGCAACCAGGTCGACGTGAAGGCGCGCACGGAGGCGGGCGAGGTGTTCTTCGAGGTGACCCTGACCGACGCCTGGGTGTGGGACATGTACCGCCCGGCGCGCAGGCTCGCCAAGAACGTCAAGGTGCTCACCTTCAAGGACGTCAACGTCGAGGAGCTCAGCCAGTCGGAGATCGAGCAGCCGCTGGCCTGAGTGGCAGGCGACCTGCTACTTGATCACGCGGACCGGGTCGCCGTCGATGCTGGCGCTCCAGGTCGTGGTGTCGTTGGTGCTGCCCGCGCTGTCGAGCTTGAGCTGTACGCGCACCCAGCACCCGCCGCTCTGCGGTGGAGTTGCAGGTGTAGTTGGTCGGGATGGGGACGGAGACCGTCTGCACCTTGCCGTTGTACGACGAGCGTCGTGGCGCCGCTCACGCCACACGTGCTTCCCAGTGACCCGTTCACGACGCCGGCGCCCGTGCACCCCGTGAATGCCGTGAGCGGGACGCCGTTGTCCTTCGCGTCCAACGGCGGCAGCACGCTGACCGACGTGGGCGCCGTGGCGTCGCCGATGTCGAAGAAGTGGATGTTCAGCGTCTTGGTCTGCGCCGCTGGGATGACCCGGACCAGGTTGAAGATCTGCGGGGCGCCCGAGTAGTTGGCGTAGATCGACATGTTCTGCCAGCCGGAGATCGATACGGCGCCCGTGACAGCGGTCGACGCCGACTTGACCCGCAAGGCGAACCGGTTGTTCCCGTTGCCGCCGACGCTGGTGTCGTCGCCGGTCTGGGAGAAGACCTTGCTGTTGCCGCCGTAGCCGCCGTTGCCGTCGGGTGCGTGGTGTCGAGGGCGACGTTGGTGCGGGCCTGCAGGTAGTAGTCGCCGGCCTTGGTCGGGGTGAACGTGCAGAAGTCGACCCACTGGTGGAAGACCTGGGCGAGAGACGTTGTCGTAGCTGGAGTTGTTCGTGGTGCTCGGCTGGGTGGTGTCCGAGCTCTTCGCTGTCTTCCGGCGAGCGTGCCCGTCGAGACCGTGTCGGGCGTCCGAGCTGGTGTCCTGGATGAACCCGGGGTACTGCTTCTCGCACGAGGTGATCGGTGCGCCCTCGTCCGGCTGGTAGGTGTCGGTCGGCTTGCGCAGGCCGAACGAGCGTCACGATCGGGGTGGTTGCCGCCGTTGAGCACGTCGCCGGTGCAGAAGGAGTTGGTGCTCTTCGCGTACCGGCGTGGTGCCGTCCGTGGTCGCGTAGGGGTTCATGTTGTCGCGCAGCGGGATGGTGCTGTACGTCGTGGGTGCGGACTCGCAGGAGTCGCCCGTCGCGACCCAGGCCGGGTCGTAGAGCTGCAACGTCACGGGTTGGTTCACCGCCGCCGCCGCGACGCGGACGATGTAGAAGTAGCCCTCGGGGTTGAAGTCGTCGTTGTCACCGCCGGTGCAACCGTCGTTGCCTGACGACGCAGGTGCGGGTCATGTACTGGTCGCCGTTGCCCTTGGGGGTGTCCGGACCCGCGATCGCCGCCCAGAACTGGGGGTTGCTGACGCAGTTGGCCCCGCCGGTGGGCGTGACGATCACGCTGGTGTTCGGTCCTCTGGGGTCCACCGAGCTCGTGCTCGATCCGGCAGGCTCGTTCCCGAAGGTGTTGCAGGGACTGCCCATCGGTGCCGGACCGTTGTAGTCGGCCGTCGCGCTGCGCGACACCGTCGTCCAGGGAACGCCGAACGACGCCCCGAACTGGTTCCCCACCTTCGAGGTGATCGTGACCACGAGCTGGGTCGGCTTCGCGCCGACCGCGGTCTTGACGACGGTGTTCCCGCTGTTCGGGAACCCGTTGTCCTTGGCGACCTCGACCGCGGTCGTCGTGGCGGAGGCGAAGTCGTCGGGGAGCCAGGTCACGCCGGCCGTGGCGGCAGCGTCGGCCACGTTCTGCACGCGTGCGATCTCCACGTACCACCGGGCGACGTCGACGGAGATCGCGCACAGCGGCAGCATGATCGTCACGGCCATCACCGCGACGAGGACTGCCGCATAGCCGGACTCGTCCCGTCGTCGACGCTCCAGAGCACGCCTCGATGACGGACCTGGTCACGGGTGCTTCCCGGCTGCGCAGGTGGTGGCCGGCAGGGGCTCGAACTGCATCATCAGGCGGGCCGGCACGTCGACGCCGCGTCCCGAACAGTCCGGTGATCCAGGTGTGCCGCGCGGACATGGCCACCCCCACCGACTGACGGTTGGGGTCGTTGACGCACGCGTTGATGGTGGTGGTGTCCCACGTGCCCGCTCGAACGGACGAACTTGTTGGACGAGGTGCTCCAGACGTACTTGATGCAGTTGGTCGAGCACGTGAGGCTGTTCGTGTTCGTGCTCGGCATCGGGTAGCCGTACTGGTTGGCCTGGTACACCAGCACCCAGTTGACCGAGCTCAGCGGCATGCTGGAGCCGGCGTTCTGGACGGCAGTCGACGGCGTCGTCGGCGAAGACGGGGTCGAGCTGGACGACGGTCCGGAGGCCGCTTCCGTGGCCGCGATCCGCGCGCCGGCGCGGACCTGGTTCGTCACGCCCGCGGCGTCCCTCATCAGCAGGGACATCTCGATGATCCCGAAGACGAGCAGGATCAGGATCGGGGTCACGAGGGCGGCCTCGACGGCCACTGCGCCGCGCTCGGAGCGCTGTCGACGTGCCACTGACCCTCCTCTGACCTGCGACGGCCGGACGGCCTCGATTGCCACACGTCGTGGTGAGGGAAGAGTAATTCGCAGCCGCCTGTCTTTTGCGGCGTTTTGATGAGATCTGTCCAACCGGCTAGTACCGGTCCACGACCGTTCCGTGTCCACAGCTCACCGTCCGGGACTCCTTGTCCACAGGTCCTGCTCCTGCGACCGCCCGCTCCGTCGTCGCCGACGGTGTGTGCTGCGCGCCATGACCCAGGGACGACGCAACAGGCAGGTCGGCGCGTACGGCGAGCACCTGGCGGCGCGACGACTGGTCGACGACGGCATGGTGCTCGTCGACCGCAACTGGCGCTGCGACGCCGGTGAGATCGACCTGGTCCTGCGCGAGGGGGACGTGCTCGTCTTCTGCGAGGTCAAGACGCGCAGGGGTCTGGCGTTCGGCCACCCCCTCGAGGCCGTGGGCCGCGACAAGGCGCAGCGGCTGGGCCTGCTGGCGGGGCGCTGGATGCACGAGCACGGCGTCACCACCGGCGGGGTCCGCATCGACCTGGTCGGCGTCCTGCTGCCGGAGCGTGGCGCCGTCGAGGTCACCCACGTCAGGGGAGTGGGCTGATGGTCGCCACCACCCACACCGTCTGCCTGCGTGGCGCCAACGGCCACGTCGTCGACGTCCAGGCCGACCTCTCCGACGGCCTGATCGCCATGGCGCTGGTCGGCCGTCCCGATGCCTCGATCACCGAGGCGCGCGACCGCTGTCGCGCCGCGGTGACCAACAGCGGCTTCACGTGGCCGACGCACCGCCGCACGACGGTGCTGCTCTCACCTGCCGACCTGCCCAAGAGCGGACCGCACTTCGACCTGGCGATCGCGGTCGCGGTGCTGGCGGCCGCGGCCGACTCGAAGCTGCCGCGCGACCAGCTGCGCAGGTCCGCGATGCTCGGCGAGCTGACCCTGGACGGGCGGCTCCGCTGCGTCCCGGGAGTGCTGCCGATGACGATGGCCGCTGCGGCACGCGGGCTCGACACCGTCTACGTGCCCGAGCCCCAGGCCGGCGAGGCGGCCATGGTGCCGGGCGTGAGCGTGTTCGGGGTCCGGTCCCTGGGCCAGCTCGTCGCGCTGCTCCTCGGTGAGGAGGTTCCGACGGCGCCTCCCGTCGAGCCGCTCAGCGGGGCGCCGCTGCTGAGCTGGCGCGGCGCCGAACGCCTCGACGACCTCGACATGGCCGACATCATCGGCATCCCCGACACGCGGTACGCCGTGGAGGTCGCCGCGGCCGGAGGCCATCACCTGATGCTCACCGGCCCGAAGGGTGCCGGCAAGACCAGCATCGCCGAGCGGATCCCGACCCTGCTTCCCGACCTCGCCGACGACGAGTCGCTCGAGCTCACCGCCGTGCACTCCCTGGCCGGGGTGCTGCCGCCCGGTGGTGACCGCCTGCGGCGGCCGCTCTTCCGGGCTCCGCACCACTCGGCGTCGCGCACCGGGATCCTGGGTGGCGGCACCGGTCGGGTCCGGCCCGGGGAGGTCAGCCGGGCCCATCTGGGGGTCCTGTTCCTCGACGAGTTCCCGCTGTTCCCCGTCGACGTGATCGAGGCGCTGCGCGAGCCGCTCGAGTCGGGCGAGATCTCCATCTCGCGGGGTGAGGACGACGCCGTCTACCCCGCGCGTGCCATGTTCGTCTTCGCCTGCAACCCCTGCCGGTGTGGCGCCTACCATCCCTTCTCGCGCGACCACGACTGCCGCTGCAGCGAGCGGGCGCGCCGGGAGTACCGCGCCAAGATCTCCGGCCCGGTCGCCGACCGCATCGACATCACCCGCTTCGTCGAGCCGATGCACCGCGACGACCTGATGCCCTACGAGCGGCGCGAGACCAGCGCCGAGATCCGGGTGCGCGTCGAGGCGGCGCGCGATCGCCAGCGCCGCCGCTACGCGGGCCTCCCGTGGCGGCTGAACGTGCACGCTCCCGGCCCGCTCCTGCGGGAGCGGTGGCCGCTCGACGACGTCGCCATGGCCGCCCTCGACAACGAGGTGTACGCCGGCAAGCTGACCAGGAGGGGCGCCGTGCGGGTGCACCGCGTCGCCTGGTCGGTCGCCGACCTGGCCGACACCGACCGGCCGGGGCCGCGCGAGCTGGACCTCGCGCTGCGTCTCCGGCGGGCGGACCCGCTGCCGTACGAGAGCTTCCCGCGAGCCGTCGTCGAGAGGGGCTCGGCGTGACCAGCGGAGATCTCGAGGCAGATCGTCTCGCCCGGGTGACCCTCTCGCGCGCTGGTGAGCCCGGACATCCTGCGTCTGGCCGACAGCGTCCACGAGCTCGGTGCGAGCACCGTGCTGGCATCGCTGCGCGAGGAGGCGGACCGGGGAGGGCTCGGAGCCGATCTCGCCGAGCGGCTCGCCTCGGCCGATCCCGAGCGCGAGCTCGCCCAGGCGGCGCAGGCCGGGCTGCGGTTCGTCATCCCCGGCGACGACGAGTGGCCCTCGTCGCTGGAGGACCTGTCCCGGGCACCACACCTGCACGAGCGTGGCGGTGTGCCGATCGGGCTCTGGTGCCGCGGAGCGCTGCGCCTCGACGAGGCCTGCCGGGAGTCGGTGGCGGTGGTGGGCTCGCGGTCTGCGACGTCGTACGGCGCCCAGGTCGCGGGCGACATCGGTGCCAGGCTCGCCGGCGAGCACTGGACCACCGTGTCCGGGGCCGCGTTCGGCATCGACCACGCGGCCCACCGAGGTGCTCTCGCGGCGAAGGGCCGCACCGTCGCGGTGCTGGCCTGCGGTGTGGACCGCGCCTACCCCGCCGCGCATGCAGGGCTGCTCCGCTACATCGCCGACGTCGGCCTGGTCGTCTCCGAGGCGGCGCCGGGCTGCGCCCCGACCAGGATCAGGTTCCTGGCCCGCAACCGGCTGATCGCCGCGTTGAGCCGCGGCACGGTCGTGGTCGAGGCGGCCGTCCGCAGCGGTGCGCTGAACACCGCGAGCTGGGCGAGCGGCCTGGGCCGCGTCCTGATGGGGGTTCCTGGCCCGGTGACCAGCGCGCCGTCGGCGGGGGTCCACCAGCTGCTGCGCTCACGGGACGCGCTGCTCGTGACCTCGGGCGAGGAGGTGCTGGAGGCGGTCGGGCCGGTCGGCGCGTTCCTGCTGGAGGAGCCGCGCGAGGCGGACGGGCCGCGTGACCGCCTTCCTGCGCGCGAGCGGCAGGTGCTCGACGCGGTGCCCAAGCACGTCGGTGCCGACGCCGTCAGGATCGCGCGCACGGCCGGCGTGGCGCCCGCCCGCGCCAGGGAAGCGTTGGAGGCGCTGCTCCGGGTGGGCCTGGTCGAGCGCTCGCTCGGGCGGTGGCGGCTCGCCGCCTCCGGAGACGAGCCGTGAGGCGCGCACGGGCGCCGTGCCCGACTCCGCTCGCCTCCCCGAGCGTGCGGGCCGGTGGTCCGTAGCCTGACCTCGTGGAGGACCTGCCCGAGGCGATGGCGTCGACGCTTGCTGCCTACGAGCGCCACCTGGTGGCCGAGCGCGACCTCACCCCGCACACCGTGCGCGCCTACGTCGGTGACGTGGCCGGGCTCCTGGAGCACGCCGCAGCCCTCGGCCACACCGACGTGAGCACCCTGGACCTGCGCACGCTGCGGAGCTGGCTGGCCAGGCAGCAGACCCTCGGCAAGTCCCGCTCCACGATGGCCAGGCGGGCCACCGCCGTACGCGTCTTCACGGCGTGGGCGCTGCGCACGGGTCGCTCGCCCTCCGATCCCGGTGCCGCCCTCGGCTCGCCCAAGGCGCACAAGGCGCTGCCCGCGGCCCTCAACCCGTCGCAGGCGCGAGCCCTGCTCGAGGCGGCAGCCGTGCGCGCCGACGACGGCAGTGCCGTCGGCCTGCGCGACGTGGCGATCCTCGAGCTGCTCTACGCCACCGGGATCCGCGTCGGCGAGCTGTGCGGCCTCGACGTCGACGACGTCGACCGCGGCCGGCGGGTGCTGCGCGTGTTCGGCAAGGGACGCAAGGAGCGCACCGTGCCGTACGGCGTGCCGGCCGACGACGCCCTCGGACGCTGGTTGGAGTCGGGACGCCCGACCCTCGTGGTGCCCGGGGCCGGACCGGCGATGTTCCTCGGGGCGCGAGGGCGGCGCATCGACCAGCGCGCCGTGCGCACCCTGGTGCACGCCCGGCTCGCGGAGGTGCCCAACGCCCCCGACATGGGCCCGCACGGCCTGCGGCACACGGCCGCCACGCACCTGCTCGAGGGAGGCGCCGACCTGCGCACGGTGCAGGAGCTCCTGGGCCACGCCTCGCTGGCGACGACGCAGGTCTACACGCACGTCTCCTCCGAGCGACTGCGGCAGGCCTACCGCCTGGCCCACCCGCGCGCCTGAGGCTCACACGGGGCGCGCGGCTCCGAAGGGGTGCGCGCGGGGCTGCCCCGTCGGCGGGGCCGGCCACGTCGGGGCGCCACCCGTGCCCAGGGGCGGACCCGGACCGGTCGGCGACGCCGTGCTGCCGTCGAGCGGGAGCAGCCGGATCGGCCCGGCGCCGACGAGCACCAGCGGATCGAGGTAGGCCTTGCCCCGCCGCAGGCCCCAGTGCAGGCAGGCTCGTGGGAAGCAGTGGCTGGCCGCCCGCTGCAGCGTGCCGATCACGGCGCCGCGTGCGACCTGGTCACCGACGTGCACCTTGGCGGTGACCGGCTCGTAGGTGGTGCGGATGCCGCCGTGGTCGACCACGACGACCCCGCGGCCCGCCAGCCGGGACGCGAAGGTCACCGTGCCCGCGAGCGAGGTGTGCACCGCCTGGCGCGTGTGGCCGAGGAGGTCGACGCCACGGTGGCCGGCACCGAACCGCGTGGCCGGTGGCTCGAACCCACGCACGATGTCGGGCCGCGGCCACAGCGGCCAGGCACCGTCGCGCATCGGGTTCGGCTGCGGGGCGGGGGAGGTCACGAGCGAGAACGAGAGCAGCCCGGAGATCAGGAGGGAGAGCAGTGGCATGGGCGTCACGGTCCCCGCTGGGACCGCAGCTCCGCGGGCGGCGGCACCCGCCCTGTGGAGGCGCGCCAGGATCGACGTACCTGTGGACGGGCAAAGGTCGCTGGGGGACCCCAGTCGGTCACTTCGACAAGGCACCGGGCGCCGCCTAGACTGACGGAAGCAACCCGTATGGGTTGACTTCGCACGCTCGTTTCCGTGCCGTCCCGCCCAGTTCCTGGCAGGACGGAGTCCCGCGGGTGAGGGCTCTCAGTCCCGGACCAGTCCGGGTCGGGCCCCGCACGAGCGTCAGGGCAGGACCCCCAGCGACACCGGGGAGCTCTGCAACCGAACTGAAAACCAGTTCGCGTGCTGACGCGCGCGGACACAACAGGAAAGATTCAGATGGCAGTCGTCACCATGCGCCAGCTCCTCGAGAGCGGCGTCCACTTCGGGCACCAGACCCGTCGCTGGAACCCCAAGATGAAGCGCTTCATCATGACCGAGCGCAACGGCATCTACATCATCGACCTGCAGCAGTCGCTGTCCTACATCGACACCAGCTACGCGTTCATCAAGGACACCGTGGCCAAGGGCGGCACGATCATGTTCGTCGGGACGAAGAAGCAGGCCCAGGAGGCGATCGCCGAGCAGGCGACCCGCGTCGGCATGCCCTACGTCAACCAGCGCTGGCTCGGTGGCATGCTCACCAACTTCCAGACGGTGCACCAGCGGATCAACCGCCTCAAGGAGCTCGACGACATCGACTTCGACGACGTCGCCGGCTCGAGCCGCACCAAGAAGGAACTGCTCCACATGCGCCGCGAGCAGGTCAAGCTCGACAAGACCCTCGGCGGCATCCGCGACATGAGCCGTACGCCGTCCGCGGTCTGGATCGTCGACACCAACAAGGAGCACCTCGCGGTCGAGGAGGCCCGCAAGCTGCGGATCCCGATCATCGCGATCCTCGACTCCAACTGCGACCCGGACCTCGTCGACTACCCGATCCCGGGCAACGACGACGCCATCCGTGCCGTCAGCCTGCTGACCCGCGTCATCGCCGACGCCGTCGCCGACGGCCTGATCGCCCGCTCGGGTGCCAAGGCCGGTGGCGACGAGGCCGCCCAGGGCATCGGCACCGACGAGCCGCTCGCCGACTGGGAGCGCGACCTGCTGCAGGGCCAGCAGGCCGAGAAGGTCGAGGGGGCCGCGGTCGCCGCGACCGGTGGCGACACCACGACCGACACCCCGGCCGCGGAGGCCACCGGTGCCGCCGCCGAGGGCGTCGAGGCCAAGCAGGCCGAGGACGAGGCCCAGGAGGCCCCGGCGGCCGCCTGCACGCGCCGAGGCTGCCGAGGCCGAGTCGGCGCCCGTCGCCGAGGCTGCTCCGGTCGCCGAGGCTGCTTCGGAGGCTGTGGCGGAGTCGGCCGAGCCGGCCGCTGCCGAGGCCCCGGAGTCCCCGGAGCCCGCCGAGGCCCCGGAGGCCACCGAGACCCCGAGTCCGCCGAGACCCCCGCGGAGCCCGAGGCTGCCGCGGAGACCGACAAGTAACCAGACCCGACCGAAGGAGGACCGACGTGGCGATCACCGCCGCCGACGTCAAGAAGCTCCGCGACCTCACCGGCGCGGGGATGATGGACTGCAAGAAGGCGCTCGAGGAGGCCGACGGCGACTTCGACAAGGCCGTCGAGGTGCTGCGCGTCAAGGGTGCCGCGAAGGCCGCCAAGCGCGGTGCCGAGCGCGAGGCCACCGTCCGGCCTCGTCGCGACCGCCGGCGGAGCGCTGGTCGAGCTGAAGAGCGAGACCGACTTCGTGGCCAAGAACGAGGAGTTCATCACCACGGCCCAGCGCATCGCCGACGCGGCCAACGACGCCCAGGTCGGCGACCTCGAGGCGCTCAAGGCGGTCGAGCTCTCCGGCAAGACCGTCGGCGAGGTCGTCGAGAGCCTCGCGGTCACCATCGGCGAGAAGATCGAGCTCGGCGCGGTCGCCTACTTCGACGGCAAGACCACGGCGTACATGCACAAGCGCGCCAGTGACCTGCCGCCCGCCGTCGGCGTGCTCGTGGAGTACGACGGCTCGGACGTCGATGCCGCCCGCGCGGTCGCGATGCAGATCGCGGCGATGCGCCCGCAGTACCTCACCCGCGACGAGGTGCCCGACCGAGGTCGTGGCTGCAGAGCGCGACGTCGCTCGAGGAGAAGACGCTGGAGGAGGGCAAGCCCGAGCAGGCGCTGTCGCCAAGATCGTCGAGGGCCGCCTGGGCGGCTTCTTCAAGGAGATCGTCCTGCTCGAGCAGGAGTCGGTCGCCGAGAGCAAGAAGAGCGTCAAGGCCGTGCTCGACGACGCCGGGATCGAGATCAAGCGCTTCGCCCGGTTCGAGGTGGGGGCGTAGATCCCGTAGGTTGACGCCAGAGACGTCGGAGGAGGTCGGTGTGATGCACGCGTACAGCAGCATCGGACCGGCCTTCTTCCATGCCGACACCCCCTTGGGAGGGTCATGACCCAGTACCACCGAGTCCTGCTGAAGCTGTCCGGGGAAGTGTTCGGCGGCGGCAAGGTGGGCGTCGATCCCGAGGTCGTCCGCGCCATCGCCCGCGAGATCGCCGACGTGCAGCGCACCGGCGTCCAGGTGGCCATCGTCACCGGCGGCGGCAACTTCTTCCGCGGGGCCGAGCTGCAGCAGCACGGCATGGACCGTGCCCGCGCCGACTACATGGGCATGTTGGGCATCGTGATGAACTGCCTGGCCCTGCAGGACTTCCTGGAGAAGGAAGGCATCGAGACCCGGGTGCAGACCGCGATCACGATGGGGCAGGTGGCCGAGCCGTACATCCCGCGCCGGGCCATCCGCCACCTCGAGAAGGGGCGCGTCGTGATCTTCGGCGCCGGGGCCGGGCTGCCGTACTTCTCCACCGACACCGTCGCCGCGCAGCGCGCGCTGGAGACCAAGTGCGAGGTGGTGCTGATGGGCAAGAGCGGCGTCGACGGCGTCTACAGCGCCGACCCGCGCACCCACCCCGACGCGATCAAGTACGACACGCTGACCTTCGTCGAGGCGCTCCAGCAGGGGCTCAAGGTGGCCGACGCGACGGCGTTCGCGCTCTGCATGGAGAACGGCCTGCCGATGGTGGTCTTCGGGATGCAGCCTGCGGGCAACATCCTGCGCGTCGTCGAGGGTGAGAAGATCGGCACGCTGGTCAGCGCCGGCGCCGACCCCGAGAACGCTTGAACAGGAGAACGCAGTGACGATCAACCAGAGCCTTGGTGACGCCGACCAGAGGATGGGCAAGGCCGTCGAGGTGACGCGCGAGGAGTTCGCCGCGATCCGCGCCGGGCGGGCCAACCCGTCGATGTTCGCCAAGCTCACCGCCGACTACTACGGCGCCCAGACCCCGCTGCAGCAGCTGGCCTCGTTCACCGCTCCGGAGGCCCGGATCATCCTGGTGGCGCCGTACGACATGCAGGCGCTGCCCAACATCGAGAAGGCGATCCGCGAGTCCGACCTCGGCGTGAACCCCTCCAACGACGGCAAGCTGATCCGGTGCGTGTTCCCGGAGCTGACCGAGGAGCGGCGCAAGGAGTACATCAAGGTCGCCAAGACCAAGGCCGAGGAGGGGCGGGTCTCGGTCCGCAACATCCGCCGCAACGCCAAGCAGGCGCTGGAGAAGCTGGAGAAGGACGGCGAGGTCGGCAAGGACGACGTGACCGGGGCCGAGAAGCGGCTCGACGCGACGACCAAGAAGTACACCGACCAGATCGACGAGATGCTCAAGCACAAGGAAGCCGAGCTGCTCGAGGTCTGAGGACTTCCCTTCGATGACAGAGACGTCCATCCCCGCCGAGCCGGCGAAGGAGCCGGGCCGGGCGGGCCGGAACCTCCCGGTGGCGATCGCCTCCGGTGTGGTCCTGGCCGCGGCGATCATCATCTCGCTCGCGTTCTGGTCACCGGCGTTCATGCTGATCGTGGCCGCTGCCGTCGTGGTGGCCACGTGGGAGATGCACCGGGGGTTCCTGACTCGCGACATCGACATCCCCCAGGAGCCGTTGATGCTCGGCGGCGTGGTGATGGTCGTGGTGGCGTACCTGTTCGGTGCTCCTGCACTGGTCACGGCCACGGCGGTGACGGCTCTCGTCACGATGCTGTGGCTGCTGCGCCGCGGCGTCCCCGGCTACGTCCAGAACGCGACCGCCTCGGTGTTCACGCTCATCTACCTCCCGTTCCTCGGCTCGTTCGTGGCGCTGATCCTGGCCGAGGACCAGGGCGCCAAGGACGTGATCGTGTTCATCGCGGTGACGGCCGCCTCCGACATCGGGGGGTACGCCGCCGGGGTGCTCTTCGGCAAGCACCCGATGGCGCCAGTGATCTCGCCCAAGAAGTCCTGGGAGGGCTTCGCCGGGTCGGCGGTCACCTGCGTCGTGGTGGGCTACCTGCTCGTCGTGTACCTGCTCGACGGCGACTGGTGGGTCGGCGTGATCCTCGGCGTGATCGCCGTGGTGATGGCCACGCTCGGCGACCTGTGCGAGTCGGTGATGAAGCGCGACCTCGGCATCAAGGACATGAGCCAGGTGATCCCCGGCCACGGTGGGTTGATGGACCGGCTGGACTCCCTCCTGGCCACCGCCGCGCCGATCTGGCTGCGTGCTGCACTACCTGGTCACCTGACGGGCATCAGGTGAATCCGCTGGTGCTGCCTCAGGGGTTCCCGCGGCGGCCGTGGGTGCGGGGCGGGTCGTAGCCGCCCTCGGGCGGCTCCATCTCGGCGCGGACGCCGAGCAGGCGGATCGGGCGGTCGTCCTCGAGGCCGGTGAGCAGGTCGAGGGCGGTGGCGGCCAGGATCCGGGCGTCGTACGTCGGCTCGGCGAGCTTGCGTGACCGGGTGAAGGTGAAGAACGGCTTGAACCGGACCTTCAGGTGCACCCGCATGCACGCGCGGCCCTCGCGGCGGATGTCCTCGACCACCTGCTCGGCCAGCGCGAGCACCGCGGCCTCGACCTCGGCGGGCGTGGTGAGGTCGTGCTGGTAGGTCGTCTCGCGGCCGTGCGCGCGGGCGACCCACGGGGTGTCGTCGACCCGGTTGCTGCTCACCCCGCGGCCGAGCCGGCCGATGTGCGGGCCGGTGTTGGGGCCGAACTCGGCCACCAGCGGCTCGTCCGGCGTCTCGGCCAGCTCGCGCACGGTCGAGATCCCGAGGGCCGCGAGCCGCTCGCTGATCCGCTTGCCGATGCCCCACAGGTCGCGCGTCGGCTTCTCGCCCATCACCGCGAACCAGTTCTCACGGGTCAGCCGGAAGGTCCCGCGCGGCTTGCCGAACTCGGTGGCGATCTTCGCGCGCACCTTGGTGTCGCCGATGCCCACCGAGCAGTGCAGCCGCGTCGCCGCGAGCACGTCGGACTGGATGGTGCGGGCGACGGCCTCGGGGTCGTCGGTCTCGACGCCCACGAACGCCTCGTCCCAGCCGAGCACCTCCACCACCGTGCCGGGCACGGCGCGCAGCGTCTCCATCACCACCGCGGAGGCGGCGTCGTACGCCGGCCCGTCGACGGGGAGGATCACGGCCTCGGGGCACTTGCGGTGGGCCAGGCGCAGGGGCATGCCGGAGTGGACGCCGTACTCGCGCGCCTCGTAGGACGCCGTCGAGACCACCGCCCGCTCGGTGGGGTCGCCCCTCCCGCCGACGATGACCGGCTGGCCGGCCAGCTCGGGTCGGCGCAGGATCTCCACGGCCGCGATGAACTGGTCCATGTCGACGTGGAGGACCCAGGGGGAGACCACGCCGCCATCCTGCCGTGCCGCGGCGCAGTGACAGCGGTGAGACGTGGGTCGCACGACCTTCCGCGTAACTAGAACGTGTTCTAGTCTGTTGAAGATCTCGGAAAGGGAGGTACAGCCGTGTCCGAGATCGAGGTCGACCACGAGCGACTGGGCCTGCGCGACGGCGAGTACGTCGCGCGGTTGATGCCGGTGCTCCGGATGGTGTGCAAGCTCTGGTACCGCTCCGAGGTGCGCGGGATCGAGCGCGTGCCCGACGGTGGCGTGCTGCTCGTCTCCAACCACTCCGGCGGCCTGATCGCGATGGACGTGCCGGTGATCGCGGTGGCCTTCTCCGAGCACTTCGGCCACCGTCCGCTCTACTGCCTGGCACACGACCTGCTCTTCGTCGGCTACGCCAAGGAGCCCATGCGCCGGGCCGGCTTCATCCCCGCGACGCGCGAGCACGCGGCCGACGCGCTGCGGGCCGGGGCCGCCACGATCGTCTTCCCCGGTGGCGACTACGACGCCTTCCGACCCACGACCGGTGCGCAACAAGATCGACTTCGCCGGCCGCAAGGGCTACGTCCGCACCGCCATCGAGGCCGGGGTGCCGATCGTGCCGATCGTGAGCATCGGCGGCCAGGAGAGCCAGCTCCACCTGAGCCGCGGGGAGCGGATCGCCAGGCTCTTCAAGATGCAGGAGCTGCTGCGCTCGAAGTACGCGCCGGTGACCTTCGGCTTCCCGTTCGGCCTCAACATCGGCGTGCCGTTCAACCTCCCGCTGCCCACCAAGATCGTCACCGAGGTGCTCGAGCCGATCGACATCGAGGCCGAGTTCGGCCCCGACCCCGACGTGGACGAGGTGGACCGCGTGATCCGCGAGCGGATGCAGGACAAGCTCGACGAGCTCGCGGCGGCACGCCGCTTCCCGGTCCTGGGCTGAGCATGACTCTTTGGCACCGCATCACCCGGCTCTGGTGGATCGCGACCACCCTGATTCGTGGCGGCATGATCGCGCCGCTGCGGCCCGACAAGTACCTCCGCATGGCCGGCGTGATCCGTCGCCAGGGCACCAACGCGACGACCGGGCCTCAGCCTGGCCGCCGTGCGGGCGCCGCGGTCGACGGGGCTGGTCGACGAGCGCGGCTCACTGACCTGGGCCGAGCTCGAGGAGCGTTGCGCCGCCCTGGCCGTCGGTCTCGCGGCCGCCGTCCCGGACAGCCCGCCGGAGACCGTCGGCATCCTGTGCCGCAACCACCGCGGGTTCGTCGAGGCCCTCAGCGCCAGTGCGCGGCTCGGGGCCGACGCGCTGCTGCTCAACACCGGCTTCTCCGCGCCTCAGCTCGCCGACGTCCTGGAGCGCGAGGGCGCGCAGGTGCTGGTCTACGACGAGGAGTTCACCGACCTCCTCGGCCCGGCGCGCGACCGGCTCCCCGAGCTCGTCGAGGTGGTCGCCTGGTCCGAGGACGGCGAGCAGGAGACCACCGTCGACGGGCTGATCGCGGCGCACCTGGGCTCGGCGCCGCCACGTCCCGAGCGTCACGGCCGCACCGTGCTGCTGACCTCGGGCACCACGGGTACGCCGAAGGGTGCTCGCCGCGGCGGCGGCGGTGCCGACCAGCTGGCCGCGATGCTCGACCGGATCCCCTGGCGGGCCGGCGAGGTCACCGTCGTGGCCGCGCCGATGTTCCACGCCTGGGGCTTCGGCCAGCTGGCGATCTCCTCCACGATGACCTGCACCCTGGTGATGCGCCGCCGGTTCGACCCGGAGGCCACGCTGGCACTCGTCGAGCGGCACCGCGCGACCGGCCTGGCCGTCGTACCCGTGATGCTGGAGCGGATCATCGACCTGCCCGACGAGGTGCTGGACCGCTACGACACGTCGTCGCTGCGCTTCGTCACCGCCAGCGGCTCGCGGATGCGGTCCGAGGCGCTGGTGCGCTTCATGGACCGGTTCGGCGACGTCGTGCACAACAGCTACAACGCCACCGAGGCCGGCCAGATCAGCGTGGCCGTCCCCGCCGACCTGCGGGTCGCCCCGGACACCGCCGGGCGGCCGGTCCGCGGCACCGAGCTGCGCATCGTCGACGACGAGTGGCACCAGCTGGCGACCGGCGAGGTCGGCCGGATCATCGTGCGCAGCGACTCGCAGTTCGAGGGCTACACGCACGGGTCCACGAAGGACTTCCACGAGGACTACATGGTCTCCGGCGACGTCGGCCGGCTCGACGAGGCAGGACGCCTCTACGTCGTCGGGCGCGACGACGAGATGATCGTCTCCGGTGGCGAGAACGTCTACCCGCTCGAGGTCGAGGAGACCCTGAACACGCACGAGTCGGTGCTCGAGGCGGCGGTGCTCGGGGTCGACGACGAGCAGTTCGGCCAGCGGCTGGCGGCGTTCGTGGTGCTGCAGGACGGCGCGGACGCCAGCCCCGACGACCTGAAGGCGCACGTGAAGTCGCAGCTGGCCGGCTACAAGGTGCCGCGCGAGGTGACCCTGCTCGACGAGCTCCCGCGCAACGCCTCGGGCAAGGTCGTCAAGCGCGAGCTGCTGGAAGGCTGAGCTCGTGGAGCGGATGGAAGGCGTCGACGCCGGCTACCTCTACATGGAGACGCCGGCGATGCACATGCACACGCTCAAGATCGCTCTCGTCGAGCCCGCCGAGTGCTTCGACCCGGCGTACTTCACCGAGGTGGTGCTCGAGCGCCTCGCCGACCTGCCCGCCTTCAGCCGCCGCGTCCTGCCGGCGCCGTTCGGCCTCAACCACCCGCTCTGGATCGCCGACCGCCCGATCGACCCGGCGCGGCACATCTTCGTGCACCAGGTGCCTGCGCCTGGAGGGATGGCCGGGCTGGAGAAGCTGATCGGCGAGATCGGCAGCACCCCGCTGGACCGCTCGGTTCCGCTGTGGGAGCTGCACGTCACCGAGCCGCTACGACGGCACGAGGGTCGCGGTCGTGGCGAAGATGCACCACGCCCTCGCCGACGGGGGAGCGGCCAACGCGCTGCTGTCCCACGTGACCGACGCGGTGCGCGACGTCGAGGGAGCACCCGCGAGGCAGCCGCTCGAGAAGACGCCGTCGCGGCTCACGCAGGCACGGCTGGCCCTGCTCGACCTGGTGGCGCAGGTGCTCGACCTCCCGGGACTGCTCTTCCGCACCGTGCGCGGCGTCGCGGCCGTCGTCACGTCTCCGCGGGCGCTCGAGCGTCACGGTGCCGCGCCCGATCCTCGACGCGCCGCGCACGTCGCTGAACGGGCCGCTGAGCCCGCGCCGCAGCTTCGCCACCGCCACGCTGCCCCTCGCCGACGTCCGCGCCGTCGGCAAGGCGCTCGGCGTCACCGTCAACGACGTCGTGCTGGGCCTGGTCTCCGGCGCCCTGCGCACCTGGTTCGACGCGCACGGTGAGCACCCCGGCTCGGCGCTGCTGGCGGGTGTTCCCGTCGGCACCGACACCCCGAACCTGCTCGCCGAACGCGGCCCACGGCTCGGGGGCAACCGCGTCTCCAACCTGTTCACGACCCTGGCCACCGACGTCGACGACCCTGCCGAGCGCGTGCGCGCGATCTCGGCCACGACGAAGGAGTCCAAGCTCGTCCAGCAGACGCTCGGCCCGGAGCTGCTGCGCGAGTGGGTGGAGTACACGCCGCCGCTGCCGATGACCCTGGCGATGCGCGGCTACTCGCGCTCGCGCGTCGCCGCCCTGCACAGCCCGCCCTTCAACGTCGTCGTCTCCAACGTCCGCGGACCAGGCGAGTCGGTCACCATCGCCAACGCCCGTCTCGTCGACCTGTTCAGCGTCGGGCCGATCATCGAGGGCATCGGCCTCAACGTCACGGCGTGGTCCTACGACGGACGGCTCAACTTCTCGCTGCTCAGCTGCCCCGACCTCGTCGCGGACCTCGGCGGCATCGCCGCCGGCCTCGCCCCCGCGCTGGAGGAGCTGCGCAGCAGCGGCAGTCCGAGCGTAGTGCACGGCTTACCGGCTGGTAACCCGAGCTACCTCGGACTATCCAGCCCGGCGATGGCATGCTGTCGGCCGTGCATCCGATGCTCGGGCCCGTCCCGACCCACGCCCTGTTCGTGGGGCTGGGCGTGGTCGCGGCGACCTGGGTCTTCGTGCACGAGGCGCGACGGCGCGGGCAGACCGACGAACGCCTGCTGGTCGTCGTCACGGGTGCCCTGGTGGGTGGCGCCGTGTTCATGCGGCTCGGCACCTGGTTGCAGCACCTGCACCTGCGTGACAACGCCTCCCTCGCCGAGCAGTGGGCCTACGGCAACCGCAGCATCCTCGGCGGGCTGGTCGGTGCGTGGCTCGGCGTACACATCGCCAAGCGCCTGTGCGGCTACCCGCTGCGCACCGGAGACCTGTTCGCGCCCGCGGTGGCCCTCGGCATGGCCGTGGGACGCATCGGCTGCTTCCTCACCGAGCCGTACCCGCCGACGGGTGGGCTCAACTTCTCGTTCCTGTACGAGAGCGCCTTCCAGCTCGCGGCCTTCGTCGTGCTGTGGGTGTGGCTGCGGCACCTGCCACTGCCGCCGGGGGAGACGTTCGTCTGGTACGTCGCGGCGTACGGGATCTTCCGGTTCCTGGTCGAGTTCGTCCGCGGCAACGAGGTCGTCTGGCACGGGCTGACCCGTCCGCAGCTGTTCCTGGCGGTCACCATCCCGCTGGTGCTGCTCCGCATCGCGCACCAGTGGCGCCGCGGTGCCTACGCGGCCGCCTTCGACCGTGAGCTGGTGAGCGCATGACCGCGGCGACGCGTGGAGCCGGAATGCCCCTGCGCGGCGACCGGATCCACCGCTACGTCAACGCCTTCTGCCCGCTGTGCCACGAGGCCGAGCCCGACCGTCCGCTCACCGAGGTGCAGCGGCTCTCCGGGTGGCTGGTCGAGCGCGACGACCGGATCTGGCTGGAGCGCGGCTGCGCCGTCCACGGTCTCGTCCGCACGCTGTACGACGAGTCGCCCGAGATCCTGACCTACCTCGAGCAGTGGACCGCGCCGACGAAGGTGCACACGCCCGACCTGACCGGGAACTTCCTGCCGGTGCCGGCGGCGTACGCCCGTGGCCTGCCGGAGATGCAGACCCAGCACACCTGCATCCTGCTCGAGGACCTGCTCGACCACTGCAACCTCAAGTGCCCCACCTGCTTCGCCTCCTCGGCGCCCGCGCTCGGCTCGGTCGTGCCGCTGGAGCAGGTGCTCGCGTCGATCGACGCGCGGCTCTCCCGCGAGAACGGCCGCATCGACGTGCTGATGCTCAGCGGTGGCGAGCCGACGCTCTACCCGCGCCTGGCCGACCTGCTCGACGAGGTCGCCGCCCGGCCGATCGTGCGCGTCCTGGTCAACACCAACGGGCTGACGATCGCCCAGGACGACGAGCTGCTGGCACTCCTGCAACGCCACCGCGAGCGCGTCGAGGTCTACCTGCAGTACGACGGCGAGTCCGCCGAGGCCTCCACCCACCACCGGGGCGCGGACATCCGGCGCTTCAAGGAGCGGGCGATCGAGCGGCTCTCCGGCGCCGGTGTCTTCACCACGCTGACGATGACGGCTGCCCTCGGGGTCAACGACGACGAGATCGGCTTCGTCATCAAGCGCGCGCTGGACACGCCGTACGTCGGCGGGGTGACCATCCAGCCGGTCTTCGGCAGCGGGCGCAGTGCCGGCGTCGACCCGCTCGACCGGCTCACCCACACCGGCGTGCTGGCCCGGCTCGAGGAGCAGACCGCCGGCCTCGTCACCTGGCGCGACCTCACCGCCCTGCCGTGCTCGCACCCGCACTGCTGCTCGGTGGGCTACCTGCTGCGCGACGACTCCGGGTCCTGGAAGTCGCTCGTCGCGCTGATCGGGCACGAGCGGCTCAAGCAGTGGCTCGACCTCGAGCCGGAGTGCTCGCCAACCGGATCGCCGACGACTCGATCCCGGACACGCTGCGGCGGATCGTCAAGGACTCCCTGCTCGACCTGCTCTCGGAGCAGTCGTCGCTGTCGCACCCGTCGATGGCGTCGATCTGGACCGACATCTGCACGAACTGCGACATCGGCATCGGCACCCTGGCCACGCTCGCGTCCTCGCGACTCCCGGGACGGCACGAGAAGCTGCGCCGGATGCTCGGGGAGCGGGTGCTGCGGGTCACGGTCAAGCCGTTCATGGACATGAACACGATGATCGAGGAACGGCTCACCCAGTGCTGCGTGCACGTCGCGACGACCGAGCGACGACGGCGCCCACCAGTGCGCGCCCTTCTGTGCCGTGCAGGCCTGGGCACCACTCTCGCGCAGCCGCATCTCGACGAGCGCCGGTCTGCCGGTGGTCGCGAAGTGACGCGATCCGCGCCAGGTGCCGACGGCCCACGAGGCCCTCGGTGACCCGCCGACCGAGGCGCCGTACGACCCGCTGCGGCTGTGCGTGTTCGCCACCATCGCCCTGATCGCGTGGCTGCTCGGGCCGATCGCCCTCGTCGTCTTCGCGGCGCTCGGGGCGGTCGGGTACGCCCGCGCACGTCGCCGAGGCCTGCTCCACTCGCGCTGCAAGCTCGGCGACACCCGCCTCGTGATCGCCTACCTGGTGGCGCTCGTGCTGCTGGGCCTCGCCGGGACCGTCTACGCCGTGACAGGAGGACACCTCGGTGTCTGAGCCACCTGCCGGGCCACCCATCGGGACCACCGCCACCCGGCTGGTCGCCGTACCCGCAGCCGCCCCCGCCAGCGGGATGTCGAACACGGCGAAGTTCTGGATCGGCGTAGCTGCTGGCGCTGCCGGTCGGTTGATCGTCGGAAGCATGCTCGTCGGCATCCGCGAGCGGGTCGGCTCCGCCTTCGACAGCATCGGGACGGCGTCGGCCTGCTCGGCGGCCTCGCGGGCTGCTGGAGCTGGCCGCGGTCGTCGTCGCCCTCGTGCTTCCCGAAGACGAGGTGGTTCGCCATCGGTGCGATCGCGGGCATCGCCGTCCTGACGGTGCTCGCCGCCGGCGCCTGCGTCGTGCTGCATCGCGGCGTACACCAACTCGTTCTGATCCTCCACGACGTCATCACGATCGTGGCCTCGAGGCCACGATTTCGATGACGTCCCGGGCGGATGGGACGATGGGGCGGTTGTGAAGCTGAAGAACCCGTGAAGACCCTGCCGCTCGTCTTCGACGAGCCGCCGCGGCGCGGCAAGCCCCCGCGCCACCTCGCCGACCTCACCCCGGCCGAGCGCAAGGCACGGCTCGAGGAGCTCGGCCTGCCCGGCTTCCGCGCCCGGCAGCTCTCGGCCCACTACTTCTCGCGCCTGGTCGACGACCCGGAGCAGATGACCGACCTGCCCGCCGGGCAGCGCGCCGAGCTGGTCGAGGGACTGCTGCCGCACCTGATGACCCCGCTGCGCACGCTCGAGGCCGACCGTGGCACCACCCGCAAGACCCTGTGGAAGCTCTTCGACGGCGCCCTCGTCGAGTCGGTGCTGATGCGCTACCCCGGCCGGGTGACGATGTGCGTCTCCAGCCAGGCCGGGTGCGGCATGGCCTGCCCCTTCTGCGCGACCGGCCAGGGTGGCCTCGAGCGCAACATGTCCACGGCCGAGATCGTCGAGCAGGTCGTCGCCGGCGCCCGGTCGCTGGCTCGCGACGAGGTGCCCGGAGGTCCGGGCCGGGTCTCCAACGTGGTCTTCATGGGCATGGGCGAGCCGATGGCCAACTACAAGGCGGTCATCGGCGCCGTACGACGTCTCACCGACCCGACCCCCGACGGGCTGGGCATGTCCGCCCGCGGCATCACCGTGAGCACGGTCGGGCTGGTGCCCCGGATCAACCAGCTGACCGAGGAGGGGATCCCGGTCACGCTGGCGCTGAGCCTGCACGCCCCCGACGACGAGCTGCGCGACGAGCTGGTGCCGGTGAACACCCGCTGGAAGGTGGGCGAGGCCGTCGACGCGGCCTGGAACTACGCCCGGACCACCAAGCGACGGGTCTCCATCGAGTACGCCATGATGCGCGGCATCAACGACCAGGCGTGGCGCGCCGACCTGCTCGCCGACGTGCTGCAGGCACGAGGCGACTGGGGCTGGGTGCACGTGAACCTGATCCCGCTGAACCCGACGCCGGGCTCGAAGTGGACCGCGAGCGACCCGCGCGACGAGCGCGAGTTCGTCCGCCGGCTCGAGGCGAAGGGCATCCCCACCACCGTCCGCGACACGCGCGGCTCCGAGATCGACGGCGCCTGCGGCCAGCTCGCCGCGATCGACGACTCGGAATAGTCACCGCTGGGCCTCGTTGGGCCCTGTATGACCACACTCGCGATCATCGGAGCAGGCAGGGGCCTCGGCGCCGCCGTGGCTCGACGGTTCGGCAAGGAAGGGTTCGCGGTCGCGCTCATCTCGCGGCACCAGGGTCGTCTCGACGCCCTTGCCGCCGAGCTCGAGCAGGACGGCGTCCAGGCACGCGGCTTCACCGCCGACGTCCGCGACCCGCGCAGCATCGCGTCCGCGCTGGAGCAGGCGACCGAGGCGCTCGGGCCGATCGAGGTGCTGCAGTACAGCCCGCTGCCGCAGAAGGACTTCATGCGGCCGGTGCTCGAGACCACGCCGGAGGACCTCGTCGGTCCGGTGGAGTTCTCCATCTACGGGCCGGTGGCGGCCGTGCACCAGGTCCTGCCCGGCATGCGGTTCCTGCCCGAGGGCTCGCAGCCCAGCATCCTGTTCGTCAACGGCGGCTCGGCGGTCAAGCCCGGCCGCAACGTCACCGGCACCTCGGTCGCGTTCGCCGGCCAGGCGGCGTACGCCGAGCTGCTGCACGAGGTGCTCGGCGAGGAGGGGATCTACGTCGGCCAGCTGATCATCGGCGGCAGGATCATCGAGGGTGACGACGAGAAGGACCCCGACGTGCTCGCCGACCGGATCTTCGAGCTGCACCGCCGTCGCGACACCTTCCGCGAGCAGGTCTCCGCGGACTGAAGGCTCAGACGTCGGCGGGCTTCTTCACCAGGAGCTCGGTGTTGCGGTCCTTGGCGACGCCGGTGGCCGAGACGTTGCGCTGCGGGTCGTTGAACGACAGCTCGCGCGAGAGGCTGGCCAGGGCGACCGTGCTGGACAGGTCGCTCCTGTGGTCGGCCGGGCCGGCGTGGTCGAGGATCGTGGTGAAGATCGACAGGGTGCCGTCGGCGTTGTCGGCGACCTCGACGAGGCGCGACTGCTGCGGGTAGTCGATGTGCGAGGCGGTGTTGATCTCCCAGAAGCCGCCGGTGCCGTCGCCGCGGCTGTGCGCGGTCACCTCGTTGCGGTGCGTGTGCCCGTTGACCCAGGCGATCAGGCGCTTCTGGCTCAGCAGGTACGCCGTCACCTCGTCGCCCAGCACGCGCGGGTTCGGGTCGCCGCCGGTCGCCACGAACGGGTTGCCCATCGACTGGCTGGTGTGGTGGCTGAAGACCAGCACCGCCTTGCCCGTCGCCGACTCGATCGTCGTCTTGAGCCAGGCGAACTGCGCCTGGTCGAGGGAGCCGTCGGCGTAGCCGTTGGGGTTCACGGTGTCCATCACCACGAAGCGGAAGCGGCCCTTGTCGAAGGAGTAGTAGGCCGTGTCGGCGTCCCGGTTGGCCTGGGTGAACCCGTGCCCCTTCGGCAGCCCCGAGGTGTTGAAGTGCTCGTCGACGATCTGCCCGCGTGAGATCTCGCGCCGGTCCGGGTCCGGCGTGACGGCCTTGGCGTACGGCGAGACGACGACCGCACCGAGCACCGAGTCGAGGGTGGCCCCGTTCGGGTCGAGGATGTCGGCCGGGTCCGCGCCCGGCGGGGGAGAGATCACCTTGACGCCACCGGTGGCGAGGGTCGAGGTGGGCACCGTGTTCGGCGGGAAGTTGCCCTGGGAGAGGCCGTCGTGGTTGCCGAAGCAGGTGTACCAGGGGATGCAGAGGCCGGCGGCGTTGAAGGGCCGTCGTGCGGCGTCGAGCAGCGTCGGCAGGGTCGGGAAGCCGTGGTCGCCGCGGTAGTTGTCGACGGCCTTGCCGAGCGGGGAGCCGCCGGGGTGCCAGTAGTGGGGGTCGTAGTAGAGGGGGTCCGGCGTCCATCACGCCCTCGTAGCGGGTCAGGTTGCCGCTGTCCGGGACGATCCGCTTGCCGTCGAGGACGTCGATGTTCCAGCGGACCTCGTTGTACTGGCAGTTGTCGGAGTTGTCGCCGGTCTCGATCGCGAACAGCAGCGGCAGCCCGGTCACCGGCGCGGTCTTCACGGCGTTGATGGCGCGGACCATGGCGTCGCCGACCTGGGCGCTGAGCATCTCCTGGGGGCGGTACGCCGAGGCGAAGATCCCCGGCACCTGGCCCGAGGTGTTCGGGTCGTCGTAGCGGTCGGTCCACTCCACCCGGGCGGGGGACTGGTGGTCGACCACGTGCACGTCGCTGAGCTGGGCGAAGGCGAGCAGTCCCTTGCGGTGCTTGCTCCGGGTGGCCGCGGCAGCGATGCCGAGGTCGGTGCGGACCACGCGCGCGTCGGCCGGTCGGCTCACGATCTTGCAGTAGCCCTTCGCGCCGGGGGTCCCGGGGCCGTAGGTCCCGTTGGCCGTCGTACGACCCGCGGCGAGGGCCTCCTCGGCGAGCGAGCCGAAGACCATCTCCCGGCTGACGGCCGCGACGCCGCCCAGGACCAGGGCCGAGCGGACGAGGGCGCGACGGGACATCTCCATGACAGTGACAACGACCACAGGAGCCAGTGGTTACCCGCTGGTAGAGGCATCGGAACGGCCACCCGGCGCTGAGACTCCCGACGTAGCGTTGGACAGGCCCGTTCGTTATCGGGATCATCGGGGCGACACCCGTCTGTACCGACCCCCTGCCCGGAGGAGTACGTCGACATGGCCGAAGAGCCGAAGCCGGAGAAGCTCGAGCAGCTGCACCGGCTCGAGGACCTGAGCACCAAGGACCTCAAGACCGTGATCGACAAGGGGAGCCACGTGCGGCTCCCGGCCAACTGGTCCCTGATCTGGGAGAAGACCCCGGCCGACAAGGCCTACCTGATCGTCGAGGGCGAGGTCTCCGTCCGCAAGAACGGCGAGGAGGTCGCCAAGCTCGGCCCCGGCGACGTCATCGGCGAGATGGCGATCGTCGGCCACAAGCTGCGCTCGGCCAGCGTGGTCAGCCTGACCCCGCTCGAGGTCATCCACTTCACCAAGCAGGCCCTCGAGGAGCTGCTGGACGAGGTGCCCGCGTTCGGCGAGGCCCTGCGTGACACGACCTCCGACCGCCTGGGCAGCCCGAAGAGCTGATCGACGCGGATGGGTGACGGTCCCGAGGAGCGGCCCGACTCGCACCAGCTGATCGACCGGCTCGAGCAGTACCTCCTCGGCGAGGAGCCCGCTCTCACCGGTGAGCAGGTGGCCGCCGACGTCGGCATCGACTTCGAGTCCGCGCGGCAGCGCTGGCGCTCGCTCGGCTTCAGCGCCGTCGACGACGACGTGCCCGCCTTCACGCAGGCCGACGTCGACGCGCTGCGACTCACCGAGGAGCTCAGCGACCTCGGCTTCGTGGAGGCGTCCGACGAGCAGGCGCTGATCCGTTCGCTGGGGCGGAGCTTCGCCCGGCTCGCCGAGTGGCAGATGGGCCTGCTGGCCAAGCAGATCGACCTCGACGAGATGTCGGTGGACGAGATCTCCGACGTGATGACCCGGCTCGTCCCGGCGGTCGAGTCGCTGCAGAGCTACGTATGGCGCCGGCACACCCTGGCCGCGGCCGCACGCCTGCTCCTCGCGGAGGAGCGCGACGACTCCGAGGGCCACGAGCCCGCCGAGGGCGACGCCGACACCCAGCTGCGTGGCGTGGGCTTCGCCGACATCGTCAACTACACCCGGCAGAGCCGGTCGCTGAGCAGGTCGGAGCTGACCGCGCTCGTCGACGACTTCGAGGCCCGGGCCCTGGAGATCGTCACGGCGCACGACGGCCGCATCGTGAAGACGATCGGCGACGAGGTGCTCTTCGTGGCCGACCGGCCCGACCAGATCGCCCACATCGGCCTCGAGCTGGTCGAGGAACGGGAGCGGAACGAGGACTTCCCCGAGCTGCGTGTGGGTCTTGCCTGGGGGCCGGTCGTGGCACGGCTCGGCGACGTCCTCGGCCCGGTGGTCAACGTCGCCTCGCGGCTGACCTCGACCTCCCGGCCCGGCCGTGTCCTCACCGACCGCACCCTGGCCGACGAGCTCGCAGGACGACGAGCAGTTCGAGCTGCGCAAGCTGCGGCGTACGGCGGTCAAGGGCTACCGCCGCCTCGAGCCCTGGGGCCTGAGGCGCAAGGAGGACTGACGGTCAGGCGTGCTGGTCGAGCACGGCCGGCACGTCGGCCGGGTCGTCGACCAGGTGCAGCAGCGGCGCGAGCGGCCGGCCGTCAGCGAGGGCACTGACCAGCGGCCACGCCGGCAGGGTGGTGGTCCAGTACTCCGTGCCGACGAAGACCATCGGCGCCACCTTCTCCGGCACGGCGTAGTAGTTCGTGCACGCCGCCTGGAAGACCTCCTGCACCGTGCCGGCCGCACCGGGCAGGAAGACGAGGCCGCGCCCGCAGACCGCGAGCAGCACGTCCTCGCGGATCGCGTTGCGGAAGTACTTCGCGATCGCCGAGCAGAACGGGTTCGGCGGCTCGTGGCCGTAGTGCCACGTGGGGATGCCGAGCGAGCAGCCGGAGTCCGGCAGGTCCTGCACGGCCGTCAGCGCGACGTCGGCCCAGGCCGTCACGTCGTCCTCGAAGCGGGGCACGGCGCCGATGGTCCGCACGACACCCTCGACGACGGCTGCCGGCTCCTGGGAGAGCCGGGCTCCCAGGTTGGCCGCCTCCATCGCTCCCGGGCCGCCGCCGGTGGCGACGGTCAGCCCGCGCGCCGCGAGGTCGTGGCCGAGGATCGCCGCGTCGAGGTACGCCGGGTCGGTACGCCGCAGCGCGTGGCCGCCCATCACGCCGACGATCGGCCGGTCGCGGGTGAACTCGTCGAGCGCGTCGTCGATCGAGTTGTCGTGCAGCGCCACGGCGAGCAGGTGGCGCAGGTCGTGCGCCCCGTTCGGCCCGGGTGGCATGGCCGTGGCCCAGGCGTGGATCACCGCGTCCGGGGTGTAGCCGTAGCCGTCGGGCAGGCCGTCGTACAGCTCGGCCGGGGTGTAGAGGGCGCTGCGCCACGGGTCGAAGGGGAGGTCGGGCAGGGCGGGGAAGACCAGGGCGCCGCCGGTGCGCAGGCGCTCGGCGAAGGCGTCGGACATCCGGCAGCCCAGGAAGAGGGCGCCGCGGGGGTCGAGGCCGGAGAGCCGGGACTCGTAGGGGCCGAGGTCGAGGTCCTGCACCTGCCAGCCCGCCATGGCCCGGCCCCCGGAGTCCAGGGCCGCCTCGAGACGGGCGACCGTGTCGATCTCGATCGTGGCGGGCTGTGGCGCGGTGTTCTCCTGCACGGGGCGATCATGCCGCCTCGGTGGCTCGCTCGTACTGTGGCGAGGTGACGCCGAACGTCTCCTACGCCCTGCTGGACGCCGCGATCATCGCGGGCCGTGGTGAGGAACCGGCCGTCATGTCGGGCGAGCGGACGTGGTCCCACGCGCGCCTGCTCGAGGAGGTGGCTGCCCTCGGCGGCGTGCTCCGCCACCTCGGCATCCGGGTCGGCGTCCCGTGCGTGATCGACCTCGAGCCAGGACCCGCGAAGGACCTCGACGCCGTGGTGGCTGCCCTGGCCACCGCACGGCTCGGGGGCGTGGTCACCACCGAGGACGACGCCTCCGCGCCGGTGGTGCTGGTGGCGCCGGCTCCGCGCTGCCCGCCGACGGGCGGGCTCGGCTGGTGCGCGGCGAGCCCGGGAGCGCGGTCGCGGAGCCGGACCTCGACTGGGTGGTGATGATCCGTGCCGGCCGCACCGACCCCGCCGGGTGCGAGGTGCTCGCCCCCGAGGCGGCGTACTCGACGGAGCGGAGCGTGGCCGAGCAGATCGCCGCCCTGGACGGGCTCTCGGCGCCGTACGACGCGGCGGAGCTGCGACGCGCTCCTGCAGGCCTGACATCGCCTCGGGCCCGGTCATAGGGTGGTGCCATGACCAGCTACCTCGAGGGCAACCCAGCTGCCCGCGCCGCCGTGGAGAACGCCCCGCACCAGCTCTACATCGGCGGGAAGTGGGTCGACGCCACTGGTGGTGCGACGTTCGGCGTGGAGGATCCCGCGACGGGGGAGACCCTGTGCGAGGTGGCCGACGCGACTCCCGAGGACGCGATGCGGGCGCTCGACGCCGCGGTCGACGCGCAGGCCGACTGGGCCGCGACGCCGCCGAACGAGCGCTCGGAGATCCTCTACCGCGCCTTCCAGGCCCTCGGCGAGCGCAGCGACGAGCTCGCCCTGCTGATGACCCTGGAGATGGGCAAGTCGCTGAGCGAGGCCGCGGGCGAGATCACCTACGCCTCGGAGTTCTTCCGCTGGTTCTCCGGCGAGGCGCTGCGGCTCGACGGCTACTACAAGCAGGCCGGCAACGGGCAGAGCCGGGTGCTGGTGATGCGCCAGCCGATCGGTCCGTGCTTCTTCATCACCCCTGGAACTTCCCGACCGCGATGGGCACGCGCAAGATCGGCCCGGCGATCGCGGCCGGCTGCACGATGGTGGTCAAGCCGGCGCAGCAGACCCCGCTGTCGATGCTGGCCCTGGCCCAGCTGCTCGAGGACTGCGGGCTGCCGCCGGGGGTGCTCAACGTCGTCACCGCGACCTCCTCGGGCAAGGTCTCCGAGCCGATCATCAAGGACCCGCGGCTGCGCAAGCTGAGCTTCACCGGCTCCACCGAGGTGGGCCGGGTGCTGATGGGCCAGGCGGCCGACCAGGTGCTGAAGACCTCGATGGAGCTCGGCGGCAACGCGCCGTTCCTGGTCTTCGAGGACGCCGACCTCGACGCGGCGGTCGAGGGCGCCATGATCGCGAAGATGCGCAACGTCGGCGAGGCGTGCACCTCGGCCAACAGGTTCCACGTCCACGAGTCGGTCGCCGAGGAGTTCGGCTCGAAGCTCGCCGAGCGCATGGGCGCGCTGAAGCTGGGTCACGGAGCCGACGACGGCACCGACATCGGGCCGCTCATCGACGCCACCCAGCGCGACAAGGTCGCCGAGCTCGTGGAGGACGCCGTCAGCAAGGGCGCCACGACGCTGACCGGAGGCGGGGCACGCGACGGTGCCGGCTACTTCTTCGAGCCGACCGTGCTGACCGGCATCGCCGACGACGCACGCGTGCTCTCCGAGGAGATCTTCGGCCCGGTGGCCCCGATCGCCACCTTCACCGAGGAGCAGGAGGCGATCGACGCGGCCAACCGCACCGAGTTCGGCCTGGTCGCGTACGTCTTCACCCGCGACCTCGACCGCGCCTTCCGGGTCGCCGAGAAGCTCGAGTCCGGGATGCTCGGGCTCAACCAGGGCCTGGTCTCGAACGCCGGCGCCCCGTTCGGCGGCGTCAAGCAGTCCGGCCTCGGCCGCGAGGGCGGCAACGAGGGGATCGCGGAGTACCTCGAGACGAAGTACGTCGCCATCAAGATCTGAGGAGGCGCCCGTGCGGGCGGTGACGGGAGCGACCGGGGTCAGTGCGGTCCTCGGTGGTGCCGCTCTCGCGGCTGCGTGCTTCGCGCAGAACACCGCCCCGCAGGGCTGCATCGGCGACACCTGTGACACCCGGCCCATGCGCGACTCGCCGGCCGCCGCCGTGGTGCTGGGGGCGTTCGCGGCGGGCTTGATAGCCCTCAGCGTCCTCGGCCTGCTGCGTCCTGGCCCACGAGCGTGGACGCCTGGGCCGGGTCGGAAGGGCAGGTGCAGCGGCGGGCGGCGTCGGCCTGGCGCTGCTCGTGGCAGCCGGAGTGGTGGCGATCTCCGACCCGGACTTCGAGCAGATGCCCGGACTGGTGGTGCCGGGTGTGCTGCTCGCCCTCGTGGGCCTGCTCCTGCTGGCCTGGGCGATCTACCGCGCCGACCTGCTGCCGACCTGGCTGACCGTGCTCGTGCTCGTCTGCGTGCTGCTCCTGGCCGCGGTCAACGAGCAGACGTCGAGGGTCCTCCTGGCCGTCCCGTTCGCGGCGGCGTGGATGCTCGTCGGGCTGGTCGTCCTGCGCGCCCCGCAGGTCAGCGCAGCCCGAGCACCTTCATAGTCCGGGCCGCCATCTGCGACTCGCCGAGGGCGTTCGGGTGCACGATCACGGGGTTGGTGGTGCCGACGACCGGCTCGACCCAGCGGGTGCCGATCGGCTTGCAGGCGTCGTGGCCGTTGGAGACACCGGCCAGGTCGACGTACGTCACCCCGGTCGCGGCGGCGGCGCGGCGGACCGCGTCGTTGAGCGTCGCCTGGAGGTGGCGCAGGTAGGGGACGTCACCGGTGGCCACCGGCAGCTGCGGGAAGCACCCGACGCTGGCCGGCACGATCCACGGGTAGCCGAGGATGGCGACGCGGGCCTTCGGCGCCTTGGTGCGCACCGCGCGCAGCGCCTTGACCAGCGAGGGGTACGTCGTGCTGCGGATGGTGTCCTCGAAGGAGCTGCCGTAGCGGTCCTTGCAGGGGCTGCCCTGTCCGGCGGTGCTCACGCCGGCGGCACCGCACTCGAGGATGCTGTTGATGAAGACGCCGCTGTCGTTGCCGCCGATGGTCATCGTGACCAGGCGGGTCTGCGAGCTCAGCGCGTCGAGCTGGGGAGCGACGCCCGGGGACTGCGAGGCGGCGTAGTCCTTGGTCTCCGCGGCGCCGCAGGTCACGTCCGTGAGCTGCGCGCCGGTCGCGGCCGCGATCACGTGCGGGTAGTTGACCGTCGAGCGCAGGCACTGCGGCGGCGCGGTCGGGTCGGGCGGCACGTTGCCCGAGGCGGCGCTGTAGGAGTCACCCATCGCGACGTACGTCAGGGCGGGTGACGCCGAGGTGGGGGACGGGGCGACCATGCCCAGCACCCCCGCGGTGACGGCGGTGAGCGAGAGGGCGATCAGACGACGGTGCACGGGGCTCCTTCGGTGGGTGACTCACTGTTCAACGGCCACCCGCCGAGGACGTCACGCTCACTCGCCGTTCGACGTCCCCAACGTCATACGTTCTGGCTGCCATAGCGACCACTTCGTATGACGTTGCCCGGGACGTCATACGTTCTGGCGGCTATGGCGACCACTTCGTATGACGTCCGGGTGGGGGCACCCTGTCAGAATCGCGGACGTGACCGAACCTGCCGCGGGGCCGACCTCCGGACGCCGCGACGTCGTGATCCTCGGGTCGACCGGGTCGATCGGGACCCAGGCCCTCGAGGTCGTACGGCGCAACCCCGACCGGTTCCGCGTCGTGGGGCTGACCGCGGGCGGGTCGCAGGAGCAGCTGTTCGAGCAGCAGGTGGCCGAGTTCTCGCCGGCCTACGACGGACTCGGTGAGGACGCCAGCGTCGAGGCAGCGGGCATGGCCTGCGACGTGGTGCTCAACGGCATCACCGGCGCCGTCGGGCTGCGTCCCACGGTGGCGGCGCTGGAGTCCGGCAACACCCTGGCGCTGGCCAACAAGGAGTCACTGATCATCGGCGGGCCGGTCGTCACCGCGCTGGCCCGGCCGGGGCAGATCGTGCCGGTCGACAGCGAGCACAGCGCCCTCGCCCAGTGCCTGCGCGGAGGGGCGCCGGAGGAGGTGCGCCGGCTGGTCCTCACCGCGAGCGGTGGCCCGTTCCGCGGGCGCAGCCGCGAGGAGCTTGCACGAGGTGACCCCGGAGGAGGCACTGGCCCACCCCACCTGGGACATGGGCCCGGTGGTGACGATCAACTCGGCCACGCTGGTCAACAAGGGGCTCGAGGTGATCGAGGCGCACCTGCTCTTCGGCATCCCGTTCGACCGGATCGAGGTCGTGGTGCACCCGACCAGCGTCGTGCACTCGATGGTGGAGTTCGTCGACGGCTCGACCCTGGTGCAGGCCAGCCCGCCCACGATGCTGATCCCGATCGCGCTGGGCCTGGCCTGGCCGGACCGGCTCCCCGACACCGCGCCGCCGGTGGACTGGTCGACCGCGCAGACGTGGGAGTTCCACCCCCTCGACGACGCCGCGTTCCCCGCCGTACGCCTGGCCCGGGAGGCCGGCCAGCGGGGTGGCACCGCCCCGGCCGTCTACAACGCCGCCAACGAGGTCTGCGTCGAGGCGTTCCGGCAGGGACGGCTGCCGTTCACCGGGATAGTCGAGTCGATTGCCAGCGTCCTGGCTGAGCACACTCTGAAAGGGCACGGGCTCAGGAGCCAGGACGTATCCTCTGACCCGGCGACGTCGTTGGATGTCGAGAAGGTCATGGCCGCCGATGCCTGGGCGCGCGGCCAGGCACAAAGACTGTTGGGGGACTCCGGATGACCGCGCTCGCCTACACCTTGGGCGTCGTGCTGTTCGCGGCCGGTGTCGCGTTCTCGATCGCCCTGCACGAGATGGGCCACCTGATCCCGGGCAAGATCTTCAACGTCAAGGTCACCCAGTACTTCGTCGGCTTCGGCCGCACCCTGTGGTCGACCGTCCGCGGCGAGACCGAGTACGGCGTCAAGGCGATCCCCCTCGGTGGCTACTGCAAGCTGGTCGGGATGGTCCCGCCGAACCCGGAGGAGGCCGAGGCCGAGCCGGGTGTCGTGCGCAGCCGCAAGACCGGGATGTTCGCCCAGCTGGTCAGCGACGCCAAGGCGGCCGAGTACGAGCACGTCGACCCCCACGACCACGACCGGCTGTTCTACAACAAGCCGTGGTGGCAGCGGATCATCATCATGGGCTCGGGCGTCGCCATCAACCTGGTGCTGGCGTTCGTCCTCTTCGGCATCGCCTTCATGTTCATCGGCATCGACAAGGCCACCACCACGGTCGGCTCGGTCTCGCAGTGCGTCGTCGCCGTCTCCAAGACCGACGTCAGCCTGCCGACGCGCGACTGCCGCCCGGGCGACCCCGCGGCACCGGCCAAGGCGGCCGGCATCCTGCCCGGTGACCGCTTCGTCTCCTTCAACGGGCAGCGGATCACCGACTGGGGGCAGGTCCAGCGCGAGATCCGGGCCAACGACGACCAGCGGGCGACGGTCGTCGTCGAGCGGAACGGGAAGCGGCTCGTCCTGCACCCCACCACCGTGGTCTCGACGGTGCCCGACCTCGACAACGCCACCAAGGTGACCAAGGCCGGCTTCCTCGGCGTCGTTCCCACGACCGCCAAGGAGCGGCAGGGCGTCGGGTACGTCGCCTCGACGATGGCCACGGGGACCTGGCAGACCGTGCAGACGATCGGCCAGCTGCCGCAGAAGCTCTACCACGTCGCCCGCGCCGCGCTCGGGCTCGAGAAGCGCGACATCAACGGCCCGATCAGCATCGTGGGAGCCGGCCGGGTGGCCGGTGAGGTCGCCTCGCAGCACGAGGTCTCCTTCGGCGACCGCGCCTTCCAGCTGCTCGCGCTGCTGGCCGGGCTGAACCTGTTCCTGGGCCTGGTCAACCTGGTCCCGCTGCCGCCCTTCGACGGCGGCGGCATCGCCACCACCCTCTACGAGACGATCCGCCGCGCCATCGCGAAGATGCGCGGCCGGCCCGATCCCGGCGGGGTCGACAGCGCCAAGCTCCTGCCGGTGACCTACGCGATGGCGGTCCTGATCCTGGTGATGAGCGTCATCCTGATCTACGCCGACATCGTCGCCCCGGTCTCCCTGACCTGAGTGCCTGACGCACGGCATGTAACGCGGAGTTATCGCCACTGAACAAGCGGTACTCCGCGTGCGAAGCGTCAATAACACCGCGTTACATGGGGTAGCGCACTGCTCCGTAGACTCGAGGACATGACTGCTGTCTCCCTCGGCATGCCCGAGGCGCCTCCGCCGGTGCTCGCGCCACGCCGCCCCACCCGGCAGATCCGCGTCGGCAAGGTCGGGGTCGGCAGCGAGTCGCCGGTCTCGGTGCAGTCGATGACGACCACCCTGACCTCCGACGTGAACGCCACCCTGCAGCAGATCGCCGAGCTGACCGCCTCGGGCTGCGACATCGTGCGGGTCGCCTGCCCCTCGGCCGACGACGCCGAGGCACTGCCCGCGATCGCGACCAAGTCGCAGATCCCGGTCATCGCCGACATCCACTTCCAGCCCAAGTACGTGTTCGCGGCGATCGAGGCCGGCTGCGCCGCCGTCCGCGTGAACCCCGGCAACATCAAGAAGTTCGACGACCAGATCAAGGAGATCGCGGCGGCGGCGAAGGACCACGGCACCTCGATCCGGATCGGCGTCAACGCCGGCTCGCTCGACAAGCGGGTGATGGAGAAGTACGGCAAGGCGACCCCCGAGGCCCTCGTCGAGTCGGCCGTGTGGGAGGCCTCGCTGTTCGAGGAGCACGACTTCCACGACTTCAAGATCTCGGTCAAGCACAACGACCCGGTCGTGATGGTGCGTGCCTACGAGCTGCTCGCCGAGGCCGGCGACTGGCCCCTCCACCTCGGCGTGACCGAGGCCGGCCCGGCGTTCCAGGGCACGATCAAGTCGGCCACCGCGTTCGGCGCCCTGCTCAGCCAGGGGATCGGCGACACGATCCGCGTCTCCCTGTCCGCGCCGCCGGTCGAGGAGGTCAAGGTCGGCATCCAGATCCTCCAGTCGCTCAACCTGCGGCCGCGCAAGCTCGAGATCGTCTCCTGCCCCTCCTGCGGGCGCGCCCAGGTCGACGTCTACAAGCTGGCCGACGCGGTGACCGCGGGTCTCGACGGCCTCGAGGTGCCGCTGCGGGTCGCCGTGATGGGCTGCGTCGTCAACGGTCCCGGCGAGGCCCGCGAGGCCGACCTCGGGGTGGCCTCCGGCAACGGCAAGGGCCAGATCTTCGTCAAGGGCGAGGTGATCAAGACCGTGCCCGAGGCGCAGATCGTGGAGACCCTGATCGAGGAGGCGATGCGGATCGCCGAGAGCATGGAGTCCGAGGAGGGCGCCAGCGCCGAGGTCAGCGTCTCCTGACGCCGTACGGCGCCCTCAGCCGGTCTTGGCGGCCAACGCCGCCCTGATCAGCGCCAGCGAAGCGGTGCTGGCTCGCCAGCCGCTGCTCTCGGTGGACAGGAACTGCAGGTCCTTGACGGCCTTCGCCGTCGCCGCGGTGTCGTCGAGGTCGACCACGGACGCCTGCTCCCAGCCGGGACCCTGCTGCTCGGTCGCGATCGGTGCCTGGGTGGTCAGCGTCGTCAGCGCCGTACCGACCAGCGCGGGCTTGGGCGGGCGCACCGGCTTGGGCTGCTTCTTGCCCTTCTTCTGCTTCTTCTTCGTGGGCGAGGGGCTGGGCGTGGGCGCGGCGGGCCACGGTCCGGCGGCGTAGGCCTGCGCGTCCTGCTTGACCAGCGCCAGCTGGGCCTCCATGTCGAAGGCGGTGAGCCGGGCGCTGAAGGTCTTCAGCGCGGCGATGGCCGCCTGCTGCTCGTCGAGCCGGTCGCCGCAGTCGGCCTTGCCGGCCGAGGTCCGGTAGTAGTCGACGGTCGCGGCCACGGTGTTCCACCGCTCCGGCAGCGCCGAGGGCTGGGTGAGCTCGACCTGCGGCGCGATGTCCTCGCCCAGCTGGTGCCACTTCGCGCGGCACGCGAGGGCGGCCTTGCTGGGCTGGTCCGGCTTCCCGGAGTCACCGTCACCGCCGCAGCCGCTGAGCGTCGCCAAGCCGAGCGCGGCCACGAGGGCCGCCGAGAGGAGTCGGGTGCCCGGCATGGTGGTCAAACTAGCCGCTCCCGGCCCCTCCACCGACCGAACACGGCAATCACTGCTGCCGTAGGCTCCCCGCGTGATCCTCGCTTCGCTCGTCAATGCGGCTTCACCCACGCGGTCTCGAGCAGGACGACGACTGCATCCTGTTACACGCTGCTCGGACGCTCGATAGGTTCGTCCGCATGGGCAGGTCCATCGGGAGTGTCCGGGTCCTCGGCCCCGGTGACGTCTCCGCGGCCTTGGCCGTGATCGGCCTGGACCCCGTCGTCAACGTCTTCGCCGACTACCGCACCCGGATCACCCAGCTGGACACCCGCTGGCTCGGCGGCGAGATGTGGGGCTACGTCGAGGACGACGAGCTGATCTCGCTGTGCCACATCGGCGCCAACCTGGTGCCGGTCAACGCCACCCCCGCCGCGTGCGACGCCTTCGCCGAGCGCGCAGCCCGCTCGGGCCCGAGGAGCTCCACGATCGTCGGGCCCGCGGATGCGGTGGCGCAGCTGTGGGACGGGCTCGAGGACACCTGGCCGACCCCGCGCGACGCGCGCTGGGACCAGCCCCACATGGTCGCCCGCCAGCCGTCCGCCATCGAGTGCGACCCCCAGGTGCGCCGTACGCCGAAGGAGCTGACGGACGTCCTCTACCCGGCCTGCGTGGCCATGTACACCGAGGAGGTCGGCCTCTCCCCGGAGGCCGACGGGGGACGCGACCTGTACCGGGCGCGCGTCAACCAGCTGGTCGGGCGCGGCTGGTCCTTCTCCCGGATCGAGGACGACCAGGTCGTCTTCAAGGCCGAGGTCGCCTGTGCGACCCCGAAGGCCTGCCAGATCCAGGGCGTGTACGTCGACCCCGAGCTGCGTGGACGCGGGCTGTGCAGCGCCGGGATGGCCACCGTCATCGCCGAGTGCCTGCGCGACATCGCACCGGCCGTCTCGCTCTACGTCAACGCCCACAACCACAGCGCGCGGGCGGCGTACGTGAAGGCGGGGTTCGAGCAGATCGGGACCTTCTCGACCATCATGTTCTGACGGCGGCGCACACCACTAGGTTGGCCGCCATGGCCACACCACTGCCCAACGACGTCAAGGTCCTCGCCGGCATCCTCGGGATCTCCGGGGTGATCCACCTCGTGCGGCCCGAGACCTACGAGCCGATCATGCCCGACCTGGTGCCGGCCCATCGTGAGGTGATCCTGGCCAGCGGCGTGGCCGAGCTGCTCTGCAGCGCCGGCCTGCTGCACCCGAGCACGCGGCGGCTGGCGGGCTGGGCCAGCGCCGCCCTGCTCCTGGGCGTCTACCCCGCCAACATCAAGATGGCCATCGACGCCGGCCAGACCGACAACACCGGCTTCAAGGCGGCCGCCTGGGGCCGCCTCCCGCTCCAGCTGCCGATGATCAGGTCGGCGCTGCGGGCCGCCCGGGGGTAGTGGTTTCGACAGGCTCAACCAGCGGTGGTCCGGTCTCCACACCCGCCGACTAGCCTGTGCCGGTGACCTCACCCCACGAAACCGCGGAGGCGGCTCGCTCCGCTCGCGGGGGCCACGCTTTCGCAGGGACCCCGAAGATCCTTCGCATGTCGACCCTGTTCGTCCGGACCCTGCGCGAGGACCCGGTGGACGCGGAGGTGCCGAGCCACCGCCTGCTGCTGCGCGCCGGCTACATCCGCCGCGCGGCGCCGGGCATCTACTCGTGGTTGCCGCTCGGGCTGCGCGTCTACAAGAAGGTCGAGCAGATCGTCCGCGACGAGATGGACGCGATCGGCGCCCAGGAGCTGCGCTTCCCGGCCCTGCTCCCGCGGGAGCCCTACGAGGCGTCGAACCGCTGGACCGACTACGGCGACGGCATCTTCCGGCTCAAGGACCGCAAGGGCAACGACTACCTGCTCGGCCCGACCCACGAGGAGATGTTCACCCTCGTCGTGAAGGACCTGTACTCGTCGTACAAGGACCTGCCGGTCTGGCTCTACCAGATCCAGACGAAGTACCGCGACGAGGCACGACCCCGCGCCGGCCTGATCCGCGGGCGCGAGTTCGTGATGAAGGACAGCTACTCCTTCGACATCGACGACGCCGGGCTCGACGCGTCGTACGCCGCACACCGCGCTGCCTACATCAAGACCTTCGACCGGTTCGGCTTCGACTACGTGATCGTCAAGGCGATGTCCGGCGCCATGGGCGGCTCGAAGTCCGAGGAGTTCCTGGCACGCAGCGACATCGGCGAGGACACCTACGTGCGCTGCACGAAGTGCGACTACGCCGCGAACGTCGAGGCCGTCCAGTCGCGGCCCCCCGCCCCCCGCCCGTACGACGGCGCTGCCCGCGGCCCACGCCGAGCAGACGCCGGACACCCCGACGATCGACACGCTGGTCGACCACCTCAACGAGGCGTTCCCGCGCTCCGACGGCCGGGGCTGGGGCGCGGCCGACACCCTGAAGAACGTCGTGTTCTCGGTGAGGCACCCCGACGGCCGCACCGAGGCGCTCGCCCTCGGCGTGCCGGGGGACCGGGACGTCGACACGAAGCGGCTGGAGGCCTTCCTCGGCGAGGGCGTGGCCTTCGAGCCCTTCTCCGAGGCCGAGTTCGCCGCCCAGCCGACGCTGGCCAAGGGCTACATCGGCCCCGGCGCGCTGGGGGCCGACAAGCCCGCGGGCATCCGCTACCTGCTCGACCCACGCATCGTCGACGGGACCGCCTGGGTCACCGGCGCCGACGTCAGCGGCAGCCACGTGCTCGACCTCGTCGCCGGCCGCGACTTCTCCGGTGACGGCGTCGCCGAGGTCGCCGACGTCCGTGACGGCGACCCCTGCCCGAACTGTGACGACGGAGTGCTGGAGACCGCGCGCGGCATCGAGATGGGCCACATCTTCCAGCTCGGCCGCAAGTACGCCGACGCGCTCGGCCTGCAGGTCCTCGACGAGAACGGCAAGCTCGTCACGGTCACGATGGGCTCCTACGGCATCGGGGTCTCCCGCGCCGTGCCCGTGATCGCCGAGGGGAACCACGACGAGCTGGGGCTGGTCTGGCCACGCGCGGTCGCCCCGGCCGACGTACACATCGTGGCGACGGGCAAGGACGCTGCCGTCTTCGAAGCAGCGGCGACGCTGGCCGAGGGGCTGTCCGCGGCCGGCCTCGAGGTGCTCTACGACGACCGGCCCAAGGTCAGTCCCGGGGTGAAGTTCAAGGACGCCGAGCTGATCGGCGTACCCACGATCGTCACCGTCGGTCGCGGCCTCGTCGACGGCAACGTCGAGGTGAAGGACCGCCGGTCGGGGGAGCGGACCGAGGTCGCCGTCGGCGACGCGGTCGAGCACCTGGTGGGGGTCGTCCGCACCCCGTAGGCCGTCGGCCGGCACTGGACCATCCGCACAGATGGTGGAAAGGTGCTGTGAAATCGGCATCTCGGGAGGCCAAGTCATGCGTCGACACCTGTTCCGCACCGTTGCACTCGCCGGCACCACCGTCGTGGCACTCGCCGCACCGGTGCTGCCCACGTCAGGAGCCGCGTTCGCCGGCGCCGAGAAGGACTCCTGCTCGCACAGGGGCCGGCGCGCGAGGTGCCGCGCGCGGCGCGGACCACCGCGACATCACTGCCGCGGAGCAGAAGAAGATCGAGAAGCAGTCCAAGCAGGCGATGACCGCCAAGGCGGCCGGCAACGGCAACCTCAAGTCGAGGATCCCGGTCTACGTCCACGTGATGCTGTCGAAGCAGGGCGACGGCGACGTCTCCCCGAACCAGATCAGCCACCAGATCGCCATCCTGAACCAGACCTACCAGGGCCGTGACGTCGACGGCGCCGGCGTGAACACCGGCGTCGGTTTCGTGCTGGCCGGGACCAACAGGATCGTCAACGACAAGTGGCACCTGGACAAGCAGAGCAAGAGCTACCGGGCCCAGACCCGCCAGGGTGGGAAGAACGCGCTGAACATCTGGCTGGTCGACTTCGACTACCTCGGCATCGCGACCTTCCCGTGGGACTACAAGTCCGCACCGGCCATCGACGGCATCCGGGTCAACTTCGACTCCCTGCCCGACGGCCAGATCGACAACTACAACCACGGCGAGACGGCCACCCACGAGGCCGGCCACTGGCTCGGGCTCTACCACACGTTCCAGGGCGGCTGCACGCCTCCGGGCGACGAGGTCGCCGACACCCCGTACGAGGCGACGCCCACCGACGGCTGCCCCGCGGGCAAGGACACCTGCACGGCCTCGGGCAAGGACCCGATCCACAACTACATGGACTACAGCTACGACACCTGCTACACCACGTTCACCACCGGCCAGTCCACCCGGATCAACCAGATGTGGACCGCCTACCGCAAGTGAGAGTCACGAGCGATCGGTCGTCAGAGGGCGTCGAGCTCGTCGAGGTCCTCGTCCGTGGGCTCCCAGCGCATCGCGGCGGCGTTGGTGCGCACCTGCTCGCCGCGGGAGACCCCCGAGATGACCGAGGAGACGGCCGGCTGCGCGGCGAGCCCGGCGACGGCCACGTCGAGGAGGGACAGGTCCCGCTTCTCGGCGTACGTCGAGAGCGCCTCGATGCGGTCCCAGTCGGCGTCCTGCAGCCAGCTCGAGCGGGAGGGGACGAGCGCGGCGCGCGAGCCCGAGGGTGCCTCGCCGCCACGGGTGTACTTGCCGGTGAGCAGGCCGTACTCCAGCGGGAAGTACGGCAGGATCCCGAGGCCGAAGCGCTCGGAGGCGGGAACCACCTCCTCCTCGACGGTGCGATCGAGGAGCGAGTAGCGGTTCTGCACGGAGACGAACGCCTCGAGGCCCTTGGACTCGGAGATCCAGGCGGCGTCGGCCAGCTGCCAGGCCGCGAAGTTGGAGCACCCGACGTAGCGGACCTTGCCCTCGCGCACCAGCTCGGTCAGCGCCTCCAGGGTCTCCGTGATCGGCGTGACGGAGTCGGGGAAGTGCAGCTGGTAGAGGTCGATGTGGTCGGTCTGCAGCCGGCGCAGGCTGGCCTCGACCGCACGCCGGACGTAACGCCGGGAGCCGCGGGCGCCGTGGTCGGCACCGTTGGCCCCGCGCATGTCTCCCCCGAACTTGGTCGCCACGACGAAGTCGTCGCGGCGACCCTGCAGCGCGTGGCCGAGCATCTCCTCGCTGCCGCCCGGCTCGCCGCCGTAGATGTCGGCGGTGTCGAGCAGCGTGACGCCGACGTCCTGGGCGGCGTCGAGGATCTCGTTCACGCCGTTCTGGTCGACGCGCCCGCTGAAGGCGTTGGTGCCGATCCCGACCGCGCTGACCATCAGTCCCGAGCGCCCGAGCGGGCGGTAGTCCATGTCCATGTGACCACGAGCCTACGAGCGGCCCCGGCATTGGCTACCGTGCGGGCCATGCAGCCCGACGCCGTCATCTTCGACTGGGGAGGCACCCTCACCCGGTGGCACGACATCGACTTCCACGCGGAGTCGCTGGCCCTCGCGCACGCGGTGGTCGAGTCCGAGCACCCGGTCGACGTCCACGCCGAGGCGCTGCACCGCGCCAACCAGGTGGTCTGGGGCCGCAGCCGCGACCACCAGCAGAGCGCGACCGTGGCGGACCTGTTCACCGAGGCCGGCCTCGCGCACGACCCCGAGCTGCTGGTCAGGTACCGCGAGTTCTGGGAGCCGCACACCCCGACCGACCCGCAGGTGGCGCCGCTCTGGCGCGGGCTGCGCGAGCGCGGGATCAAGGTCGGGGTGCTGTCGAACACGATCTGGCCGCGGGCCTGGCACGAGGACTTCTTCCGTCGCGACGGCGTGCTCGACCTGATCGACGGCGCCGTCTACACGAGCGAGGTGCCGTGGACCAAGCCGGCGCCGGAGGCCTTCGGCGCCGCGATGGCCGCGGTCGGTGCGGACGACCCGTCCCGGTGCGTCTACGTCGGCGACCGGCTGTACGACGACATCTGGGGTGCCCGCAACGCCGGCCTGCGGGCGATCCACATCCCGCACAGCGACATCCCGGCCGAGCAGGTCGGGCACAGCGTCGGCGAGCCCGACGCCGTCGCCCACGAGCTCGCCGACATCCCCGGGCTGCTGGAGCAGCTGACGCGGTGTCCGTGCTGCTGAGTGCCCTGCCGGCGTAGACTCAGCGACACGAACCGCTACAGCGTCGACGCGGCCGGCCGGAAGCCGCTGCACACCAGGCGCATCTGGGTGATCAGGCCGTCCTGCTCGCTGTAGTAGGCGACCTGCTCGATCACGGCGGAGCCGGTCGCGTGCTCGACGGCCATGGCGTAGACGACCTTCCTCGTGTCGCCCACGACCCCCTCCTCGAACGAGGTGATGGCAGTGACCGTCTTGGTGGGGTCGAACCAGACGCCGAGGACGATGTCGCAGATCCCCACCGGGGTCTCCGCGTCCCAGAACCGACGTGGCGTGACCGCCCGGAAGACGACGCGCGTGGCGAAGAGCGAGCGCAGTGCGTTCTCGTCCCGCGCGGCGATCGCGTGGGCCATCCGGGAGCCGAGCGAGCCGGTCTGCTCAGTAGCTGAAGGTGTTGGCTGCTTCATCGCCGATCCACTCCCACATCGGCACGGTCCCGCCGAGCTCTGCGTTGAAGATCAGGTCGCCCTTGTCCAGGTGCCTGGCGTCGAAGCAGATCGGGCAGACCAGGTAGCGACCGCCCGCGTCGGCGTACCGCCGGACGAGGTCCTCGAGCGGCGGGCACCCCTCACAGGCGGTGGCGCGAGCGACGTCACCGGTGACCAGGCGCACGGCCTCCTGGGTCAGGAACATCAGGGTGGGCCGGCCCGCCTCGGCCGAGCCGACGGCGACGAGGAAGGCGACGGTGACCCTCTCGGCGTCCTCGAGCCCGGTGGTGAGAGTGATCGCGGACTTGGTCTTCATGATGTGGTTCTCCTTCGGCAACGTGGCTGTTGCCGCGATCCTGTCGCCGTGGGGCCCCTTGGATCATGGGGTGCTTGCCTCATCTTCGAGAGTTCCGAGGAGGCCGTGCTCGACGGCGAACAGGGCCACCCCGGCCCGGTTCCTGACGCCCGCCTTGAGGTAGATGTGCTCGAGGTGGTTGCTGACGGTCTTGGTGCTGATCACCAGCCGGCGGGCGACCTCGCGGGTGCTGCACCCTTGTGCCACCAGCGAGAGGACCTCCACCTCCCGCGCCGTCAGACCGGCCGGTCCGGACGATCGGCCGGTGGCCCGGTGCCCGGCGCTGGCGAGCACGGCGTCCACGGCTGACGGGTCGAGCCGGCCCGCGGACGCCTCGCGGCGCAGGTGGTCGGCGGCGGCCGCCGGGGCGCGGGCGGGTCGGTGCGGTCTCGGCTCGAGGGACCCGCGATAGGTGTCTGCCGCGGCCAGCACGCGCTGGGTCATCGGCAGCGCGGAGCCGCTCTGCGCACGCGGGTAGCCCGACCCGTCGAGTCGCTCCCGGTGCGTCTCGGCGATCGAGCAGACCGACTCGAGCCCGCGGACGCGGCTCAGGATCCGGCCGGTCAGGTACGGGTAGAGCCGGATCCGCTCGCGGTCGGAGTCGCCCAGCGGCGTCGGCTTCTCCCAGACCGAGTTGGGCACCCCCATCCGGCCGAGGTCGTGCACGAACCCTGCCCGTCGTACGTCGTCCACGTCGGTGGGCGAAAGACCCAGCCGGGTGGCGGCCGCGGCGGCCAGCTCGGCGACCGCGCGCGAGTGGCCCACCGTGAACGGGCACTTCAGGTCGGCGAAGTCCCCGAGCGCCTGCAGGAGGTCGTCGAGGTCCTCGCCGTGCAGCATGACGTCGTTGTCGGGAGCCAGCTCGAGGGCGCGGGCCCAGACGTCCTCGTCGGGCAGGGCGTCGAGCCGGTCGCGACACCGGGTCAACACCTGGACGAGCTCGGGGTCGAACTGCGTCCCGCTGCGGGCCCGTGCCATCGCCAGCGCCCCGGACGTGCCGTGCATGCGCTGGTGCACCTCGCTGTTCTCGGCCACCTGCACCACGCGAGTGGCCAGGGGGATCGCTGCGCCGCTGCGGCCCTCCGGCAGTCCACCGCCGTCCCAGCGCTCGAAGGCGCAGGCGACGGCTTCGCCCACCGCGCTGCCCAGGCCGACGTGCTGCGCCATCACGCCTGCGGAGAGGCAGTGCGAGTGGATCAGCGCGGCCATCCGCGTCCGGGGGCTGGTCAGCAGCGTGAGGAGCAGCTGCGTGCGCTGGGGGAGCGGCTGCGCCGAACCCGTGCGACGCAGCAGGTAGAGCATGTAGGGCAGCCCTGACCAGTCGAGCTGGTAGCTGTCGCGGCGCATGGCGAGGTCGTCGCCGAACCACCGGCTGAACTCGTGGGAGTCGGCATGACATCCGATCCAGAGCACCAGGTTGGTGTAGTAGATGGTGGCGCGCTGCTCGTCGTCGACGTCGAGCTCGTCGGCCAGCATCGCGGCGATCAGGGACGACCGCAGCACGTGCTCCATCGGCAGCCCGAGTCCGAGGTCGATCGAGATCGAGAGCGCTGCCAGGACCTCCGCCCTGCGCGCACCCCCGGGTCCGTGGGCCGCAGATCGCGCCGGCATGGCCAGAAGTCTGGCACGAGTCGGAGCAGGTGGTCCTCAGCCCGACGCGCCCCCGGTGAAGTTCCACGACGCCAGGTGCAGGGCCGGGCAGGTGTAGCGCGGCGAGGTGGCGGCGTAGGTGTCGCCCGGGATCGGCGTCGCGGTGCGTCCGACGCCGAGCACGTTGCCGGGTGCGAGGGCTCGCGCGTAGGACTGGGTGAACCGGAAGTTCTTCACCGGCGCGGTGATCTCGCCGTTCTCCACCAGCCAGACGCCGTTGCGGGTGAGGCCGGTGAGCGAGAGCGTGCGCGGGTCGAGCACGCGGGTGTACCAGAAGTCCGAGACCAGCAGGCCGCGCTCCATGCCGGCCACGAGCGCGGCGACCGACGAGTCGGCCGCAGGCCCGTCGACCTCCTCGGCGACGCCGTCGGGCGCGGAGGGCTCGAGCCCGATGTGGCGCGCCACAGGTCCCTGGCCGAAACGGTCAACCACCGCGTGCCCGGTGGACGTCGCGCCGGCGACCGCGGCGGTACGGCGGTCGTGGGTGTACGCCTCGCGTCCGGCCCGAGGAGATCAGGGTGAGCCGTTGCCGCGGGGTGCCCTCGCGGTCGTAGCCCAGGCCGAGGGCGAGCGGGTCGTCGTACAGCGTGATCGCCGGGTCGTGCTGGTCGGCACCGAGCTCGGCGTAGGAGACCCGCTCGTTGACCGCCTTGCCGTTCATGGCCAACGCGCCGACGTGCCCGACGAGGTCGAGGACGGCGTCCGGCTCGAGCACCACCTCGTAGTGCCCCGCCGGCAGCTCGACCGGGTCCTTCCAGGCGCGGGCCTTGGCGGCTGCCCGGGCGCCGAGCGCGCCGCCGTCGAGGTCGGCCAGGCGCAGGGGCATCAGCCTCGCGATGCCGTCGGCGGGACCGGAAGGGCCCGTGCTCGCGGGCGATCGCGGCCAGCCCGCACTCGGCCGCCTCACCCGCCGCCGTCTGCCCGGCGGAGCTGGCCAGGGCGCCGTGCCAGTGGTCGGTGCGGACGTAGCCGGCGGTCTCGAGGCCACCGGCGCCCTCGACGAAGGCACGCACCACCTCGGCCCGGTCGGCCGGCGTGGCCTCGGCGGTGGCGCGGTCGAGCGCCTCGGTGGCAGTGGGCGCGGCCGGGTCGGCCAGGCCCGGCCATGCCGGGTCCACCGGCGCGAGAGCCGACCGAGTCGACGACGCGTTGCACCAGGCCGTCGAGCTCGTGGTCGTCGACGACGGAGGCGGTGCCGGTCGCCGTACGGCCGTCGTGGTGCACGGTCAGCCGCACCGTGGTGACGTCCTCGGCGACGTTCTGGTGGATCACGGAGGTGGCGAACCGGGTCAGGCCGAGCTCGTGGCGGTCGGCCTCGGCGAGCACCTCGGCGCCCGCGAGCTGGCCGGTCACCTGCTCGACGGCCCGGGCCGCGAGGTCCTGCTCGGCGCTCATGCGCGCACCCCCACCCGCACGTTGCGGAACCGGGCGGGCGCCGCGGGATGCCCCGTGTGGCCGGTCTGCCCGGGCTGGCCCTTGCCGCAGTTGGGCGTGCCCCACGGCACCAGCTCGCTGGAGAGCATGTCCATCGAGGCCCAGAACGTCGGGCCGATGCCGGTGTACGTCGGGTTGCGGAGCAGCCTGCCGAGCTTGCCGTTCTTCACCTCGTAGCCGACCTCGGTGCCGAACTGGAAGTTCAGCCGCCGGTCGTCGATCGACCACGAGCGGTTGCTCTCCATGAAGATGCCGTCGTCGGTCTCGGCGACGATCTCCTCGAACGTGTGCGGGCCGGGCTCGAGGCCCACGTTGGTCATCCGCACCATCGGCAGCCGGGCCCAGCCGTCGGCGCGGACGCTGCCGCCGTAGTCCAGCCCGGCGGCGGCAGCCGAGTCGCGTCCGGCGAGCACTCCCACCCAGATCCCCTCGCGGACGGCGCTGCGCTTCGCCGCGGGGGTGCCCTCGTCGTCGTACCCGAAGCTGCCGAGGGCGCCCGGGATCGACGGGTCGATGGTGATGTTCATCAGCGGCGAGCCGTACTGCAGCGACCCGAGCTGGGCCAGGTCGAGCCAGCTCGTGCCGGCGTACGCCGCCTCCCAGCCGAGGATCCGGTCGAGCTCGATGGCGTGGCCGACCGACTCGTGGATCTGCAGCGCGAGCTGCTCGGAGCCGAGGATCAGGTCGGTCTCCCCGCTGGGGCACTCGGGCGCGGTGAGCAGCTCACGCGACTCGGCGCCGACCCGGGCGGCGTTGCCCTGGAGGTCGAGGCCCTCGACCAGCTCCCACCCACGGGTGCCGTACTGCCCACGCGAGGCGGGGTAGGAGCGGCGCTGGGTCTCGTGCTCGCCGATCGAGGTGGCGCTGATGCCGGCGCCGCTCTCGCGCACGTGCTGGTCGATGCGGTGGCCCTCGCTGGAGACGAACCACTTGCGCGTGTCCCAGACGTGGTAGAGCCCCTCGGCGAGGTCGGCGCCCTGCTCGCGCATGGTCGTGGTGGCCGCGACGAGCAGGTCGCCCTTCTCGGACAGCGAGACCTCGAACGGGTCGATCTCGCAGTCGCTCGCCCACGTCCCGGTGGCGGGCTCGCTCGTCAACGGCACCATCCCGGCACCGTCACGGCTGACCAGCGCGCTGGCGCGGGCGATCTCGGCGGCGCGCGCCCCGGCGTCGCGGACGGCCCGGTCGGTGAGGTCGGGGACGGCGAAGAACCCCCACCCCGACCCGACCAGCGCCCGCACCCCGAGGCCCGAGTCGGAGTCCTGCGACACCGAGTCGACGTCGCCGTTCCTGGCGGTCATCGACTCGGAGCGCCGGTGCATCACCCGGGCGTCGGCGTAGACCGCACCGGCGTCGAGGGCGGCCTGGACGGCCCGCTCTGCAGCGTCGTACTCGCTCATGCGTCGACCCTAGACGGGCGCCCGGATCAGCTGAGTCCGGGGAAGTCGGTCGGCCGGGAGCCGAACGACAGGCCGCGCAGCGCCGAGCGGTCGAGGGCGGCGACGGCCCAGGCGCGGTCGCGGCCGGAGGTGTTGGCGACGAGCTCGCCGTAGGTACGGGTGAGCCGCTCCTCGAGCGTGCGGGCCACCGCGGTGACCTGTGCCGGGGTGTCGACCGGCCCCGGGACCCGGTAGTCGACGAGGGACGCGACCGGGTCCTGGCCGGTGGCGCTGACCATCACGGTGAGCGCGTCGCGCTGGTCGCGGTGGTCCTCGAAGGCCTGCGTCAGCTCGGCGGACAGCGTCGGTTGGCGCGACCCGGAGGTGCGCGAGCCGAGCACGCCGTAGAGGAAGACGGCCGCGTGCTCGCCCTCGAGCGCCTTCTGCAGCGCCTGGACCGGGGTCATCCGCGCGCCCCGGTCGGGGCGGCGGCGGCGAGGGCGGCGAGGTGCGTGGACACGGCGGCCGACATGCTGGCCAGCAGCCGAGCGAAGTCGCCGCTCTCGGCGGCCACGGCGAGGCCGCCGAGCACACCGTGCAGCTTCTGCTCGGCCGCGGTGAGCCGCGCGAGCGCCGCGGTGCGACCCGGTGGCACGGCGTACGGCGTGCGGGTCGCGCCGCTCTGCACGCTGGGCGGGACGGCGTTCGCGAGGGAGCGTTCGTGCGCCACGTGCATGCCGGTGAGGCCGGACAGGGCCGGTCGCAGCGCCGGGAACCGCTGAGCCGTGGCCGCCACGGCCTGGCGGGCCACCTGGATCGCCGCGAGCGCAGCGGTGGCGGTCTTGACGTCGGGGGTGACCTCGACCGGCTGGGCGGCGCGCTTGCCCGTGTCGCCGTCGGCGCCGGAGTCGCTGCCTGCCGAGCAGCCGGCGACCGTCGAGAGCCCCACCAGGACGCCGGCGCCGGCCCCGAGACCGAGCACCCGGCGGCGCGAGAACGCCGCTGGGCGCGGGACGTCCGGGACCTCGCTCACGGCCGCGATCCTAGGTGCTGACCAGCCCGGATCCTGGTTGCGGGTGGAGCGCGCCCTCTTGGGCTCAGTCATCTAGGGTGGGTCACGACAACAGCACAGCAGGGAGGTCCGGCGTGAGCACGTCCGACACCAGGGATCGACTCGCTGAGGAGCTGTCCGCGCCGGTAGGTGCGCTCGGGCTGGATCTCGAGGCTGTGGACCTCTCCAGCGCCGGCAAGCGCCGGGTGCTGCGCGTCGCGGTCGACAAGGACGGCGGCGTCACCATGGACGACATCGCCGAGGCCACCCGGGCGGTGTCGACGACGCTCGACGCGCAGGGGCTGATGGGTGAGCGGGCCTACACGCTCGAGGTCTCCTCACCCGGTGTCGACCGACCACTCACCCTGCCGCGACACTGGCGGCGCAACGCCGGCCGCCTGGTCACCGTCACCCCGCACACCGGCGACCCGGTCACCGGCCGGATCACGACGTGCGACGACGAGGCGGTGGAGCTGGACGTCGACGGCACGACCCAGCGGATGTCCGTACGACGACGTGCGCAAGGCCAAGATCCAGATCGAGTTCAGGAAGGAGCAGACCTGATGGACATCGACATGAGCCTCCTGCGGATGCTCGAGCGCGAGAAGGAGATCCCCTTCGACGTGCTCGTCGAGGCCATCGAGCAGGCGCTCCTCACGGCGTACACCAAGACCGCGGGTGCGCAGGAGCACGCCCGCGTCGAGCTCGACCGCAAGTCCGGGCACGTCACCGTCATGGCGCAGGAGGTCGACGAGGAGGAGAACGTCCTCCGGGAGTACGACGACACCCCCGAGGGCTTCGGCCGGATCGCCGCCACGACCGCGAAGCAGATCATGCTGCAGCGGTTGCGCGACGCCGAGGACGAGCGCAAGTTCGGGGAGTTCTCCGGCAAGGAGGGCGACATCGTCTCCGGCGTGATCCAGCAGGGTCGCAACCCCGACGACGTGATGGTCGACCTCGGCAAGCTCGAGGCGCTGCTGCCCTCGGGCGAGCGCGTGCCCGGGGAGGACTACTCGCACGGCACCCGGATCAAGTGCCTGGTGATCAGCGTCCGCAAGGGCATGCGCGGTCCGCAGGTGATGCTCTCGCGCACCCACCCCAACCTGGTCAAGAAGCTGTTCGCGCTCGAGGTCCCCGAGATCGCCGACGGCACCGTCGAGATCGTCGGCCTCGCCCGTGAGGCCGGTCACCGCACCAAGATCGCGGTCCGCTCCCACCTGGCCGGCGTCAATCCCAAGGGCTCCTGCATCGGCCCGATGGGCCAGCGGGTCCGCAACGTGATGAACGAGCTGCACGGCGAGAAGATCGACATCGTCGACTGGTCCGACGACCCGGCCACGCTGGTCGGCAACGCGCTCAGCCCGGCGCGCGTCTCCAGCGTCACCGTGGTGGACGAGGCAGCCAGGTCCGCGCGGGTCGTCGTCCCCGACTTCCAGCTGTCGCTGGCGATCGGCAAGGAGGGGCAGAACGCCCGCCTCGCTGCCCGTCTCACCGGCTGGCGCATCGACATCCGCTCCGACGAGGCACCCGACGGGCCGCCTGTCGCCCCGCCGATCGAGCCTCCGGTCGCCCCTCCGCTCGACGCGGAGTAACCGGCCTCAGGCGCTGGCGACGATCCGGTCGACGACCAGCTCGGGGACGAGGTCGTCGTCGCCGTCACGGCTCCACTCCGGGAAGTCGAAGACGGCCACCATGACCTGCAGCGGGTAGGCGGGAGGCGCCGGGCACCGGCGTACCTCCCGACCGTCGACGCTGAAGACCGCCTCCTCCCTGTCCCACCGCACGCCGTAGTCGTGGTGCTCGGCGACGTCGATCGGCAGCCGCGGGGCGGCGAAGTCCTGCGCTGAGGCCGGGGTCGCGGATCTGCTTGAGGCCGAGACCGACCTCGGCCGACTGGCCGGGCACGACGTCCTTGCCGAACACCTCGACCACGCAGATCTCCCCGCAGCGGTCGGGTTCGTCCTCGAAACCGCACAGCCACAGCGCGGCCATCGAGCGCGGTGAGAGCGTCATCCGGCACCGCACGCTGAGCTCGCCGCCCGCCTGCAGGTGACCGCGGAACTCCTCCTGCTCCTCGCGCACGACCTGGCCGTCGTACACCTGCTGCTGGCCGTCGGTGCTGCCCACCGCGCCCGACCGGTTGCCGCTCTGCAGCCCCGAGACCCGCAGCGGAGGGGAGTGGTCCTCGGGCAGCCACACCCCCTGGTCACGGGGGATGTCGAGCACCAGGCAGGAGTCCTCGAGGCGGTACGACGCCCGCGTCGCCTCGCGCGAGCTCCACATCGGGAGGTAGTGCGGCAACCACACCGACGTGTCCAGGTCGGTGCCGTCGAACTCCTCCACCAGGTGGGTCATGCCTCCATCTTGCCGCTGGCGCTCCGGCTGGCGCATCGTTGGACCGCACGAGCCACCAGGAGGCAGCGATGGGCATCGAGCTCAACCACACCCTCGTCCACTCGCGCGACATCTGGGCCGCCGCCCGCGAGGTGGCCTCGGTGCTGGGGCGGCCGGAGCCGTCGGCCTACGGTCCGTTCGCGGTGCTGGAGCTCGACAACGGCGCGAGCCTGGACTTCATCGAGGACACCGGGGAGATCCAGGCACAGCACTACGCGTTCCTCGTCGGCGAGGACGACTTCGACGCGGTGCTGGGGCGGTTGGGGGACCAGGGCCGCCAGTGGTGGGCCGACCCCTTCCGGCGCGCACCGGGGGAGATCAACCACGACGACGGCGGCCGCGGGCTCTACTGGGAGGGGCCGGACGGGCACTGGCTGGAGATCATCACCAGGCCCTACGGCAGCGGGAGCTGACCCCCGGTGGACCGCCCCGCGCGCGGCGGCCGTTTAGCCCTACGCCACCTGCCCCGCTAGAGTGGACGACGGTGTCTTCACAACTCGACAGCTCGACCAGCACCCGCGGACCCGTCCGCACGTGCATCGGCTGCCGACGACGAGACACCAAGCGTGAGTTGCTGCGGATGGTCGCAGGGGCGGACGCGGAGGACCACTGGTCCGTCGTACCCGACCCGACCGGCACCGCACCTGGCCGCGGGGCGCACCTGCATCCCACAGCCGAATGTCTCGCACGCGCCGAGCGCACACGTGCCTTCGCCCGCGCCCTGCGGCATGATGCCGGGGTCCGGGGGGCACTGGGCCTCGACCGACTGAGGCAGCATCTCGGGCAGAACGACCAAGACAACCACCAGATCGCACCCAGGAAGAACGGGAGCACGAGCTCATGAGCCTGCGATGAGTACCATTGCAATGAGTACAGCGCGATGAGCATGCACACCCACTAGCGGTCCGCACCCCCCTCGGGGACCCGGACCAGGAGGAACCACCACGTGGCCAAGGTCCGAGTCTCTGAACTCGCCAAGGAATACGGCGTCAAGAGCGCCGAAGTCATCACGATGCTCACCGACCTCGGTGAGTACGTGAAGGCACCGTCGTCCAGTGTCGAACCGCCCGTCGTCAAGCGGTTCCAGGACAAGTACGGCGCCGAGCTGACTGCCAAGAAGGAAGCGGCAGCGGCCAAGAAGGCAGCCAAGAAGGCGCCGGCCAAGAAGGCTGCGCCTGCGGCCGAGTCCAACGGCGCGGAGACCGCCGTCGCCCCGGCCCCGGCCGAGTCGGCCCCCGAGGCGCCCGCCGAGGTCCCGGCCCCGGCCGCGAAGACCGCACCCAAGCCGGGTCCGCGCGCGGAGCCCGCCCCCGAGCCCGAGGTGTCGGAGCCCGAGGCACCCGCCGCGGCGGCAGCACCGGCCGCCGAGGCGACTCCCGAGGCGGAGGCGGCCCCCGAGGCCGACGACGCCCCGCGCTTCAAGCCCGGCCCGCGCCCGGCCCGTCCCGGTGCTCCCCGCCCGGGCAACAACCCGTTCAGCTCCTCGCAGGGCATGGGCACGCGCCCCGCGCCGCGACCTGCCGCACCCGGCGACGACACGCGTCCGCCGCGTCCGCCGGCCGGCCGCGACGGCATGCCGCGCCCCAACCCCGCGATGATGCCCAAGTCTCCTGCCGCCTTCGGCGGTGGCCCCGGCGGCGCCCGCAGCGGTGCTCCCGGTCGCGGTGGCCCCGGCGGCCCCGGTGGACCCGGCGGCGCCCGTGGCGGTGCTCCGGCCCGCGGCGGTGCGCCCGGTCGCGGTGGCGGCTTCGGTGGTCCTCCCGGTGGCGGGCTCGGTGGTCCCCCCAGCGGTGGCCGTCCCGGCGGCCGTGGCCGTCCGGGCCAGCGAGGCACCACCCAGGGTGCCTTCGGTCGCCCCGGTGGCCCGTCGCGCCGCGGACGCAAGTCGAAGCGGGCGCGTCGCCAGGAGTTCGAGCAGATGGAGGCCCCGACGATCGGCGGCGTCCGCGTCCGCAAGGGCAACGGCGAGACCGTTCGCCTGGCGCGCGGCGCCTCGCTGACCGACTTCGCCGAGAAGATCGGCGTCGACCCGGCCTCGCTGGTGCAGATGCTGTTCCACCTCGGTGAGATGGTCACCGCGACCGAGTCGGTCAACGACGCGACCCTCGAGCTGATCGGCGAGGAGCTCAACTACGTCGTCGCGGTGGTCTCGCCCGAGGACGAGGACCGCGAGCTGCTCGACTCCTTCGACCTCGAGTTCGGCTCGGACGAGGGCGACGAGGAAGACCTCGAGGCCCGTCCGCCGGTCGTGACCGTCATGGGTCACGTCGACCACGGAAAGACCAAGCTGCTCGATGCGTTGCGCAGCGCGGACGTCGTGGCCGACGAGGCCGGTGGCATCACCCAGCACATCGGTGCCTACCAGGTGCACACCGAGGTCGACGGCAACGACCGCCGGATCACCTTCATCGACACCCCCGGTCACGAGGCGTTCACCGCCATGCGTGCCCGTGGCTCGCAGTCCTCGGACATCGCGGTCCTCGTGGTCGCGGCGGACGACGGCGTGATGCCGCAGACGGTCGAGGCGCTCAACCACGCCAAGGCCGCCGGGGTGCCGATCGTGGTCGCGGTCAACAAGATCGACAAGCCGGAGGCAGACCCGACCAAGGTCCGCGGCCAGCTGACCGAGTACGGCCTGGTGCCCGAGGAGTACGGCGGCGACACGATGTTCGTCGACGTCTCGGCGAAGTCCGAGCTCAACCTCGACAAGCTGCTCGAGGCGATCGTGCTGACCGCCGACGCGTCGCTGGACCTGCGGGCCAACCCCGACCAGGACGCCCAGGGACTCGTCGTCGAGGCACACCTCGACCGCGGTCGTGGTCCGGTCGCGACGATCCTCGTCCAGCGCGGCACGCTCCGCGTCGGCGACTCGATCGTCGCCGGCCCGGCGTACGGCCGGGTGCGAGCCATGCTCGACGAGCACGGCGAGAACATCGAGGCGGCGGACCCGTCGCGTCCGGCCATGGTGCTCGGCCTCTCCGGGGTGCCCGGGGCCGGCCAGAACTTCATCGTGGTCGAGGACGACAGGATCGCCCGCCAGATCGCCGAGAAGCGCGAGGCGCGGGAGCGTGCGGCCATGCAGGCCAAGCGTCGCGTGCGTCGCAGCCTGGAAGACTTCATGGCTTCGATGGAGAAGGGCGAGAGCCAGGAGCTCAACCTGATCCTGAAGGGCGACGTCTCCGGTTCGGTGGAGGCCCTCGAGGACTCGCTGGCCAAGATCGACGTCGGCGACGAGGTGTCGCTGCGCGTCATCGACCGCGGTGTCGGTGCGATCACCGAGACCAACGTCGACCTGGCCGCCGCCTCCGACGCGATCATCATCGGCTTCAACGTCCGCCCGCAGGGCAAGGCGACCGAGATGGCCGACCGCGAGGGCGTGGAGATCCGGTACTACACGGTGATCTACCAGGCCATCGAGGAGATCGAGGCAGCGCTCAAGGGCATGCTCAAGCCCGAGTTCGAGGAGCAGACCCTGGGCCAGGCGGAGATCCGCGCGATCTTCCGCAGCTCCAAGGTCGGCAACATCGCGGGCTGCATGGTCACCAGCGGCGTGATCCGGCGCAACGCCAAGGTGCGCCTGATCCGCGACGGTGCCGTGGTCTCGGACAACCTCGACCTGACGTCGCTGCGACGCGAGAAGGACGACGCGACCGAGGTCCGCGAGGGCTTCGAGTGCGGTCTGGTGCTGCGCGGCTTCAACGACATCAAGGAAGGCGACGTGGTCGAGGCCTACGAGATGCGGGAGATCCCGCGCGCGTAGGGCTTCACGCGGGTGCTGGTTTCCCTGACATCAGGTGAAACCAGCACTCGTCGTGCAGTGTTGCAACGCTTGCGAAGTGCGGGTTTCACCGCTTGACAGGTGAAACCGTCGTCAGCACGACCGCAGGAGAAGGCATGGCCAGCCCACGGGTGCGCAGGATCGCCGACCGGATCAAGGTCATCGTCGCCGAGATGCTGGAGCGACGGATCAAGGATCCCCGGCTGGGGTTCGTCACCGTGACCGACGTCCGCGTCTCCGGCGACACCCAGCAGGCCACGATCTTCTACACCGTCCTCGGTGAGGCGGGCGACCTCGAGGGGACGGCCATCGCGCTGGCCTCGGCGAAGGGGCTGATCCGCTCGGAGGTCGGCAAGCAGCTCGGGATGCGGCACGTGCCCACCCTCGAGTTCGTCCAGGACGCCCTGCCGGAGACGGCGCGGCAGATCGACGACCTGCTCGAGCGGGTGCGCGAGTCCGACGCCGCGGTGGCGCAGTCGCGCCTCGAGGGCGCGTACGCCGGCGACGCCGACCCGTACAAGAAGCGGCCCGACGACGAGGGCGACGACCTCGACGAGCTCGACAGCCCCGACGTCGACGACGAGTGAGCGAGCAGGTCGACTCCGGCGTCGTCGTCGTCGACAAGGCGGCGGGGATGACCTCGCACGACGTCGTGGCGCGGGTACGCCGCCTGGCCGGCACCCGCAAGGTCGGGCACGCCGGCACGCTCGACCCGATGGCGACGGGGGTCCTGGTCGTCGGCGTCAACCGCGCCACCCGGCTGCTGGGCCACCTCATGCTCACCGACAAGACCTACGAGGCGACCATCCGGCTCGGCGCCTCCACCACCACCGACGACGCCGAGGGTGAGGTGACGTCGTCCCGACCGGCGGCCGACCTGGCCGACGAGACGATCCGGTCGGCCCTGGCGGGCTTCGTCGGCGAGATCGACCAGGTCCCGGCCTCGGTCAGCGCGGTGAAGGTGGCCGGGCGCCGGGCCTACGACCGGGTCCGCGCCGGCGAGGAGGTCGAGCTCGCCGCGCGCCGCGTGCGGATCGAGCAGATCGACGTGCACGGGATCACCCGCGACGAACATGCGAATGTCGCGGACGTGGCTGTCGAGGTTCACTGCAGCACCGGCACTTACATTCGCAGCATCGCTCGCGACCTGGGCGAGGCCCTCGGCGTCGGCGGTCACCTCGTCGCCCTGCGCCGCACGTCGGTGGGCCCGTTCGGCCTGGAGGTCGGCCCACACCCTCGACGAGCTCGCCGAGAGGTTCGAGCTGGTGCCGATGACCGAGGTGGCCCGCGCGAGCTTCCCGTCGTACGACCTCGACGAGCACCAGGCGACCTCCGTGCGCTTCGGCCGCAAGGTGGAGCTCGACCTCGGCCATCCAGGCGCGGTGGCGGTGTTCGCGCCGGGTGGTGAGTTCCTCGCGCTCTACGAGCAGGACGGGGAGCTGGCGCGGGCGGTGGCCGTCTTCACCGGCTGACGCGGTACCAGAGGATCGAGGCGTCTCTCGCACCGATCCGCTCGAGCGCCACGTTGGTCCCGCCCGGGTGGTCGAAGAGCCTGGTGCCGTCGCCGAGCAGCACCGGCGCGACGATCACGAGGACCTCGTCGAGCAACCCCGCCTCGAGGCACTGCTTGGCCACGTTCGCCCCGAGCACGTTGACGTAGCGGCCGTCGGCCGCCTCCTTCGCCCACTGCACGGCGGTGGTGAGGTCGGTGGCGAACCGGACGTCGGGATCCTCCGAGGTGGCCGGCGGCTCGTGGGTCAGCACGACGCAGGGGCCCTGCCACTTGCCGCCGAACGCGCCCTCGGAGTCGGTGCCCTTGTTGGGGTCGTCGCCGGTGAAGGTCCGGTGGCCGATCAGCAGCGCACCGATGCCGGCCATCAGCTCCTCGATGTCGAGGCCCGAGTCCGGCTCGGACGCCGGGCTCGCGGCGCCGACGTACGCGCTCAGCCACGACATGTCACCTCCGGCGCCGGCGATGAAGCCGTCGAGGGACATGGTGGCCGAGTACAGAAGCTTGCTCACCCTCATGTCCTAGCACGATGGTTCACTTCCGCGCCGCCCGTGGTCGCGCCGAGGGTGGAGCCATGGCCAGCACCCCGCACACCGCCCGGCGACCCCGGGACGTCGACGCGGCCGTGCTGTCCCGGCCGCACCGGACGACGCTGGGCGTTGCCGCGGCGCTGATCCTGGCCGAGGCGGTTCTCGAGCTCGCCCGTCCGTGGCCGCTGAAGTTCGTCGTCGACCAGGGGCTCGGCCACCAGCCGTTCCCCAGCTGGGCCGAGTCCCTGGCCGGCGTCGGCGTGGCGGGACTCGCCCTGCTGGCCGGTGTCGCCGTGGTCGTCCTGAGCGTGGTCGGAGCCCTGGCCAGCGCCGGCTCGGCCCTGCTGGTGGGTCGGGTGGCCGAGCGCATCGGCACCACGCTGCGCGGGCGGTTGGTGTCGCGCATGCTCGACCAGCCGCCGGCCTTCTTCCGCCGGCACCGCAGCGCGGAGCTGGTCAACCGGCTCACCTCCGACGTCCGCCGGGTCGAGGACGCGGTCGTCGCGTGGTGGGAGGTCGCCGTGCCCGAGGCCGTCGTCCTCGTGGGCACCCTCGTGATGCTCGCCGTGATCGACCCGGTCCTCGCGGTGACGGCGTTGGCCGTCTGCCCGGCTCTGGCGGTCGTGATCGTCGTACGGCGCCGGCTGGTACGGCGCGCGCAGTCCCACGCCCGCGAGCAGGAGGGCCGGCTCAGCGAGCACGCCCAGGACCTGATGCGCAACGTCCGGGTGGTGCAGGCCTTCGGGCGCCAGCCGGAGATGAACCTCGCCTTCGACCGGCTCAGCCAGCGCACGCGTCGTGCGAACGTCGCGGCCCTGCAGGTCGAGGCACGCCTCGCCCCGCTGGCCGACCTGATCCTCGCCCTCGGCAGCGCCGGCGTGCTGGTGCTCGGGGCGGTGCGCGTCCAGCAGGGGTCGATGACCACGGGCACCCTGCTCGTCGGGCTCACCTACGTCGCCGGCCTCTACGTGCCGCTGCGCTCCCTGACCTCGCTGGCGGCGACCTTGGCCCGGGCCGAGGCCAGCCGCGACCGGCTGCGCGAGGTGTTCGCCGCGCGTGCCGTCGGGCCGACCGACGGGCTGCCCGTGCGTGACCTGCGCGGCGACGTGGCGCTGGAGTCGGTGCGCTTCGGGTACGACGACAGGCTGGTCCTCGACGGGGTCGATCTCGTCTTCGAGGCCGGACGGGTGACCGCACTGACCGGGCCCACGGGTGTGGGCAAGAGCTCGGTGCTCAACCTGCTGCTCCGGTTCGAGGACCCCTGGTCCGGCATGGTCACCGTCGGCGGCCGCGACCTGCGGATGCTGGCGGTCGACGGTCTGCGGCGTCGCATCGCCTACGTCCCGCAGGAGTCGTGGTTCCTCGACGACACGATCCGCCACAACATCGCGCTCGGCCAGCCCGGCTGCCTCCGACGAGGAGATCCGGGCGGCGGCCGACAGCGCCCTCGTCTCCGCGTTCGCCCACCGGCTGCCCGACGGCCTCGACACGGTGGTGGGGGAGTCGGGTCTCCTGCTCTCCGGCGGTGAGCGCAAGCGGCTGGCGATCGCCCGGGCCGTCGTACGACGTGCCGACCTGTTCCTGCTCGACGAGCCCACAGCGGGGCTCGACGACGACGCGGCGGCTCTCGTCCTGGCCGCCATCTCCGCCTCGACGGCCGGTCACACCGTGATCGTCGTGACGCACGACCCGCGGGCGGTGCGGTGGGCCGACGACGTCGTCCACCTCGCGCACCCACCCACCGATGACCACCCGTCGGCCGACCTGGCCGACGCGGTCCCCACCACCGCTGGAAGGAGGTGAACCACATGTCGACCACTCGCCACTCCGGAATGATCTTCGGCCTCGCCGAGTCCCACCCGGGAGAGAGCACGGCCCGCCGTACCCGTACGCGGAGCCGTTCGCACAGCCGCAGCCGCTCGCGCGGTCGCGGTCGCGGCCGCCACTGAGGCGACCGTGCACGTCGGGGTGGGGGCGCACCGGTGCGCCCCCACCCGCACCACCCCGAGGAAGGACCCCATGAGCATCGACACCGTCGAGTCGTCGCGAGAGCTGGCTCCCGGTGAGCCCCTGCTGCCGGGCCTGCTCGCCTGGGAGCTGCTCGGGGGTGGCAGCCACTGCGAGTCCTGGCTGGCCTGGTCCGAGGACCTCTGGTCGCCGGTGGTGGTCAAGCTGCCGCGTCCTGACGAGGTCAGCGACGCCGGCGTGTGGGAGGACCTGCTGCTCGAGGTCCGCGCCCACGAGGGCGTCCGCCACCCGGGCTTCCAGAGACTGTGGCGTGCGGAGCTCGAGGCCGAGGTGCCGCACCTGGTCCTGGAGTACGTCGAGGGGCCGTCGCTCGCAACCCTGCGACGAGGACGCGGCCCTCACTGTCCCCGACGTCGTCCTGCTCGGGCCTCCAGCTCGCCGCGTCGCTGCGCCACCTGCACCGGCGCCGGCTGGTGCACCTCGACGTGAAGCCGGGCAACGCGGTCGTGCGCCAGGGCCGCGCCGTCCTCCTCGACCTGGGGGCGCTCACGCCCGCCGGCCGGGTCTACGGCCGCCACGACGCCCCCGGGACCACGGCGTACATGTCACCCGAGCTGCTCGACGACGGCGTGGTCTCGCCGGCCGGCGACGTCTTCGCCCTCGGGGTGACCCTCCGCGAGCTGCTCGAGAAGGCCCCGGCGCTGCCGGTCGTCGACGACCTGCTCGACCGGATGACCAGCCCGCAGGCGGCAGACCGGCCCACGGACGACGAGGTGCTCGCCGTGCTGCACGCGGAGCTGGCTTCCGTCGGTTCGTCCCTGTGGCCTGAGTGGGCGGATCCGGCGCGCCAGTAGTCTGCGCCTGTGCGCATCTGGCGATCCCTGGACGACGTGCCCGCGGACCTCGGCCGCACCGTGGTGGTGATCGGCAACTTCGACGGGGTCCACCTCGGGCACCAGCACGTCGTGCACCGGGCCCGCGAGATCGCCGACCGCGAGGGGCTGCGCGTGGTCGCGGCGACCTTCGACCCGCACCCGATGGCCGTCCTGCGCCCGGAGCACGCGCCGATGAGCCTCACCGACATCGAGCACCGGAGCCTGCTGCTCCACGACGCCGGGGTGGACGACGTCTACGTGATCCCGTTCTCCCGCGAGATCGCGGCCTGGACCCCGGAGGAGTTCGTCGACCGCGTCGTGGTCGGCGGGCTGCACGCCGCCCACGTGGTGGTCGGTGCGAACTTCCGGTTCGGTGCCCGCGCGTCCGGCGACGTCTCGACGCTCGTCGAGGCGGGCAGGGACGAAGGACTTCGAGGTGGAGGGCATCGCGCTCGACGGGGGACCCCAGGTCTGGTCCTCGACGTACGTGCGCACCTGCCTGGCCGCCGGCGACGTCGAGGGCGCCGCGGAGGCGCTGGGTCGGCCGTTCTCGGTGGTGGGCCACGTCGTGCGGGGCGACCTCCGTGGCCGCGAGCTGGGGTACCCGACCGCGAACGTCCCCACGCGCGACACCGCCGCTCCCGCGGACGGGGTGTACGCCGGCTGGCTGCGTGTCCTCCGTGCCGGGTCGGAGTCGATGCCGGCGGCGATCAGCGTCGGCACCAACCCGACGTTCGACGGAGCGCGCGAGCGCCGGGTCGAGGCCTACGTGCTGGATCGCAGCGACCTCGACCTCTACGACGAGCTCGTCGAGATCTCCTTCGTCTCCCGGATCCGGGGGATGGTCAGGTTCGACGGCGTCGAGGCGCTCATCGAGGAGATGGCCCGCGACGTGGACCGGACCCGGGAGACTCCTCGGCCTGTAGTCGCCGAGCGGGGGTTGTCGCTGCGGCTGGTCGCCTGAGCGCGCCGAGCGGGGGTTTCGTGCCGTGCTCGACCCGGCTGAGCACGAATCCCCCGCTCGGCGCGTTTCAGCGCGACCAGAATCCCCCGGTCGGCGGGGCTTCAGGTGAGCCAGAGGGCGGCGTACGGCGGGAGGTCGAGGGTGTCGCCGCGCCAGGAGGGCCGCTCGCCGGTGATCCGGTCGACGACGTGGTGGGGCGCGAGGCCGACCTCGTGGAGGACCTCGACCGGGAGGTGCCGGTCGGTGTCGGTCACGTTGTAGACGCCGAGCATGGTGCCGAGCGGGTGCCGGCGGGCGAGCAGGAGGACGCCGGGGTCGCGAGGGTCGAGGACCTCGGTGGGCACATGCGGCGTGCAGGTGCGGGCAGCTGTTGTCGCGCCGCGATCAGCGACGCGAAGCGCGGCGTTGACGCCGTGGTCGTCCGGCGGCGTCGGCCACGGCATCACCTGGCGGTGCGCCCACCGGCTGTCGTCGGCGTGCTCGGGCACCTCGTCCCAGTGCGGGTCGTTGAGGAGCCCGAGCTCGTCGCCCATCCAGATCACCGGCAGTCCGCCGAAGCCGAGGACGAGGGCGTGCACCAGCCGGATCCGGTCCGCGGCCAGCGGATCGCCGGCCTCGAGCCCGGCCAGCGAGGCCAGCGAGCCGGCGACGCGTCGGTCCTGGGTGTGCGGGTTCTCCTGGAAGGTCAGGCCGCGCGCCCACGAGCCGGGGAAGGCGCCGGTGTAGAAGTCGGAGAGGAACGCCCGGTGCCCGTAGCCGCTCACCCCGGCGGCCGCGGCCGCCTCGTCGTCGATGGCCCAGCCGATGTCGTCGTGGCAGCGCGCGTAGGTGATCCAGGCCGTCGTCGACGGCGTCCGCGGCAGCGCACGCAGCGCGATCGAGGCGAGCCCGGCGTCGCGGCTGGCGAGCATCGACCAGATGTGCACCATCAGGCCGTTGTGGTAGGCGAGGTCGCTGACCTTGCCCCAGTGCTCGCCCTGGCCGAGGTAGGCGGGCAGGTCGCGTGGCCCCACGATCGCCTCGGCCTTGAACAGGGTGGCCGGACAGGCGATCCGGGCCACCGTGCGCAGTGCCTGGGTCAGCGCGTGCACCTCGGGCTGGTTCTGGCAGTCGGTGCCCATCCGCTTCCAGGTGAACGCGATCGCGTCGAGACGCAGCACCTCGACCCCGTCGTTGGCCAGCGCCAGGATGATGTCGGCGTACTCGCACAGGACGTCGGGGTTCGCCCAGTTGACGTCCCACTGGTAGGCGTTGAAGGTCGTCCACACCCAGCCGTCGAGCTCCTCGTCGAAGGTGAAGCTGCCCGGGGCGAAGGCGGGGAAGACCTCCGGCAGGGTGCGCTCGTAGGCGTCGGGCAGCTCGCGGTCGGGGAAGACCAGGAAGTAGTCGCGGTACGTCGGGTCGCCCTCACGGGCCCGTCGCGCCCACTCGTGCTCGCGGGCCACGTGGTTGAGCACCAGGTCGAGGCACAGGCTGATGCCGCATCCGCGCAGCTCGCGGGTGAGCCGGCGCAGGTCGTCCATGGTGCCGAGGTCGGGGCGGATGCTGCGGTAGTCCATCACCGCGTAGCCGCCGTCGTTGGGCGCGGGGCGCGGGTTCAGCAACGGCATCAGGTGCAGGTAGCGGACCCCCAGCTCGCGCAGGTACGACGCGCGCTCGGCCACGCCCGCGAGGTCGCCGGCGAACCGGTCGGCGTAGGCGGCGTACCCGATCGTCGCGGGCTGCTGGAACCAGTCCGGCGCGAGCGACCGCTCCAGGTCGAGTGCCTGCAGGTCCTCCGGGCGGTCGGCGAAGGCGGTGGCCGCGAGCAGCACCAGGCGGTCGCGCACGGCGGCGGCGTCGTCGTACAGCGGTGCGAGCGCGTCGTCGAGGTCGGGCAGCCAGCGCCGCAGCCGCGCCTCGAACAGCTGCCGGCGGTGCTCGGGCAGGTCGCCGAGGACCTTCTCCAGCGCGGGAGCGGGTGCCGGCGGCATCAGCCGTCGGCAGCGCAGACGGTGACCGGGACGCCGTTGAGGGCGGCGTTGCCGGAGACGTCGAGCCGTCGCGGGGTCGGTGAGGTCGTTGATCGAGACGCCGGCCACCTGCCCGGCCTGCGACAGCCGGACACCCTCGACCTGGTGGCCGTAGCCATGGGGGAGCGACACCACGCCGCGCATCATGTCGTCGCTGGCGCGCACGTCGGTGGTCACCTCGCCGACCCGGGAGGCGATCGGACGGAGGCGCCGTCGACGAGCCCCCGCGAGGAGAGGTCGTCGGGGTGCATCAGCAGGTGGTGGCGCGGCTTGCCGCGCGTCAGCCGCTCGCTGTTGTGCATCCAGGAGTTGTTGTCCGAGCGGTGCCGGCGCCCGATCAGCACCAGCTCGTCCGGCCCGCGCGCACCCGCCTCGGTCGTGGCACGCAGGCGGGCGAGGTCGGCCACCACGAGGTCCGGCGCGAGGTGGATCAGCTTGTCCCCGGTCTGCAGGCGGCCGGGCATCGTCGGCCGCAGCGGGCCCAGGTCGACACCGGCCGGCGCGGCCCGCAGCGCGCGCATGGTCGTCCGGCGCCCGGCGAGCAGGAGCGCCGTGACGATGGTGGTCGGGCTGACGGTGAGGGCCGCGCGCTCGGTGAGCGCCTTGGTCATCGGCTTCTTCTTGTCCAGCCGAGCCGCCGTGCGCAGGGCGATCTCGCGGAAGATCTCCCAGTCGTGCATGGCGTCGTCGGGCTTGTCGAAGACCGGCGGGGTGAACCGCGCAGTGTTGCGCACGGCCAGGGTGTGGAAGACGAGGTCGTACTGCTCGCGCTCCAGCGCGGTCGTCGGCGGGAGGATCACGTCGGCATGGCGGGTCGTCTCGTTGAGGTAGATGTCGACCGCCGCCATGAAGTCCAGGCCGTCGAACGCCTGGCCGAGGCGCTTCCCGTCGGGCGTCGAGAGCACCGGGTTGCCGGCGACGGTGAGCATCGCCCGGACCTGCCCGTCGCCGGGCGTCTCGATCTCCTCGCACAGGGTGCTGACCGGCAGCTCCCCGGCGAACTCGGGGATGCCGCGCACCCGGCTGCGCCAGACGTCGTGGTGTCCACGACCCACGATCGCCTTGCCGACGATGTCGACGGCCGGCTCGGGGAACAGCACCCCGCCCTCGCGGTCGAAGTTGCCGCTGAGGATGTTCAGGCAGTTGATCGCCCACTGGCAGATCGAGCCGAAGCCCTGCGTGGACAGCCCCATCCGGCCGTACGCCGCAGCGCCGTCCGCCGCCGCGAACTCGCGGACGATTCGACGGATCTCCGTCGCGGGGACACCGGAGTGCTGCTCGGCGAGCTCGGCCGTGAAGTCGCTGACCGCCAGCCGCACCGACTCGACGCCACGGACGTACGCCGGGGGATCCTCGAGGCCCTCGTCGAGGAGGGTGTGCAGCATCGCGAGCAGCACGAGGGCGTCGGTGCCCGGCCGCACGAAGTGGTGCTCGTCGGCGACCTTGGCGGTCTCCGTGCGCCGCGGGTCGAAGACGATCATCTTGCCGCCGCGGGCACGCAGCTCGCGCAGTCGCTGCGGGAAGTCGGGCACCGTCATCAGCGAGCCGTTGGACGCCATCGGGTTGGCGCCGAAGACCAGGAAGTAGGACGTGCGGTCGAGGTCGGCGATCGGGATCAGCAGCTGGTGGCCGAAGAGCTGCCAGGCCACGAACTGGTGGGGGATCTGGTCGACGCTGCTGGCGCTGAACTTGTTGCGCGTCCTGAAGCTCTTGAGCATGGTCACGCCGTGGGTCTGTGCGCCCAGCGAGTGGGCGTTGGGGTTGCCCAGGTAGACGCCGAGCGCGTCGCGGCCGTGCTCGTTGACAGCCCTCGCGATGCCGTCGGCGGTCAGGTCGAGCGCCTCGTCCCAGCTGATCTCGACCCACTCGGCGTCGTCGGGGTCGCCCACCCGCTTGACCGGCCTGCGCAACCGGTCCGGGTCTTCGTACACGTCGGCCAGGGCCACGCCCTTGGGGCAGATGTGCCCGCGCGAGAGGGGGTCGTCGGGGTTGCCCCGCACCGAGGTCACGTGGGGCCGGCCGTCGGTGCCGTCGTCGACGGTCAGCTCCAGCCCGCAGATGGCCTCGCACAGGTTGCAGGCAGCCAGCACCGTCCGGGAGGTCATGACGCGGATCCTGTCACGCCGAGCGGACACGCTCGGCGTAGGTGTGTCGTGCGCACTACTGCGTGATGCGTAGTAGTGTGCACGGCATGGACACCACCCAGCTCCTCAAGGGAGTGCTCGACCTGGCGGTGCTGGCCGTGGTCGACGACGAGGACGGCTACGGCTACGACATCGTCCGCCGGTTGCGCGACCGCGGTCTCGACGACGTCGGCGACGCCTCGGTCTACGGCACCCTCCGCCGGCTCTACGCCGCGGGCGCCCTGACGTCGTACGTCGTGGCCAGCGAGACCGGTCCGCATCGCAAGTACTACGGGATCACGCCCACGGGACGGACCCAGCTCAAGCACCAGAAGGACGACTGGTCGTCGTTCGCCAGCACCGTCACCAGCATCCTCGAGGGAGTCGTCGCATGAGCATTCAACAGATCGTGATCACGCCGGACGTGAAGCTCTTCGTCACCGCGGTGCGCGAGCGGCTCGGCGACCTGACCGAGGAGGAGCGCGAGGAGCTCGTCGGCGGGCTCGACGCCGACATGAGCGACCTCGTGGCCGACCGCGGGGTCGAGGCACTGCCCGACCCGGCGGCCTACGCCCGCGAGCTGCGCTCGGCTGCGGGCTTCGCCGCGGAGGGCTCGGCCCCGCGCGGCGCGCGCGCCACTCGGGTCTCGGCGTGGCTGGACCGCGGCTCGGACACCTGGCGACGCGCGGTGGCGACGGGTGACCACTGGGGGCTCCCGGCGTTCGCCCAGGCCCTGCGTCCGGCCTGGTGGGTGCTGCGCGCCTTGTGTGCCACCGCGCTGGTCTGCGAGATCTGGGGGAACCGCACCTTCGGCTTCACGCCGGCCCGTGTGCTGCTCGCTGCGGTCATGGTGGCGCTGAGCGTGCAGCTCGGGCGGGGCGCCTGGGGCACCGACCGCTGGCACCGGCTGCTGCTGCCCCGACTCGTGATCATCGCTCTCAACGTGCTGGCGATCCTGCTGCTGCCGGTGCTGGCGAACCGGCTGCTCGTGCCTCCGTCCTGGGCCTACGAGCAGTCGTACGCCGACCCGGTGCTCAACGACGACACCGCCGTCTTCTCCGCCGGGCACCAGGTCACCAACATCTACCCGTACGACGCGCAGGGCAGGCCGCTCGTCGGCGTCCAGCTCGTCGACCAGGACGGACGCCGGCTGACGGTCGGTGCCAACCCGACCGACGAGACGACCGGGATGCCGGCGCTGCTGGTCCCGTGGATGAACGGGCGCACCAGCCTGTTCAGCGTCTTCCCGCTGCCCGAGCAGCCCTCGGACCGTGACACCGGCGAGGCTCTCGGGCCGGGTCGGATGACGTCGCCGCCGTTCGCCTCGCTGCCGCCGGTGACCCTGTCCGGCACCCAGCCCAGCGTGCTGGTGCCGCCCGCGGTCGTCGCGGCCCAGCGGGAGGCGGCCCAGAAGGCGGCCCAGAAGGCAGCCCAGAAGGCAGCCCAGGTCAGAGCAGCCAAGGCCGCCAAGGCGAAGCAGCGGGCGGGTGGGAGCAAGGGCTCGGGGAACTGAGCTGCCTCACTCCCGCGACAGCATGGCGGCGGCCTCGAGCTCGAGGTCGAGGTACTGCTCGCCGCTCACGTCCACCCCGACGCCGAGCAGCGTGCCGCCGGTGAACGGGAACGGGTTCGTGTACTGCCTGCTCACGGTGTCGGCGCTGTCGTAGCCGACGCAGAGCCCGTCACCGCACAGGGTGAACTTGCCGATCTGCGCGCGCATCGGGCCCTCCGCGACGGCCTGGTCGTCGACGTAGAGCGTGCAGGTCCCGACCGACTCGCCGTGCTCGCCGGCGCTCTCGCGCACGAACTCCATCCCCAGCGTGTGCGGGCCCGGGGACAGCACCTCCGAGGAGAACGTCTGCTCCGGCGGGATGCCGAGGAAGTTGTAGACGTAGTGGAGGCGGTTGTCCTTGATGAACAGCGCGTGGCCGCCGAAGCGCGACCCGTGCGCGAACAGCACCCCTTCCGGCCCGTCGCCGAGCTCGACGTCGGCGATGACCTTGAACGACCGGCCGCGCACGTTGACGGCGACGCTCTCGGGCACGGCGGCGGTGCCGGGGTAGTACACGTAGCGCTCGCGCACCGGCTCGGCCTGGGGGCGTTGGATGGAGGTGAGCTCGACCGGCCCCCGGTCGTCGAGCGGCAGCACGTAGTTCTCCTCGGCCTGCTCGAACCAGGCGGCGATCAGCTCCTGGAGCTTCTCCGGCTGCTCACCGGAGAGGTCCCGCGACTCCGAGCGGTCCTCGTCGACGTGGTAGAGCTCCCAGGCGTCCTGGTCGAAGTGGCCCTTGCCGCTGATCGGGGCGTGGATGGCGGCCGCCTTCCAGCCGTCCTTCCAGATGCCGCGGGTGCCGAGCATGGCGTAGTACTGCACCTCCTTCTCGGTCGCGGCAGTCGCGTCGTCGAAGCTGTAGCGCATCGAGACCCCGTTGAGCGGGTGCTGCTCGACGCCCCGGTAGGTCTGCGGCATCTCCAGCCCGGTGACGTCGAGGATGGTCGCCACGATGTCGGTCGAGTGGTGGTACTGGTGGCGGACCTCGCCCTTCGCCTCGAAGCCCTTCGGCCAGTGGATCACCATCGGGTCGCAGGTGCCGCCGGAGAACTGGGCGTACCGCTTGAACATCTGGAACGGCGTCGAGAACGCGGCGGCCCAGCCGGTGGGGTAGTGGTTGTAGGTGTCGGGGCTGCCGAGCTTGTCGAGCATCGCGAGGTTCTCGGCGAGGTCGTCGGGGTAGCCGTTGAAGAACTTGTTCTCGTTGACCGACCCGTTGGGGCTCCCCTCGCCGGAGGCGCCGTTGTCGGCGCAGTAGAAGACCAGCGTGTTGTCGAGCTGGCCGGTCTCCTCGAGGTAGTCGATGATGCGGCCGACCTGTGCGTCGGTGTACTCGGAGAAGCCGGCGAACACCTCCGCGAAGCGGGCGAACAGGCGCTTCTCGTCGTCTCCGAGCTCGTCCCACGGGCGGACGAGGTCAGCGGGGTTCACCACGTCCTCCGGCAACGGGTTGAGCGGCGTGAGCTCGGTGCCCTCGGGCATGATGCCCTTCTCGATCATCCGGGCCAGGACCCACTCGCGGTAGGCCTCGTAGCCGTCGTCGAAGGCGCCCTTGTACTTGTCGATGTACTCCTGCGGCGCGTGGTGCGGGGCGTGGTTGGCGCCGGGGCAGAACCAGAGGTACCAGGGCTTCGACGGGTTCGACGCCTGCTGGTTGCGCAGCATGTGCAGCGCCTGGTCGGCGAGGTCCTTGGACAGGTGGTAGCCGTCCTCGGGGCGCGCGGGCTGGTCGATGAAGTGGTTGTCCTCGACGAGGTCGGGGTACCAGTTGTTCGTCTCGCCGCCGAGGAAGCCGTAGAACCGGTCGAAGCCGAGCTGGAGCGGCCACATCGAGCGGTTGCCGCCGGGGGCGTTGTCCTCCTCGGGGACGTTGTGGTCCTTGCCCACCCAGAAGGTGCTGAAGCCGTTGTCCTGCAGGACGTGGCTGATCGTGGCGCACTCCTCGGGGATCCGGCCGGACGCACCGGGGAACCCGTCGGTCGCCTCCATGATCGTGGCGCACCCGTTCAGGTGGTGGTTGCGCCCGGTGAGCAGGGTCGACCGGGTCGGGGAGCACAGCGCTGTGGTGTGCCACTGCGTGTAGGTCAGGCCGCCCTCCGCGAGCCGGTCCATCGTCGGCATGTTGATCCGCCCGCCGTACGGCGACCAGGCGGCCAGGCCGGTGTCGTCGTAGAGCACGACGAGGATGTTGGGCGCCCCCTCGGGAGCGCGCTTGAGCTCGTACGGGGTCCAGTCGGGGATCGAGTCGCGCACGTCGAGCTGGATGACCCCGTCGAATTTCTTCGTCATGGGTCCACCGTGCGCGCCCGCATCGGCGACTGCCTCACCCCTGACGGGTGACTCTCGCGCGGTTCTGGCGGTTCCGGATTTCGGTCAGCGCTGTGACGCTGATAACCTTGCGCAGTTGCCCCACGGGGCGGCTTCGCCGTGCAACGGCCGCGGATCCAGAGAGCTCGGGTGAACCAGCCCCGGAGCACCGCGCAACGAGAGATGAGAGGCAGTTCAGCGTGTCCATCGGTACCGACACCGAGACCAAGAAGAAGATCATCGCCGAGTACGCCACCAACGAGGGCGACACCGGCTCCCCCGAGGTGCAGATCGCGCTGCTCAGCCACCGCATCTCCCACCTCACCGACCACCTCAAGCTGCACAAGCACGACCACCACAGCCGTCGTGGCCTGCTGCTGCTCGTGGGCCAGCGTCGTCGACTCCTGAACTACCTGGAGAAGACGGAGATCGAGCGCTACCGCTCGATCGTCTCGCGACTCGGCCTGCGCCGCTGACTCGAAACGGCTCACCCACCGGGTGGGCCGTTTCTGCTACACAGTGCTGAATTATCAGCGCCGAAAACTGAAGATTCCACGAAACCAGGAGCGATCTGCGAGCCACGGCTCGGTCTCCGGTAGTGGTGCCCGGGGTTCCAACCGGAACCAGAGCACCTCGATCGAAGACCGGCCTCTCAACGCGGATCGCGGATCGCTTCGCGAACCAAAGAGAGACAACTCTTGTCTGACAACGACATCACGGCCGTCGAGACGATCCTCGACAACGGTGCCTTCGGTACCCGCAAGATCACCTTCGAGACCGGGCTGCTGGCCCGCCAGGCCGCCGGTTCGGTGACCGCCTACCTCGACGACGAGACGATGCTGCTCTCGGCGACCACCGCCGGGAAGCACCCCAAGGAGCAGTTCGACTTCTTCCCCCTGACGATCGACGTCGAGGAGCGGATGTACGCCGTGGGCCAGATCCCCGGCTCCTTCTTCCGCAGCGAGGGTCGCCCCGGCGAGGACGCGATCCTCACCTGCCGCCTGATCGACCGGCCCCTGCGCCCGACCTTCAAGAAGGGCCTGCGCAACGAGGTCCAGGTCGTCATCACGGTGCTGGCGCTCGACCCCGACCAGCCCTACGACGTGCTCGCGATCAACGCCGCGTCGGCGTCCACCCAGCTCTCCGGCCTGCCGTTCTCCGGCCCGGTCGGCGGCACCCGCGTCGCCCTGATCGAGGGCCAGTGGGTCGCGTTCCCGAGCCACAGCCAGCTCGAGCAGGCGACCTTCGACATGGTCGTCGCCGGTCGCGTCACCGACACCGGTGACGTCGCCATCATGATGGTCGAGGCCGAGGCGACCGAGCAGACCTTCGAGCTCGTCCAGAGCGGTGCCAAGGCGCCGACCGAGGAGGTCGTGGCCTCCGGCCTCGACGCCGCCAAGCCGTTCATCAAGCAGCTGTGCGAGGCGCAGGCCGAGCTGGCCAAGCAGGCCGCCAAGCCGGTGCAGGAGTTCCCGGTCTTCCTCGACTACGAGGACGACGTCTACGCCGCCGTCGAGGACGCCGCCAAGGCCGACCTCGCCCCCGCGCTGACCATCGCCGGGAAGCAGGAGCGCGAGGAGCGCCTCGACACGATCAAGGCCTCCGTGCTGGAGTCGCTGGGCGCCAAGTTCGAGGGTCGCGAGAAGGAGATCGGCGCAGCGTTCCGCTCGCTGAACAAGGCCCTCGTGCGCGAGCGCGTGCTGCGCGACCAGGTGCGTATGGACGGCCGTGGCCTGACCGACATCCGCACGCTCTCCGCCGAGGTCGCCGTGATCCCGCGGGTCCACGGCTCGGCGCTGTTCGAGCGCGGCGAGACCCAGATCCTGGGCGTCACCACGCTGAACATGCTCACCCTCGAGCAGAAGCTCGACACCCTGTCGCCGGAGAAGACGCGCCGCTACATGCACAAGTACGTCTTCCCGCCGTTCTCCACCGGTGAGACCGGGCGCGTGGGCTCGCCCAAGCGTCGCGAGGTCGGTCACGGCGCCCTGGCGCGCCGCGCCATCCTGCCCGTGCTGCCGGGCCGCGAGGAGTTCCCCTACGCGATCCGTCAGCTCTCCGAGGCCATGGGCTCCAACGGCTCCACCTCGATGGGCTCGGTCTGCGCCTCGACGCTCTCGCTGCTGCAGGCAGGTGTGCCGCTCAAGGCGCCGGTCGCCGGCATCGCGATGGGCCTGATCTCGGGCGAGGTGGACGGGCAGACGAAGTACGTCGCGCTGACCGACATCCTCGGTGCCGAGGATGCCTTCGGCGACATGGACTTCAAGGTCGCCGGCACCCGCGAGTTCGTCACCGCGCTGCAGCTGGACACCAAGCTCGACGGCCTCCCCGCCGAGGTTCTGGCCGGTGCCCTGACCCAGGCCCGCGACGCCCGCCTGGCGATCCTCGACGTGATGGCCGAGGCCATCGACGCGCCCGAGGAGATGTCGATCCACGCACCGCGCATCATCACGGTGCGCGTGCCGGTCGACAAGATCGGTGAGGTCATCGGCCCCAAGGGCAAGGTGATCAACCAGATCCAGGACGACACGGGCGCGACGCTGTCCATCGAGGACGACGGCACGGTCTACATCGGTGCGACCAACGGCGAAGCGGCCGAGGCCGCCCGTCAGGCCGTCAACGCGATCGCCAACCCGACGATGCCCGAGGTCGGCGAGCGCTACCTCGGCACCGTGGTGAAGACGACCAACTTCGGCGCCTTCGTCTCGCTGCTCCCCGGCAAGGACGGCCTGCTGCACATCAGCAAGCTGCGCGCCCTCGCCGGTGGCAAGCGGGTCGACAACGTCGAGGACGTCGTCTCGGTGGGCCAGAAGCTGCAGGTCGAGATCGGCGAGATCGACGACCGGGGCAAGCTGTCGCTGATCCCGGTGGTCGACGAGTCCGCCGCCCCGGAGTCCGCCTCGGAGTCGGCACCCGCCGACGCCGAGTGACCCCCGCTTGACACCGAAGCTCCCCGACGGCGTACGCCGGACCGTCCTGCGGGGCGGTCTGAGCGTCGTCACCGAGCACATGCCGGGCGTCCGCTCGGCCGCGGTCGGGGTGTTCGTGCAGGTCGGTTCGAGGGACGAGGCGCCGCAGCTCGGCGGCGCCTCGCACTTCCTCGAGCACCTGCTGTTCAAGGGCACCCCGACCCGCTCGGCGATGGACATCTCCGTCGCCCTCGACGAGGTCGGCGGGGAGTTCAACGCCTACACGGCGCGGGAGTACACCTGCTACCACGCCCGGGTCCTCGACGACGACCTGCCGCGGGCCGTCGACGTGCTCGGCGACATGCTCACCTCGTCGCTGATCACGTCCGAGGACGTCGAGGCCGAGCGTGACGTGATCCTCGACGAGATCGCGATGCACGACGACGACCCCGACGACGTCGTGCACAACCTGTTCGCCGCGACGGCGTGGGCCGGCACGCCGCTGGCGCGACCGATCGCCGGCACGGCCGAGTCGATCAAGGCGCTGACGCGGACGCAGATCAACGGCTACTACCGCCGTCGCTACCGCCCCGAGGCGATGACGATCGCCGTGGCCGGCAACGTCGAGCACGGTGACGTGGTCCGCCACGTCCGCCGGGCCTTCGCCCGCGGCGGCTTCCTCGACGGCGACGCGTTGCCCGTGGGTCCGCGCCTGGCCGAGCGGCCTCGCCGGTTGCACCCGGGGGAGGCGCACGCCACGCGGCCCTTCGAGCAGGTCAACGTGGTGCTCGGCATGCAGGGCCTGACCCGCTCCGACCCGCGTCGCTACGGCCTCAGCGTCCTCAACGCGGCGCTCGGCGGCAGCTCGAGCTCGCGGCTGTTCCAGGAGGTCCGCGAGCGTCGCGGCCTCGCGTACTCGGTGTACTCCTTCGGCCTCGGCTACTCCGACGCCGGCATGGTCGGCGTCGCGGCCGGCTCGCTGCCGGGCAAGGCGGAGGACGTCCTGCGCGTCGTACGCACGGAGCTGTCGCGGGTCGCCGCCGACGGCCTGACCGAGGAAGAGGTCGAGCGTGGCCGTGGCCAGGCCCGCGGCGGGCTGGTGCTCAGCCTCGAGGACAGCGGCTCCCGGATGACCAGGCTGGGGGAGGCCGCGCTGTTCCAGCACCGCCTGCTCTCGGTCGACGAGGTGCTCGCCCGCGTCGAGGCCGTCACCGTCCCCGACGTCCACGCGCTGGCCCAGGAGCTCTACACCCGCCCCCAGACGCTCGCCCAGGTCGGCCCCGCCTGAGCTCGCTCGCTGCCCACTAGCCTGAGGCCCGTGAGTCTCAAGGTGGGTGTGCTGGGCGCGCTGGGCAAGGTCGGGCGCGAGGTCTGCGCGGCCGTGGAGGCGGCGCAGGACATGGACCTCGTCGCCGGCATCGACGTCGACGACGAGCTCGACCAGCTGGTCGAGGCCGGTGTCGAGGCGGTCGTCGACTTCACCCACCCCGACGTGGTGATGGACAACCTCGAGTTCTGCGTGCGGCACGGGATCCACGCGGTCGTCGGCACGACCGGGTTCGACGACGAGCGGCTCGACCGGCTGCGCGGCTGGCTGGCCGACAGCGAGGGGACCGGCGTCCTGGTCGCCCCGAACTTCTCGATCGGGGCGGTGCTGATGATGCGCTTCGCCACCGAGGCCGCCCGCTTCTACGAGTCGGTGGAGATCGTCGAGCTGCACCACCCGGACAAGGCCGACGCCCCCTCCGGCACCGCCCGCCGTACGGCGCAGCTCGTCGCGGCCGCTCGGCGGGAGGCGGGGCTGGCCCCCGTCCCGGACGCGACCTCGACCCAGCTCGACGGGGCCCGTGGCGCCGAGGTCGACGGCATCCACGTGCACGGGCTCCGGATCCGCGGGCTGGTCGCGCACCAGGAGGTGATCCTCGGCGCCCCGGGGGAGACCCTGACGATCCGCCACGACTCCCTCGACCGCGCCTCCTTCACCCCGGGCGTGCTGCTCGGGCTGCGCGAGATCACGCACCGTCCCGGGCTGACCGTCGGCCTCGAGGAATTCCTTCCCCTCGACTCGGCCTGACGTCTCGAAAGTGCGAGGGTTTCCTCGCACTAACCTGCACGAATGCATGTTTGTGCAACGCACGTTCGTGAAGGTGCACTATCGCCGTCGGGTGGGCACTCTGGTGGTGACGAGCGAAAGGGCAGGAACCACGGCAACTCGTCATCGTGGCCGCTGCTCACGAGCGCGGCTGCGTGTCCTGGCCTTCTATTTCCCCCCACGGAGGTCAGGAGCCCCCAGGATGGGGGGCTCGTGCTGGGCACACGAGCCCCCCATCCCCTTCTCCAGCCCGCGGACTCCGGAGCAGCATCTCGGGTGCTCCGGAGCCCGCGGGCTCGTGCGAGGCCGTCAGACCAGCCGCACCAGCGCCGCGGTGACCGCCGCTGACCGCCACCACGACGATGAACGGCGCCCGCAGCAGCAGCGCGACGACCGCGGCCGCGAGTCCCGCGAGCCGCGCGTCGATCACCAGCACCACCGAGCCGTCGCGACGCCCGGCGAAGACCTGCACCGCGACGAGGGCCGCCAGCAGCACGACGGGCAGCAGGTCCGCCGTACGACGCAGGACCGGGTGGGCCAGGACGCGCTCCGGCACCGACATCCCGGCGAGCTTGAGCAGGTAGCAGCCGACCGCGCACACGAGCACCGCAGCCCAGATCACGAGGACCCCTCCGTCGCCGCTGACCTCGCCGGGCGTTCCCGGGTCGTCGTCGCGGGAGGCCAGGGCCATGCCGAGGGCGACGACCGAGGCGGCGAGCACGGGCACGCCGGCGGGGGTGAGCGGCACCAGGGCCAGGGCGAGGGCCGCGGCGAGCACGGCCGCGAGGCGGTTGCGATCGGTGTCGAGCCGGGGCCAGAGCAGCGCGAGGAACGCACCGCCGACGGCCGCGTCGAGACCGTAGGTGCGCGGGTCGCCCAGCGCGTTGCCGGCGAGGGCACCGGCGAAGGTGGCCAGGTTCCACAGCACGAAGACCGAGATGCCGGTGGCGAGGAACCCGGCCCGGGCGTGCTCGCGGGTGGTCCGGGTCACGGTCATCGCCGACGACTCGTCGATGAGCAGGTGGGCCGCGCCCACGCGGCGCATGCCGCGGAAACCCAGCAGCGGCGCGACCTTGAGGCCGTACAGCGTGTTGCGCGAGCCGAGCAGCAACCCCGACACGGCCCCGAACAGCGGGTTGCCGCCCGAGCCGATCACCCCGACGAGCGCGAACTGGGAGGCGCCGGTGAACACCAGCAGCGACAGCGCACAGGTCTGCCAGACGTCGAGGCCGCTGGCCACGCCGATCGCGCCGAAGGAGATGCCGTAGGCGCCCGTGGCGATGCCGATCGCGATGCCGTCGCGGACGATCGTCCTGGTGGTCTCCTCGCGGCCCCGGTCCGCCCGGCTCATCCCGGGCTGTCCACCAGGGCGGTGTGCAGAGCGCACCTGCCGCACGGTGGTGCTGCCGTCACCGACGAGGTCGAGGGTCCGGTGGGCGCCGTCCGGGCCCCAGCCGGCGGCGGCGAGGAACGCGCGCAGCCCGTCGTCGGCGGCCGGCAACCAGGTCACCGCGTGGGTGAACCGGTCGGCGGTCATCGTGTCGGCGGCCGCCTGCAGCAGCCGGGAGCCGTGCCCGCTGCCGCGCTGGTGCGGGTCGACCGTCAGGTCGGCCATCTCGGCGGTCGCCACGGGGTCGCAGTCCGGGTCGGTCGCCGGGCCGGTCACCACGAAGCCGGTCACCAGGTTGCGCTCGAGGGCGATCAGCACCCGCTGGCGTGCGTCGGGAGGACGCGAGAGGGCGGTGCGCCACACCTCCGCGATCTCCTCGACCTCGAGGGTCTCCAGCATCTCCGGTGGCAGCAGCTCGGCGTACGACGTCCGCCAGGCGCGCACCTGGACGGCGGCGATCGCGGTGGCGTCGTCGGCCCAGGCCACGCGTGCGGAGACGTCGGCGCCTGTCATGCCTTCATCCAACCAGCGGTCAGGGGACCGCCGGGGCGGGGGCGTCGATCGGGTGCTCGGGCACCTGCTGCAGGTGGTCGAGCCTGGCCTCGGCGCCGCTGAGCACCAGCGCGCCTGCGGTCGAGATCAGGAAGCCGAGCACCGCCACCGGCCACATGCCGTGGTGCACGCCGTCGCCGAACAGGACGATCCCGAGCACGGCCGGGACGAAGGTCTCCAGGAGCACCATCGGCGCCGTGGCGGCGGTCACCGAGACCCGCTCCAGCGCCAGCGACTGGAGCACGAACCCGAGCACGCCGAAGAGCACGATCGGGAGACCGTGGACGACGGTGTGCAGGTTCACGCCGGGGTCCACGAGGGCGCGGGTCGCGACCGGCGCGCCGGAGTAGGCGATCCCGGCCAGCAGGCCGAGCAGGACGCCGGCACGCGGCCCCTCGTGGCGGAAGCCGGCCAGTCCGACGACCCCGAGCAGCGCCACCGTCAGCGTAGAGCACCAGCGTCAGGTGGGGCTGGTGCTCGTCGGTCCCGACGTCGCCGGCGACCGCGACGAGCAGGCCGAAGCCGACCGCCATCCCTCCGATGGCGCCCCAGTGCCGGGGCTCGAGGGGCTCGTGCACCTTGATCGAGGCGGTGACCGCGGTGACCGCCAGGGAGCCGGCGATCGCCATCTGCGCCAGGTACAGGGGGAGCAGGGCGATGGCCACGAGGTGGAGCATCCAGCCGAGCAGGTAGCCCACGGTCACCAGGGCCATCCACCCCGAGACCAGCCCGGCCCGGCGCACGGCCACGGCCTGCAGCACCGCCGAGGTGCCGAAGAGCAGCGCGGCACCCGACGCCGCGAGCAGACCGATGAGCATGGCGTCAGCGTCGCACGGCTCCCCATGCCTGGGGGTGGCCACCGGTAGGTTGTCCCGCATGCAGGTCTACCTCGATCTCCTCCGTCGGATCCTCGACGAGGGCGTCGAGAAGTCCGATCGCACCGGCACCGGCACCCGCAGCGTGTTCGGCCACCAGATGCGCTTCGACCTCTCCGCCGGCTTCCCGCTCGTGACCACCAAGAAGGTGCACACCCGCTCGGTCTTCGGCGAGCTGCTGTGGTTCCTGCGCGGCGACACCAACGTCAAGTGGCTGCAGGACCGCGGCATCACGATCTGGGACGAGTGGGCCGACTCCCAGGGCGACCTCGGCCCGATCTACGGCTACCAGTGGCGCTCGTGGCCCACCCCCGACGGGCGGCACGTCGACCAGCTCGCCCAGGTGGTCGAGCAGATCAAGGTCAACCCCGACTCCCGCCGCCACATCGTCTCGGCCTGGAACGTCGCCGACATCCCCGAGATGGCGCTGGCGCCGTGCCACACGATGTTCCAGTTCTACGTCGCGGGCGGGAAGCTGAGCTGCCAGCTCTACCAGCGCTCGGCCGACGCGTTCCTCGGCGTGCCGTTCAACATCGCGTCGTACGCCCTGCTGACGCAGATGGTCGCCCAGGTCACCGGGCTGGAGGTGGGCGACTTCGTGCACACCCTGGGCGACGCCCACCTGTACCTCAACCACCTCGAGCAGGCGCAGCTCCAGCTCACCCGCGAGCCCCGGGCCCTGCCGACGCTGTGGCTCGACCCCGCGGTGACCACGCTCGACGGGTTCGACCTCGAGCACATCGCGGTCGAGGGCTACGACCCGCACCCGGGCATCAAGGCCCCCATCGCCGTATGAGCCGTCGATGACGCGCGTGGTGCTGGTGGCCGCTCGTGGCCGGAACGGCGTGATCGGCCTCGACGGCGACATCCCGTGGAAGATCCCGGCCGACTTCGCGCACTTCAAGAGGGTCACCGTCGGCCACCCGCTGGTCCTGGGGCGGACGACGTTCGAGGGGATCGGCAAGCCGCTGCCCGACCGGCAGAGCATCGTGGTCACCAGCGACCCGGAGTGGGCGTACGACGGGGTCCTGGTGGCGCGCTCGGTGCAGGAGGCGGTCGACCTCGGCCGGTCGCTCGACGACGAGATCGTCAACGTGGGCGGGGGAGCGCAGGTCTACGCCGACGCCCTCGCCCTCGCCACCGACCAGATCCTCACCGAGGTCCACCTCGCGCCCGAGGGCGACACCCACTACCCGGAGTTCGACGAGGGCGAGTGGCGCGAGACCCGGCGCGAGGGCCACACCGACCACGATCCGGCGTACGAGATCCGCTGGCTGGAGCGCCGGGCCTGGGTTTCGACGCGCCGTTGCGACCTCGCAAGCTCGGTCGCAGGCTTGCTCAACCTCCGCCGCACGCCGTGCACTCCTTCGTCGTGTTCGGCTAGCGTCGTGAATGGATCTGCGCATCTTCACCGAGCCCCAGCAGGGCGCGACCTACGACCAGCTGCTCCGGATCGCGAAGGCCACCGAGGACCTCGGCTTCGGCGCGTTCTTCCGCTCCGACCACTACCTGTCGATGGGCGGCGACGGCCTGCCCGGCCCGACCGACGCGTGGACGACCCTGGCCGGCCTGGCGCGCGAGACCAGCCGGATCCGCCTCGGCACGCTGATGACGAGTGCGACGTTCCGGCTGCCCGGGCCGCTGGCGATCCAGGTGGCCCAGGTCGACCAGATGAGCGGTGGCCGCGTCGAGCTCGGCATCGGCGCGGGCTGGTTCGAGCGCGAGCACGCGGCGTACGCGATCCCGTTCCCCGACACCGGCGAGCGGTTCGACCGGTTCGAGGAGCAGCTCGCGATCATCACCGGGCTGTGGGAGACCCCCGAGGGCGAGACGTTCTCGCACACCGGCACGCACTACTCCGTGACCGACTCACCGGCGCTGCCGAAGCCCGTGCAGAGCCCGCGACCGCCGGTGATCATCGGCGGCCTGGGCAAGCGCCGTACGCCGGAGCTCACCGCGCGGTACGCCGACGAGTTCAACCTGCCGTTCGCCTCGCTGGAGGTGACGGGCAAGCAGTTCGCCCGCGTGGGCGAGGCACTCGACGCGATCGGGCGCGACCCGAACGAGCTGACCTGGTCCAACGCGCTCACCGTCTGCGTCGGCAGGACCGAGGCGGAGGTACGCCGCCGGGCCGACGCGATCGGCCAGAGCGTCGAGGACCTTCGTGCGGGTGGCGTCGCCGGCACCCCCGCCGAGGCGGTCGAGCGGATCGGGGAGTTCCACCGGATCGGGTCGCAGCGGATCTACCTGCAGACGATGGACGTCGACGACCTCGACCACCTCGAGCTGATCGCCGCCGAGGTCGCGCCGCAGGTCTGAGCGCGGCGTCCGAGCTTGCGAGGACGCCGATCAGCGAAGAGGTTGAGGTGCGTCGACGGGCCGCGCCGCGAAGCAAGCGGGCGCCGGCGCCTCGAAACCTGCAGGCGAGCGGGCGCCCGTCGACGTCGTTGATCTTGCGCAGCAGCAGCATGATCAGGTCGACGAGGTACCAGATCCCGCAGCCGCCGAAGGTCAGCAGCTTGAGCACGCCCAGGCCGATCTGGCCGAGGTAGAAGCGGTCCACGCCGAAGTGGCCGAGGAATGCCGAGAGCAGCACGGTGGTCAGCCACTCGCGGCTGGAGAACAGCCCGGGCAGCTGGCGGGCGGGGAACCAGCCGCCGCCGGCGGCGTCGCGCAGCACCGCGTCGCCCTTGAGCTGGCCGGCGATGGCCATCTGCTGCAGCTGCGGGAAGCCGTAGGGACCGTAGTCCTGGCCCAGGTGGTTCAGGAGGTAGGCACCCGACGGCTGCGGCGGCACCGGCGCGGGCTGCTGGGTTTCGCTCATGTCGCGCCACCCTAACCGGGTGCCCGGGTCAGCCGACACGGCGGCGCAGACGGCTAGCCTGTGGGGCATGAGCCTTCCAGCAGCGCCGTACGGCCGCATGCTGACCGCGATGGCGACGGCGTTCACCGAGGACGGGGCGGTCGACCTCGACGGCACCGCGGCGATCGCGAACCACCTGGTCGAGCACGGCCACGACGGCGTCGTCGTCAGCGGCACCACCGGTGAGTCGCCGACCACGACCGTGCCCGAGGACTTCGAGATCCTGCGCGCCGTCAAGGACGCCGTCGGAGACCGGGCGACGGTGATCGCCGGCATCGGGACCAACTCCACCGCCCACTCGGCCGAGCTCGCGGTCCAGGCCGAGAAGGTGGGCGTCGATGCCGTCCTCCTGGTCGCGCCGTACTACAACAAGCCCGGGCAGGCAGGGCTCCTGCACCACTTCACCGAGGTCGCCCACGCCTCCAGCCTGCCGGTCATGCTCTACGACGTGCCGGGGCGCACCGGCCAGCCGATCGCCCTGCCGACGTACGAGGCGGCGCTGCGGCTGGACACGGTCTCCAGCGTCAAGCACGCCACCGGCAACCCGCTCGAGACGATCGCACTGCGCGAGCTCGGCTACGACGTGTACTCCGGCGACGACGCCGTCCTCCTCGGCTACCTCGCCCACGGTGCCTGCGGCCTCGTCTCCGTGGTCGGGCACGCGGCCGGGGTCCAGCTCCGGGAGGTGATCGAGCAGTTCGACGCCGACGACCCGGCGGCCGCACTGGCCTCGTTCAGCCGTCTGGTTCCCCTGATCGACGCCGTGATGGGGGTGCCGAACTACGGCGCCACCACGGCCAAGGCAGCCCTCGAGCTGCTCGGCGTGCTCGACAACCGCCGCGTCCGCGGCCCCCTCGTACCCCTCGACGACGACGAGCTCGCCGCACTGCGCGGCGCGCTCCAGGAAGCCGGTCTGCTTGCCCCCCCTCCGAGCCCCCATCCCCACCCCGAGCTGTCACCACCACCGCCGCTGGCCAAGGGCGGGCTGCGGGTGATCCCCCTCGGCGGGCTGGGCGAGGTCGGCCGCAACATGACCGTCTTCGAGTACGACGGCCGCCTGCTGATCGTCGACTGCGGGGTGCTCTTCCCCGAGGAGAACCACCCGGGCGTCGACCTGATCCTCCCCGACTTCGAAGCGATCCGTGACCGCCTCGACGCTCGTCGACGCGCTGGTGCTGACCCACGGCCACGAGGACCACATCGGTGCGGTGCCGTACCTGCTGCGTGAGCGCCAGGACATCCCGCTGGTCGGCTCCCAGCTCACCCTCGCCCTGGTCGGTTCCAAGCTGCGCGAGCACCGCCTGCAGGACACCGTCCGCACGATCGTCGAGGAGGGCGACCGGCTCAGCTTCGGCCCCTTCGACCTCGAGTTCATCGCCGTCAACCACTCCATCCCCGACGCGCTGGCGGTGGCGATCCGCACCGGCGCCGGCACGGTGCTGCACACGGGTGACTTCAAGATGGACCAGCTGCCGCTGGACGGCCGGATCACCGACCTCCGGGCGTTCGCGCGCCTCGGCGAGGAGGGCGTCGACCTCTTCCTCACCGACTCCACCAACGCCGAGGTCCCCGGGTTCACCACCTCCGAGCGCGACATCGCGCCGGTGCTCGACCGGGTGTTCAGCCAGAGCCGCCAGCGGATCATCGTCGCCTGCTTCGCCTCGCACGTGCACCGCGTCCAGCAGGTGATGGACGCCGCCGCCCAGCACGGCCGCAAGGTCGCCTACGTCGGCCGCTCGATGGTCCGCAACATGGCCATCGCCCGCGACCTCGGCTACCTCGAGGTCCCGCCCGGACTGCTCGTCGACAGCCGTGCCGTCGCCGACATGCCCCCCGAGCAGGTGGTGCTCATCTCGACCGGCTCGCAGGGCGAGCCGTTGAGCGCGCTGAGCCGGATCGCCCAGCGCAACCACAACTTCGTGCACATCGAGGAGGGCGACACGGTCGTGCTCGCCTCGTCGCTGATCCCGGGCAACGAGAACGCCGTCTACCGCGTCATCAACGGGCTGGCCCGCTGCGGCGCGCACGTGGTGCACAAGGGCAACGCGCTGGTCCACGTGAGCGGGCACGCGAGCGCGGGGGAGCTGCTCTACTGCTACAACGTCGTCCGGCCGCGCAACGTGCTGCCGGTGCACGGCGAGATCCGGCACATGCTCGCCAACGCCGCACTGGCCCGCGCCACCGGCATCCCCGCCGATCGCGTCGTGATCGCCGAGGACGGCGTGGTCGTGGACCTCCTCGACGGGGTGGCCTCGGTCGCCGGCAAGGTCGAGTGCGGCTACGTGTTCGTCGACGGCAGCTCCGTGGGCGACCTCACCGAGAGCTCGCTGAAGGACCGCCGGATCCTGGGCGAGGAGGGCTTCATCTCCGTCATCGTGGTGATCGACTCCCAGACCGGGAAGGTGGTCAGCGGCCCGGAGATCCACGCCCGCGGGTTCGCCGAGGAGGACGCCACCTTCGACGAGATCAAGGACCCCATCATCGCGGCGCTCGACAAGGCGGTCTCGGAGGGCGTCGACGACAGCTACCAGCTGCAGCAGACCATTCGCCGCGTCGTGGGGCGCTGGGTCAGCGGCAAGCTCCGTCGTCGGCCGATGATCATCCCCGTGGTGCTCGAGGCGTAGGCCGTGGCCGACCGCGCGCAGCGCGTCCCCGACGACATGCGGGTGCCGTACGCCCAGTGGGGTGAGGACTTCTTCGCCGACGCGGTGAGCGAGGAGCGCGTGCTCGGCGCGGTCAACACCATCGCCGGGCAGCCGATCGACTTCGGCCCGATGGGCGTGGGTCCGGGGCGGATCGCCAAGGTGCGGGCGTACGGCGAGATCGGCGAGGCGGCCGCGACGCGGCTGCCACCCGGCTCGACCGGTGGCCTGATCGGCTACCAGGTCGTCCTGCCGGTCCGGCTCACCTTCGAGGTCGACCTGCAGGTCGACTCCCACCGCTTCGAGGCGCAGCTCCTCGTTCCGCTGAAGCTGACCGCCGTGGCCCTCTCCGGCGTCCGGATCTACATCGACGCCACCCCGCCGACCGGCAGCGAGATCCAGGTCGAGCTGCAGGCGAACGGGCTCCGCGCGTCGGTGCTGCAGCGGGTGGCCGGCGTCGAGGGCGAGCTGAAGCGGTTCGTGGCGCGCTACGTCGCCCGCGAGCTGGACAAGCCACACGTCCAGGAGGCCCGCCTGATCGACGTCTCGAAGGCCATCGACTCGGCGTGGGCCTCGATCGGTCCGAAGCGCTCGCGGCAGGGGGCGCAGGAGGCGCCGGAGAGCCCCACGGCCGACCTCAACGAGGCGCTCGAACGCGAGATCCGCGACCACGAGTCGACGCTCCTGGCCGAGCCGTCCGAGGCCGCCCGAGAACTGGGCTAATCAAGGGACGGAAACGGATGAATCGCCCTAGAATCGACGGACAGACCCCGACGGGCGGTCCATCCTCGAAAGGTTCGGGGCCACAGGTGATGCAAGCGACCGAGTCTCCTCGCGCTGAGGGGATCAGACGCCTCTACGAGTTGATGCTGCGCGTCAACTCGTCCACGGACCTGTCCGAGGTCCTGGACGAGATCGCGCGCGGCGTCGTCGAGGTGCTCGGCTACGGCATCGCCGCCATCGCCCGTCTCGAGGGCGAGACCTTCGTGATGACCACGGTGGCCGGCCCCGAGGAGGTCCGCCAGCAGATCATCGGGCGCCGTACCCCGGTGGCCTCGATCTTCAACGAGTTCGCGGCCGCCGACGAGTGGGGCGTGCTGCGCTTCGTGCCGCACGGGCGGATGCCCGACGAGCTCGAGGCGGCGGCGTGGATCCCGGAGTTCGAGCCGGACAAGTCCTCGGACGCCTGGCACCCGCTCGACGCGCTCTACGCGCCGCTCTACTCCGCCACCGGCCAGCTGCTCGGCAACATGTCCGTCGACCTGCCGCCGGGCAACCGCATCCCCAACAAGGAGGAGCGCGAGCTGCTGGAGATGTTCGTCGTCCAGGCGGGCCTGGCGATGTACAACGCCCAGCAGCGCGAACGACTCGGCGACCAGGTGCGGATGGGCGAGATGCTGCGCTCGGTGTCCTCCGCCGGCCAGCTCGCCGAGCTCGACCAGTCGCTCTACGAGTCGTCGCAGGCCATGGCCAAGGGGCTCGCGGCCGAGCACCTGTGGATCCGCTGCTTCACCTCCGGTGACCTCGCGCAGGTCACCGAGTCGGCGGCGTACCCCTCGGACAGCCCGGAGCCGAGCACCGAGATGGTCGAGTTCATGGGCATGCTGGCCCGCCAGGCCTGGGACTTCAACCGCCCGGTGATGGTCACCCACGAGGACCTCTCCGACCCCTTCGGCCGCTTCACCGACCTCGAGCGCGAGCTCGTGCGCGAGCTGCTCCGCGACTGCCAGGAGCTCGGCCTGATGGCCGTCCCGGTCGGCGTGGGGCGTGAGCTGCTCGGCTACGTGCTGCTGATCCGCGACGTGCTCTCCGACCCGTGGACCGCGGAGGAGCAGGAGGGCGTGATGGAGGCCGGGCGCACGCTCGGCCGGGTCGTGCTGAACGCCCGCCTCTACGAGCGCGAGCGGCACCTCGTCGGCGAGCTCCAGGAGCTCGACCGCTACAAGGGCGAGCTGATCGCGACCATCTCCCACGAGCTGAAGACCCCGCTGACCTCGATCATCGGCCACGTCGAGCTGCTCGAGGACATGGACACCGGCATCGGCTCGGTCGACGCGATCTCGCGCAACGCCGAGCGGCTGAACCGGCTGGTGCAGAACCTGCTGGCCTACTCGCAGGTCCAGGACAAGCGCGAGACCGTCCGGATCCCCGTCGACCTGCGCAAGCTCGCCGAGGGCTCCCAGGAGCTGCTCGCGATGCAGTGCTCGAAGGGCTCGGTCCAGATGACCCTGAAGATCCCCGACGAGCCGGTGATGGTCACCGCCGACCCCGACGAGCTCGGCAAGGTCATCGACAACCTGGCCAGCAACGCGGTCAAGTACACGCTGCCCGGCGGCTCGGTGCGCCTCGAGGTGGACGTCTCGGGCGAGCACGCGATCGTGCTGTGCGCCGACACCGGCCTCGGCATCTCCACCGCCGACCAGGTGCACCTGTTCTCGGCGTTCCACCGCTCCAGCAACCCCGAGGCCCTCTCCATCCCGGGCACCGGCCTGGGCCTGGCCATCTCGCGCCGGATCGCCCAGATGCACGGCGGCGAGATCCTGGTCAGCTCCGAGCTCGGCAAGGGGAGCACCTTCCGGCTCCGGCTGCCGCTGCTGGAGTCCGTGCGCGGCGCTGCCTGAGGCGGTCGGCCGGCTCCATCGGTTTCCCAGGTTAAGAACCGAAACTCGCTTCTTCACACAGGTTGCAACCTGTGTGACAGTTGCAGTTTGGGTTCTGTAACCTGGGAAACCGAGGCCGCGACTGGACGCCGCACTGTTCCGCGTGTGACGCAAGGGGCAGATGTGGTGTTCGGGGTAGATTCGCCAGCATGGCGACCCGTACGTCTTCCCCGCCGGCGTCGCGCAGCAAGAGCTCCTCGTCGCGTTCCTCGACGAAGGGGGGCTCGAGCTCGCGCCGCAGGTCATCGGGATCCACCTCCCGGCGCAAGCCTGCGCCGAAGAAGAAGGCCGCGGCCAAGCGTCCGGCACCGCGCGCCGTCCGCAGCGGGCCGGGTCCGGTCTTCCGGGTCTTCAGCGCGCTCGGCCGCATGGTCGCCGCCGCCTGGCTCGGCCTCGCCCACGCGATCGGCGGGGGAGTACGCCGGATCGGCCACACGGCCGGCGAGCTCGACCCCGAGCACCGTCGCGACGGCGCCGGCCTGTTCCTCGTCGGCCTGGCCGTGGTCGTCGCGGGCTCGGTGTGGTGGCAGCTGCCCGGCAGGGTCGGCGACGTCGTCCGTGCCGTGGTCGCGGGCTCGGTGGGCCTGCTCGCGTGGTTCGTGCCCCTGCTGCTCTGCTTCGTGGCCTGGCGCAACCTGCGTGACCCCGAGCGCAACGGCCCGCCCGGACGCCAGATCGTCGGCTGGACCGCGCTGCTCTTCGGCGTCCTCGGCATCGTGCACATCGCCAACGGCTCGCCCCGGCCCGAGCTCGGCGACACCCGCCCCCTGCAGGAGGCCGGTGGAGCGATCGGCTTCGTGGTCGCCAAGCTGCTGACCGACCTGCTCCAGTCGACGTACGTCGTCGTGCCGCTGCTCGTCCTGCTCGTCGTGTTCGGCGTGCTCGTCGTGACCGCCACTCCCGTCTACCAGGTGCCGGCCCGGCTGCACGAGCTCGGGCAGCGCCTGATGGGTCGCCGCCTCCCCGACGAGGAGGACGACGTCGCGGTCCCCGCCCAGCGCCGCGGACGCCGCGGCTCGAACGCCGACATCGACCCGGAGATGGGCGACCCGGCGTACGACTCCCCGGTCCTGGAGGACCGGGAGATGTCGAAGCGCCGGCGCAAGAAGACTGACCGGACGGCGAGATCGACCTCGACCTCACCGGCCCGGTGGACCTCGCCGAGGAGCCGCCCGAGGCGCTCGAGCCCCCGCCGCACACCCCGCTGCCCGCCCGCGTGGAGCAGCTCGCCCTCTCCGGCGACGTCACCTACTCGCTGCCCGACAGCCAGGTGCTCAAGCCCGGCTCGGTGCACAAGGCGCGCTCCAAGGCCTCCGACGAGGTGGTCGAGCGGCTGACCCAGGTGCTCGAGGAGTTCGACATCGACGCCCAGGTCACCGGGTACACCCGTGGCCCCACGGTGACCCGCTACATCGTGGAGCTCGGCCCGGCCGTCAAGGTCGAGAAGATCACCGGGATCCAGCGCAACATCGCCTACGCCGTGGCCTCCGCCGACGTCCGGATCCTCAGCCCGATCCCCGGCAAGTCCGCGGTCGGCATCGAGATCCCGAACCTCGACAAGGAGATCGTCTCCCTCGGCGACGTGCTCCGCTCACCGAACGCCCGCAACGACCACCACCCGATGACCGCGGGCCTCGGCAAGGACGTCGAGGGCGGCTTCGTGGTCGCCAACCTCGCCAAGATGCCGCACCTGCTGGTCGCCGGCGCGACCGGCTCGGGCAAGTCCAGCTTCATCAACTCGATGATCACCTCGCTGCTGATGCGGTCCACGCCCGACGAGGTGCGGATGATCATGATCGACCCGAAGCGGGTCGAGCTGAACGCCTACGAGGGCATCCCGCACCTGATCACCCCGATCATCACCAACCCGAAGAAGGCCGCCGAGGCGCTGCAGTGGGTCGTGCGCGAGATGGACATGCGCTACGACGACCTGGCCAACTTCGGCTTCCGCCACCTCGACGACTTCAACAAGGCGGTCCGGGCGGGCAAGGTGAAGGTGCCCGCAGGCAGCGAGCGGGTGGTCACGCCGTACCCCTACCTCTGCGTGATCGTCGACGAGCTCGCCGACCTGATGATGGTCTCGCCGCGCGACGTCGAGGACTCGATCGTCCGGATCACCCAGCTGGCGCGTGCCGCCGGCATCCACCTGATCCTGGCCACCCAGCGGCCCTCGGTCGACGTGGTCACCGGTCTGATCAAGGCCAACGTGCCCTCGCGGCTGGCCTTCGCGACCAGCTCGCTCGCCGACAGCCGGGTGATCCTCGACCAGCCGGGCGCCGAGAAGCTGGTCGGCCAGGGCGACGGGCTGTTCCTGCCGATGGGTGCCTCCAAGCCGGTGCGCGTGCAGGGCTCGTGGGTCACCGAGGCCGAGATCGCCCAGGTGGTCAAGGCCTGCAAGGACCAGCTGCAGCCCACCTACCGCGAGGACGTCACCGCCCCCGCCGCCTCGCGGCGCGAGCTCGACGACGACATCGGCGACGACATGGAGCTGGTGGTGCAGGCGATCGAGCTGGTCGTCTCGACCCAGTTCGGCTCGACCTCGATGCTGCAGCGCAAGCTCCGCGTCGGCTTCGCCAAGGCCGGCCGGCTGATGGACATCCTGGAGAGCCGGGGCGTGGTCGGCCCCAGCGAGGGCTCCAAGGCCCGTGACGTGCTGATCAAGCCCGACGATCTCGACGACGTGATCTCGAACCTGCAAGGGGAGCAGTGATGGACGCCCTCCACACCCGTGACGACGCCACCGACACCGATCCGCCGACTCGACAACGAGGCCGACCGCCGCGCCATCCCGTCCGGCCTCCCGGGCGTCGCGGTGGTGCACCGCGCCCGGCTGGCCACCGTGGTCGCCGTGGCGGCTGCTGCCATGACGATCGCGTGGTTCGCCCGGTCGCTGCAGACCGGCGACCTCGTCGACTGGCTGTGGTGCGTCGTGCTGGCCGCGGTCGCGATCGTGCAGCTGCTCGTCGTCCGTGACAGCCGGGCGCCGCTGATGCTCGCCGACGGCCAGGGCGTGCGGGTGCGGCGGGGCGAGACCTGGACCGGGCTGCGCTGGCAGGACATCGCCCACGTCGAGGTGCAGTCACCCGCGTCCTGGCTGCGCGACGGCAAGATCGTCGTGCACCCCCGCGAGCTGGACGTCACCGCCGATCCCCCGGTGTCGCCCGAGACGTTCACGGTGCCGCTGTCGGCGACGACGCGGCTGGAGTACGACGGCCTGACCGGCGACCTCGTGGCCGACCTCGACGCGCTGGCCAGTGGCCGCACCCCGGTGCTGGTGCTGACCCGGATCGAGCCGGCCGCCGAGGACGAAGAGGCTCCGGACGAGACCGTGGACGAGGCCGAGGAGCTCCCGGAGGAGACCGACCCGGAGCCGACCACCCCGGTCGTGCACTCGGGGGTCGAGGTCGTCGTCCTCGGTGCGCCCGACGACGGCGAGGGCCTCGTGCTGCCCCACCAGATGACCGCGGAGGAGCGGGACGAGGAGGAGCAGGCCGAGGTGGCAGCCGCCTCCACGGAGCCGGCCCCTCGACCCGCGCCCGAGCCCAGTGCGGTTCGACCCGGTCGACCCGGTGCGCGGGACGCTGCCCGCGGCCCGCTCCGAGAGCGTCCACGAGTCGACCCGGGAAGCACGTCCCGCACCGATCGGCCAGGCCGAGGCGGTCGCCGTGCCGGCACAGTCGGCCACGTCTCCGGTCGTGGTGGCCCGGCTCGACGACTTCGAGCCGGAGCGTCCCCGCCCCGCGGTGGAGCCGAAGATCGGGCCGATCATCGCCGCGGCCCGGCACCGGGCCCGGCTCAGCATCGACACCCTGAGCGAGCGGACCCGGATCCGGCCGCACGTGCTGGAGTGCATCGAGGTCGACGACTTCGAGCCGTGCGGCGGCGACTTCTACGCCCGCGGTCACCTGCGCACGCTCGCGCGGGTCTTCGGACTCGACGCCCCCGAGCTCATGGCGATCTACGACGAGCACTACGCCCGCCCCGAGATCGAGGCCCGGCAGGTCTTCGAGGCCGAGCTCGCCACCGGCATCGGTGGGGGCATGCGGACCACCTTCGCGGGTCCCCGCTGGAGCATCCTGGCGGCCAGCGTGGTCGCGCTGGGCATGGTCTGGGGGGTCGCGCACTTCTTCACCGACCAGCCGCAGGAGATCGTCAGCCCCGCGCCGAACGTCGACTCCGCCGGCCTGACCCACGGTCAGCCCGCCCGCACCCCGAAGACCACCCTGGCCGCCCTCGGCGTCACCGCCGTCGGCGCCAGTCCCCAGGTCGTCGTCCGCGACCGGGACGGGCGGATCCTCTGGGCCGGCGAGCTCGCGGCAGGGCAGCACCAGCAGGTGATCGGCCTGGCGCCGTTCGACGTGACCGCCAGCAACGGTGCGGCCGTGAAGGTCAGCTTCCTGGGCAAGGAGAAGGGGACGGTCGGGCCCACCAGCGCGGCCGACAGCAAGCAGTACGGCTGACCCTGAGGATTCGTCGTCGGCCGCCGCGGTCCGTCATACTGCGAGACGGCCATGAAGACCATCCCACCCCCCGCCCCCGTGACCGTCGCCCTCGTGACGCTCGGCTGTGCGCGCAACGACGTCGACTCCGAGGAGCTGGCCGGGCGCCTGGAAGCAGGAGGCTTCCGCCTCGTCGAGGACGCCGCGGACGCGGAGACGGTCGTGGTCAACACCTGCGGCTTCGTGGAGGCGGCCAAGAAGGACTCCGTCGACACCCTGCTCGCGGCCGCCGACCTCAAGGCCTCCGCCGGCCAGGGCGGGCAGGCGCAGGCCGTGGTGGCCGTGGGCTGCCTGGCCGAGCGGTACGGCGCCGAGCTGGCCGACTCGCTGCCCGAGGCCGACGCGGTGCTCGGCTTCGACGACTACCCCGACATCGCCGAGCGGCTGCGCTCGATCCTCGCGGGGGAGCGGCCGCACCCGCACACGCCGCAGGACCGCCGCAGGCTGCTGCCGATCAGCCCGGCCGACCGCGTCGGTGCCGCGACCCACCAGCCGGGGCACGGCGCACAGGTCGCCCGGCGCAGGCTGGACAGCGGGCCGATGGCGCCGCTGAAGCTGGCATCGGGGTGCGACCGCCGCTGCACCTTCTGCGCGATCCCCGCCTTCCGCGGCTCGTTCGTCTCGCGGCGGCCCTCGGAGGTGCTCGACGAGGCCAGGTGGCTGGCCGCGGAGGGCGTGCGCGAGCTGTTCCTGGTCAGTGAGAACTCCACCTCCTACGGCAAGGACCTCGGCGACCTGCGGCTTCTCGAGACGCTGCTGCCCGAGCTCGCCGGGATCGACGGCGTCGAGCGGGTCCGGGTCTCCTACCTGCAGCCCGCCGAGACCCGGCCGGGGCTGGTCTCGGCCATCGCCGGCACGCCCGGGGTGGCGCCGTACTTCGACCTCTCCTTCCAGCACGCCTCCGGGCCGGTCCTGCGGCGGATGCGGCGGTTCGGCGACGGCGAGGCCTTCCTCGGGCTCCTCGACCAGGCGCGCACGCTGGCGCCCGAGGCGGGGGCGCGCTCGAACTTCATCGTGGGCTTCCCGGGCGAGTCCGAGCACGACCTCGAGCTGCTCTGCGACTTCCTGGTCGGCGCGCGGCTCGACGCCATCGGCGTGTTCGGCTACTCCGACGAGGACGGCACCGCCGCCGCTGACTTCGACGGCAAGCTCGACGAGGAGGAGATCAGGGAGCGCGTCGAGCACGTCAGCTCGCTGGTCGAGGAGCTGACCGCCCAGCGAGCCGAGGAACGCCTCGGTGAGGAGGTGGTGGTGCTCGTCGAGTCCGTGGACGACGGCGAGGTCGAGGGCCGTGCTGCGCACCAGGGCCCGGACGTCGACGGATCCACGGTGCTGACCGGGCTCACCGGCCCCGTCGCGGTGGGTGACATGATCACTGCACGGGTGGTCGGCACCGATGGTGTCGACCTCGTTGCCCGAGCCGGACGGGAGGGTTGATGGCCGAGCGGACCGTCAGCAACTGGAACGTCCCGAACGCCCTGACCACCCTGCGCATCGTGATGGTGCCGTTCTTCGGCTGGGCGCTGCTGTACGACGGCGGCCACCACATCGGCGCCCGCTGGCTGGCGTGGGCCCTGTTCTGCACCGCGATGATCACCGACAAGATCGACGGCGACATCGCCCGGAAGCACAACCTGGTGACCAACTTCGGCAAGATCGCCGACCCCATCGCCGACAAGGCGATCACCGGCATGGCCTTCATCGGCCTCTCGATCATCCACGACTTCATGCCGGCCTGGCTGTGGTGGACGATCACGGTCGTGGTGCTCTTCCGAGAGCTGGCCGTCACCATCGCGCGGCTCTCGATCGCCAAGCACGTCGTGATGCCCGCCAAGCAGAGCGGCAAGGTCAAGACCACCCTGCAGGCCCTCGCGCTCGGCGGCTTCGTCGCGCCGTTCGGCCTGTACACCGGCAGCCTCGCCTGGCTCGGCGACCTGGTCTGGTGGATCGCCGCGGCGACCATGCTGGTCGCCGTCGTGCTGACGCTCACCTCGGGCGTCGAGTTCGCCCGCGACGTCGTGCGCGACCGCGCGGAACGCCGTACCGCCCCCGCCAGGTTCGAGGCGTCGCGGCCTCGTCGCTCCGCGCCGACGTCCGCGGACGCACCTCGACCTCCTTCGCTGATCGAGCGGTCCGAGCAAGCTCGTCCCGCTGGGCTCGGAGCTAGGTGCGCTGCCGGTCCCGGTAGGCGCGCACGTTCTCGCGGTTGCCGCAGCCGCCCTCGCAGAACCGCTTGGAGCGGTTGCGGGACAGGTCGACGACGACGTCCTCGCAGTCCTCGGCCGAGCAGGTCTTGAGGCGGTCGAGCTCGCCGGTGCGGACGACGTCGATGAAGGCCATCGCCGCCTCGACGGCCATCCGGGTGGGCAGCGGGGCCTCCTGGGGGACGGCGTGGATGTGCCAGCCGAGGTCGTCGTGGTCGACGAGCTGGGGGAGGGCCGCGGCGTCCGCGAGGATCTGGTTGACCTGCTCCACGACGCCCGGCTCGTCGAGGTGCCACAGGGACCGCAGCCGTGGCCGCAGCGCCCGGACCGCCTCGAGCTCGGCCGCGTCACCGGCGCGCGAGCCGAACCAGCCGGTCTCGTCGAGGAAGCGGGTGAGGTCGTCGATCGTGACCATCGTGTCCTCGCCGGTGCCCGGTGCCGGGGTCGGTGTTCACCAGGCCCGCGGCGGTCACCAGGGCATCCTCGGTGTCATGAGTGAAGGTCACTTTGACTCCTGACGTCTCGTCCCTCTAGGGTAACTGGTGTTCTTGCATTTTACTCATGACAGGTGGTGAATCACATGACCAGGACGCCGATCCCGACCACGACGAGGCCGATGGGCGCCGGCATGCTGGTCGCGCTCCTGTCTGCGGCCACCTTCGCCACCTCCGGGCCCTTTGCCAAGTCCCTGCTCACCACCGGCTGGACGCCGGGCTCGGTGGTCTTCCTGCGGATCGGCGGGGCGGCCCTGATCCTCGCGGTGCCGACCGCGCGCGCCCTGAAGGGCCGCTGGGGCGACCTCCTCCGCGCCTGGCCCCAGCTGGTCACCTACGGCCTGATGGCCGTCGCGGTGCCCCAGCTCGCCTTCTTCTACGCCGTGGAGCACCTCTCGGTCGGGGTCGCCCTGCTGCTGGAGTACCTCGGGATGGTGCTGGTCGTGGTCTGGCAGTCGCTGGTCGCCCGCCGCGCACCCCGGTCGACGACGCTCGTGGGCATGGGCCTCGCGATCGTCGGGCTCCTGCTCGTCCTCGACGTCCTCGGCGGCGTCCGGATCGACGGCATCGGGGTCCTCTTCGGGCTGGTGGCGGCGTTCGGGCTGGCGTCGTTCTTCCTGCTCAGCGAGGGCTCGCACGAGGACTCCCTGCCACCGCTCGCGCTCGCCGGCGTCGGCCTGATGGCGGCGGCCGTGGCGTTCGCCGTGCTGGGCGCCACCGGCGTGCTGCCGATGTCGTTCCCGTCGAGCCGCGGTCGCCCTTGCCGGCACCTCGTTCCCGTGGTGGGTGGCCGTCCTCGAGCTCGCCCTGATCGCGGCGGCCACGTCGTACGTCTCGGGGATCGTGGCGACGCGCCTGCTCGGCGCCAAGCTGGCCTCGTTCGTCGGACTCAGCGAGGTCATGTTCGCCGTGCTGTTCGCCTGGCTGCTGCTCGGTGAGCTGCCGCGCCCCGTGCAGCTGCTCGGCGGGCTGTTCATCCTGGCCGGAGTGGTCGTGGTCCGCGCGGAGCGGGCCGTCCCTGGGTCAGAGGCCGAGCGCAGCCCACTGCCGGTCCCGTCGCCGCTCGGCGACGTCGCGGTGGTAGCGCACGATCGGGTCGAGCTGGGCGGCGTCGACGTCGCGTCGCCCGAGGACCAGGTCGCAGTCGTCGGCCCGCGCGATGGTGAGAGTCCAGCCGCGCTCGCTCGGGTCTCCTGAGAGCTCGACGCGCTGGAGCGCGTCGGCGAGGTCGAAGGTCTGCGCGACCATCCGGTCGGTCACGGTGAGCAACGAGCCGCGCAGGGTGACCTCGAGCGGGCGGCGCGAGGCGAGCAGCATCGAGAGCCCCAGGTCCAGGGTCATCATGCCCAGCAGCACCTGCACCCGCTCGTACGTCGGTGCCCGCCAGTAGAAGTACGCGGCCGTCGGCATCGCGGCGAGCAGGGTGGCGGCCGCGAGGGCGGTGAGCACCGTGCGGACGCGGTGGTGCGCCCGCCACTTGACCGTGTCGGGGATCTGCGGCGCCGGCACCGGCTGGCGCGCGTGCCGGCCGGGCAGCGTCCGGCAGGGACGTCGACGCCGTCGGGGCCGAGCCCGCGGCCGCGGGGAGGGCGATCGCGGCACCGGAGGTGCGCATCGCCCAGATCCGCTCGAGCGTGTCGGCGCGGTGCTTCATCTGTGGACTCCCCTCCCGGCGGTGCACCTCTGACGCGAGAAGTGTGCCATGAGAATGTCCGATATGTGAAGTTTTCGGACTGGGACGACGAGCGTCGATTCGAGTCCTGTCAGCGCGTCGCGACCGCGCCGGTCAGCGGCTGAACCGCTCCTCGCGGGCGTCGCGTCCGCGCTGCGCGTACTCCTGCGCGTGGGCGACCACGGGGGCCAGCTTCCGCGAGTCGACCATGGCGCCGTTGACGACCACGACGTGGCCGTCGGGGCAGCCCAGGCGCACGGTCCATCTCGCCGTACCGGGCTCGCCGCTGACGAGCACGTCCTGGTACGGACGGGTGAGGTCGAAGGTGTCGGTGCGACCGCGGTGGCGCACGGTGAGGGTCGCCTCGTCGAGCCGCACGACCGTGGGGGTGGTGGCCACCAGGATCGCGTAGAGCCCGGAGGCCGCCAGCAGGCAGCTCAGCGCGAGGGCCAGCGTCGGCGTCGACTGCCGGTCGAGGAGGCCGCTGCCGCTGGCCACCGCCGCGAACAGGGCGGCGACGAGCAGCAGCGCGATGGCGGCGCGGCCGTTGCGGGGCGTGCTCCAGCGCGCGTGCCGGAGGAGGTTCTCCCGATCGCGGACCAGCGTCCAGCCGGGGTCGGGCTCACCGGTCTCGACGGTCGGGTCGATCGCGTGGTGCTCGTGGGCAGGGTCGGCCTGCGGCGGCAGGCCGCCCTGCGCGGGCACCCACACCGGTGTCTCGTAGACGCGCGCCACGAGCCCACCTGGGGTCACAGGTGGCTCGTGGGCGGGCGTCTCCGCGCGGTGCCGGGGTCGGACCTGAGTGGCGGTTCGGTCCGGGTGGATGCTCTGGTCGATGACCGTCGCGATGTCGCGATCGATGTCCTGCGCGGACTCCTGTGCCGGAATGGCCACGGCGTCCATGCGCGGTGTCGAATCGCTCATCGTTCCCCCCTAGGTGCGATGAGCCCTAGTGTGGGAGGTAATGACCGTTTAGGCACGCATGTGAACTGAGTCCCGTAATCCGCTCTAGACCGGTGACCGAGACCGGGAGGGCCGCTAGCGTCCCGGGTATGGCAGCGGGCGCGACGGTGGACGGCGGCGGGCACACCGCCTGGCGGCTGCACGACGCGCTGCGGGAGCGGCGGGAGACCGTCGGCTGCGCGGAGTCGTTGACCGGCGGCGAGCTCGCGGCACTGCTGAGCTCCACCCCTGGTGCCTCCGCGACCTTCGTCGGTGGCGTCGTCGCCTACGCGACCGGGGTGAAGCGCTCGCTCCTCGGCGTCACGGCGGAGCAGGTGGTCTCCGCGGAGTGTGCGGCCCAGATGGCCGCCGGCGTGCGCGACCTGCTCGGCGTCGACTGGGCGCTCTCGACCACCGGGGTCGCCGGGCCCGACCTGCAGGAGGGCCAGCCGCCCGGCACGGTGTACGTCGGGCTGGCCGGACCGGACGGCGCGCGGAGCACGCTGCTGGCCCTCGGCGGCGACCGCGCAGCGATCCGGACCGCGACCTGCCTCGCGGCCGCCGCCCAGCTGTTGGAGGAGGTCAGCGGTGGCTGAGGACGAGACGCGGCCGGACGCGCTGCTCGAGGTGGCCGAACGGCTCTACGCCGGCCCGGCCGAGGAGTTCACCGAGGCCCGCAACGCCGCGGCCAAGGGCGTCGACAAGGCGCTGGCCGCGGAGATCAAGAAGCTGAAGAAGCCGTCGGTGGCCGCCTGGGCGGTCAACCTGCTGGTGCGCTCGGAGACCGAGCAGATCGACTCCGTCCTCGCCCTGGCCGCCTCGTTGCGCGCCGCCGCCGAGGCCCTCGACGGCGACGAGCTCCGGGCACTCACCCGGCAGCGTCGCCAGCTCACCTCGGCGCTCGCCACCGCAGCCCGGTCGCACGCACGCGACGCCGGGGTGCGCCTGACCGGCCCGGTGGTCGACCAGGTCGAGGGCATGCTCAACGCGGCGATGCTCGACCCGGTGTCCGCGCAGGTCGTCCGGACCGGGCGCGTGGTGACCGCGTTCACCTCGACCGGGGTCTCCGACCTCGACGTGGCCGCCGTGGTCGCGGTGCCCGAAGCCCTCGACGTGGTGGCCACGGCCCGGCTCGCGGACGAGGAGCCCGGCGACGCGGGGCCGCCCGAGCTGCACGTCGTACCCGACGACGGCGCGAAGCGTGCGGCCGCCGAGGACGCCCTCGCCGAGGCGGAGCAGCACGTCACCGAGGCGGAGGCGGAGCTGGCCGAGGCCGAGCGCGGTGTCGGAGACCTCAACGCGCGGCGGCTGCAGCTGCAGGGCGAGGCCGACGAGCTGCGCCGCAGGCTCTCAGCGATCGACGACGAGGTCGACGAGGTCGACGAGGAGCTCGAGGAGGTGCAGGAGGCCCGCGACGACGCCGAGGCGGTGCTGCGCGAGGCGCAGGCCTCGCGCACCGCGGCGCAGGCGGTGCTGGACGCTCTCACCTAGGGTCGGGGACGTGACCTTCCAGGAAGAACAGGACCTCGACCCGACCGTCTTCGACGGACCCGAGCTGCTGCTGCGCTACCTGCAGCGTGCGCGCAACGCGCTCGTCGCCAACCTCGACGGGCTCAGCGACTACGACGTCAGACGGCCGATGACCCCGTCGGGCACCAGCCTGCTCGGCCTGGTCAAGCACGTCGCCTCCGTCGAGCTCGGCTACCTCGGCGAGTGCGTGGGGCGACCGCTCGACGTCGACCTGCCGTGGGACAACGAGGAGGCCTACGAGCGCGGGGAGGACATGTACGCCCTCGCCGGTGAGTCGCGTGAGTTCCTGCTCGACCTCTACCGGCGCTCGTGGGCGCACGGCGACGCCAACGTCCGCGAGCTCGGGCTCGACGCTCCGGCCACCGTGCCGTGGTGGCCGGAGTGGCGTCGTACGACGACGTTCGGCTGGTTGCTCGTGCACATGCTCGAGGAGACCGCCCAGCACGCCGGCCAGGCCGACGTGGTCCGCGAGTCGATCGACGGCCGCGGTGGCGCCGACCACGACGACGTGGGCGACTCGGCGCACTGGGAGTCCTACGTCGCGCGGGTCCAGGCGGAGGCGGACCAGCACCGTCCGGCCTAGTCGGTCCAGGCCTTGGCGCGCTCGACGCCTCGCTGCCACAGCGCGTACGACGCCTCCGCTCGCTCCCGGGCGGAGGCGTCCGGCGTGAACTCGCGGTCGAGCTTCCAGGTCTCGCGCAGCTCGTCGGTCGACTCCCACTGCCCGGTGCCCAGCCCGGCCATGAACGCGGCTCCGAGGCCCGTCGTCTCGACGATCTCCGGCCGTTCGACGGGTACGCCGAGGAGGTCGGCCTGGAACTGGCAGAGCATGTCGTTGGCCGCGGCACCGCCGTCGACCATCAGCGAGCTGAGGGCGGTGGGCAGGGTGTCGGTGACGTCGCGGACCTCGAAGGCGATGGCCTCCAGGGTCGCCCGCACCAGGTGGGCGCGCGTCGTGCCGCGGGTGAGGCCGAGGATCGTGCCGCGTGCGTGCGGGTCCCAGTGCGGCGCCCCCAGCCCGGTGAGCGCGGGGACGAAGACGACGCCGTCGGTGCTCTCGACCGAGGCGGCGATCTCGGCGGTGTTGCCGGCCGAGTCGATGATCCCCAGCCCGTCGCGCAGCCACTGGATCGCGGCCCCGGTCACGAAGATCGAGCCCTCGAGCGCGTAGGTGAGCTCGCCGTCAGGAGAGCGCCAGGCCGCCGTCGAGAGCAGCCCCTCCGAGCGACGCAGCTCCGTCCCGGTGTTGCACAGGATGAACGAGCCGGTGCCGTAGGTGCACTTGGAGCCACCGACGTCGAAGCAGGTCTGGCCGAACAGCGCCGACTGCTGGTCGCCGGCGATCCCGGCGACGGGGATCTCCAGGCCCAGGAAGCTCTTCGGGTCGGTGGTCGCGAGCTCGCCCCAGTTCGGCACGACCTCGGGCAGCGCCGCGCGCGGCACCCCGAACAGCTCGCAGAGCTCGTCGGACCAGTCGCCCTGCTCGAGGTCGAAGAGGAGCGTGCGGCACGCGTTCGAGGCGTCGGTGATGTGCCAGGTGCCGCGGGTGAGGCGCGCGACGAGGTAGGAGTCGACGGTGCCGATGGCGTAGCGGCCGTCGTCGACCAGGGCCCACGTGTTCGGCTCGTTCTCGGCCAGCCAGACCAGCTTGGTCGCGGAGAAGTACGGGTCGAGCCGCAGGCCGGTCAGCTCGCTCACCCGGTCCTCGTGGCCCTCCTCCCTGAGCCGGCGGCAGATGTCGGTGCTGCGGCGGTCCTGCCAGACGATGGCCTTGCGGGGGGAGCCCAGGGTCTCGCGGTCCCAGAGCACCACCGTCTCGCGCTGGTTGGTGATCCCGATGCCGCGCAGGTCGTCGCGGTCGCCGTCCCACGCCTCGAGGCACTCCTCGGCCGCCCCGAGGGTGGCCTCCCAGATCTCCTCGGGTGCGTGCTCGACCCAGCCGGGCTTGGGGAAGTGCTGCTCGAACTCCCGGTAGCCACGGGCGGCGATCAGGCCGTCGGGCGTCACGACCAGCACGGTCACGCCGGTGGTCCCGGCATCGATGGCGAGGATGCTCATGACGGGACACTAGACGTCGATGGATCCTTCACGATTGGATGTGAACGATCCAATTCGCAACGAGGACGACTCACCAGGAGACGAGATGCGCGTCGGAGTGCTCACCGGCGGGGGCGACTGCCCCGGCCTCAACGCCGTCATCCGGGCCGTCGTCCGCAAGGGCGTCAAGGACTACGGCTACGACTTCGTCGGTTTCCGCGACGGGTGGAAGGGTCCGCTCGAGGGCCTCACCTCCGAGCTCGGCATCGCCCAGGTGCGCGGCATCCTGCCTCGCGGCGGGACGATCCTCGGCTCCTCGCGCACCAACCCGTTCAAGCAGGAGGGCGGCGTCGAGCAGATCATCGGCAACCTCACCGAGCTCGGCGTGGACGCCCTGATCGCCATCGGCGGCGAGGACACCCTCGGCGTCGCCACCAAGCTGCACGAGCTCGGCGTCAACGTCGTCGGCGTGCCCAAGACGATCGACAACGACCTCAACGCCACCGACTTCACCTTCGGCTTCGACACCGCGGTCAACATCGCGATGGAGGCGATCGACCGCCTGCACACCACCGCGGAGTCGCACCACCGCGTGCTCGTCGTCGAGGTGATGGGCCGCCACGCGGGCTGGATCGCCCTGCACGCGGGCATGGCCGGCGGGGCCAACGTCGTGCTGATCCCGGAGAAGCCGTTCGACATCGAGGCCGTCTGCGCGCTGGTCGAGCAGCGCTTCGAGAGCCACTACGCACCGATCCTGGTGGTCTCCGAGGGCGCCGTCCCCGTCGAGGGCGGCGACATGACGCTGGTCTCGGGGGAGAAGGACTCCTTCGGCCACGTGCGCCTCGGCGGCATCGGCGACCGGCTGGCCGGCGAGATCGAGGCCCGCACCGGCAAGGAGGCCCGTGCCGTCGTGCTCGGGCACATCCAGCGCGGTGGCACCCCGACGGCCTTCGACCGCTGGCTGGCCACCCGGTTCGGGCTGCACGCGGTCGACGCCGTCCACGACGGCGACTTCGGCAAGATGATGGCCCTGCGCGGCACCGCCATCGACCGGGTCCCGCTCAGCGAGGGCACCGGCGAGCTCAAGCTGGTGCAAGCCCGAGGAGTACGCCGAGGCCGAGGTCTTCTTCGGCTGAGCCGTTGAACCTCTGCCCGTCGCAACCTTTGCGGGTCATGCTGCGTAGTGATGGGTGTGAAGCGCAGCGACGAGGAGTTCGACACGTTCGCCGTCGTGGCCTGGCCACGGCTGCGTCGTACGGCGTACCTCCTCACCGGTGACCTGCACCTGGCCGAGGACCTCGCGCAGACCGCGCTCGTCCGTACCTATGCCAAGTGGGGCCGGGTCCGTCGCGGCGAGGAGCACGGCTACGCGCGCACCACGCTGGTCAACCTCAACATCGACCGCCTGCGCCGACGCCGGATGCGCGAGGTGGACGCCTCGCACCTGCCGGAGAAGGCCGCGGCTCGACGACCGGACGACCGGCTCGGTGGAGGACGCCGACCTGGTGATCCGGCTGCTCAGCGAGCTGACGGCGCAGGAACGTCGCGTGATCGTCCTGCGCCACTACTGCGACCTGGCCGAGGCGACGGTGGCCCGCGAGCTGGGGATCAGCGTGGGCACGGTCAAGAGCACCTGCTCGCGAGCGCTCGCGAAGGTACGCGCACACCACCCGGACTTCGTGGAGGGACTGTCATGAGCAACGACCAGATCGAGGCGCTGCTGGAGCGCGACCCCTTCCCGCCGAGCTCACCCGACCTCGACACCATCCGACGGCTGGGCCGCCGGCGTCGCACGAGCGCTCGACTGCGGGTGGTCGGCGCGAGCGTGGCGGTGCTCCTCGTCGCCGCGGGTGCGTGGTCCGTCGCCGGTCGCGGTGGCGACGCGCAGCTCGTCCCGGCGGTCACCCGGCCGCACCACGTGACCGGGCTGACGTCGTACGAGCGTGCGGTGCTGCGCGACATCCCCGGCGCCTACGAGGTCGACGGCACCGTCGTGCTCCCCGCCACCGCACACGCGGGGCAAGGAGCTGCGGATGCGCAACGGAGCGCGGTTGGTCGGCACGCCGGTGCCGCTGGGCTTCGACGGCAGGGCCGGTCCCGGGTACGTCCCGACCACGCACACGCAGCGGCCCTACCTGGACAACGCACCCAAGGGCAGCCAGGTCGTCGTGGACCCGGGGCCGCTGTGGCTCGGCTGCCTGGCGGAGAAGGCGAAGCCGTGCGCCCCTGCGGTGCTCGTGACCGCCGACGACGGTCACAAGTACTTCCTCTTCGGGATCGGCACCGAGAGGTTCCTGCAGCCGGGTGCTCCGATGGAGCTCTTCCTCGACGACGACTACTCCGACAAGACCTGGCACGAGTCGCTGATCGGTGGCATCGACGGCACCACCATCACCCGCGTCGTGGTCGAGCTCGTCGACGGCAGCACCGAGGATGCGACGGTCGACACGGGTCGGCTGAGCCCGGGCAACACGATGTTCTGGGCCCGGCTGCCGGCGATGCCTCGTGAGGTCAAGGCGTACGACGCCTCGGGAAAGCTGGTCGCGACGCACGTCGTGAAGAAGTGCTCGGGCGGTGTCGACTGCGAGGTGCGCTAGCACGCGGGTCTGGTCCCCGCGGGTTCGATGCGGGACCATGGGGCGCCAACCCCAGCTCGGGAGGCAGCGATGTCCACGGCCACAGAGGAACGAGACGTCAACGGGCCGCAGCCCGACCTGAAGCGGGTGATGGGGCCGGGGCTGCTGCTCCTCTTCATCGTCGGCGACATCCTGGGTGCCGGTGTCTACGCCGTGACCGGCCGGCTGGCGGGCCAGGTCGGTGGCATCGCGTGGCTGCCCTTCCTGGTCGCCTTCGGGGTGGCGACGCTGACCGCGTTCTCGTACCTCGAGCTGGTCTGCAAGTACCCCCAGGCCGCCGGCGCCGCGCTCTACACGCACAAGGCGTTCGGCGTGCACTTCGTGACCTTCCTGGTCGCCTTCACCGTGGTGTGCTCCGGCATCACCAGCGCCTCGACCTCGTCGGGGTTGCTGGCCAGCAACCTGCTGGTCGGCCTCGACGAGGGCATCGAGGCGGTGCCCACCGGTGACGGCGCCACGCTCGTGGTGGCCCTGCTCTTCATGATCGTGCTGGCGCTGATCAACCTGCGCGGCGTCGGCGAGAGCGTGAAGTTCAACGTGCTGCTGACCATCGTCGAGATGGCCGCGCTCGCCATCGTGATCGTCATCGGCTTCGTCGCGATCGGTGGTGGCGACGCCAACCTCGACCGGATCACGGTCTTCGAGAACCCCGAGGAGAAGGGGCTGTTCGCCGCGGTCACCATCGCCACCGCCATCGCGTTCTTCTCGATGGTCGGCTTCGAGGACTCGGTGAACATGGTCGAGGAGACCAAGGACCCGGCGCGGATCTTCCCGCGGATGATGTTCACCGGTCTCGGCATCGCCGTGGTCATCTACATGCTGGTTGCCGTGTCGGTGGTCGCGGTCATCCCCGCGGGCCAGATCCAGACGCCGAAGAACCCCGAGGCGGGCATCCTGCTGGACGTCGTACGCATCGGGGCGCCCGGTCTGAACATCGACAAGATCTTCCCGTTCATGACCGTCTTCGCCGTCGCCAACACCGCGCTGATCAACATGCTGATGGCGAGCCGGCTGATCTACGGGATGGCCAACCAGGGCGTGCTTCCGAAGCAGCTGGGCAAGGTGCTGCCGAACCGTCGCTCTCCGTGGGCCGCCATCGTGTTCACCACCGTGCTGGCCCTCGGCCTCATCGTCGTGGTCCGGTTGCTGGCCGAGAACTCGATCGTCGCCGCGCTCTCCGGCACCACCGCCCTGCTGCTGCTCGCCGTCTTCTCGGTCGTCAACATCGCGGTGCTGGTGCTGCGGCGCGAGCCGGCCAAGGAGGGCGCCTTCCGTGCGCCGACGGTCATCCCGGTGATCGGAGCCGTGGCGTGCCTCTACCTGCTCGGCCCGTGGGCCCGCCTGGAGGCCGACATGATCCAGTACAGGATCGCCGCTGGACTGCTCGCCGTCGGGGTGGCGCTCTGGCTGGTCACCTTCGCGGTGAACAAGGCCACCGGGACCACCAGCGAGTTCCAGGACGTGACCCAGCTCGGCGACTGATTCGGGCGGGGGAGGGCGCTCCACGTACGCTGGTGCGGTGTCAACGACCGTTCCCGACCTGGCGTCACTGCACGCCATGCGGCCTGCTCAGCAGCCGTCCTACCCCGACTCCGCCGCCGTCGACGCGGCGGTGGCTCGGCTCCGCCAGATGCCCCCGCTCGTCTTTGCCGGTGAGTGCGACGAGCTGAAGGCCAAGCTGGGCGCGGTCGCGAGGGGTGAGGCGTTCCTGCTCCAGGGCGGCGACTGCGCCGAGACCTTCGCCGGCGTGACGGCCGACAACACCCGCAACAAGCTGCGCGTGCTGCTGCAGATGGCGGTCGTGCTGACCTACGCGGCCTCCGTGCCGGTGGTGAAGCTGGGCCGGCTGGCCGGGCAGTACGCCAAGCCCCGGTCCTCCGACCTCGAGACCCGCGACGGCGTGACCCTGCCGGCCTACCGCGGCGACGCCGTCAACGGCTTCGACTTCACCGCCGAGGCGCGCGTGCCCGACCCGTCCCGGCTCGTCGACGTCTACAACGCGTCCGCGGCGACGCTGAACCTCGTCCGGGCCTTCGTCACCGGCGGGTACGCCGACCTGCGCCAGGTGCACACCTGGAACACCGACTTCGTGCTCGGCTCGGAGGTGGGCCGCCGCTACGAGACGGTGGCCGCCGAGATCGAGCGGGCGCTGACCTTCATGCAGGCCATCGGCGCCGACCCCGACGAGTTCCACCGGGTCGACTTCCACTCCTCGCACGAGGCGCTGATCCTCGAGTACGAGCACGCGATGACGCGCACCGACAGCCGCACCCAGCTGCCGTACGACGTCTCCAGCCACTTCGTCTGGATCGGTGAGCGGACCCGCCAGCTCGACGGCGCGCACGTCGAGCTGATGAGCCACATCCAGAACCCCATCGGCGTGAAGCTCGGCCCGACGACGAGCGCCGACGACGCCATCGCCCTGGCAGCGCGGCTCAACCCCGCGAACGAGCCCGGTCGACTGACCTTCATCACCCGGATGGGCGCGGGCAAGATCCGCGACGCGCTGCCCTCGCTGCTCGAGAAGGTCACCGCCTCCGGCGTCGAGGCCGCGTGGGTCTGCGACCCGATGCACGGCAACACCTTCGAGGCCTCGTCGGGCTACAAGACCCGTCGCTTCGACGACGTGATCGAGGAGGTGCAGGGCTTCTTCGACGTGCACCGCTCCGTGGGCACGTGGCCCGGTGGGCTGCACGTCGAGCTCACCGGCGACGACGTCACCGAGTGCGTGGGTGGTGGTGAGGAGCTGCTCGAGACCGACCTCGCCGACCGCTACGAGTCGGTGTGCGACCCGCGGCTGAACCGGGTGCAGTCCCTGGAGCTCTCCTTCCTCGTCGCCGAGATGCTCCGCAAGGCGTGACCAGGACCTACTCGCTGGACGGGGAGCACCTCGCGTTCTGGCGTGAACGCCACCTCTGCTCGGTGACCACCCTGCGCGAGGACGGCTCCCCGCACGTCGTACCCATGGGGATCGCGCTGTCGTCTGACGGCACCGCGCATGGGGGATCACCTCGCGCACGTCGCGCAAGGTCGCCCACCTGCGCGCCGATCCGCGGATCGCGGTCAGCCAGGTCGACGGCCGCCGCTGGTCGACGATCGAGGGCACGGCGGAGGTCATCTCCGAGGAGGACGTGGTGGACGAGGCTGTGCGTGCCTATGCGGCGCGCTACCGGCAGCCGCGCGAGAACCCGGCGCGGGTCGCCGTCCGGATCACGATCACGCGGGTGATCGGGAACGTCTGATGCGGTCGACGGCCCGGTTCCCGAAGGTGCGGCCGATGAGTCCTGGCCCCCGCCCGGGTCGGTAGCAGCACCCACCTCATGCCCCAGGAGATCCGATGCAGACGCACACGCTCGAGACGCCCGACGTCGACCTCGTCTACGACGTGCACGGCACGCTCCCGTCGGCGGACGGCCGGCCGCCGCTGGTGATGATCGGTCAGCCGATGTGCGCCGAGGGGTTCGCCTCCCTGGCGTCGTACCTCCCGGACCGGACGGTCGTCGCGTACGACGTGCGGGGTCTCGGGCGGAGCGTGCGCAAGGACGGCCGCACCGAGCACACGCCGGCCGACAACGCCGCCGACGTGCACGCGATCATCGAGGCGATCGGTGGTGGTCCGGTCGAGCTGCTCGGGAGCAGTGGCGGCGCCGTGACCGCGCTCGAGCTGGTCGCCCGGTACCCCGACGACGTGAGCGTCGCCGTCGCGCACGAGCCCCCGCTGTTCGTGGTCGTCCCCGACGCCGACCGCGCCCGCGAGGCCGAGGCCGCTGTGCACGCGGCCTACCGCGAGGGCGGTTTCGGCGCCGGGATGGCGGCCTTCATCGGGCTGACCTCGTGGCAGGGGGAGTACGACGACGCGTTCTTCGAGCAGCCGGTGGCCGACCCGGCGCAGTTCGGCATGCCCACCGAGGACGACGGCAACAGGGACGACCCGCTGCTCTCCGGTGACTCGAACGCGGTGACGGCGTACGTCCCCGACCTCGACGCCCTCCAGGCGGCGCCGACGCGGGTCGTCGTCGCGGTGGGCGAGGAGTCCGCCCAGCAGTTCCCGGCGCGTGCCGGCTCGGCTCTCGCCTCCCAGCTCGGCCAGGAGGTGACGGTCTTCCCCAGCCACCACGGCGGGTTCATGGGCGGCGAGCACGGCTACGCCGGCAAGCCGGAGGAGTTCGCCGCGAAGCTGCGCGAGGTGCTGGCGGGCTGACGCCTGCGCTCACTGGGCCTCGATCACCGCGACCGTGCATCGTGAGATGCACACGAGCTTGCCGCTGTCGTCGGTGATCCGCGTCTCCCAGACCTGGGTCCGCCTGCCGAGCGAGATCGGCCGGGTCGTGCCGGTGACCCAGCCATCGCTGACCGGGCGCAGGTGGTTGGCGTTGATCTCCATGCCGACGCAGGACTTGCCGGGACCGACGGCGAAGGTGGCGGCGAAGCTGACCAGCGTCTCCGCGAGCAGCACGGACGCCCCGCCGTGCAGGATGCCCAGCGGTTGCCGGGTCCGCGCATCGACCGGCATCCGGGCGACCAGGTGGTCCGGGCCGAGCCTCGGTGAACTCGATGCCCAGGTGGCCGACGACGCACCCTGCGCCCCATGTGTTCGCGAGGGCCAGGTCGGGGTGGTCGTGCCAGATCGCGGGTTCGTCGTGAGTCAGTGTCATGCGTCGATGGTGTCGGCCGGTCGAGGCCTGCGGCAGGGGGAAAACACCGCACTTCCAGGCGTCGTCGGATGGTGTTGACTGGCGCCGTGGCTGCGCGGGAACAGCGCCTCGGCACGGCAACGATGGCGGACGGTTCGAAGGTTGCCTATGCCCTCACCGGCAGCGGGCCGCCGCTCCTGGTGTCGCCCGGGTGGTTGAGCCACCTCGAGCTGGACTGGTCGATCCCGGCCGAGCGACTCTTCCACGAGTCGCTCTCGTCGGGGCGCACCCTGGTGCGCTACGACCGTCCGGGCTGTGGCCTCTCGGAGCCGTACGACGGACCGCGGACCATGGAGCTCGAGCTGTCCACGGTCGCCGCGGTGGTGGAGGAGCTCGGCCTGGAGCAGTTCGACCTGCTCGGCTGGTCTCTCGGCGCTGCGGTGGCCGTGCAGTGGGCGGCGAACCATCCGGAGACCGTCTCCCGGCTCGTGCTCTTCGGCGGTTGGGCCAACGGCGCTGCGATCGGTGACGACGCGAGCCGGACGCACGTGCTCGGCCTGCTGGCGAGCCACTGGGGCTTCGGGTCCGACCTGCTGACCAACCTGTTCGCACCCGACACGGACCCCGGCTCACGCCGGGTGCTCTCGCAGTACCAACGAGCGGCGTCGTCCGCCGAGACCGCGGTCGCGCTGCTCGAGCTGGCCTATGCCCTCGACGTGGAGCGGTACCTGCCGCAGGTGCAGGCTCCGACGCTGGTGCTGCACCGCACCGGGGACCGGGCCGTCCCGGTCGCGCAGAGCCTGCTGCTGGCCGAGAGGATCCCTGGCGCCGAGCACGTCGAGCTCGCTGGTCGATCACACCTCCCGGCGATCGGGGACTCGCGAGCCGTGGTCGACCAGGTGCGTCGCTTCCTCGGCCTGCGCGCGATGCGTGAGACGGCACCGACCGGGCTGACCGTGCGCCAGGCCGAGGTCGCTGCCCTGGTGGCCGAGGGGCTGACGAATCGCGAGGTGGCCGAGCGCCTGCACCTCAGCGAGCGCTCGGTGGAGTCGCACCTGGAGCGCATCCGGTTGCGCCTCGGCTTCCGGTCGCGGTCGCAGCTGGCTGCCTGGTACGTCGCGCAGGAGCCTGCGTGAGGCCGCACCAACTGAGGTAGTTCCACGCCTGCGTCCGCGTGGCTCGGTCGACGCACCATCGGAAGATGCCTCGACGTCCCCTGCACCTGTTCCTGTCCGCCCTCGGCTGGGCGGGCTTCAACCTCGTCGTCGTCTGGACGATGGCCTTCCTCGCCGACGTGGTCGTGCCACGGACCGTCGACGGTCCGCACCGCGTCGGCACCGCCCTCGCGATCAGCACGGACGTCGGTCTCTTCCTGCTCTTCGCCGTCCAGCACTCGGTGATGGCACGCCGCCAGTTCAAGACGTGGCTGCGGCGCCGGATCCCGGTGCCGGTCGAACGGGCGGTCTACGTCCTCGCCACGGACGCCGTGCTCGTCCTCCTGCTGCTCCTCTGGCAGCCCTTCGGTGGCGAGGTGTGGCACATCGACGGCGCGGTCGCCGTCGCGCTCTGGGTGCTGTACGCCGCTGGCTGGGCTCTCGCCGTCGCGGCCACGTTCGCGGTCGACCACTTCGAGCTCGTGGGGCTGCGTCAGGCCGGCTGGATCGGCGCCTCGAGCGCCACCGGCGAGCAGCTCCGTCGGCGAGCTGCACGTGGGCGGGCTGCACGCCCTGGTGCGGCATCCCCTCGATGACCGGGCTGCTGGTGACCGTCTGGGCGACTCCCCACATGGGCGCCGCTCACCTGCTCTACGCCCTGTCCGCCTCGGCGTACATCGCCCTCGGGATCTGGTTCGAGGAGCGGGACCTTCGCCGCACCTTCGGCACGGCGTACGACGAGTACGCAGCCCGCGTCCCGGCGCTCGTGCCGCTGGGGACCGCGAGACGTCACGCACCGCGTGCTCGGGCGCGCTGACAGCACCCAGCAGCGGGACGCTTCGTGTTCGCTGTTGTGGGTACGGGCAGGGCAGGTCGTCTCGGGTCCGACCACGCGTCTCCCGACGATCCAGGCACCGCTCGGCACCCCGGTGCCGGGCGGTGCCGACCAGGAGACGTGCCTGGTGCCGAGCTGAGCATGTCAGCGCGCCAGTCAGAGAGCCCTCGAAGTGATCACGTTGGTCCCGTGAACAGATCTCTGGCGGTCCTCCTCGGTGAACCCGAGCTTCGCCAGCACCTGGCGAGAGGCGGTGTTCCAGTCCCAGACGGAGGCCCACAGCCGCTCGTACCCGGACGACCTCGCCCAGTCCAGCACTGCCCACGACGCCTCGGTCGCGTATCCCTGCCCCCAGAACCGACGTAGCAGCTCGAACGCCAGCTCCGGTTCTTGCCCGTGTTCGCTGTCGATCAGGCCGCAGTAGCCGATCACGTCGCCTGCAGCCTTCCGCTCGAGCGCCAGCAACCCGGCCGACGACGGCTGATGAGTGCGGATCGCCTCCTCGAGCTCGGCCACCGTGGGGCGCCCGTCGGCATCGATACGGCGGTGAGGCGGGACCCGTGGATCGCGTTCGGCCCACATCTCCCGCTGGATGACAGCGTCGGCAACCCGCCACGGCCGGAGCAGCAGGCGATCGGTCTCGAGGGCAGCGCGGGACGTCATCGGAATCGTGGCCTCGAGCCCACGATCCGGATGACGTCACGGCCATCGAGGAGGCGCGCACTCGCCTGCCTCATGGAGTGCCGGGCATCCTGACCTCGAGCAGGTCCACCTGCTCGAAGGTCGGTGGTCCGGCGAAGAGGTGCGCCATCTCGCTGGACATCCTGGGACCCCCTCGCGAGAGCAGGGCCTCTCGTTCGGCGGAGCCGGCGAAGGTGGCGAAGGCGCCGTACGTCACCTCGTCCACCCGGAAGGCCACCCAGGTGGTGGTTGGCGGTTCGTCGTCGACGAGGGCGCGTCCCGCAGCGAAGAACGCTGCCACCTCGGCGTCCGCACCCTGCTTGACGCTGAAACGGGCAAGTACCCCCACGGTGTTCACGCCCACCAGCATCCCTCGCGGACCAGCCAGAGTCCTAGGCCCCGGGGGGCTCGGCCTCCTCGGCCCTGGTGAGGCTGAGGTCCGTGGTCTCGGGCGCCCACAGCTGGGTGACGACCAGTCCGATCGCGCAGATCACCGCACCGATCACGAGGCTCGGCCCGATCCCGAACTTGTCGATGCCGATCGGCAGCAGGAAGGTCCCGGCGGTGGCACCGATCCGGCTCGCGGCGGCGGCCAGACCGACGCCGCTGCCACGCAGCTCGGAGGGGAAGATCTCGGCGGGGTACACCCCGGTGAGGTCTCCGGAGATCGCGTTGAAGAAGGCGAAGCCGGCGAAGCAGATGATCATGACGATCGCCGGTGCACTGCCCCAGAAGCCCAGCACCGCCAGCGTGACCACCATGACGTAGAACGAGGTCAGCAGCAGCGAACGGCGCCCGACCTTCTCGATCACGAACATCCCCGCCAGGGCACCGAGGAAGGCCACCGTGTTGGTGCCGATGATGCTGACCTTCGCGTCCTCGACACCCAGGGCCGAGAACACGGTCGGCGCGAAGGTGAAGATGGCGAAGTACGGCGCCACCAGGCAGGTGAAGAACACGCAGGCGAACGTCGTACGCCGCCACATGTCGGCCGCGAACAGGCCGGCGAAGCGGGTCGGGTCGTCGGTCTCCTCGCTGAGGTCCTCGTCCTCGTAGTACTCCTCGCCGAGGTGCTCGTCCACGATCTCGCGCGCCTCGTCCTCCCTGCCCTGGCTGGCCAGCCAGCGCGGCGACTCGGGAAGGCCCTGTCGCAGCAGCAGGGTGGCGAGGCCCGGGATCGCGCCGGTCGCCAGGATCCACTGCCACGGGACTCCGGCCGCGTGCAGCAGGTAGGCGACGATCACCGCAAGCAGGAAGCCGCCGTACCAGGCAGCCTGCAGGCTCGCGAGGCGGCGACCCCGGCCGCGGCTGGGCACCATCTCCGCGAGCATCGTCTGGCCGATCGCGTACTCGGCGCCGATCGCGACACCCAGCAGCAGCCGGAGGGTCAGCAGCTCGGCGAAGTTGGTGACCACTCCCTGCAGCAGGCCGATGATCACGAACGCGATCAGGTCGAGGATGAAGATCTTGCGACGGCCGAACCGGTCGGTGAGGTAGCCGAAGATCGGGGCGCCGAAGAAGATGCCGGCCAGCGTGGAGGCGGCGATCAGTCCCTCTTGCACGGAGGAGAGCGCGAGGTCCGCGACGATGAACGGCAGCACGACGCTGATGCCGCCCAGGTCGTAGCCGTCGAGGCCCTCCCCGAAGGCCGTGGCTGTCGTGATCCGGGCCAGGAAGCCCTTGTCGGCGCCGCTCGACTCCTGCTTCGTGCTCACGCGATCCCCACTCCTCCGGCCCGATGCCGGTCCTGGGGATCCTCACCGCCGGGGTACTCACCCAAACCCTGGCGCTTGCTGGGCGAGACGCACACACGCAAAAGGAGAGGAGCCCACGGCTCCTCTCCACTCCCAACGTATAGCGCAGCCGGGGGCTTGCGGCAAGACCCCGGTGGTGCCGGAGAATCGCCGACCCGAGGCCACGAGGCCACGGACCCGATGTGAGGTGAACCCCTGACCACGACCGCGTTCGACCTTCCCCAGAGCCTGCAGGCCAAGGCCGAGCCGGCGCTGATCGCCGACGACGAGCGGCACTTCGCGGCCATCGAGGAGACCCTCGAGCAGACGATCGCCGAGCTGTCCCAACGGCTCGATGCCGAGCTCAAGGCACCCGGTGGTGTCGGCCAGGAGGCGATGGACCGGGACGAGGAGATCTACCGCCTCACCGTGCGCCTGCGCACGCTGCGTCGTTTCGGTCTCGACCTGTGCCTCGGGCGCATGGTGGGTGCCGACGACCCTGACCCCGTGTACGTCGGACGGCTCGGCCTCAGTGACAGCGGGGGTCGTCGCCTGCTGGTCGACTGGCGCTCGCCGGCGGCGGAGCCGTTCTTCGGTGCCACCCACGCCAACCCGATGGGGCTGTCGAGCCGGCGTCGGTACCGCTGGACCCGCGGCCGGGTCAGCGACTACTGGGACGAGGTCTACACCCCGGGCGGGCTCGAGAGCCGTGCCGCCCTGGACGACCAGTCGGCCTTCATCGCCAGCCTGGGCAGCGATCGTTCGCCCCGGATGCGCGACGTCCTCGGCACGATCCAGGCCGACCAGGACGCCATCATCCGAGCGGGATCGAGGGGCGCCCTCGTCGTCGACGGAGGCCCGGGCACTGGCAAGACGGTGGTCGCGCTGCACCGCACCGCCTACCTGCTCTACTCCGACCCGCGGCTCGGGCACCGACGGGGCGGGGTGCTTTTCGTGGGGCCGCACCAGCCCTACCTGGCGTACGTCGCCGACGTGCTGCCCAGCCTGGGCGAGGAGGGCGTCCAGACCTGCACCCTGCGTGACCTCGTCCCGCAGGGTGCTGCCGCCACGGTCGAGACCGACCCGGAGGTGGCACGCCTCAAGGAGTCGGTCGAGATGGTGCGTGCGATCGAGCCCGCCGCCAGGTTCTACGAGGAACCGCCGAGCAAGGGCATGCAGGTCGAGACGCCGTACGCCGACTTCTGGGTCAGCACCGCCGACTGGGCCGACGCCTTCGACGCACCACCTCCGGGGACGCCGCACAACGAGGCGCGCGACCTGGTCTGGGACGAGCTGCTCACGATCCTCGTCAGCAAGCTCGAGCTCGACGACGACGATGAGGACGACGAGGAGTCCGGGCCCACGGCCGAGCAGGTCCGCGCCTCGATCAGCCGGAACCGCGAGCTGGCCGACGCCTTCACCAGGGCGTGGCCGCTGCTCGAGGCGACCGACCTCGTCGGCGACCTGTGGGACGTGCCCGCCTACCTGCGCCTGTGCGCACCGTGGCTCGAACCCGGCGAGGTGCAGGCGCTCCAGCGCGAGGACCCGCAGGCGTGGACTGTCTCCGACCTGCCGCTCCTGGACGCCGCCCGGCAACGCCTCGGCGATCCCGAGGTCTCGCGGAAGAAGCGTCGTCACGAGGCGGCCGTCGCCGCCGAGCGCGCCCGGATGGACCGGGTCGTCGACGAGATCCTCCAGCAGGACGACGACGAGGGACTGATGGCGCAGCTCCGCCAGGAAGGCATCCGCGACGCCCTGGTCGACGAGGCCGCACTCCCCGAGACCGACACGGACCTCCTGGCCGGCCCCTTCGCGCACATCGTGGTGGACGAGGCCCAGGAGCTCACCGACGCCGAGTGGCAGATGCTGCTCCTCCGCTGCCCGTCCCGGAGCTTCACCATCGTCGGCGACCGTGCCCAGGCCAGGCACGGGTTCGTCGAGCCGTGGCAGGAACGGCTCCAGCGCGTCGGCCTCGACCGGGTCGACATCGCCACGCTGAGCATCAACTACCGGACGCCCGAGGCGATCATGGCCGAGGCCGAGCCCGTCATCCGGTCGGTGTTCCCGGACGCCAACGTCCCCACGTCCATCCGCAGCACCGACCTCCCGGTGGTCCACGGATCCACCGCGGAGCTGGGAACGATCCTGGAGACCTGGCTCGCCGAGCACGCCGAGGGGATCGCCTGCGTCATCGCCACTGCCGACGTCGACGACGCGACCGTGCAGGCGAGCGGACGCGTCCGCTCGCTGACTCCTCAGCTGTCGAAGGGGCTCGAGTTCGACCTGGTCGTGCTGATGGATCCCGAGTCCTTCGGCGAGGGCATCGAGGGAGCGGTCGACCGCTACGTCGCGATGACCCGGGCGACCCAGCAGCTCGTGATCCTCACGAGCTCGTGACGCGCTCGACGATCACGCGCTCCGGCCGCGGTCTCGCCACCTCGCGGAACCCGGCGTCGAGGAACGGCTGGAGCACGCCGGAGAACCTGTTCCGCGTGGCGCCGGGTACTGCAGGGTCGACGGGACACGCCTGCAGCGTCACGCCTCGAGCCGAGGCCCACTGCACGCCGGCGTCGATGAGTGCCGACATCACGCCGGTGCCGCGACTGCTGCTCGCGACGTAGAAGCACGGCATCGCCCACGCCGGCGACTCGTCGAGGTCGAAGCGCTCGCTGAGCCAGGGGAGTCCGGCACGGGGCGTCAGCCGCGCCCAGCCGACCGCGCGGTCCCCGGCGTCGTACGCGAGCAGCCCGGCCTCACCCGACCCGGCCTGCGCGTGGAGGTCGTCGCGGTTGAGGCTGCGCTCGCGGCGGTGGTACGCCGGCCCGAGCAGCCAGTACTGGCACCAGCAACCGTTCGAGGCGCCGCCACGTCCGAACAGGCCGGCCAGGTCCTCCCACCGGGAGGAGTCGACGTGCTCGACGCGGAGGCTGGCGGCCATCGCCCCATGGTGCCCCCACCGCACAGCCATTAGCGTGACCGCAAGCCGTCCGCGTCGCGGGTGGCTCGTGCCGGGGAGGGTGCGTCATGGCCGTAGATGCGGTGCGTTCGGATGCCGGGTTGCGCATCCTGATTGCCGACTCGTTGCCGCAACCCGCCCTGGACGATCTCGAGCAGCGCGGTCACGAGTGCGTCGTCGAGGCGGAGCTCGGCAAGGACGACCTGCCGGACCGCATCGCGGGCTTCGACGTGCTCGTCGTGCGCAGCACCAAGGTGCGCGACCGCGTCTTCGAGGTCGCCGACCGGCTCGCCCTGGTGATCCGGGCCGGGGCCGGGACCAACACGATCGACACCGAGGCCGCCGCGGTCCGTGGCGTGCTCGTCGCCAACGTCCCCGGCCGGAACTCGGCCGCGGTCGCGGAGCTGACCATGGGCCTGCTGCTCTCCATCGACCGGCGCATCCCCGACAACGTCGCCGACCTCCGCGGCGGGCGGTGGGAGAAGAAGACCTACGGCAAGGCCGCCGGCCTGCTGGGCTCGACGATGGGCATCGTCGGCCTGGGCTCGATCGGGCTCTGCGTGGCCGAGCGCGCCGTCGCCTTCGGCATGCACGTGCAGGTCGTGGACAAGGAGCGCAGCGAGCCCGTCGCCACACGTGCCGCCGAGCTCGGCATCACCACGCGTGCCGACCTCGACGAGCTGCTCGAGACCTCCGACGTCGTGTCGCTGCACGTGCCCGCGTCCAAGGAGACCCGCCACCTGGTCGACAAGGAGTTCCTCGCCCACCTGCGACCCGGAGCGATCCTGCTCAACACCTCGCGCGGCGACGTGGTCGACGAGAGCGCGCTGCTCGAGGCGCTCGACGCCGGCTCGGTGAGGGCGGGCCTCGACGTGTACGCCGACGAGCCGGGCAGCGGGCGCGCCGACTGGGCCTCACCGCTGGCCAGCCACGCCGGTGTCGTGGGCACCCACCACATCGGTGCCTCGACGAGGCAGGCCCAGCTCGCGACCGCGGCCGGCGTCGTCGAGATCGTCGACGCCTTCACCGAGGGCAGGGCGCGCAACTGCGTGAACCTCGCCCCCAGCAGGCTCGGGTCGGTGACGCTGACCGTGCGTCACCTCGACCAGCCGGGCGTGCTCGCGCAGGTCCTGGACCTGCTGAGCGTTGCTGGGCTGAACGTCGAGCACATGGAGAACCGCGTGTTCCGCGGCGGGGAGGCCGCGATGGCCTCGATCGACCTGGCCGGCTCGCTCACGCCCGAGCTCCTCGGGCAGGTGCGCGAGGTGCCGCACGTGCTCGGGGTCTCGATGACCTCCTTCGCGGGCACGGGATGACGGCCGACGAGCCGGTCGAGATCGTGCGGCCGCTCCGTGCCCGGCTCGTGCGGCCGGACCACGCCACCGGCAGCGTGTTCCCGATGCTGGACGCCCTCCCGGCGTCGGAGCGCACCTCGCGGTCGGATCCCGGTGGGTCACCCCGTGCCGTCGCCTCGGACGGGTACGACGAACCGACGACCGGGGTCTACGTCTACCGCCTGCGGCGCGGCGAGCAGCTCCACGTCGGCCTCGTGGCCGACGTGCTGGTCCAGGCGTTCCTCGACGGTCGGGTGCGCGGGCACGAGGAGGTCCAGCCCGAACGGGTCGAGGCCCTCGTCGACCTGTTCACCGCGGCCACCGAGCGCTCCGAGCTGGTCGCGCTGCTGCACCGGCACGGACCCGCCGTCGAGGCGGTGCTGGCCGAGGCGCTCGACCGCGAGCCGGACCTGCAGTTCCTCGGCCCCGAGGGCTGGGAGCAGACGGTGTGGCGGCTGCCCGACGACGCGAGCCGTGCCGTGCTCGAGGAGCTGGGCTCGTCCGTGCACTACGTCGCCGACGGGCACCACCGCGTCGCCGCCAGCCTGCGCGTGTGGGAGCGGCGCGGGCGACCTGCCGACGCCGGGGTGATGTCCGTGATCTACCCGATCGACGGACTGAGCCTGATGGCCTTCCACCGCCGGGTCGTCGGCGAGGTCAAGGGCGAGGCCCTGCTCGACCTGCTGGCAGAGCACTTCACGGTCACCGAGCTGACCAGTCCCGACGACGCCGCCGGCTGCTTCGCGGTGTACGTCGACGGGCACTGGTACGACGCCTCGTACACCGGCGAGCGCCTGCCCGGTGCCGCAGGGACGGCGGTGGCGATCCTCGACGAGCACGTGCTGCGGCCGCTGGTCGGCGATGACCGGTCCCGGATCGAGGTCACGTCGGCGCTCTCGCCGCTGGCCGACCTGACCGCCGCGTGCGACGAGGACGGTGGCGCCCTGTTCGCGCTCCGGCCGCCGCCCCTCGACGAGCTCACCGAGGTCGCCGACCGGGGCGAGGTCATGCCACCGAAGACGACGTACTTCGATCCCAAGCCGTTCGCGGGTATTTTCCTGCGCTGATCGCGCTCCTGGTCTGCAGCAGTCACCGTCCTACCCACGGGTGACCCGCGTCGACCTCGATCATCCTGAGGATGGATGCGGCGTGGCCGTCCGCCGGGGTTGGCTGGGATCCCACGGCGAGGAGGCAGGTCATGCGGTTCACCGGCGAGCGGGTCCTGGAGGCGGCGACCGACGACGTGTGGACCGCGCTGCACGACCACGAGGTGCTGCGCCGGGCGATCCCCGGCTGCCGCTCCCTCGCTCCGGCCGGGCCTGGCGACTACGCCGCGACGCTCGGCGTGCAGGTCGGGCCGCTGGCCGACACCTACCGCGGTCGGTTCACGCATCGCCGGGCACCTGCCCATGACGCACCATCCCGTCCACGTGGACGGCCGCGGGCGGGCCGGACGGCTCGAGCTCGACCTCGAGGTCGTCCTGTCCGACGCCGGGACCAGGGGCACGGGACTGCGCTACCAGGCGACGGCCCGGGTGACCGGTCTGGTCGCCAGGCTCGGAGCGCCCACGCTGTCGGTGGCGGGCAACCACCTCACCGGGTGCTTCTTCCGCGACCTCGACCGGGCGCTCGGCGCCCGGAGCCTGGTCACGGTCTGACACCTTCAGCGCGGGCAGGGGTCCTGCCGGCAGATCGGGTCGCGGTGGAACTGGTGGGTCGGCTGGCTGTGCTGGGTGAGGTCGGGGCCGGGCTTCGAGATCTCGGCCGGTGCCTCGCTGCCGCCGAAGGAGCAGGCGGTGAGCGTGAGCGACAGGACGGCGGCGGCCAGGAGGCCGTGTGACTTGTTCATGGTGATCTCCGGGGAGTGGTGGCGTCCGGGTGACGCCGTTCGTCCTCGGTTGTGCACCCGAGCGGTATCGCGGCGCCGCCTGAGTGGTATCTGCGCGGTAATTCCGCGTTTGACGCACGCGCGACCGGGGTCGACAGTCGAGGTGTGGGCATCGCGGTGCTCGGCCCGCTCACCATCGACGGAGACGACGGTCACGGTGTTCGGGACCGGGTGGTCCTCGAGGCTTTGGTGGTGAGGGCCGGCGAGGTCGTCGACAAGCAGGTGCTGGCCGACGCGCTGTGGGGCGACCCCCACCGGCGTCGTGGTCGAAGATGGTGCAGGGCTGCATCGTCCGCCTGCGGAGGCAGCTGACGCGCGAGAGCATCGAGACGACGCCGTACGGCTACCGCCTGGTCGTCCACGAGGACGAGGTGGACGCCCGCACGTTCGAGCGGCTGCTGGGGCGGGCACGCGACCACCTGCGTGACCACGAACCGGATCGGGCCGCCTACGTCGTGGGGGAGGCGCTGTCGCTGTGGCGCGGTCGGCCGCTGCCGGACCTCGAGGACTGGGAACCGGGCCGGGTGGAGGCTGCCCGGCTCGACGGGTCTCCACCTCGATGCGCGAGGAGCTTCGCGTCGAGGCCGAGATCGCCGCGGGCCGCGCGCGCGCGGTCGCGGAGGAGGCGCGGACCCTGACCAGGGCGGCGCCGTTCCGCGAGCGACGGTGGGCGCTGCTGGCCCGGGCGCTGTACCTCTCGGGCCGGCAGACCGAGGCGCTCGAGGTGCTGCACCGTGCGCGCGTGCTGCTCCGCGACGAGCTCGGCCTGGATCCGGGGGAGGAGCTGGTCTCGCTCGAGGAGGCGATCCTGCGCCAGGACCCCGACCTCGACGGGCCCGGAGGTCGTCGAGGCCAGCGCCGGTGTGTCCCTACCGCGGCCTGCTGCCCTACGAGCCCGAGGACGCCGAGTCGTTCTTCGGTCGGGACGCGGAGATCGCGGCTTGTCTCGCGCAAGCTCCGAGCCGAGGGGGTGCTCGCGGTCGTCGGCCCGTCGGGGACCGGGAAGTCCTCGTTGGTCCGGGCCGGTGTCGTGGCCTCGTTGGTGCAGCGACGGGGCGCAGCGTGGTGGTCACCACTCCGGGCGCCCGCCCGCTGGACTCGCTGGCCGGGCTGCCGCCGCGCGCGCCCGTGGCCGGTCCTGGTCGTCGACCAGGCCGAGGAAGCGGTCACCCTGTGCGCCGACCCGGGCGAGCGCGCGGAGTACCTCGCACGCCTCGAGGCCTACGCGCGGTCCCGACGGTGCTCGCCCTGCGGGCGGACCGGCTCGGTGACCTCTCGACGACCCCAGCGTCGCGCGGAATGCTCGAGCGCGGGCTCTACCTGCCGGGTGCCGATGAGCGAGGAGAACCTGCGCGCCGCGATCGAGGGGCCGGCCAGGCACGCGGGGCTACGGCTGGAGCCCGGGCTGGTGGACCTCCTCGTGCGTGAGGTCGATGGCGAACCGGGCGCCCTGCCTCTGCTCTCGCACGCGCTGCGGCGGACGTGGGAGCTGCGGGAGGGCGCCACGCTCACGGTCGAGGGATACCGGCGCTCGGGAGGGATCCGTGACGCGGTGGCCCAGTCGGCGGAGAACCTGTACGACGGGCTCGACGACCGGCAGCGCGCTCATGCTGCGCGACATGTTCCTGCGCCTGGTGGCGCCCGGCGACGACGAGTGGGCCGGTCCGGACGCGCGTCCCGCGGGCCAGGCTCGCGCTCGACGACGTCGCACGAGCGCCTGATCGAGGCAGCTGGTCGACGCGCGGCTGCTGAGCAGCGACGAGGGCGACGTCCAGATCGCGCACGAGGCGCTGGCCCGCGAGTGGCCGCGCCTGCGCGGCTGGCTCGAGGAGGACGTCGAGGGCCAGCGCATCTTCCAGCACCTGTCGACGACCGCGGAGGCGTGGGACGCGATGGGCCGCCCGGACAGCGAGCTCTACCGGGGTGTCCGGCTCGCGGGGGCCGTCGACTGGGCAGGACGCAGCAGCGTCGAGCTCACCGGGGTCGAGCAGCGAGTTCCTGGCCCGGTCGCAGGCCGAGTCGGAGCGCGAGCTGCGGACGCAGAAGCGCAGCAACCGGCGCCTGCGGCTGTCGCTGGCCGGCATCGCCGTGCTCCTGGTGGCGCCCTGGTCGCCGGGTTCCTCGCTGTCGGCGCAGCCAGACGATCCGACCGCCAGGCAAGGCTCGCGGCCGACGCCGCCCGGGTGGCCGACTCCCGCCGGCTCTCGGCGCAGGCGCTCGCCGCGACCGAGCCCGACCTGGCCCTGCTGCTCGCGGTCGAGGGCATCCACCGGGACGACTCGCTCACCGCTCGCTCGGCGCTGTACTCGATCCTGGCCAAGAACTCCCGGCTCCGCGGTGTCGCCCGCGGCGACGGCCATGCAGGAGGTCGAGATCGGGACGAACGGCACCGTCGTCACTGGTGGCGTCGGCGGTCTCACGTCGTACGACGGCGCCTCGCTGGACGAGGTCCGCTCCGAGGCGGTGGGACCGGTCTCCGCCCTCGCGCTCAGTCCGAGCGGCCGGCTGCTGGCCTACGCCCCGGACACCGAGCCGACCAGGTGTCCGAGCCCGACCCGCAGCCGGTGCGCCTCGTCGACGCCGCATCGCGGCAGCCGCTCCGGCTCGGCGGCATCATCCCGAGGTCGTACGTCTGGGGCGGCGCCCTCGACTTCAGCGCCGACGGCACGCGACTGGTCGCGGGCGAGACGTCCTTCGACGCAGGGAGACAACGCCGGGTGGCAGGTCTGGGACGTGGCCCGTCCGGCCGGGCCGGTCCGCACGGTGAAGGTCGACGGGGTCCGCTTCCGGGTGGCACTGAGCCCGCGAGGTGACACGCTCTACGCCGCCACCCGTGGCCCCGACCTGCTGCGCGCGTACGACGTGGACAGCGGACGGCTGCTGGCGAAGCAGTCCGTGCCGTACGTGTCCGAGCGCAACCCTCCGCTGGTGCGTGAGCCCGGACGGCACGCTGCTCGCCACCTCGCACCGCGACGGCGTGGCGGTCTTCGACGCCAGGACCCTGCGTCAGCGCTTCGTCCTGCCGGGGCAGGACGACGGCGTCTCCGCCCTCGCGTTCTCCCCGGACGGATCCAGGCTCGCGGCTGGGTTACACCAGCGGGACCAGCATCGTGTGGGAGGTGGCCCGGCAGCGTCCGATCCGCACCTTCCGAGGCCACAGCCAGCCGGTCGAGGACCTGGCCTTCGCCTCCGGCGGCCGCATCCTCGACACCGTGTCCGCCGACGGGCAGCTCCTGTCCTGGGACGTCGCCGGCCCGGGCACCTTCCCTGCGGCGAGGCAGTTCCCCGACAACCCGAGCAGGACGTACGAGGCCGTACCCTCACCCGACGGCCGCACCGTGGCCTACGTGGAGTACTGGAGCGGGGGCGAGCAGGACTCCTCCAGCAAGCCCGGGACCATCCAGTTCCGTGACCTCGGGACCGGCCGGCTGACGCCGGCTCGTGAGGCTGGTCTGGGCCGGGCCTTCCGACCTCTGGTACGAGTGGAGTCCCGACTCCCGGGAGTTCGCGCTGGCAGGTGGCGCGATCGACGTCCCAGGTCGTGGCGGGTCGAGCACAACCTCCAGGTGTGGGACCCGAGGACCGGCTCCCCGACGCGCACCGAGATCGCGGCCGGGGTGGACATCGCGATCTTCACCGCGGACGGCAAGCGGATGGTCCTGCTCTCCGCGAGGACCATCGCGTGACGGTCGTGGACCGCGAGACCCACCGACCGATCGGGGCGCCCATCCAGGTGGGCACCTGGAACCACCAGCCCTACGCGATGAGCCCGGACGACCGCACGCTCTACCTGCCGCTGGAGAACGGAAGGACGCAGGTCGTCGACCTCGTCACGCGCAAGGTGAGCAGCATCGCCCGCCCCAGCCCTCCGTACGGCAGGCCCTTCTCTCCGGACGGGAGCGAAGGTGGTCCTGTTCGACGCGGACGGCCGTTGGGGAGTCATGAGGACCGAGGACATGACCTCTGCCCATCCCCGCTGGGTCGTGCCGCTGCGCACGTTCACCGGGCGCGTCACACCGACTTCCAGAGCGCGGGCTGGAGCGCCGACGGGTCCACCGTCTACACCACCGGCCCCGGCACCGTCGACCTCTGGGAAGCGCACACCCTCGGTCACCTCGGCACGCTGCAGGTCGGCGCGGGCGACCAGGTACCGGACGCCACGAGCCTCCCCGACGGCCACACGCTGCTGATCGCCCACCCGGCGGGCCAGGTCCTGACCTGGGACCTGCGGCCCCAGCACCTCCTCGATGTCGCCTGCGACCTGGCTGGGCGCAACCTCACCCGTGCGGAGTGGAAGAGCCTGGTCGGCACCCGTGTCTACCGGGCCACGTGTCCTGATGCCTAGGCCCTGAGCCTGATCAGCGACGCAGCGCGTCGACGGAGGCGAGCGGCACGAGGCCCTCGACCTTCGCGGCCATCTCGGGGTCGACGGTGACGAAGGCATCGGCCTGCAACCGGGTGACGGCGACGTACTCGGCGTCGTAGGTCGACTCCCAGCCCTGCTCGCGCGCGATCTTCCAGGCGGTGCTGCGCGAGACCCGGTCGCCCAGGAGCCGCATCTTCAGCTCGGTCAGCAGGCGGTGCTGCCGCAGCGCCTCCTTCTCGCTCGAGGTCGCCGGCGCGCACGGCCTCGTAGAGCAGCGCGAGCGCCTGGGAGCGCACCAGGTTGGGCGCGACCAGCTGGTGGTCGGGATCGACCTCGACGCCCTCGGCGACCAGGTGCAGCAGGGTGGGGGCGTCGACGACGTACCTGGTCATGCAGGCACGCTATGCCCGTTCGCTGACAGCGGACGCACCTCCGGGAACACCGCTCCTCGATTCGAAGTTGAGCCGGACAGACTCAAGACTTCTGTCGGTTCACGCCTGGAGGAAACGCATGTCCCACCTCACGCTCCCACTGCTCTCCGTGCCCGACCTCGTGGTGCTGCCCGGCATGGTCGTCCCGATCGAGCTCGACGGCGACGTCCGCTCCGTGATCGACGCCGCCCAGGCGGCGGCGCCCGAGGGCGAGAACGGCCGGCTCCTGCTCGCGCCGCGGCTCTCCGACCGCTACCCGACCCACGGCGTGGTCGCCACCATCGAGCAGGTCGGCCGGCTCCCCGGCGGCGTGAAGGCGGCCGTGCTGCGCGCCGGCGAGCGCGCCCGGATCGGCTCCGGCGTCACCGGCGCGGGTGCCGCGCTGTGGGTCGAGGCCGAGACCGTCGACGAGGGCGAGGTCACCGACCACGTCCGCGAGCTCGCCGAGGAGTACAAGCGGGTCGTCATCGCGATCCTGCAGCGCCGCAACGCCTGGCAGGTCGTCGACACCGTGCAGCAGGTCACCGACCCGTCCTCGCTGGCCGACATGGCCGGCTACGCGCCGTACCTCGACGACGAGCAGAAGCGCGAGCTGCTGGAGACCCCGGAGATCGGGGCCCGGCTGGAGAAGGTGCTCGCCTGGGCGCGCGACCACTTCGCCGAGCTCGAGGTCACCGAGAAGATCAGCAACGACGTGCGCGAGGGCATGGACAAGCGCCAGCGCGAGTTCCTGCTGCGCGAGCAGCTCGCCGCGATCCGCAAGGAGCTCGGCGACGACGAGCCCGAGGGTGCCGACGACTACCGCACCCGCGTCGAGGCCGCCCACCTGCCGGAGAAGGTCCGCGAGGCGGCCCAGCGCGAGGTCGGCAAGCTCGAGCGTGCCAGCGACCAGGGCCCCGAGGCCGGCTGGATCCGTACCTGGCTGGACACCGTGCTCGAGCTGCCCTGGTCGACGAAGACCGACGACAACGTCGACATCGCCGGAGCGCGCGAGATCCTCGACGCCGACCACCACGGCCTCGACGACGTCAAGGACCGGATCGTGGAGTACCTCGCCGTGCGCGCGCGTCGCGCCGAGCGTGGCCTCGAGGTCGTCGGCGGCCGCGGCTCGGGCGCCGTGCTCGCGCTCGTCGGGCCTGCCCGGCGTGGGCAAGACCTCGCTGGGGGAGTCCGTGGCGCGTGCCCTGGGCCGGAAGTTCGTGCGTGTCTCGCTCGGCGGCGTCCGCGACGAGGCCGAGATCCGCGGGCACCGGCGCACGTACGTCGGTGCGCTGCCCGGCCGGATCGTCCGGGCCATCTCCGAGGCCGGCTCGATGAACCCGGTCGTGCTGCTCGACGAGGTCGACAAGGTCGGCTCCGACTACCGCGGCGACCCGGCCGCGGCCCTGCTCGAGGTGCTCGACCCGGCGCAGAACCACACCTTCCGCGACCACTACCTCGAGGTCGACCTCGACCTGTCCGACGTGCTGTTCCTGGCGACGGCCAACGTGGCCGACACCATCCCGGACGCGCTGCTGGACCGGATGGAGGTCGTCACCCTCGACGGCTACACCGAGGACGACAAGGTCGCCATCGCGCGCACCCACCTGCTGCCGAGGCAGCTGGACCGGGCCGCACTGGGTGCCGACGAGGTGACCGTCTCCGACGAGGCGCTGCGCCTGGTCGCGGCCAGCTACACCCGCGAGGCCGGCGTACGCCAGCTGGAGCGGGCCGTCGCCAAGGTGCTGCGCAAGGTCGCCACCCGCCTGGCCTCCACCGAGGACGCCCGCGTCGACGTCGACGCCGACAACCTGCGCGACTTCCTCGGTCGGCCCCGGTTCCTGCCGGAGTCCGCGGAGCGTACGGCGGTCCCCGGCGTGGCCACCGGCCTGGCCGTCACCGGCACGGGCGGTGACGTGCTCTTCATCGAGGCGACCGCCATGGAGGGGGAGCGTTCGCTCAACCTCACCGGCCAGCTCGGCGACGTGATGAAGGAGTCGGCGCAGATCGCGCTGTCCTACCTGCGCTCGCACGGGCTGGAGCACGGGATCGACCCGGCCGCGCTCGACCGTGCCGTGCACCTGCACGTGCCCGCCGGCGCCGTACCCAAGGACGGGCCGTCCGCGGGCGTCACGATGGTCACCGCCCTGTCGTCGCTGGCCACCGGGCGACCGGTGCGCGCCGACGTCGGGATGACCGGCGAGGTGACCCTGAACGGCCGGGTGCTGCCGATCGGCGGCGTCAAGCAGAAGCTGCTGGCGGCGCAACGGGCCGGGCTGAAGACGGTGTTCATCCCGCAGCGCAACGAGCCGGACCTCGACGACGTCCCGGCCGAGGTGCTCGCCGAGCTCGACGTGCGACCGGTCAGCGACGTGGGCGAGATCCTCGCCCTCGCGCTGGAGGACGCACATGAGCAGGAATCGGGAGAGACCGCCACGGCTGCCGCGTGATAGGTAGAAGTGGTGACTGAAACAGCTGACTCGGCAGCATCCACTTCTGGCCCCACGCCCTTCCACGACCTCGACGAGTACGTCGACCTGCCGCGCGGTGCCGGCCTGGCCCTGTCGCCCGACGGGACCAGGCTGGTCACCAGCCTCTCCACGCTGGACGCGAAGCAGACCAGGTTCGTCACCGCGCTGTGGGAGGTCGACCCCACCGGCGCAGCGACCGGCCCGGCGGCTGACCCGCAGCGCGAAGGGCGAGGGCGGCGCGGCCTTCCTCCCGGACGGCTCGCTGCTGTTCACCTCGTCCCGTCCCGACCCCGACGCCACCGAGGACGAGGAGCAGTCGCTGCTGTGGCTGCTCCCCGCGGGCGGTGGCGAGGCGCGCGTCGTCGCGACCCGTCCCGGCGGCGTCGACAGCGTCGCGGTGGCGGCCGACTCCGGCACCGTCGTGCTCGCCTCGCGCACCTTCCCGTCGTCCACCGACGAGGAGTCCGAGGCCGAGAAGCGCAAGCAGCGCAAGGAGAAGAAGGTCGCCGCGATCCTGCACGAGAGCGTGCCGGTGCGGTTCTGGGACAAGGACCTCGGGCCCGACCGTCCGCGGCTCTTCGCCGGTGGCGCTGTCCGACGACGGTGTCGACCCGCGGGTCGAGCTCACCGACCTGACCCCCGACGCCGGCCGCGCGCTGTTCGAGGTGGACTACGACGTCAGCCCCGACGGCTCGACCGTGGCCACGACGTGGGTGCTGCCCGAGCCGGGCGGACACCGGGTGGCCCTGGCGCTGGTCGACGTCGCCACGGGGGAGCGGCGGATCCTGCTCGACGACGCCGACAGCGAGTTCGACTCCCCGCGGTTCAGCCCCGACGGCACCCGGCTGGCCGTCGTACGGGAGAAGCGGTCGACGCCGTACGACCCGGGTGACCGCCGGCTGTGCGTCGTCGACGTGGCCGAGCGGCGAGGTCCGCGACCTCTCCGGCGGCTGGGACCACTGGCCGGTCGGACCGTTCCGGTGGACGCCCGACGGGTCGGCCCTGCTGCTGGTCGCCGACGAGAACGGCCGCGCGCCGGTGTTCCGGGTCGAGCTCGAGAGCGGCGCCTTCACCCGCCTGACGGCCGACGACTTCGCCTACTCCGACGTGCAGGTCTCGCCCGACGGGCAGACCGTCTACGCGATCCGGACGTCGTACGCCGAGCCGCAGCGTCCGGTCCGTCTCGACGCGTCGACCCCCGACCAGCAGTCGGTGGCCCTGCGCGGGCCGAGCGAGCCGCCGGCGCTGCCCGGCCGCCTCGAGGAGGTCGAGACCAAGGCCGAGGACGGCGTGCGCGTGCGCGCGTGGCTGGCGCTGCCCGAGGGCGCGTCCGCGGAGAACCCCGCGCCACTCCTGCTCTGGATCCACGGCGGCCCGCTGGGGTCGTGGAACGCCTGGTCGTGGCGCTGGAACCCGTGGCTGGCGGTGGCTCGCGGGTACGCCGTGCTGCTGCCCGACCCGGCACTCTCCACCGGCTACGGGCTCGACTTCGTCGCCCGGGGCTGGGGCTCGTGGGGCAAGGCGCCGTACACCGACCTGATGGCGGCGACCGACGCCGCCGAGGCCCGCGACGACATCGACGAGAGCCGGACCGCGGCGATGGGCGGCTCCTTCGGCGGCTACATGGCCAACTGGGTGGCCGGGCACACCGACCGGTTCAAGGCGATCGTCACCCACGCCAGCCTGTGGGCGCTCGACCAGTTCGGGCCGACCACGGACGCGCCCTGGTACTGGCAGCGCGAGATGACCCCGGAGATGGCGCGCGAGAACTCACCGCACCTCAGCGTGGACAAGATCGTCACGCCGATGCTGGTGGTGCACGGCGACCACGACTACCGCGTGCCGATCGGCGAGGGGCTGCGGCTCTGGGCAGAGCTCGCGGCGCGCGCGGCCGACGACGGGTCGATGCCGCACAAGTTCCTCTACTTCCCCGACGAGAACCACTGGGTGCTCACCCCGCAGCACGCGAAGGTGTGGAACGAGACCGTGCTGGCCTTCGTCGACCACCACGTGCTGGGCAAGCCGTGGGTCACCCCGGACCTGCTTCACTGAGGCCGGCGCGCCCGTCGAGACGGTCGCTGCGCGACCTCCTCAGGAACCCGCTTCGGGGAGGGCTGGCCCGGACAGGACCTGGCAGCGCTCGGCCCACCAGGTACCCCCGTTGCGCAGGCACAGCTCGCGTCCCGCCGTGGCGAACCGCTGCGCCTCCTCGGTGTTCCCGAGCAGGTCGTGCAGGCGGGCGATCGCGAGGTCGACCGGCCCAAGGATCGGACCCTGGCCGACGATCGCGAGTCGTCCCGACCGCGGGGTGAGGATCTCGACCAGCTGTGCGGCGTACGCCGTGAGGCGCTGGTCGGCCACCGTGTGCGCGAGGACCACGAGGTGGCCGAGCCCGGCCCAAGCGAGGGGTTCGACGTCCCGCAGGCGCTCGACCACGGCAGCCTCGACGGCGGCCGGGTCGCCGAGCTCGGCTGCTCGCGCGGCGGCCCAGACGGTCTGCTCGAGCTCGTAGTCGAACGGCGCCGTCTCCGCCAGGCGTCCTTCCATCCAGCGCAACATCGTCAGTGCCATCGCGGCAAAGCCCACGTCGTAGAGGTCGGTGCGGTCGTGTGCCTCGGCGGCCACGGCCTGCTTGGCCAGCGCTCGGGTCGGGCCCTCGTGCCACGCCACGACCCCGACCTCCATCCAGCGCAGCTGTACCCGGATGACGGGCAGGCGGTAGAGGTCGCTGCCGGCGATGCCGAGGCGCATGTGCTCCTCTGCCGCGGGCACGTCGCCGATCATCGTCGAGGACATCGTGCGTGCGCTGTGGGCGACGACGGCGTCGACATCGGCCCGGTCGCGGGGCAGGGCCAGCATCCGCTCGAGCAGGGCCTCGCACTCCTCGGCGTGGTCGGCGACCCCGACGTAGGTCAGCACCCGCGCCGAGGAGGGCGTCGGCGAGGACGTCGGGGTCACCGGTCTCCTCCGCGCGAGCGATGCCGCGGGTGCTGAGGTCGTCGGGCAGGGCCGGCGTCGCGTTCGTAGCAGAGGCCGACGGCCGGCGGCCGCGAGCAGCCGGGCGTGGGCGGCCGTGTCGGCGGCGACGAACTCCTCTAGCCCCGCCAGGCGATGGGCGAGCTGGATGCTGTCCGCCCCGAAAGCGACCCAGGGCCAGGTGCCGTAGGCGCGGATGCAGGGCCGCCGCACAGGCGGCCGACCGTCGACGGGTCGTCCCTGGCGCAGGGCCTCGCTGACACGTTCGTCGACCATCTGCAGGACGGTCGGTGCCGCGTCCGGAGCGGGCCAGCGCCTCGACCTGGGCAGCGATCGAGGTCGTCGCGCTCGTGGGGATCCTGCTCGCGTGGGTCGAGCAGGTCGAGTCGCCGCGGCCGCGCTCTCCCACCACGCAGCCGCCGTCTCCGAGGACCAGCGCTCCTCCGCCTGCAGGGCTGCGTCGCGGCAGGCATCGACGAGCTGCGCGCGGTTCGCCGAGCGGGCCGGGCCGCCAGCAGCTGCTGCGCGCGCTGCGTGACGGCGCTCACCGCCGCGCGTCGGCCAGCGCGTCGGCGACCCGCAGGTGCATGCGTTGGCGGCGGATCGGTGACATCCCGGCCAGCACCTCCTCGCGGAGCAGCGCGTGCGAGAAGGCGTAGCCGGCGCCGTCGCGCCGAGGCACGATGATGTGCTCGTCGGCGGCCTCGTCGAGGAGGTCGACGAGGTCGTCGCAGGTCCATCCGCGTCACCGCGGCGAGCAGGTCGAGGTCGAGCACGTCGCCGATCACCGCCGCGGCCCGGAGCACCTGGAGCACGCCGGCGTCGAGCGACTCCAGACGGCGCCCGAGGACGCCGCGCACGGCCAGGGGTACGTCGCCGCCCGCCGCGCTCCTCCGGCGAGAGCCGGGCGTACTCGCGTGACGAACAGCGCGTTGCCGCCGGTGCGGTCGGCGAGCAGCTTCGCCTCGTCCTCGTCGAGCGGCGTCCCGGCGACCGCGGCGGCCAGCTCGGCGACGTCGTCCTCGACCGAGGGGAGGTACGGCGACCTGCCGGGCGTGCTCGAGGCGGACGCAGCTCGGCGACGGTGCGACGGGCGACCGGCGCCGCCCTCGGTGGTCCCGGACCGTCGCGACGACCAGCACCCGGCCGCTGCGCACGGTCGAGGCGAGGTAGCCCAGCGCGCGCAGGGAGGTCTCGTCGGCCCACTGCAGGTCGTCGACGAGGACGACGAGGGGCTGGTCCTCGCCGGCGGCACGCAGCAGGCTCGGCGACCCGCTCGTAGACCGCGAAGCGTGCCGCGTCGGCGTCGGCGTCGCGGGCCACCTGCAGCAGCCTCGTCCGGATCCGCGCCCAGCGCGGTCACCACCTGCCGCACCGGCCACCAGGCGGGCGCGCCCTCCTCCTCCAGGCAGCGTGCCCGGACGGCCCGGTACCCCGCCTCCGCGGCGAGTGCGATGACCTCCTCGGCGAGGCGCGTCTTGCCGATGCCGGCCGGGCCGGTGAGCACGAGCCACTGCACGTCGCCCGCGATCCCGCGGGCGACGGCCTCCCGGGCGGCGGCGAGCTGCGGCTCACGGCCGACGAAGCCGGTGCCGACGACGTCCTCACCCGGCGTGGCCGGGTCAGTGGCGGGGAGGTCCTCGGTGGGTCGGCCGGTCCGCCGTGTCGTCGCGGTCGGCTCGTCCGGCCAGGTGGCCGTCCACGGGTCCTGCCGCAGCAGCGCCACCTGGAGGTCGCGCATCTCGGTCGACGGCTCGATGCCCGAGCTCGTCGTCGAGGCGGGCCGCGTGGTCCGTCAGCACGTCGAGCGCCTCAGGGGTGCGCCCGGCGCGGTGCAGCGAGCAGGGCCAGGACGCGGTGGACGTCGTCGCGGTACGGCGCCTCGCGCGGTGAGCTCCTGGGACGCCGTCACGGCCTCGGCGAAGCGTCCCGAGCCGAGCAGGGCCGTGGCGCGAAGCGCCTGTGCCTCGAGCCAGCTGCTCGGTCAGGGCGCGCGCGTCGGCCTCGAACCAGTCGGCCTCGCCCAGATCGGCCAGCACCGGACCGCGCCAGCACCCCACGGCTCGCTCCGCGGCGACCACGGCGGCGGGCCAGTCCTCCTCCGCCGCGGCCGAGCGCGTCTCCGCCAGCGCACGGAGGAACACCTCGAGGTCGACCTGCCCGGTCGCCGGGCGAAGGTGGTAGCCGGGAGCCTGCCGGCCCAGCGGGCGAGACACCGTCGTCGTCGCGCAGCAGGCGGCGCAGGTTGGAGACGTAGACCTGGAGGCTGGGCAGCGCACTCGGCGGCGGCTCGTCGCCCCACACCGCGTCGACCAGGCTGTCGCTGGCCACGGTGCGGCCGCGCGCGAGCAGGAGCCGGGCCAGCACGGCTGCGCTGCTTCGGCGCTCCGAGGTCGAGGCGCTCGCCGTCCCGGCGTACCTCGAGGGGACCGAGCACACCGAACTCGAGGGTCACGTGGGCCTACCTTGGCGGTTTCTTGGCGTCAGGGGGTGGGTCGCCCCAAGTCTTGCACCAGCGATCCACCAAGGGGGAGCAGCCAGAGTTCGGACATCGGTCAGCCCCGGCCGGTCCCCCCGAACGAAGGAACCATCATGACCAGCATCCTCAGCCGCTTCCGTGCCCCGCAGCAGGCACAGGCGCCCGCCGACACCGCCCTGCCCAGTGCCGAGGTCCTCTCGGTGCTCGCCCGGGCCGTCCCCGGGCGTGCACCTCCCCGGCATCTCCCGAGTACGACGCCGCGGTCGTCCCGTGGAACGTCGCCGTCCAGGAGCGTCCGCTCGCCGTCGTCGAGGCCACCCGGGCCCAGGACGTCGTCGCGGCCGTGCGGTTCGCCAACCGCCACCGCATCGGCGTCGCCGTGCAGGCCACCGGCCACGGTGCCGCGTCGGCGTACGAGCAGACGATCCTGGTCAGCACCCGCCGGATGCGCCGCCTGTCGCTCTTCGCGCACCAGAAGTGGGTGCGCGCCGAGGCCGGCGTCACCTGGGACCAGGTGCTCGAGGCTGGTGCCGCCCACGGGCTCGCCGGGCTCTGCGGCTCGGCCCCGGGCGTCGGCGTCGTCGGCTACACCACCGGTGGCGGGCTCGGTCCGGTCGCCCGCACCCACGGCCTGGCCTCGGACCAGGTGCGTGCCTTCGAGGTCGTCACCGGTGACGGCGAGCTGCGCCGCGCCACCCCGTCGGAGCACCCCGACCTGTACTGGGGCCTGCGCGGCGGCAAGGGCATGCTCGGCATCGTCACCAGCATCGAGTTCGACCTGCTGCCGATCGCCGACCTGTACGGCGGCGCCGTCTACTTCGACGGCGACGACGCCCCCGAGGTGCTGCGCGCCTGGTCGTTCTGGCAGCAGGACCTCCCGACGGAGGCGACCACGTCGGTCGCGCTGCTCCGGCTGCCCGACCTCCCGGGCGTGCCGCCGCCGCTGGCGGGCCGGCTCACCCTCGCGGTGCGTTTCGCCTGGACCGGCGAGGCAGCGGACGGCGAGCAGGTGCTCGCGCCGATGCGGGCTGCGGCCACGCCGATCGTGGACACGGTGGCGGTGATGCCCTACGCCGTGCTGGGCAGCGATCCACGCCGACCCGGTCGAGCCGATGCCCACGCACGAGGAGCACGCCCTCCTCAGGGCGCTGCCGGCCGAGGCCGTCGAGACGATCATCGAGCAGGCCGGCCCGGGGTCGGACTGCCCGCAGGTGATCGTCGAGGTGCGCCAGCTCGGCGGTGCCGTCGAGCCACGGTGCCCCGTCGGCGTACGACCACCGCGAGGCGGCGTACGCCGTGCTGACCATCGGCATCGGCGTCCCGCCGGTCGTCGGACCGGTCACCGAGCACGGCGCCGGGCTGCTGAGGGCGCTGGCGCCGTGGGCCACCGGTGGCGGGTTGCCCAACTTCGCTCCGCGCGACTCGGTCGAGTGGTTGGAGCGGGCCTACCGCCCCGAGACGGTGGAGCGCCTGCGCCGCACCTCGCGGGCGTACGACCCGCACGGAGTGATCTACGCGGGTCACCTGCTTCGCGGCGAGTGATCCCGTCCGGCACACAGCGGCCCCGGCACGTGACTCCACGTGGCCGGGGCCGCTTGCTCCGTCCTAGGCTCGTCCCGTGATCGACCTCCGCTCCGACACCGTCACCCGACCGACCCCTGGCATGCGCCGCGCGATGGCCGAGGCCGAGGTCGGCGACGACGTGTACGACGAGGACCCGACCGTCCATGCCCTGCAGGAAAGGGTGGCCGGGCTCTTCGGCTTCGAGGCAGGGCTCTTCACGCCGACCGGGTCGATGGCCAACGTGCTCTCGCTCGCGGCACTGGTCGGACCGGGGCAGGAGGTGCTCTGCGAGTCGCGGGCGCACATCCTGCGTGCAGAGCTCGGGGCGCACGGAGCGCTGACCGGCCTCACCTCGCGCACCTGGGTCGACGAGGGCGGACAGGTCGACCTCGCGGCGATCGAGTCGATGTACGCCCCCGACATGGGGCCGTTCTTCGTGCGCACCACGGCCGTCTCTGTCGAGAACACCCACAACTTCGCCGGCGGCACGGTGGTGCCGATCGAGGACCTCGAGTCGCTGCGGGTGTGGGCGTCGACGGTCGGGTGCGGGGTGCACGTCGACGGCGCGCGCATCTGGAACGCCCACGTCGCGACGGGCACTCCGTTGGCGTCGTACGGCGCGGTCGCGGACGCGATGGCGGTCTGCTTCTCCAAGGGCCTCGGTGCGCCGATCGGGTCGATGATGCTCGGCTCGGCCGCGGCCGTCGACGAGGCGCGGGTACGCCGCAAGCGGATGGGCGGCGGCATGCGCCAGGTCGGCGTGCTGGCGGCCGCGGGGATGTACGCGCTGGACCACCACCTCGAGCGCCTCGCCGAGGACCACGAGCACGCGAAGCTGCTCGCGGAGGCCTGCGGCGCCGACCCGGCCGACACCGCGACCAACATCGTCGTGGTCGACGTACCCGACGCCCCGGCCGTGGTCACCGCGGCCCGCGACGAGGGTGTCCTCGTCGGCGCCGTCGGCCCGACCAAGGTCCGGATGCTCACCCACCTCGACGTCGACCGGTCCGCCGTCGAGCAGGCCGCCAAGGTGCTCGGGCAGATCCTGAATTCCCGATAGTCCAGGTCATTCGTGGCTCCCGAGACGCCGTGCCGGAGGCGCCGAACGATCTGGACTATCGGCCTACGGCGAGTCCCCGCTCGTCGTGCTCGACGTCGGGCCAGGGCTGGCGGGCCCAGTCGAGCCCGCGGGTGACCTCCGCGAGGATCTCGTCGGTCTCGTCGCCCGCTGCCTCGCGCAGCCGTTCGACCGCAGCCAGCCCACCGGATCGGCGCTCAGCTCCTCGTCGAAGACCCGGCCACCGGGCTCGCCGTCGTGCATCGAGGGGTGCCAGTGCATCCGGTCGGCCGCGCCCGGGCGCGACTCGAGCAGGTCGAACCGGACGCTCCCCGGACCGACGGTCGTGGTGGCCGAGGCGTAGATGGACCCGTCGCGCGAGCTCGCCACCGGTCTCAGCTCGACCCGCACACCTCGTTCTCGTGCGTCGGGCTCGTGCGCCACTGCCGGGTCGACGAAGTCGATCCGCTCGACGCTGACCGCGATGTCGCCGAAGTTCCAGATCCGCTCCATGGCGCCATGGTGGCACCTGGCCGCGGCTACTTCCGCCCGAGCACCGGGGGGAGCTGGCGGACGGCCTGGGCGAGCGCGCGCAGGTCGGAGCCGAAGATCGCCTGGGGACCGTCGCAGAGCGCGTTCTCGGGGTCGGGGTGGACGTCGACGATGATGCCGTCGGCGCCGGCCGCGATGGCCGCCCGCGAGAGCGGTACGACGAGGTCGCGACGACCGCCCGAGTGCGAGGGGTCGACCAGGATCGGCAGGTGGCTGGTCGCCTGGACGACCGGCACGGCGGAGATGTCGAGGGTGTTGCGGGTGGCCGGCTCGAAGGTGCGGATGCCCCGCTCGCACAGCACGATGTCGAGGTTGCCGCGCTGGGCGACGTACTCCGCGGCCATCAGCCACTCCTCGATCGTCGCCGTCATGCCGCGCTTGAGCATCACCGGCTTCGCGGACTCGCCGACGGCCTGCAGCAGCCCGAAGTTCGCCATGTTGCGGGTGCCGACCTGGAGCATGTCGGCGTACTCCGCGACCAGCTTCACGTCGCGCGCGTCGACGACCTCGGTGACGATCGGCAGGCCGGTGGCCTCGCCGACGTCGGCCAGGATCTCCAGGCCGCGCGCACCCAGGCCCTGGAAGGCGTACGGCGAGGTGCGTGGCTTGAACGCGCCGCCACGGAGCAGCTTGGCGCCCGCCGCCTTGGCCATCTCGGCGGCCTCGAGGGTCTGCTGCGGGGTCTCGACGGCGCACGGGCCGGCGATGAAGGTGAAGGTCTCCGGGCCGATCTCGACCGCGGAGCCGGTCGTGCCGACGCGGATGGTCGACCGTTCGGCGTGGTGCTGGCGGCTGACCAGCTTGTAGGGGTCGGAGATCCGGTAGACGTCCTGGACGCCGGGCATGCCGCGCAGGTTCAGGCCGTGGAAGGACTCGATGTCGCCGACCAGGCCGATGATCGTGCGCACCACGCCGCGGCTCACGAACGCCTGGCCACCGGCTTCCTCGACGCGCTCGGTGACGCGCGCGATCTGCTCCTCGGTGGCGTCGGGAGCCATCACAACGACCATGCGTCGAGGCTAGGACCGGTGTCCGGATGGCGGGACTCGATTCCAGCATGCGGAATCACGATCCGGTCTCGGGCTGCTCAGACGGCGATGTGGGTGACCTCGGCCTCGATCCGCCGGTGCGGCACGAGCTCGACGATCAGCATCGCCGCCAGCACCAGTCCGCCGCCGATCAGCATCTGCAGCGTGGCCGACTCGCCACCGAGGAGCACCGCGAAGAACGCGGCGAAGACCGGCTCCATCGTCATGATGATCGCGCTGCGCGTCGGGGGCAGGTGCGCCTGCGCCCAGGTCTGGCCGAGCAGCGCCCCGGCGCCCGCGAAGACGGCCATGTAGAGGATCGAGAGCCAGTCACTGAGCCGGTCGGGCAGCACGATCCCGCCGGGTGCGGCCGCGACGGTGCAGATGGCCGCGATCACCAGGCACTGGATCAGCGCCATCCCGACGGCGTCCTTCGGCGTCGACCAGGCGCCGAGGCCGACGATGTGCAGCGCGTAGAGCAGCGCCGCGGCGAAGATCAGCGCCTCGCCGTAGCCGATGCCGGAGAGGCCGGCCGCGTCGTCGAGGGTGAGCACGCCGAGCCCGGCCATCGCCAGCAGCACGGCCACCCAGGTGAGCCCGGTGATCCGCGCTGTGCAGCAGCAGCGCCGCGAACAGGGGAGTGGCCACCACGTAGAGCCCGGTGATGAAACCGCCGACGCTCGCAGCGGTGTGCCCGAGCCCGGCGGTCTGCAGGATCTGCGCGACGCCGTACAACACTCCGACCACCAGGGCGTGGCGACGCTTGGCGGGCGAGAGCCGACCGATCGAGCGCGGCGCCAGCAGCAGTACGACGCCTGCGGCGATCGCGAACCGGATCGCCAGGAAGTCGAGCACCGGCACGCGGGTCAGCAGGTCGTGGATCAGGAAGAAGGTCGAGCCCCAGCACGCCGTGACCGCCAGCAGCGTGAGCGTCGCCAGGAGCCGGAGCCGGCGGGGATCAGCAGCACGCACGACGTGAGCCTAGAACGGTCGTCAGCGCGGGCTGCCGGTGCGGCGCAGCATCCTCTCGTGGGCGAGCACGGCCCGCACGTAGGACTTCGTGTCGTCGAACCAGCCGCGCTGACGCACGGAGCCGAGCCCCTGGTAGTAGGCGGCGATCGCGGTGATGTCCTTCTTCGTCCACGAGCGCAGGGTCCGCAGGGTCAGCATCCCGGCCTGGATGTTGTCGTGGGTGTCGCGCAGGCGGAGCTGCCGGCCGGCGTACCAGCGCATCCAGCGGCCGGTGTCGGGCATCACCTGCATCACGCCCAGCGCGCCGTCGACGGAGACGCGGCGCTGCTGCCAGCCCGACTCCTGCCAGGCGATCGGCCAGCGCCAGCCGAGGAGGTACGCCGTAGTGGCGGGCCATCCGCACGACGAGGTCGTGCACCTGGAGCCGGGTGAGGTCCGCGTCGCGCCATCCCTTCGGGGGAGTCGTCGGGTGCAGCAGCAGCGGAGGCTTCTTGTGCTTCTTGTGTGCGTGCCGGGGGTGGTGCTTCGGGACGTGCTTGCCGGCACGCCGAGCCGCGGAGACCACCACCGGGATGGTGATGACCTGCCCGCGGTGCAGGGTGCCCCGCGGGCCGAGGTGGTTCAGCGCGATCAGCTCGGCGGTCCAGGCGTGGTAGCGCACCGCCAGCCCGGTGGCCGTCTCGCCCTGCTGCACCTGGTGCCGGACCAGGCGTGCGGTCGGGGTGCCCCGGCCACCGGCTCGCGTGCGCCGCCCCGGCCGGCACCACGACAGCCAGGCACACCGCCGCTGCCGCCACTGCGGCCGCCAGCGGGCGGGCTCGAGCCTTGCCATCGTGGGGGGAAGTCATGGCGCTTCCCGACGTTACCAGTGGGGCTGGAGTGAGCCGAGTGACAGATGTGGCGGGCGTGTCCGAGGTCTGACCTGGTCTTTTCGCCGACTCGGTGTCCCGCTTGCCCTGATCCGTCCGTTCTTCAGACGAGGCCCACGCGCTCACCTACCCTGAGCCGCGTGTCAGCGACGGACCGGATCAGGGAACGCGCCCTCGCCCTGGATTCTGCCGGGCTCGAGGCGGTGCTGCGTGCCCTGGACGCCGACGAGGTGGCGCAGGCGCGGGCATGGGTGCTGGCCGAGAAGGACTTCTTCGCCGAGGTCAGCCAACGCGAGCCGCGGCTCACCCGCGGCTATGACCGAGCGGTGGCGCGAGAGCTGGTCGGGGCCGGGGCGTGGATGCAGGTCATGTGCCAGATCGCGCTGTGCAGCCCCGCTGAGGCGGCACGTGCCATCCACTGGGGCAGCCTGTGGGGCTTCATGATCCCCGTGGCGCGCGACCACGCGCGGTCGGTGCTGGCCGCCAAGCCGCGCGCGTGGGCCGAAACGTTCCTGACGACGACCGCCGCACTCAGGCTCACGAAGCGCGACGCGAATCGCGGCGGCGGCCAGCTCGGGTGGGTGGTCTCCTGGGGGCTGGCCGACCACGACCTGCCCTGCCCGGACGGGGCCACGTTCCTGGAGCACGCCGGGGGCTTCTCGCGCCACGACCCCGACGCCATCGCCCACTTCCGCGGCAACCGGCTCAACCCGGACCAGGTCTACCTGAAGATCGCAGCAGGGTTCGCGTACGCCTATGACGCCCTGCACGAGGGGGTCGGGGAGCTGATCGGCGAGGGCCTCCTGGATCGCACCAAGCTTCTCGAGGTGTGTCTGGAGTCGCTCACCACCCAGACCCGGGTGATGTCTCAACGCGTTGTCGCCAAGATCCTGACGGCGCTCGACCTGCACCCGGTCGACGTCCCCGGCGGTCTGACGTTCCTGACCGGTGTGATCGCGACCTGCGACGGCTCGGTCGGAGCGGCGCTGCTGCCCCTCGCACTCGAGGCAGTGGTCGAGGCTGACGACTCCAGCGGCCTGGAGGACCTCACCCGGGTGGTCGCCGGCCGGAAGGAGCGCAAGCAGAAGCAGGTCCTCCTTGCCTGGCTCCGTGCTCCGGCCACGGTGACCGCGGTCGGGCTGCCCGCCGTGCTCGGCGCGCTCGAGGTCCTCGCCTCCGGTGAGGAGGACGCAGCACTCCTGCGCGGCATCGAGAAGGCCCGGACGGAGCTCGGCGCCCCCGTCGAACCGGCCGCAGAAAGCCCTGGTGTTCTCGGGCTGTGGCAGCTGGACCTCGACGCGGGCCCGAGGCGCGAGCGTCCGTGGTGGATGCGCGGTGACCACTGGTACAGCTGTCGACCTTCCTCAACCGTCGCGTCGAGGAGTACAAGCCGGCGACCGAGTACTACATCGACGACTTCGTCCAGAGCGTGACCGACGAGGGTTCCGTCGTCGAGTTCGTGGAGCTGTGCAGGCAGCTCGCCGTCGCCGGCAACCTCGCCGTGGGCCGGTGCGTCCGTCTGCTCGAAGCCGCGTTCCTCGCGGGCGGTCTCCGAGTGCTGTGGCCAGCGGCCTTGACCATTGCCGACAACGCCGCCGCCGCCGGCCGCACCCCACCCGGGTTGCCCGACCTGCTGCGGCTGCTGACCAGGTACGCGCCCGAGGTGCCCGACGGTGGCTCCCTGCCACCGCACCTGGACCACCTCGCGGCGGCGACAGGCAGCACGAAGTCCCAGCTCGAGGCGCGGGCACTCGGAGCCGCACTGGCCCGTGTCGGCGCGGCGGACTTCACCCCAGGACGCGTCGAGAAACCCGAGACCGTTGTTCGTGGGCTGTGGGACCTGCGGCCCACGGGACCGGTCCTGGGCCGCCTGCTCGACCCCTACTACCCCAACTACCGCGGCGAGAGCGACGACAACCTGAAGTACCTGCTCGCCATCGGGAACGGACTGGCCGATCGACGCCAGGGTCACAACGACGGTCACGCGCGAGACGCCAACCTGCTGCGCGAGCTGGCCAGCTGTGTGCAGACCGGTGACCTGGAGGAGGTCCGTGCACGGTTCGCTCGATCGCCCCGGCTGCCGGGAACAGACCAGGGACCTACGTGGCAGGCGCTGGAGCTGTGGATGAGCGGCCGGCTCACCCCGTCCACCTACGACGACGTGCTGGCTGCCGACCGCACCCGTGGCCATGCGCTGGACCGGGTCGTGTTCGCGTGGACCTGTGAGCAGCTCGTGCGGCTGCCCACTCATCCCGGACTGCTGTGCAGCCCGGCACTGACCGACGGGACGGTGCACGCCGCGAGGCTGGCCAACCTGCTGAGGTCGCTCGCCGGCCACTCGACCGTCGGTCCGCTCGACCTGCTGCTGACCCTGACCCGGTTGCAGGTCGCGCCGGACATGGTCGAAGAGGCGCTGGCGCTCCTCGACGACGTACCGAGCGTGTGGACCGACCCGGCCGTGACTCGTACGGCGACCGGGGTCGAGTCGTTCGACGTCGTTCCCGTGATCCGGGCCTGGATCGCTGGTAACGGCATGAGCGGGACGGGCCTGCCCGTCGACGTCGGCCAGTTCACCGGCATCACCGAGGCAGACCTGCGCGGCCCGGCCAGCCACGAGGACGTCCTGTACCGGGTGTGGCCTCGGAGGCAGAACCTCCCGGAGCACCACGTCGCCACCTACAGCGGCGGGGGCCGCACCGAGCTCCAGGACGGGCACCTGCCCGCCGAGGCGTGGGGCCCGTTGCTCTCCGGGATGGTCAGCGACTACCAGTGGCAGCGAGAGAGCTACCTGACCCACATCCGGGAGCTGGCCCGGTTCGACGGCGTCCTCGACAAGTCCGTGACGGTCCCCACGGCGGTGGCCTGGCTCTCCGGCGGGCACCTCTCTCTCGGGCGGTTCAGCGACGGCCTGCAGTGGCTCTTCGAGCGCGGAGGCCTGCGCGAACTCTGGGCGCTCGGTCTCGAGGTGGCAGCAGCCGCGAGCACTCAGACCCCCAAGCCTGCTGGCCTCTCGTCCCTGCTGAGCGGCCTGAGCGCGTATGCGCACGAGGTCCCTGACGGCGAGCGCGCAGTCCCACCCGAGCTCACCGCCCTGGCCGAGGCCAAGTCCGCCAGCAAGAGCCGCGCAGCGGCGCGCGCCCTGATCGAGGCACTCGACGGCGGCCCGGAGACTGCGGCCGACCAGCGCGACACGGCAAGCAGGTCGGCATGAGCGGGTTCACCACCGAGTCCACCATGACCCACGCGTCCGACCAGACGCGTCTGGACCTGGCGACCGCCCTGGGTGTCACACCCGACGGTGCCGTCGATCACCCGGTGTTCTTCTCCGGCTTCCTCGGCCGCCCCGATGTGGCCGCCGCCGGTCTCCTCACCGTCGCCGACGTGGCGATGGCCAGGTACGCCGACGCCGGCCTGGGGAAACGCCTGGCCAATCTCGACCCGATCGTCACCGCCAGCGGGGACCGGCTCCGCTTCGAGTCGTTCTCCGCCTGCAACGGCGTGCACGCGCGCTTCGACCTCCTCGCCGACGGTGTCGACAGCGGCGAGATCGCCTTCGGGACCACCAACGTGGACGTCAACCAGCCCCTGCGCACCGCGCTGGCCCGCGTCGACCGGAACCAGCTCATGCACCTCGCCGTGGGCCAGGACACCTTGACGGCGTCCACTCCCGAGGACACGCACGTCGAGCGCAAGGTCGGCCTCCCGGACCGATGGGTGCGCGGCTGCGCCGAGGTGCCGACCATCGCGGCGGCGATGGAGCCCAGGGCAACGCTGCGCGGAGCGCAGATCACGCGGTTCCTCGGCGAGCTGCCCACGAGTCCGCCACCCGGCCCGTCCTTGTACCTGGTCACGGTCGCCGGATCGGCGCGCACCACCCCGCACCGGCTGCCGGGCTCGGTCGCCATCACCGGGACCTCCCGGCTGAAGGCGACCGCCCGGATCTCGCGCTACGCCACCGAGCTGAGCATCTATGCGGGTCCGAACGACACCAGTGGCTGGGTCTTCGACGTACCCGGGGGACGACTCACCCTGCTCCTCAGCCCTGGCCCCTACCGCGGGTTCTCGGGCGAAGGTGGACTGCTCTCGCTGCTCGCCGGCCCCACTGCCGCCCGCGACGGCGAGCAGCTCCTCGGACACCTCGCCTGGACCCCCGCCATCGACGAGGCCCGCCTCGCCACCGCCGCCGGCATGTCCGCCGAGGAGGTCCGCACCGGCCTCGCGTGGCTCGCTGCGTCCGGGCGGGTCGGGTTCGACCTCACCGAGCAGGCCCGCTTCCACCGCGACCTGCCCGTGGACGGTGAGAAGGTCCTGCGCCGCAATCCACGCCTCGCCGGTGCCCGACGTCTGGTCGAGCGCGGAGCACTCGCCGCCGATGGAGCAGGCTGGCTGGTCACCGGGGACCACGACACCCACCGGGTCCAGGGGCAGAACTGCTCGTGCCCGTGGGTCACCGAGCACGGCAGGTCACGCGGCCCCTGCAAGCACGTCCTTGCCGTCGCGTTGATGGTCGAGTCGAGCAGCCAGCGGCCGTAGCTGTCCCCAGGAGACGTCCTACATCGCCACGTCGCGAAGGTCGAGGGCCTGCTGCGCGGCGTCGATGACGCGGGTCAGCTTCTCGTGGAGGACATGGAGCTCTTCGAGCTCCATGTCGAGCCTGGCGACGATCGCCGGCGGTATCTTCTCCGCCTCCTTCCGCAAGGCGCGACCCTTCTCGGTCAAGGTGACCGCGAGGGACCGTTCGTCGCTCCTGTCGCGGTCCCGCAGGAGCAGTCCCGAGGCCTCCAGTCGTTTGAGCAGCGGGGAGAGGGTGCCCGGGTCCAGCCGCAGCAGGCGGCTGAGCTCGCGCCCGGAGACCGGCTCGTGCTGCCACAGCGCCAGCATCACCAGATACTGGGGATGGGTCAGCCCCATCGGCTCCAGCAAGGGCCGGTACACCGCGACGACGGTGCGGGCGGCGACCGACAAGGCGAAGCACACCTGCTCCTCGAGGGCCAGAGGGTTCTGCACATCAGCGGGGATCGGGGTGTCCAGGCTCACAATGGTCAGCGTACCAATTGTTGGTACACTAATGATTGGCACCCCAACACAAGGATCGTGAACCGTGCGCAGAAACACCAGTGCGCCCACCACCTCGCTGGCCGGCAACGGGAGCAGCTCCGTGCGCCGCCGGCCACGCCACCTGCTGGACCCCGAGGACGTGCGCGGCAGCCACCAGCGCTCCCAGGGCACCGCCGAGTCCTTGAGCCGTGTCCAGAGGTGGGTGATGTCGGTGCTCGTGGTGACGACCCTCGCGCACTTCGCCGGAGGGGTCGCCCTGGTGGCGGTGTTCACGGACGACGTGCACCTCGGTGCTCGCATCGGGCTGAACGTCGTCGCCGCCGTCATCGGCTGTCTCGCGGTCGCTGCCGGCCTGATGATCCACACCAGTAGCCCACGGAGCTGGTGGCTCCTCCTGGGCCTCCTACCGGGAGTGATCGGTGCCTGCTTCACCTTCGCCTAGTGCGAAGACTCGAGCCAGCGCCGAGGGTCCGAGTCCCTCACCTGATCAGCCGCTCCCCACCACATCGAGGACAGGACACAGCATGACCTTGACCCAGGAGAACCCCGTCGGCTCGGACCCCTGGGTCGACTCGACGGCCCTTCAGACGTTGATGTGTCGCGCCGGGCTCGCCGTCGCGGTCATGGACGGGTCCGGGCGGTTGTCGATGCTCAGCCCTGGCTCGGAGGTGCTGCTGCAGCGGCCGTTCTCGGTCGTTCCGGCCGAGTCGCTGGCGGAGGTGTTCCACCTCTACAGCGAAGGCGGCACCCGCCTCCTCGAACCCGACGAGGTGCCGATCGTGCAGGCCTCACGCGGGGAGGTCGTCGAGGACGCCATCGTCACGGTGAGAGTTCCGGGACAGCCGGTCCGTCACCTCCGCGTCAACGCCACGCCGATCGTGGGTATCAACGGCGAGCGGCAGGGCGCATGGGCCGTCATGACCGACGTCACCGGCCTGGTGGCTGCGGCCCGCGGAGAGCTGAACCGATCCCTGGCCGAGACCGTGAACCACAACCTCCGCACGCCTTTGACCACGATCCTGGGCCACGCCGAGCTGCTGATGGACCAGCAGGACGACCTGCCTCCGCAAGCCATCCGCTCGCTGCAGGCGTTGTGGCGAGCGGGCCAACACCTCAACGAGGTGGTGACGTGGATCTCGGAGTGGATCGACCTCGCCTACACACCCGAAGCCGAGGGCACAGGAGCCGACCTCGCGGAGTACCTCGATCAAGCCGAGCGACCCTGAATCCAGACGAGGGTGTGCCTGGCCCCACCAGAGCGCAGTCGTCCGTCGAGCAGTGCTCAGACGATGCTGACGATCACCGTGCTGCCCTTGCGGGCCATCGTGCCGCTCGAGGGGTCGGTGCCGACGACGTACTTGACGCCCACGTAGAGGCTCGCGTGCCGCACCTGCACCGCGAACCCGGCCGCCTGCAGCGTGTCGGTCGCCGCCTGCAGGCCCATGCCCTTCACGTTGGGCACCGCGACGAGCACCGGGCCCTTCGAGACGACCAGGGAGACGACGTCGCCCTTGTTGCCGTTGCCGGAGCGGGGGCTCTGGGAGATCACGCGGCCCTTGGCGACCGTGTCGCTGTTGACCTGGGTGTCGTCGACCTTGAAGCCGAGCGTGCCCAGCCGCTTCGACGCGAGCTCGGCGCTCTTGCCGGTGAAGTCGGGGATCGCGATCGGCTTGGGGCCCTTGCTGACCACGATGTCGACCGCGGTGTCACGGCGCAGCGGGGTGCCCGGGACGGGGTCGCTGGTGACGACGCGGTCCTTGGGCACCTTCTCGTCGTAGCGGCTGACCGCGTCGCCGTAGGCCAGCTTGGCGTCGTCGAGCATCTGCTGCGCGTCGTCGAGGGTGCGGCCGCGGACGTCGGGGACCTTGTGCCGCTCCGGGCCCAGCGACAGCACGGCTCCGACGGTGCCCTCCTTGGCCACCCGGTCGCCGGGGGCCGGGTCGGTCGAGACGACGAAGCCCTTGCGGACGGTCTCGGAGTACGCCGTGCCGGTGACCTCGAGGTCCAGCCCGGACTGGTCGAGCTTGGTCTGCGCGGCGGTCCGGCTCATGTCGATGACGCCGGGGGTCACGGTGTAGCGGGCGATGCCGAAGTACCAGCCGGCCAGCCCGGCCACCACCGCCAGCAGGACCACGAGCGCCAGCCACACCGGGCCGCGTCGCGAGCGCCGCGGCGGGGCGGGCGGGGGACCGGCCGGCGGACCCGTGCGGGGACGGGTCGGCACGAGGCGAACGTCGCGCTCCTGGTCGTAGACCGCGCCGGTCTGCCCCTGCTGGAGCTCCGCGAGCTCGGCGAGCTCCTGCGGCGCGAGGATCTGCGCGGGCAGCTCGCCCGTCGGGCTGCGGTCGCCGATCGGCGAGGTCGGGGTCAGGTCGGCGACCAGCTCCTCGTCGTTGGCCACGCCGTGGTCGAGCGCGTGCCGCACCCGGCGGACCTGGTGCAGCAGCACCCGCGCGTCGGCGGGGCGCAGGGCGGTGTCGCGTGCGGTGGCGCGGGCGATCAGCGCGTCGACGTACGGCGGGATGCCGCGGGTGCTCGCCGAGGGGGCCGGGATGTCCTGGTGCACGTGCTTGTAGGCCACCTGGATCGGGCTGTCGGCCTGGTGCGGCTTGTGGCCGGTCAGCATCTCGTAGATCATCACGCCCGCGGCGTAGACGTCGGCGCGCGCGTCGGCGTGGCCGTTGACCACGAGCTCGGGCGCGAGGTACGACACCGTGCCGATCAGGACGCCGCCGGTGGCGGTGTGCTGGGTCTCGGAGTTGATCGCGCGGGAGAGGCCGAAGTCGGCCACCTTGACCCGGCCGTCGTCGGCGAGCAGGACGTTCTCGGGCTTGACGTCGCGGTGCAGGATGCCGGCGTCGTGCGCCGCGGCGAGGGCCGAGAGCACCGGCTCGATCACCGCGAGCGCCTTGGCCGGCGCCATCGGCGCCTCCTTGCGGATCAGGTCGCGCAGGGTCAGCCCGGGGACGTACTCCATCACCAGGAACAACGTGCCCTGGTCCTCGCCGGTGTCGAAGACGGACACGACGTTCTGGTGGGCCAGCCGGGCGGCCGAGCGCGCCTCGCGCTGGAAGCGGCGGACGAACTCGTCGTCGTCGGCGAGCCCCTCGTGCATCACCTTCACCGCGACCGTGCGGTCCAGGCGGAGGTCGGTGGCCTCGTAGACGCCGGCCATCCCGCCGCGGGCGATCTTGGGGCCCACGCGGTACCTGCCGTCGAGGACACGCCCGATGAGCGCGTCGGCAGTGCGGTCCACAACGTCCTCCAGCGACCGGCGGGGAAGGTCCGGCTTGACCAGCCATTCTAGGCGTTGCGGCACGCGGTCCCGTGGAGGTGACGGGCCCGGACGGGGCCGTTCTGAGCGCGGGAACGGGGTGGTGGCAGCATGGTCGCGTGAGCGAGAACACCCCGAATTCGGTCGCCGAGTCGCCGCAGGACACCCCGCAGGGCAACGCCCTGGGTGACCTGGTGCACGACTGGCTGGACTGGAAGGCCGCCGCCGAGGAGCTCGGCGTCACGGTCAGCAAGGTCCGCCAGCTGATCCGCGAGCACCAGCTCGCCGCCGCCGTACCGGCCCCCGGTGCGGGTCAGCAGGTGCCCGCGGCGCTGATCCAGGACGGCTTCGTCGTCAAGGGCGTCCCCGGCCTGCTGACCCTGCTCACCGACGGTGGCTGGGACGACGTGGAGATCCTCACCTGGCTCTTCACCGAGGACGACTCCCTGCCGGGCCGCCCGATCGACGCCCTCCGCGAGAACCGCGGCACCGAGGTCAAGCGGCGGGCGCAGGTGCTGGCGCTGTCCTGAGGGCAGTCTCAGACGGTGCGCTGCGTCGCCTCGGCGGCCAGGCCGCCCAGCACGTCGCGCGCGTGTCTCGTCGACGTCGGCGGCCGCGAGGGCGTCGAGCGAGCGCGAGGTCAGCTCGGTGATCACCGTCTCGACCTGCTCGCGGGCACCGGAGCCGTCGATCAGCGCGCGCAGCTGCTGCACCCGCTCGTCGTCGAGCGGGGTGCCGAGCGAGGTGTCGAGCAGCTTGGCCTCGGCGGTCGGCAGCGCGTCCAGCGCCAGCGCGACCAGCACGGTCCGCTTGCCCTCGACGAGGTCGTCGCCCGCCGGCTTGCCGGTGACCGACGGGTCGCCGAAGACCCCGAGCAGGTCGTCGCGCAGCTGGAACGCCTCGCCCAGCGGCAGGCCGAAGCGGGAGAGCTGCTCGATCGCGGCCGGGGAGGCGCCGGCCAGGGCGGCGCCGATGTGCAGGGGCCGCTCGATGGAGTACTTCGCCGACTTGTAGCGCAGCACCGTCATCGCCGCGTCCACGTCGGCCGAACCCCGCGCCTGCGCCGAGACGTCCAGGAACTGCCCGGTGACGACCTCGCTGCGGGTCAGGTCGAAGTAGCCGAGGGCGTCCAGCACCCGCTCGGGCGGCAGCCCGCAGGTGCGCAGCAGCTCGTCGGACCAGCTCAGCAGCAGGTCGCCGAGGAGGATCGCCGCCGACCCGCCGTACGACTCCGCCACCCCGGGCCAGCCCCGGTCGCGGTGCAGCTGCTCGAAGGCGCGGTGCGTGGCCGGCCGCCCGCGCCGTACGTCGGAGGCGTCCATGTAGTCGTCGTGGACCAGGGCGCTGGCGTGCAGCAGCTCCAGCGACGCGCACGCTCGCAGCAGGGCCGGCCGGTCCACGGCCGGGCCGACGGACTGGTGCCCCCACCAGCAGAAGGCCGCCCGGAAGCGCTTGCCGCCGGAGATGCTGGTGCGCGCCTGGGCGACCAGGCTCTCGGCGTCCGGGCCCAGCGTCTCGAGCCAGAGGGCCTGGGCGTTCACGAACTCCTGCAGCACGGACTCGACGGCCTCCCGGAAGGCGGCGGGGTTCCAGCTCTCGTCAGGAGCAGCGTCCCACCCAGCGTGCTGCGGCGTCACCCGGCGAGACTAGACCTCTACCCTCGTCGCATGACCGGGGGACCCGTACGCATCGTCGACCTGCTCGCAGAGGGCGGTCGCGCCTTCTCGTTCGAGTTCTTCCCGCCCAAGGACGAGGCCGGCGAGGAGGTCCTCTGGCGCTCGATCAGCGAGCTCGAGCCGCTGAGGCCGACCTTCGTCTCGGTCACCTACGGCGCGGGCGGTACGACGCGCGACAAGACGATCGCCATCACCGAGCGGATCGCGCGCGAGACCACGCTGCTGCCGATGGCCCACCTGACCTGCGTCGGCCACACCACCGGCGATCTCGAGCACATCCTCGACTCGCTCAAGAGCTCGGGCGTGCACAACGTGCTCGCGCTGCGGGGCGACCCGCTGGCCGGTCCCGGCACCCCGTGGGTCGAGACCGAGGGTGGCATCGACTACGCCTCCGACCTGGTGCGCTTCGTGCACGGCCACGGTGACTTCTCCGTCGGGGTGGCGGCGTTCCCGGAGGGGCACCGCGACGCGGTCTCGCTCGACGACGGACGTCGCCGTGCTCAAGGCCAAGCACGACGCCGGCGCGGAGTTCGCGGTCACCGAGATGGTGCTGCGCGCCTCGGACTACTTCGGGCTCGTCGAGCGCGCGAGGGCGGTCGGCGTCGACTTCCCGATCATCCCGGGCGTGATGCCGATCCTCAACGTCGGCTCGATGCGCCGGATGGTCGAGCTGTCCGGGCGCGAGATGCCCGACGAGGTGCTCGCCCGGATCGAGCCGCTGCGCGACGATCCCGCCGCCGTCCGCGCCGAGGGCGTCGCGATCGCCACCGAGCTCTGTGACGACCTGCTCGAGGGCGGGGCGCCGGGCCTGCACTTCTACACGCTCAACCGCTCCAAGGCGACGCGCGAGATCTGGTCCGCGCTGTCCCTCAAGGCCTGAGCCGGCTCACGCCGGGCCCAGCTCCTGGGCGACCAGCGAGGCGGACAGCCCGACGCAGGGCAGGCCGGCGCCCGGCGTCGCGTGGGCCCCGGCCATCAGCACGTTCGGGACCGGGGTGCGCGGGCCGAGGCGGCGCGTCACGGTGTTGCGCCCCTGCCACAGCACGCCGTACGGCGAGCCGCCCCACTCCTGCACCAGGTCGAGGGGGGACCGGTCGACGCGCACCTCGACCTGGTCGCGGATCCGGATCCCCGCACGCTGCAGGGGGGTGACGATGTCCTCGGCGATGCGCCCGCGGCCCAGGAGCGTCCACGCGTGTGCGCCCTCCGGAGCAGTGCCGCCGGTGCGGACCACCAGCAACGGGTCGCCGTGCAGCACGACCTCGTGCGGGCAGCGGCGGCACCTCGCCCACGATCCCGACGTGGCACACCACCGGGGGGATGGCCGGCATCGTGCGCTCGACGTACGACGCCAGGGCGGGCAGCCGTCGCGGGTCGATCGCGCAGACGACGTGGTCGGCCTCGACGACGCCCTCGCTGGTGCGCACGCCGACGGCCCGTTCGCCCGACATCTCCAGGTCGAGGGCCGGGGTGCTCGTCAGCACGGTGACGCCGCGGGTCTCGAGGCGGGCGGCGAGCGCACCGGCCAGCGCGCCCATCCCGCCCGGCACGGTCCACGCGCCGAGGTTCTGCTCGACGTAGCTCCACATGCCCACCCACGCGGGCACGTTGCGCGGGTCGTGACCCTCCAGCAGGGCGTCGAAGGTGGCCAGGTCACGCAGCCGCTCGTCCTTGAAGTGCTTCTGCACCACCTTGTGCATGGTCAGCCGCGTCGAGAGCAGCGCCGCGGCCTGCTTGCTCGCGTGGTCCGGGGACCACGGGCGTTCCAGCCAGTCGCGGCGCAGCGCCTCCCAGTCGTCGGCGAACGCGTCGACGTAGGTCGCCCACTTCTGTCCGAGCCCGGCGCCGAGGGCGGCGTCGATGGCGGCGATCTGGTCGCCCCGGCTCCCGCCGGGGAGGTCGAGCACGGTGTCGTCCTCCCAGCGGTGCTGGCGCACCGGAGCGAGGGGGACGAGCTCCAGCTCCTTCTCGACCGGCCGTCCCGACTTGCGGAACAGGTCGCGGAGCACCGCAGGGAGGAGCGTGCGCGTCGGGCCGGCGTCCCAGCGGAAGCCGTCCTGCTCGACGAAGCCGAGCGCCCCGCCCACGTGGTCGGCGGCCTCCAGCAGCGTCACCTCGTGGCCGAGCTTGGCCAGCCTGGCGGCGCTGGCGAGCCCGCCGTACCCACCGCCGATCACCGCCACGCGCGCCATGGCGGCCACACTAGAGCCAGGTGCGGCAGGGGCTCAGTGGCGCAGGTCGGGCGCCGTGGCGAGCGCTCCGAAGCGGGTGCCGTAGCGCTCGTCGAGGAACTCCATCAGCGCCTTGTTCAACGGTGCGAGCCGCTGGCCGGGCTCCAGGGCCGTGCAGGTGCGGATGTAGCCGAACAGCCCGGTGGCGTTGAGCGCGACCGCGAGCTCGTCACCCCGGTCGCTCGGCGCGAACCGGCTCCCGTCGTAGGCCAGGGTGAGGCGCTCGTCGCCGCCGTCGAGGCGGGTGGTGTCGAGCGCGCCCTCCCAGAGCCCGGTCACGCGGCCCGTGCGGTGGGCGTCGAACGCGGGGACCAGCGACTCGACCTCGTCGACGTCGAGCGGGAAGTCCGGGTACGACGTGACCCGGATCTGCATCAGGGCGGCGAGCCCGCGCGGCTCCAGGCCGCCGAACTGCGTCACCACGCCGGCGGAGTGCCGGGTGTTCAGCTCGGTGGGCAGGAAGCCGTCGGCCGTGAGCACGCCGTCGATGCCGAAGAAGCCGCGGTAGCCGACCCGCTCGCGCAGGTGCTCCCCGACGCGGCGGGCGACGTCGCGCATCGCCTCCCGGTCGGCGGGCGGCGGGTCCCAGTAGGTGGAGAGCCCGCCGTAGACGAACTCGTGGGACTCGGCGCGGCGCAGCATCGCGATCTCGACCGGACGGAAGGCCGCGGTGCCGTCGTCGAGGACGAAGCCGTGGATGCTGCACGGGACGCCGTCGAGGAACGGCATCACGCGGACGCGGTCGCACCGGGGGGCGAAGAACGCGTGCGCGCCGCCCCGCTCGGCGGCGTCGGTGACCCACCGGACGAAGTTGCCCCCGCCGTTGAAGCCGTCGCGGTTGTCGCCGGCCCAGACGACACCGGCGCCGCGGTCGAGCGCGGCACTCGCGGCCTCGAGCCCACCGGGATCGGCCGGGTCGAGCGCGACGACCCTGCTCGGCGCGTGCGGGATCCCGGCCCGCTCCCAGACGTCCTCGGCGGCGACCTTGTCCTCCAGCGCGAGCCAGGCGGCCCGGCGGCCGTTGATCACCCGGCGGCCACGGATCGGCTCGTCGTCGATGACGAACGGCGTGCCCATCCACAGCGCCTCGCGCTCCGGGTCGAAGGCATCGAGCTCGGCGGCGACGTCGTCGGGCAGGCGTCGTACCCGCGCGTCCTCCTGGCGCAGCTCCTCGGTGACCGACGCGAACTCGCGGTGCGGCAGCCACACCACGCTGGGCCGCGGCCTCGTCCGGGATCTCGCCCGCGCCGCGGATCGTGGCCAGCACCAGCGAGGCCTCGGCGCCGTGGCTCGCCGTCATCTGGACCTCGTTCAGGACGGCGGCGAGGACGCGCGGGCCGTGCACCACGCGGCGGCCGGCGAAGATCGTCCCGAGCAGCTGCGCGCACGCCGTGCGCTCGGCCGGGTCGCTGAGGTCCATGCCGCAGGCTAGGCGCACTTCGCCGGCCCGCGCGAGGGATTTGCGCAGGTCAGCGGCGTACGTCGAGCCTCACTCGACGTCGAGCTCGGCGGCGCCGGTCATCCGCTGCAGCTCCTCGAAGGTGCTGCTGAACACCGCCGCCGGGTGTCCGGCGGCGGCCCACACCACCTCGTGACGGCGCAGCCACGGGTCGAGGTAGGTGCGCACCGGCGCCGGGTGGTCGAAGGGGGAGACGCCCCCGATCACCTGCCCGGTGTGGCGGCGCACGAAGTCGGGCTTGGCGCGGCGCAGGGCACCGATCCCGAGCTCCGCCGCGACCTTGTCGGTGTCGACCCGGTGGGCGCCGCTGGTGAGCAGGAGGAGCGGCTCGTCGTCACCCTGCTCCGTCGACACCGTGAACAGCAGGCTGTTGGCGATCGCGCCGACCTCGCAGCCCAGGGCGTCGGCGGCGAGCTGGGCGGTGTGCACCGACTCGGGGAGCACGACGATCCGGCCGGTCCCGCCACGGCGCTCGAGCTCGGCGCGGAAGCGGGCGACGGAGGCGTGCTCGGGTGTCTCTTCGGTCATGGGAGGCATTCTCCACAGTCGCCGGATCTGCTCTTGACGGCCTGTCGGGGGCGAGGTGTACCTTGGAGTCGTTCGAACATGTGTTCGATCACAGCCTCGGTGGGGGGTGACCTCGACCCCCATCCTCCACCGAGTCACTGACAAGCAGTCACTGACAAGCAGTCACTGACAGGCGAAGGAGACATCGTGCGGCGCTACGACGACCCGGTGGAGGTGCGCAAGGGCGCAGACGAGGATCCCGAGCAGTTCCTGTGGCGGGGCAGGTTGTGGCAGGTGCGCGAGGTGGTCGCGCACTGGGTGGAGACGGGGGCGTGGTGGACCCGTCGCGCCGTCAAGGAAGGGGCCGAGGAGAGGGGCAGGACGGCCTGCAGGACGGGCTGCAGGACGGGGACCTGTTGCGCGAGCGCGAGGTGTGGCGGGTGGCCGCGGCGCGAGGCCGCACGGCGGCGTCCTCGGCCGACCCGGTGGATCCCGGCTTCGGGGTCTTCGACCTGGTGTTCAGCTGGTCCGAGGGCAGCTGGCAGCTCGCCCGGGCACTGGACTGAGGGGGCCGAGATGACGACCACGACAGGTGCACCGGTCTTCCTGCCGGCCGCGACCCACTCCTACCTCGAGCGGGCCGCCGAGTCGCTGCGCGAGGCGATCACCTCGACGACCGCCCCCGAGCGCTACGCCCACGCCCACGTCTCCGCGCTGCGGGCGACCGCGGCGCTGCTGGCCGCCCGGGCGCAGCCGGTGCCGCCGTCGCGCCGCGCCCGCCAGCGCAACGCCTGGGTGCTGCTCGCCGAGGTGGCGCCCGAGCTGGCCGAGTGGGCGGGCTTCTTCGCCGCCGGCGCGGCCAAGCGGGCGGCTGCGGAGTCGGGCTCGCGGCGGGCGGTGAGCGAGCGCGAGGCCGACGACCTGGTCCGCGACGCCGACCGGTTCCTCGCCCTGGTGGAGTGCTCGCTGGGCCTGGTCGAGCACGCCCCGATCCGCGTCGCCTGAGGCCGAGGGCTCCTCCCGTGTCCGACCCCTTCGTGCACCTGCACGTGGCCTCCGGCTACTCCTTGCAGTACGGCGCCTCGCACCCCTACGTCCTGGTGGAGCGGGCCGCCGAGCAGGAGATGGACGCCCTCGCGCTGACCGACCGCGACGGCACCTACGGCGCGGTCCGCTTCGCCAAGGCCGCCGCGGCCGCCGGCATCCGTCCGATCCTCGGCGTCGACCTCGCCTTCTCGGCGGCCGGCTTCGGCGATCACGGTCAGCCCCGCCCGGAGATCCCGACCCGCCCGCCCGAGCGCGGACCCCCGTCCGGGGTGGCGCCGCCCGCGACGCCCGGCTGCCCCGGGTCACCTTCCTGGCCAGCGGCCGCAGCGGCTGGGCGGCGGTGTGCCGGCTGGTCTCGGCCACCCACGCCGCCGGCGAGCGGGGGACGCCGGTGTGCACGCCCGCCCTGGTGGCCGAGCACGTCGCCGGCGCCTCCGGCGACGTCCGCGTCCTGCTGGGCCCGGCCTCCGAGCTGGGCCGGGCCGCCGCCCTGCGCCGCGACGACCTCGCGACACAGGTGCTGCACCGCTGGCTGGACCTCGTCGGGCCCGAGCGCCTGGTGGTGGAGGTGGTCTCGCACCGCCTGCCCGGGTCGGGTCCGGGCAGCTCCCCGCACGCCGCCCGGATGGCCGGCCTGGCCCGCCGCGGCCTGCGCGGCGTGCGGGTCCCGGTGGTGCTCTCCAACGCGGTCCGCTTCGCCGACCGGCTCGACGCCCCCACCACCGACGTGCTCGACGCCGCCCGCCGGCTGGTGCCGATGGACCTGCGCCACCTCGACCGCCGCAACGCCGAGGGCTTCTTGAAGTCCGGCAAGCAGATGCACGAGGTGGCCGAGGAGATCTGCCGCTACGCCGGCCTCGAAGGACCCAGGAGCGCCACCGACCTCCTCGCCGCCACCCGCACCCTGGCCGACCAGTGCGTCCTGGACCCCCGCGCCGACCTCGGCCTCGGCGAGGTCCACTTCCCCGAGTTCGAGATCACCGTGAGAGACACTGGAGGAGTCGGCCGAGCGGGCAGGGGACGCGGACGTGGGTGACCAGTTCTCGGCGGCGCCCGGCCGTCCCGCAGCGGGAGGGGGTGGTGACCAGTCGTCGGCGGCGTCCCGGCCGTCCCTCAGCGGGCAGGGGACGCGGGGGCCGCCGGGGCGCTCGTGGATGGGACTGGCCCCCGCCCCTCGCCGGAGGCGTCGTCGCGGGCGGTTGAGCGCCCCGGGGTGTCCCCGAGTGCCGTCGACCGCCCCCGGTGGGGCGCCGCCGACTCCCCGCGGTGGCCGGCGGGGCGCGGGGCCGCCGGGGCGCTCGTGGATGGGACTGGCCCCCTCCCCTCGCCGCAGGCGTCCCCGCGGGCGGTTGAGCGCCCCGGGGAGTCCCGCGCCCCGCGACCCCGCCGCTCACCCTGCCCCGTCGGCCACCCCCAGCGGCCCCCGACGGAACGCCACCGGCCACAGGTCCGCCGGAGGCATGGGCGGTGGGGGCGGGGCCCCCATCCGCCCCCCGGTCACGGTCATC